>NZ_JBXARJ010000007.1:0-171583 GCF_058808115.1 Shinella sp. GW821-FHT11G07
GTGGATGCCGGGCTGTGGCCCGCCTGCCGCACCCATGGCAAGCTGATGGAGGTCATCACCAAAGCTCTGCCCGATGCGACCGTTGCGGGCGACCAGACCGAGCCGGTCTATGCCGTCAACCAGTTCTACCAGGCACCGCAGGTTCGCTCCTTCTTCAACTCCTCCACCGGCTACGGCACGCTCGGTTACGGCCTGCCCGCCGCCTTCGGCGCCAAACTCGGCGCACCCGACCGTCCCTCCGTCTGCCTGATCGGCGACGGCGGCCTGCAATTCTCCGTGCAGGAACTGGCAAGCGCGGTGGAAGCGGGCATCGCCACCGCCGTCGTCATCTGGAACAACACCAGCTACGGCGAGATCAAGGCCTTCATGGCCGAGCGCGACATCCCGCAGATCGGCGTCGACATCTTCACCCCCGACTTCGTCGGCCTCGCCAAGGCACTCGGCTGCGAAGCCTCCCGCCCGACCTCGCTCGCCGAGCTGGAAAGCGAACTGAAAGCCTCCGCCACCCGCAACGTGCCCACCATCATCGAAATCCAGGCCGGCTCACCGCTCGCCAAAATCCTCGCCGCGTGAGGCGCAGATGCGAAACCTGCTCTTCATCAATGGAAAATGGTTGGAGCCTAGTGAAGACCGTATGATGCTGGAGGCGAGCGGCCGCTTCTAGCTGCGAGCACGTGCAACCGCACGGGCGATCGATACGGCCGAAACCATGCAAGCTTGCGTTTGCGCGCGACTTCTTTAACACTTCGGCGTCGGCTAATGTGCGAGGGCGAGTATCCCTCGAGCCTCTCGGGAGTCTGCTGCTCGTGAAGTTCGTGTTCTTTTCTCCGCATTTTCCTGCAAACGGCACCGAATTCTGCGACCGCCTCCATAAGGCCGGCGCCATGGTTCTGGGTGTTGGCGATACCGCCTACGATCATCTCGCTCCTAGGCTGAAAAATGCCCTGAGCGAGTATTACCGCATCGCCGACATGGAGGATGCCGATCAGGTGCTGCGCGCCATGGGCCATTTCATCCATCGCTGGGGCCGCATCGATCGCTTCGAATCGCTCAACGAGCATTGGCTGGAACAGGACGCCGCGATCCGCACCGATTTCAACATTCCGGGTATTCGCAGCGATTTCGTCAAGAATCTGAAGCACAAATCGAAGATGAGCGCCTTCTTCAAGAAGGCGGGCGTCGAAACGATCCGACAGCACAAATATGTCGACCGGGCGGGTGTGGAGGCTTTCATTGCTGAGGTCGGCTATCCCATCGTTATCAAGCCGGATCAGGGCTCGGGCGCCAGCAACACGGTGAAGCTGAGCGACGACGCGGGTCTCGACGCTTTCGAGACGGCGAAGCTGCCGGGCGTCAGCTATGTCGCCGAAGAATTCATCGACGGCATCGTGCTGACCTATGACGGCCTGGTGGATCGCGATGGCCGGGTGGTGTTTGCCGCCAGCCATCGTTTCGAGCAGAGCATCATGGAGGTGGTGAACACCAATTCGCACCTCAACTACTATTGCCTGCCCTTCGTCGACCCCGCGGTGGAAAAGGCCGGACGAGCCGCCGTGAAGGCTTTCGGCATCCGCGAGAAATTCTTCCACATCGAATTCTTCGAGACCCGCGGCGACAAACGGATCGTCGCGCTCGAAATCAACATGCGCCCGCCGGGCGCATGGATGACCGACGCCATCAACTATTCGTACGACATGGATGTCTATCGCGAATGGGCTGAGATGATCGTCAACAACAAGGTTGGCGGACCGTTCACGGGGCGCTACTACACCGGCTATGCCAGCCGCAAGAACCATATTCGCTATGTCAACGACCATCGGGCCATTCTCGCTACCCATGGCGACAGGATCGTGCATTTCGCACCGATCGAGGACGTGTTCAGCCGGGCTATGGGCAACGCAGCCTATCAGTTCCGTTCAGAGGATTTCGAAGAGGTGAAAGCCATCGTGCGCTTCATCCAGGACGTGGAGCGTTAGCCGTTGCAGATCGAATACCACAAGCGCTTCAGCCATCATCTCGGGCGAGAGATGGAGTTCAAGACCTACGGCCATGCCGGCCAGCCGGTCCTGGTCTTCCCCACCTCCAACGGGCGCTTCTACCAATATGAGGATTCCGGCGGCATCGGCGCGCTCGCTGATCGCATCGAATCGGGAGAATTGCGGGTGTGGACCGTCGATGGCATCGACGGCGAGAGCTTCTTTTCCAACGGCCATGACCTGCCGGCCCGGATCGCCCGACACGAATCCTATTTCCGCTATGTAAACGAGGAACTGCTGCCGGAGATTCTCGCCATCGGCGGACGCGCACCGGTCCTGTCGGGCTGTTCCATGGGCGCCTTTCACGCCAGCAATTTCCTGTTCCGCTTTCCCGACCGGGTTGCCGGCGTGATCGCGCTGAGCGGTGTTTACTCCACCCGCCATTTTTTCGGCGATGCGCTGGACGGCCAGATCTACTTCAACTCGCCGGTCAATTATCTTGCGGGTTTGAACGACCATCATCTGCTGGATCGCATAGGCTCGCGCCGCCTGTTTTTCTGCTGTGGCCAGGGGGCCTGGGAAGACGCGATGCTCGAGGATACACATCGTCTGGAGGCCGTGCTACGCGACAAGAACATTCCGGCCTGGGTGGACTTCTGGGGGACCGACGCAAGCCATGACTGGCCGTGGTGGCACAAGCAGATCGCCTATTTCTTCGACAAGTGGCTTGAGGACGACCGGGGCAGGCCGCTCTAACCTCACAACCAGCCATTCTTGCGAAACCGCCAGTACAGGAACGAGCAGGTCGCAATGATTGCGGTGAGCACCATCGGATAGCCGTATTCCATCCTCAGTTCCGGCATGTCGTTGAAATTCATGCCGTAGATGCCGGCAAGCGCGGTCGGCACGGCAAGGATCGCCGCCCACGAGGCAAGCTTCTTGGAAATCGCCGTTTCCTGGCTCTGGCCGACCAGAAGGCTCGCCTCGAAGGCGAAGGCCAGCACCTCGCGCAGGCTGTCGATCTTTTCCTGCACTGTGCGGATGTGATCGGACACGTCCCGAAACAGCGGATGCATCGCCGCCTGGATTTGCGGCAGATCGGAACTCGTCAGCCGCCGGCAGACCTCGACCAGCGGAAGTGCCGCATTGCGCAGCCGCAGGAGATCACGGCGCATCATGTAGAGCCGTTCGATCTCGCTGCCGGTCATGGGCTTGACCAGAACCTTGTCCTCGATCTCCTCGACCTCGTATTCGAGCTGCTCCAGCACGGGCATGTAATTGTCGATGATGAAATCCAGAATGGCGTAGAGGACGAAATCCTCGCCCTTGGCCAGCGAATGCGGACAGCTTTCCCAATGCTCGCGAACGGTGGCGTAGGAGGTCGATGGCCCATGCCGCACGCTGACGATGTAGCCCTTGCCGACAAAAAGATGCGTTTCGCCGAAGGTGACGCGGCGCTCTATCAGTTGCGCGGTGCGCGCGACGATGAACAGCGCATCGCCATATTGCTCCAGCTTGGGGCGCTGATGCGGGTGCTCGGCATCCTCGATCGCGAGGTCATGCAGGTTGAACTGTGCCTGGACACGCAGGAGAAGCTCGCGGCTCGGCTCCAGAAGCCCGATCCAGACGACGTGACCGTCCTTGCCAGCCCACTGGCCGGCCTCTTCGATGGGAATATCAGCGATGCGCCTGCCAGCCGAGTAAACGCTCGAGGCAACGATCCCGTCCTCTGCAGTGACTGGCGCGAAATTGCGGACATGGTCCATCACCACCTCCCGACTGCGGTGCCATCACTGTGTGATGAAATCGCTGGCCGGTCAATCTAGCGGAATTTCGGCAAACGTGCGCAGCGCGGAATCGAACGCTTGTTTGGGCGCAGCCGGGCGCGGAGCACTACCGGTGCCCCTGGCAGCAAGGTTTGGGGACAGCGCCGGCTTCGATCTGAAAACCGACGCGTCAGGCCCTTAAGAGGTTGGTTTTATAGTCATGCGACCATAGGCAACGAGACCGAAGCCGACGGCGTACATCAGCAATCCGAACAGCGCGGGCGGTACGGCTATTTCCGGCGAATTCATCATGGTGATTGCCAGCAACATGCCGACAGCCGCGTTTCGAATGCTGATCGACGTTGTCACCGCCATCGCCTCGGCGGGGGACAGGCGGAGCAGGCGCGAGCCGAGAAAACCGATTGCCACGCCGCAAATGACCAGCACAAGGACGGCAGGCCCGGCGCTGACAAGGATTTCCGCCCATCGACCGTAGACCGAGATGCCGATGCCGACGATCAAGACCACCAGCACCACAAGGCCAAAGGCGCCAACCATCTTTTCAGCGCGGGCAGCGAGGGCCGGCACCTTGTGCCGGACCCACATGCCGAGGATGACAGGAAGCAGGATGATGACCAGCATCATGCCGATCGTGCGCAGCACGGGCAGGTAGACACGAACATCGCCGTCGCTGAAGCGCTCGATCGCGAAGTTCGCAAACAACGGCAGCGTTGCAATCGCGACAAGGCAGCCGAGAGCGCTCAAAGCGATCGACAGCGCAAGGTCTCCCCGGCCCAGATAGGAAAACAGGCTGGATGTGGTGCCGATCGGGCAGGCGGCAACGATGACCAGGCCGACCGCGATTTCGGACGGCAGGTCCATAAACATCGCAATCGACATGCTTGCGAGGGGGAGGAGCAGAAGCGCTGCCACGATACCCCAGATCAGGGCCTTCGGCCGCATGACGACACGGTGGAAATCGGAAGGGGCGAGCGTCAGGCCGATGCCGGCCATGATGATGAAGACAGCGGCCGGCAAACCGATTTCGATCAGGGCGGACTGCTCCATCCTTCTTCCTTTTCTTTTGGAGGCCGCTGATCGGCCGTTCAGAATCGTAGCATTGCTCCACCATTCCGCCAGATGCAATCGTGCTGTATCCGCAATCCCGCAGAGGCGGTATCCGTCTCTATCCCAGATGAGACATTGCCCCTGAAAAAACCACGCCCTACAACCGTCGAGCCGCATTGCCGAAGGCCACAGTCGTGCTCCCGGCGGTGACGCAAAACCGTGCAGGAGGGCACTGATGAAGGTTGTCGAAGCTTCGATTGATATGTTGCGCGCAGCACTCGAGTCGGGCGAGACGACCAGCGTCGCTCTGGTCGCGGCCTATCTGAACCGCATTGCGTACTACGACCGCCACGGCATCACCCTCAATGCCGTGCCTGTGCTCAATCCCGACATGTTCGCCGATGCGCAGGCTTCGGACCTGCGGCGCGCGCGTGGTGAAAGCCTCGGTCCGCTCGACGGCATCCCCTATACCGCCAAGGACAGCTACAAGGTCAAAGGGCTGAGCGTCGCCGCGGGCTCACCGGCCTTTGCCGATCTGATCGCGACAGAGGATGCCTTTGCGATTTCCCGGCTACGCGCCGCGGGTGCGGTGTTGATCGGACTGACGAACATGCCGCCGATGGCCAATGGCGGCATGCAACGCGGGGTCTACGGGCGCGCGGAATCCCCCTACAATGCCGACTGGCTGACCGCCGCCTTCGGGTCGGGCTCCTCCAACGGATCGGGGACGGCGACAGCGGCGAGCTTCGCAGCCTTCGGACTTGGCGAGGAAACCTGGTCCAGCGGGCGCGCACCCGCCGCCAACAACGGGCTCTGCGCCTATACGCCAAGCCGCGGCGTGATTTCCGTGCGCGGCAACTGGCCGCTCGTGCCGACCATGGACGTCGTGGTGCCGCACAGCCGTTCGATGGCGGACATGCTGGAACTGCTCGATATCATCGTCGCCGACGATCCCGACAGCCGCGGTGATCTCTGGCGCCGCCAGACCTGGGTATCGATCCCGAAAGCCTCCGAAATCCGACCGCAATCCTATGCCGGGCTTGCCCGCACGGCGAGCCTTGCGGGCAAGCGCTTCGGCCTGCCGGCAATGTATATCAACGCCGATCCGGAAGCGGGAACCGGCGGGACGGTGGGTATCGGTGGCGCGACTGGCCGGCGGATCGAAACGCGCGCCTCGATGCTGGCACTCTGTGTGGCGGCACGGGCGGCGCTCGAGGCGGCCGGCGCCGAGGTGGTGGTCACCGATTTCCCGATCATCAGCAACTACGAGGGAGACCGGCCGGGTGCGCCGACCATTTCGACGCGCGGCCTCGTCAGCCCCGACTATCTGCACCGCGAGATCGTCGATCTGTCGGCCTGGGCCTGGAACGATTTCCTTGCGGCCAATGCCGACCCCAATCTGTCGCGACTGACCGATGTCGACAGCGCCCACATCTTCCCTGCCCCGAAAGGCAGCCTGCCCGACCAGTATCACGGTTTCGACGACAGCATTTCCGGCTATGCCGCCCATTTGCGCAACCATCCCGTCGCCTCGTTCACCGAGATTCCCGATCTGGCCGAAGGCTTCAGGGGGCTTGAGGAAACCCGGCGCGTCGATTTCGAAGCCTGGATGGACAGGCTTGGGCTTGATGCAGTGATCTTCCCGGCCGTTGCCGACATCGGTCCGGCGGACGCCGATGTGAACCCTATTTCGGCGGATCTTGCCTGGCGGAACGGCACCTGGGTCGCCAACGGCAATCTGGCGATCCGCCATCTGGGTATTCCAACGGTGACCGTTCCGATGGGAATGCTGGCCGATATCGCAATGCCGGCCGGGCTGACCTTTGCCGGCCGGGCCTGGGACGACACGGCATTGCTGGGCTATGCCTACGCCTTCGAACAGACCGGCACCTACCGCGAAACGCCGGCACGAACGCCCGAGCTTTCGGAACTGCCCACCTCTATCTCAACGGACCGGTCGGAAACACCGGGCCTCAGCCTCGACGCCTCGGTCGTGCCCGACGGTCCCGGACGCCAACAGCTGTCAATACGGGCGCAAAGCCAAACCCCGCTGCTCTGGCTGACGGTGAACGGCCAGCCGGTCGCGTTCCGGCAGGACGGCGTGGAGGTGAGCGCGAGCCTCGATCTGGAGCGGAACACCCATATCCACAGCGAGTGGCGCGAACCCTATGGGCATATCGTGATCGCCTGTGCGAGCGACGGCACCGCCGCTTTCACCATAGCTGGCGGCACTGCCTGATCGAGGGTGGTACCGCCGGCCGACCAAGGCTGGTCGGGGTGTGGCGACGGGGATGCCGGGAACGACATGGACAGGGATGTTTTCGCGGCCAAGGCGCGCCATCACCTCGCCGGCACCGCTGAGCATCATCGGATCGCCGGGCGTCAAACAGACGACGCGCTTTCCCGCCTTGGCGAGCTTGGCCAACATGTCGCCAACGTCCGCCGGCCGGTATAGCGTCCGCCCGTCGTGCCCGCCGATCCGCATGCGCGTCGCCTCGCGGCGGGCGAGTTCCAGAACCTCCGTCGACACCAGATCATCGAAGAGGATGACATCGGCGGCCTGCAAGGCGCGCACGGCCTTGAGGGTCAGAAGCTCGGCATCGCCCGGGCCGGCGCCGACCAGCGCGACGGAGCCGATGGCGGGGGCTTCCGCGAGCCTTTCGGCATCAGCAAGAAGCACCCCGCCTACGCCCTCCTCCGGCGTATCCGTTGTTGCGAAGGCGAGATCGGAAAAGCGTTCCCAGAAGGCGCGGCGCTGTTGGCCTGGTGCAAGACGCCGGTTGACGGCGTCGCGTAGCGACTGCGCCAGTGTCGCCCAGCTTTTCAGGCTGCGCGGCAACAGCGCCTCGATCTTGCGGCGGATGGTCTGTGCCAGGATCGGGGCTGCCCCATCCGTCGAGATCGCGATGATGACGGGCGAGCGGTTGACGATGGAGCCGAACTGGAACTGGCAGAATTCCGGCTTGTCGATCACGTTGGCCGGCACGCCAGCTGCGCGTGCGGCAGCGGAGAACGTCCGCGCATCCGCTTCATCCTCGCAGTCTGCAATAGCGAGCGAGGCACCGCCAAGATCATCCGGCGCCCAATGCCGCCGATGCGGTGTAAATTTAGCGGCCGGGTGATCTGGTGCGCGAGAGAGCAACGTTTCGAACGTCTCGTCGAACGCTTCCGCATAGACATCGACATGCGCGCCGCAGGCGGCGAGCAGCTCTGCCTTCCAGGCGGCGGCATCCGAACCGCCGGCGACGACGACACGCTTTCCTTCCAGCGCCCAGAACACCGGGAGCTTGGCGAGCGGCTCCATGCGCGGCGGTCCATCACTCCGCGGCTGCGGCAAGACATCCATCGATGATCCCCTTGATCTCGGCTCGGCAGGAGCCGCAATTGGTTCCGGCATTGAGCTGCCTGCCGACGGTTTCGACACTGTGGCTGCCGCCGCGCACAGCGGCGACGATCTGGTTGACCCCGACGCCAAAGCAGGCGCAGACGCTCGCGCCGGGATCCGGCTTGTCGGCACCTGGCCGGCCGGCGACCAGGGCAAAGCGCTTGCGCAGGTTAGCGTGTTCGGCCGTCAGTTGCGCAATCGCCCAGTTCCGAGCGACGGCGACCGGTTCGCGGGCGAGAAACAGGGCGGCGCGCAGGTGCGGCCCGTCAAAGAACGCAAGCCGAAGATCGCCGGTCTGACGATCGACGTAACCGAGCGGCTCAACGCCATCCGGCACCGCGAAGGTGCGGCGGCACCAGGCGCTCCAATCCTCGACCGGTTGATCAAAGGCAAGCTCCACCCGCCAGCCGCCCTCCGCCTTCGCCAATGCCCAATAGCTGGCATCAAGCCCCTTCGGCTTGCCCTGCGAGACGGCGAAGCCATAGTGCGCCGCCTTGAACCGTCGAGCCGCCACGGCCACGTTTTTCGACGCCGGCTGGCCGGAGATGCTGTCCACGATAGACGGCACCACCGCGTCGATGCGGGCCTGCGCCGAAAACTGGTCGTTCCAGTGCATCGGCACGAAGATGCTGCCGCGTGCCTGGCGCTCCGTGATGAGTGCGCGCACGATCACCTTGCCCCGCGGGCTCTCGATTTCGACGAGACCGGCATTGCCAACACCAATCTCCATTGCGTCGCGTGGATGCAGCTCGGCAAAGGGTTCGGCGATATGGGTGGAGAGACGCGCGCTTTTTCCCGTGCGGGTCATCGTATGCCACTGGTCGCGGATGCGACCCGTGTTCAGCGTGAAGGGGCAGGCCGTATCGGCGCGATCGCAGGTAACCGGCTCGATGGCAATGAACCGGGCCTTGCCGTCCGTATGATAGAAGCCGCCATCGGCGAAAAAGCGCCGCTCTACCGGTTCGCTGCCCTCGGGCTGCGGCCATTGGAAAGGGGGAAGCGCATCGTAAGCCTGGCCCTCCAACTCGCTGCAGGCGCCGATATCGAAGTCGCGTTGGCCCGCATTCTCGAAAGCCGAAAGTGCTGCGTGCTCCCGGAAGATCCGTGTGGGCGAACCGTAGTCAAAGGCGTCCTTGAAACCGAGGCGCCGGCCAACCTCGGCAAGCTGCCACCAGTCTGCCCTCGCCTCACCCGACACATCGAGGAAATTGCGCTGGCGGGAGATGCGCCGTTCCGAATTGGTGACCGTGCCGTCTTTCTCTCCCCAGCCAAGCGAAGGAAGCAGTACATGGGCGTGACGGGTGGTATCGGTTTCTTCTAGGATGTCGGAGACGACGACGAAGGCACAGGCCTTGAGCGCCGTTTCTACGGCATCGGCATCCGGCATTGAGACGACAGGGTTTGTCGCCATGATCCAAAGCGCCTTGATGCGCCCCTCCGCCACGGCCTGAAACAAATCCACCGCCTTCAGCCCCGGCTTGTCGGCAATCGTCGGCGATTGCCAGAAGCGCTGGACGCGGTCGCGATCCGTTGCACTTTCAATCGCCATATGGGCGGCAAGCATATTGGCAAGCCCGCCGACCTCGCGCCCGCCCATGGCGTTCGGCTGGCCGGTCAGCGAAAACGGCCCCATGCCCGGCCGGCCGATGCGGCCGGTGGCGAGGTGGCAGTTGAGAATGGCGTTGACCTTGTCGGTGCCAGAGGACGACTGGTTGACGCCCTGGCTGTAGCAGGTCACGACCTTTTCCGTCGTCGTGAAAAGGCAATAGAACTCGCGGAGTTGCATGGCCGGAAGACCGGTCTGCTCCAGCACGTCGGCAAAAGACACGTTCGAAGCGGCGGCAAAGGTTTCGGCAAAACCCGTCGTATGCGCGGCGACATAGTTCTGATCGACAGCGTTGTTTGCCACCAGATGCGCAAAAAGGCCGACGAAGAGCGCCACATCCGTATCGGGGTGAAGGGCCAGATGCAGGTCGGCGAGGTCGGCCGTCATCGTGCGGCGCGGATCGATCAGGACCACCTTCATCGCAGGTCGCCTGGCCTTGGCTGCCGCCAACCGCTGGTAAAGCACGGGATGACACCAGGCGAGATTCGAGCCGGTCAGGATGACGAGATCGGCAAGCTCCAGATCCTCGTAGGTTCCCGGCACCGTGTCCGAACCGAAGGCCCGGCGGTGGCCGGCGACGGAGGAGGACATGCAGAGCCGCGAATTGGTGTCGATATTCGCCGAACCGATAAATCCCTTCATCAGCTTGTTAGCGACGTAATAGTCTTCGGTCAGCAATTGGCCGGAGACGTAGAAGGCAACGGAATCCGGCCCGTGCTCGACAATGGCTTGCGAGAATTTTTCGGCGACGAGGTCGAGTGCCTCGTTCCACCCGGCGCGCCGGCCATCGATCTGCGGATGCAGCAGGCGACCGTCGAGGTCGATCGTCTCGGCCAGCGCCGCACCCTTCGAGCAGAGCCGGCCGTAATTCGAAGGATGGTCCGGATCGCCTTTGACGGAGACGGTACCAGCTTCGTCGATCGTCGCGATGACCCCGCAGCCGACACCGCAATAGGGGCAGGTTGTCTTGACCGGATTTTCCATCCTATTCGGCCGCCATCATCAGGCTTTCAAGTGCGATAAACAGCGCGCCGTTGTCGTTGCGCAGCGGAATGGTCTTCACCGCCCCCTCGTCTGCGCCAAGGGCCTTGCCGGTTTCGAGCGAAATCACCCAATTATGCAGCGGGCAGGTGACCGCCTTGGCATGGACGATCCCTTGCGAGAGCGGCCCGCCTTTGTGCGGGCAATGGTCCTCGATGGCAAACACCTCGTTTTCCGCGGTGCGAAAGACGGCGACCTTGCCTTGTGGTATCTTCACGCAGCGGGCGCCGCGCAGCGGAATATCGGCGATGGTGCCGATGGCGATCCAGGTCCTGTCCATGTTTACTCCGCAGCCTGATTGTAGCCGACCGTCGCCATCGGCTTGAACTCGTGTTTGTCCTTGCCGGAGACACGCTCCGACCAGGGGTCGACCTGGGCGAACTTCTGGGAGAAGACGAAACGCTCGTAATAGGCCTTACGCTTGTCCGCATCGCCGATGATCTGGCGGCGGATTTCCTCGAGGCCTATGCGCTTTGCCCATTTGTAGATGCGCTCGAGATAACGCGCCTGCTCGCGATACATCTGTGTCAGTGCCACGATGTGCTCCATCGCCTCTTCCTCCGTTCTCACGAGGCCGAGCACCTCCGTGCCCTTGATGTCGAGGCCGGCGGCACCGGCGAAGTGGATTTCGAAACCGCTGTCGACGCAGATGACGCCGATATCCTTGCAGGTCGCCTCGGCGCAGTTGCGCGGACAGCCGGAGACAGCCAGCTTCAGCTTGGCCGGCGTCCACGAACCCCACATGAACTTCTCGATCTTGATGCCGAGGCCGGTGGAATCCTGCGTGCCGAAGCGGCACCAGTCGGAGCCGACACAGGTCTTCACCGTGCGCAGGCCCTTGGCATAGGCCTGGCCCGAAACGAAACCGGCCTTGCCAAGATCGGCCCAGACAGCAGGCAGGTCTTCCTTCTCGATGCCGAGCAGATCGATGCGCTGGCCGCCCGTCACCTTGACCAGCGGGATCTCGAACTTGTCGACCACGTCGGCGATAGCGCGGAGTTCGCCTGCATTGGTGACCCCGCCCCACATGCGCGGCACGACGGAATAGGTACCGTCCTTCTGGATGTTGGCGTGCACGCGCTCGTTGATGAAGCGCGACTGGTAGTCGTCGGCATACTCGTCCGGCCAGTCGCAGACGAGGTAGTAGTTGAGGGCCGGCCGGCATTTGGCGCAGCCGCAGGACGTTTTCCATTCCAGTTCCTGCATGACGGCGGGAATGGTTTTCAACCCCTTCGCCTTGATCAGGCGGCGCACGTCGTCATGGCCGAGATCAGTGCAGCCGCACATCGGCTGGACGGCCGCAGGATTATAGCTTTCCCCAAGCGTCAGCGTCATCAGTTGCTCGACGAGGCCGGTGCAGGAGCCGCAGGAGGCGGACGCCTTGGTGTGGGCGCGCACGTCGTCCAGCGACGTCAAGCCCTTGTCCGTTATGGTCGAGACGATCCTGCCCTTGCAGACGCCGTTGCAGCCGCAGATTTCCGCATCATCCGGCAAGGCTGCAACGGCCGCCATAGGGTCCAGCGGGGCGCCCCCCTGGTAGGCCTGGCCGAAGATCAACGTCTCGCGCATCTCGGCAATGTCGACGGCCTTCTTCTTGAGATCGTTGAACCAGGCGCCATCCGAGGTCTCCCCGTAAAGCACCGTGCCGATGATGCGGTTTTCCTTCAGCACCAGCCGCTTGTAGACGCCGGCCGAGGCATCGCGCAGCACGATCTCCTCGCGGTCGTCACCGTCGGCGAAATCCCCGAGCGAGAACAGCTCGATGCCGGTGACCTTGAGTTTCGTCGGCGTATCGGAGTGGACAAAGACTGCACTGCGCTCGCCGGCGAGATGGGACGCGGCGACGCGGGCCATTTCATAGAGCGGCGCGACAAGGCCGTAGACCTGGCCTGCCACTTCGGCACATTCGCCGAGCGCCAGAATGCTGCCGTCGGAGGTCTGCATGCCGTTGTCGACGACGATGCCGCGATTGACGGCGAGCCCCGCTTCCTTGGCGAGCCCGACGCTCGGGCGGATGCCGACAGCCATGACGACGAGCGTCGCGGGGATGATGCGGCCGTCGTCCAGCTCTATGCCCTCGACCCTGCCATTGCCGACGATCGCCTTGGTGTTGGCCTTGCAGATGATCTTGATGCCGCGCCCTTCCAGCTCTTTTTGCAGGAGATAGCCGGCGGCGGGGTCGAGCTGGCGGTCCATCAGTGTCGGCATGACATGGAGGACGGTCACGTCCATGCCGCGGCCGGCAAGGCCGGCGGCAGCTTCGAGACCGAGCAGGCCGCCGCCGATGACCACGGCCTTTTCGCGTGACTGGGCGGCAAGCAGCATGGCCTGCACGTCGTCAAGGTCGCGGTAGGTGATGACGCCGGGCAGCGTGTTGCCGGGCACCGGAATGATGAACGGCACGGATCCAGTGGCGATCACCAGCTTGTCGTAGCTCTCCGTCACGCCATGGTCGGATGTCACGGTCTTCGCATCGCGGTCAATGGCGACGATCCGGTGGCCCTTGTAGAGCGTGATGCCGTGTTTGATGTACCAGCCGTCACCGTGGATGATGATCTGCTCGTAGTCCTTCTCGCCGGAAAGCACCGGCGAGAGCATGATGCGGTCGTAGTTGACCCGCGGCTCGGCGTTGAAGATGGTCACCTGATAGTGGTCGGGCGCCTTCTCCAGCAGATGCTCCAGCATGCGCCCCGGCGCCATGCCATTGCCGATGATGACGAGTTTCTCGGTCATGGTGTTTCCTTCGATTACGCGGCGACGGCAGAGACGGAGGGGGCGCGGCGTTCCATCTGGCGGATCGACAGATGCATCCAGATCAGCGAGACGGCGACGACGGCGAAGAGCAGGATGAAACAGCTCGACCAGAGGCCGGTCGCGTCCTTCAGAAGACCGAAGGCGATGGGCAGCACGAAACCGCCAAGCCCGCCGACCATGCCGACGACGCCGCCGACCGCACCGACACCATCCGGGTAGTAGACCGGGATGTGCTTGTAGACGGCAGCCTTGCCGAGGCTCATGACAAAACCCAGCACGAAGACGACGACGATGAAGACTGCGGGAGACACACTCGCCGGCAGCGACAGGATCAACGTCGCGACGGCCGAAATGCCGAACATCCAGTACATGACGCTGCGTGCGCCCTTGCGATCCGACAGCATGCCGCCGAAGGCGCGAAAGATGCTGCCGGGGATCGAGTAGGCCGCAGCGATCATGCCGGCGGTGGCGATGTCGAAGCCGTAGACGCCGACGAGATAACGCGGCAGCCAGAGCGACAGCGCGACGAAGCCGCCGAAGGCAAAGAAGTAGTAGAGCGAGAAGCGCCAGACCCGGGTGTCCTTCAGCGGTGCGAACTCCTGGCGGAGACTGCGCTGCGGGAGCTTGCCTTCGCGGCGGCTGCGGAAGGCCGGATCATCGGTCGTCGTGAACCAGAAGACGAAGGCGGCCATGATCAGCGCAGCCGCCCAGAGCTGCGCAACCATCTGCCAGCCGGCGGCGACCAGCACGAGGGGCGCAACGAACTTGGTCAGCGCCGCGCCGACATTGCCGGCACCGAAGATGCCGAGCACCGTGCCCTGCTTTTCCGGCGGGAAGAAGGGCGAGACATAGGCGATGCCGACGGCGAAGGAACCGCCGGCTAGCCCGATCCCGAGGCCGGCGAGCAGCATCTGCGGATAGGTCGTGGCATGGGAAAGCAAGAGGGTGGAGAGCGATGCCGCCAGCATGGTCAGCGTGTAGACGAGGCGGCCGCCATAGCGGGTCGTCCAGACGCCGAGCACGATGCGCACCAGCGAGCCTGTGAGGATGGGTGTTCCGATGAGCAGGCCGAACTGGGCTTCGCTGAGCCCCAGATCTTCCTTGATGCGGATGCCGATGATCGCGAAGATCGTCCAGACGGCAAAACAGATGGTGAAGGCGAAGGTGGACATCCACAGGGCGACGGCGGGTTCGCTTGAGGATAGAGGAGGCTGCTTGGTCTCAGACATGGCTTCTCCGTGGCCCGACAAGGTCGTGCCGCTCCAACTTGGGGGTGAAAAACAAAAAGCCGCTGATGAGGATGCGTGCGAAACGGACGGTCCGTGGTCGCAGGATTCCTGATCAGCGGCTTTGCTGGAGGCGCCCTTCGTTGGACGCCGATATCGTGACCCGAGGGCCTATACCAAGAAAAGCAATCGGCGTGCCAGTTTTAGCAAACCATTGATTTCATGCTATGGATGAGACCTCGCTCCCAATCGCGGATCAACGGCAGGATAGAACAAGTGCAGTGCGATGCCATTTTTTGTGCAGTGCGCATAAATTAGGCGCTTCGCATTTCAGGCCGCTCAGCCGATCCTTTGTGCCAGGATATAGGCGTCTAAATCGTCCGGATCGAACCGTCCGCCGTCGAAGAAGCCGTCCGGCCCGAGCGTCAACGCGCCGGACGAGCCGACGGGCGTCTCCACGGCCAGCGCACCCTCGACCTTGGAGCTGGCTGACGGCATGGCAAGTCCAAGCGTCTTCAACGCCGCACGATAAATGTCCGGCCGGTAGGTTTCGGCAGCGACTTGCTGGTGTTCGGCCGTGTGGCCGATCTGCCGCCAGCGAACCATCTGGGTGTAGAACCAGAGCGCATGGCTCTTCCAGGGAAAGGTCGCCGCCTTGGCATTCGGAACGAAGAAGTCGCCGATATTTTGCACAACACCACCGCCGACCGGCAGGTTGCCGCTCAAGGCAGGCAGCAGAAGCTCTGCATCATGCCCGACATAGCCGGGCTGCGCCAGGAGATGCGCCAGCTCTTCGCGGTTTTCCAGCTTTTCGCACCAGGCAGACGCCTGATGAAGCGCAACAAGCAGCGCCGCCAGGGCTTCAGGATGAGTTTCGGCCCAGCCGGCATTGACGCCGAGTACCTTTTCCGGGCTCGACCGCCAGATGGCGGCCTTGACGGTGGCCAGATGCCCGCCGCGCTTCAGCACGCCAAACGTGTTCCACGGCTCGCCGGCGCAATAGCCGTCGATCAGCCTCTGCGCCAGTGCGTCCCCCATATCGGGCGGCGGCAGCACAACGATCTCGATGTCCCGGTCCGGGTCGATGTCGCTTGCCGCCAGCCAATAACGCAGTTCGTAGTTGTGCCCCGAATAGGGATGCACGACACCGAACCGCAACGGCTCGCCCTCGCGCCGCGCGATGGCCCTGCGCAAAGCTACGCCGTTCGCGCGCGCATCAAGATCATCCGTCGCCCCCTCACCCGCCATCGCCTGCCAGAGCGCGGTGGACACGGTAACGGCATTGCCGCCGAGGCCCAGCGCCATCGGCACGATCATTTTTGGCGCCGGCGCGGAAAGACCGAGATTGCAGGCGATCGGCATGGGGCCGAGAATATGCGCGACATCGAAATGACGGACGGCCAGCCGGTCGCGTATGCTCGCCCAGGACCGTTCGCGCACGAGGGTCAGATCGATCGACTGCGCCTCGGCAAAGCCCTTCTCCTTGGCAACGACGAGCAGGGCACTGTCGAGCAGCGGCACGAAACCGGCGGTGATGGCGTGGGACATCGTCATTCCTTCGCTCCCGGATCGAGCAGGCTTGCCGCCGTGACGAGGCTTTGGGCGATCTCGACGATCTTGCGGTTCTGGTTCATCGCCGTGCGGCGCAGAAGCGCGTAGGCTTCCTCTTCCGAAAGACCGCGCGAGCGCATCAGCAGACCTTTGGCCCGGTCGATCACCTTGCGGTTCTCCAGTTCGCTGCGTGTCTCTTCCAGCTCACGGTTAAGCCGGGAAAAGGCGTTGAAGCGGCTGATCGCCATCTTCAAGATCGGCCGGACCCGCTCCTGCTTGAGCCCGTCGACGATATAAGCGGACACGCCGGCCTCCACCGCGGCCTCGATCGACGCTTCGTCCGACTTGTCGACGAACATGGCAATCGGGCGCTGGATGACCCGCGAAAGCTGGAAGATACTCTCGAGTTCATCACGGTTCGGGTTCTCGAGATCGATGACGATCACGTCGGGATTGAGCTCGGTGATGCGCCGCGCCAGTCCGTGCATCTGGTCTATGACCGTGACCTGGCCATAGCCAGCGTCACGCAGCCCCTCTTCGATGATGGCGGCGCGGATCCGGTTTTCGTCGATGACCAGTACGTTCAACTCGTTCGGCTTCATCCCGCAACCGTACTCTCTTGCTGCCTGGAGCGGCGCGTCTGCATTTTGACATGCGGCATGACCGAGTCGAAATCAAGCAGGCCCAAAGAACATAGCCCCGGCCTTTCAAGGTGGCTTTTATGAGAGAACAATAAACAATTGACAGAGGCATTTTTTCTGGTAGCGTTGCTTAAACGTTTAATCAGGCTTATGAGCTTCTCTTGAAACCACCTCGCCCCAACCTTTCGGAACTGGCGCGCCACCTCGGGGTGTCGATCGCGACGGTGTCGAATGCGCTGTCCGGCAAGGGGCGCCTGTCGCCGGAGCTCGCCAAGCGTATCCGCGATGCGGCCGACCGGATGGGCTACGTGCCGAGCCAGGCCGGCCGGGCGCTGCGTACCGGGCGCAGCGGGGTTCTGGGGCTGGTGCTCCCCGATATCGGCAATCCGCTCTATCCGGAAATCGCCCAGGAAATCGAGCGCGTCGCAACGAATGCCGGATACGGCGTGCTGATCGCCAACTCGCGCGACGAAATCGCCGCGCAGGACAAGGCGATCTTCCAGCTCATCGAGCGCGGCGTCGACGGCATCGTCATCGTTCCCCGGCGCGGCACCACCGTGCCGGAAACCGCCTGCCCCATTGCCATCATCGACACGCCGACGACACCGAGGAACACAGTCTCGGCCGATCATTTCGAGGGCGGCGCGCAGGTCGCGCGCCACTTGCGGGCGCTTGGCCACGAAAAGATCCTGCTGATCGGCGACGACCCCAGCTCGAACGTCCAGAACGCCCGCGTCAACGGCATGCGGTCGCAACTCGCAGAAGCCCGGGAAGTCGAGACGATCTGGATCGTCGAGATCGAGGCAAAGGGCGGCAAGAGCTGCGCGCTCGGTCTTGCCGCGTGGCGCGCACGCGGGTTTTCCGCCTTTGCCTGTGTGTCCGACCCCCATGCCCTGCGGGCACTCACAGAACTTCAGTCGGCCGGCATCGCCATTCCGGCGGAAGCAACGATCACGGGCTTCGACAACCTGCAATGGTCGTCCTTCATCTCGCCGCCGCTCACCACCGTAAAAATGAACATGCCGGAAATCGCCACCCTCGCGCTCGACGCGCTGGTCGAGGCTATCCAGGCCCGCGATGCCTCGGACGATACACCGAGCCCGCCCGTCACCGCTCGCAAGGCCGCCGTGCCGATGGAGCTTGTCATCCGCCGTTCCAGTGGCCCGGCTCCGAAGGAGCAGCCGGCGGCCGGCATTTCTCAGGAGGAGATCAAACATGCATAAGACGCTTCTTGCCGCCAGCGTGTTCTGGCTTGCGGGCAGCACGCTCGCGGCCGCTCAGGAACAGACGCTGACCATTTCCGTCTACGGCTTCGCCCAGGACGAATTCTCCGAAGCGCTCTACAAGCCCTTCGAGGCGGAATGCGGCTGCAAGCTGGTCGTCGAAACCGGCAACAGCATCGAGCGCCTCGCCAAGCTCGACGCCAACAAGGATGCGCCGGTCATCGACATGGCCGTCTTCTCGCTTGCCGACGCGCTGGCCGCATCCCGCAAGGGCCTGACCGAGAAGCTCGATCCCGCCAAGCTTTCCAACTACGACAAGCTCTACGACTTTGCCAAGGACCCGAACGGCGACGGCATGAGCGTCGGCTATACCTTCTACAAGACCGGCATCGCCTATCGCACAGACAAGATGAAGGTCGAATCCTGGGCCGATCTCCTGAAGGACGAGTATGTCGGCCATGTTGCCCTGCCGAACATCACCACCAACCAGGGTGGTCCGGTGCTCTCGATGATCGGCAAGGCGCTCGGCAAGGATACGCCTGATCTCAAGGACGCCATGGCCGCCGTAGGCGAGAAACGCGACGAGTTCGTCACCTTCTACGTGAAAAGCTCGCAGCTCGTGCAGTTAATGCAGCAGGAGGAAATCTGGGCCGCACCCATGGGCCACTTCTCCTGGGCCGGCATTTCCAAGCTCGACCTGCCGGTCGGCTGGGCAACAACGAAGGAAGGCGATGCCGGCGACATGAACGCCATGGTGCTGGTCAAGGGTACGAAGAACCAGGACCTCGCGCTGAAGTTCATGGATTTCTGGCTCTCCGTGCCGATCCAGACCAAGATCGCCGAAATGCTGATCGACAGCCCGGCGAACAAGGAAGTCGTTCTCGCGCCGGAAATCGCCGAAAAGCTCACCTACGGCGCCGATGTTGCCAACAAGCTGACCTTCCTGCCGGCCGCCACCACGCTCGACTACCGCGAGAAGTGGCTTGCCGAATGGAACATCACGATCGCGCAGTAAAAAGCCCGTCTCCTCGATCCACACGCCTGCGGCGGAGGGTGCCTGAACGCGCCCTCGCCACCGGCAAACGCTGCCCTCTTTCGGCAGGAGCACAGCATGTTTCAAAATCGCGCTGAAGCCTTGGCGCTGGCTTTGCCGGCCGCCGTCTTCGCGGCCATCGTCTTCCTGGTGCCGGTCGTCATCGTGCTGGCCGAGGGTTTTCGCAGCCCGACAGGCTGGACCTTCTCGGCCTACATCGATTTCTTCTCGGAGCCGCTCAACCGGCTGGTGCTGGTGCGTACCTTCAAGCTGGGCCTCGCCGTAACGGTCGCCTCGGCGGTGATCGGCTATGCCGCAGCCTTCGCCATCGTCAATCTCAGCGCGTCGGGCAAGGGCCGCATGATCGGCCTCATCTCGCTGCCGCTGATGATCTCGCCGGTGGCGCGCACCTATGCCTGGATCGTCATCCTCGGCCGCACCGGCATCGTCAACCAGGCGCTCCAGACCGTCGGCCTCAGCGACGAGCCGATCCGCCTGCTCTTCACCGAGACGGCGGTCTTCATCGGCCTGCTGCAGCTCTTCCTGCCGCTGATGATCCTCTCGCTGATCAGCGCGCTGGAAAACATGCCGAAGGATGCGATCCTCGCCGCCCGGGTGCTCGGCGCCAACTGGTTCCAGGTGTTCTGGAAGGTCATCCTGCCCCTGACACGCGAGGGCCTCGTCGTCGGCGGCACGCTGGTCTTCACCGGCTCGCTGACCGCCTACATCACGCCCGCCATCCTCGGCGGCTCGAAGGTGCTGATGCTGGAGACCCTGCTCTTCCAGCGCGTCACCGTCGCCAACGATTTCGTCTCGGCAAGCGTCATCGCCTTCATTCTCATTGCCATGTGTTTTGCCGCGAACCTGCTCCTGAAGCGGCTCGCGACCGCGAGGAACAAGCGATGAACCGCACGCTTTCCACCATCATTCTCGCCGCGCTGCTCATCTTTTTGATCGGCCCCTTCATCATCATCGTAGCAGCCTCCCTTTCAGCCGGCGACACACTTGTCTTCCCGCCGCAGGGCCTGTCCCTGAAATGGGTCGCCAAGGTCTTCACCGTCGAAAGCTTCCGCGACAGCTTCATCATGTCGATGATCCTCGCCGTCGGCGGCACCTTCGTCGCGCTGCTGCTCGGCGTGCCGGCCGCCTATGCGCTCTCGCGCTACAAGCTGCCGTTCGGCGAGGTCGTCAACACGATCGTCACGCTGCCGATCATCGTGCCGAGCATCATCGTCGGCCTCGCCCTGCTGCGCTATCTCGTCGTGCCGTTCAGCTTCTCGATTGGCGTCGCGCTGTTCCTCGCCCATACCGCACTCGTGCTGCCCTATACGGTGCGCGTCGTCTCCTCCAGCTTCAACAACCTGCGCTCCGACATGGAAGAGGCGGCGGTGCTGCTTGGCGCGACGCGCCTTGGCGCCTTCTTCAAGGTGGTGCTGCCGAACATCCAGAGCGGCATCCTCGCCGCCTTCATCCTCGGCTTCGTGA
Organism: Shinella sp. GW821-FHT11G07; assembly: GCF_058808115.1. Lineage (NCBI taxonomy): Bacteria > Pseudomonadati > Pseudomonadota > Alphaproteobacteria > Hyphomicrobiales > Rhizobiaceae > Shinella > Shinella sp. GW821-FHT11G07. Next base: position 20,756 of record NZ_JBXARJ010000007.1, read on the forward strand.
CGAGCTTCAACCAGGTGCCGGTCTCGCTGTTCCTCTCCGGCCCCGGCGTGCGCACGCTGCCCATCGACATGCTCTCCTACATGGAAACCACCTACGATCCCTCCGTTGCTGCGCTGTCGGCCCTGCTCGCCCTGATGTCGATCGGTATCGTCTTCCTCGCAGAACGCTTCCTTGGATTCTCCCGTTATGTCTGATCGCGCCTTTCTCTCCCTCGAAAACCTGACGCTTTCCTATGGCAATTCGATTGCCGTGGACAAATTCAACCTTTCGATCCGCAAGGGTGAACTCGTCGCCTTCCTCGGCCCGTCCGGCTGCGGCAAGACGACGACCATGCGCTCGATTGCCGGCCTGCTTGCGCCCACCTCCGGCCGCATCACGCTCGACGGCACCGACATTACCCGCGTTTCCGCCAACAAGCGCAATGTCGGCCTAGTCTTCCAGTCCTACGCACTCTTCCCCCACCTGTCGGTCTTCGAAAACGTCGCCTTCGGTCTCAGATTGAAGCGCATGGCCGCGGCCGATATCGACGCGCGCGTCACTGCCGGCATCAAGTCGGTCGGCCTTTCCGCGCTTTCCGGCCGCAAACCGACCGAACTCTCCGGTGGCCAGCAGCAACGCGTGGCGCTTGCCCGATCCATGGTGATGGAGCCGAAGGTGCTGCTGCTCGACGAGCCGCTCTCCAATCTCGATGCGCGCCTGCGTGTCGAAATGCGCGCCGAACTGCAGCGCGTGCAGAAGGAAACCGGCGTCACCATGATCTTCGTCACCCACGACCAGGCGGAAGCCCTGTCACTCGCCGACCGGATCGTCGTCATGCGTGAAGGCCTGATCGAGCAGGTCGGCACGCCCGAGGAGATCTACAACAACCCCGCCTCCGCCTTCGTTGCGGATTTCGTCGGCTTCGAGAATGTTTTCGCGCTTCGCGGCGGCAAGCTGGCAACACCGGGCGGTGCGATCGCGCTTGCCGAAGCGCTGCCGGGCAATGCTGCCGGCTTCGCCTGGCGTCCCTCCGGCGTGACGCTCGAAGCCGGGCCGTTCAAGGGCACGGTGAAAAGCGTCTCCTTTACCGGGAACCTACGCGAATATCTGCTCGATACGCCCCTCGGCCCGATTACCGCGGAAGTGAGCGCGGCACTGCCGGTCCACGCACTTGGCGCAGAACTGGCCTTCGACCTGCCGCTCACGGCAGCCGCCACCCTCCAGCGTTTCGCGTGAGCACCATGGGTGTGTGGATCGACACCGACATGGGCTTCGACGACATCGCCGCCATCCTGGCGGTGGCACGGGGCGCCGAGCCGATCGACGGCATCTCGCTGGTCTTCGGCAATTCCGGCTTCCGCCAGGTGCGGCAGAACGCAGCCTCGGCCGCCGTTGCCTTCGGCTGGACCTTTCCGATCCATAACGGCCGTGCCCTGCCGGTGCTCGGCCGGCTCGAAACCGCGGAAAACATCCTGAGCGAAGCCGGCATGCTGACCGCCGGCCGCAGCCTGCCGCTGGCGCCCTTGCTGCCGGAAAGCGACGCCTTCAGCGCCCTCTGCCAATGGCTTGAGGCTGCGACAAAGCCATGCCGCATCCTCGCTCTCGGCCCGCTGACCAACATCGCGGCCCTGGCGCTGGCCCGGCCGGATCTCGCAAAAAAGATCGCCGACCTCACCTGGATGGGCGGCGGCGTCACCGCCGGCAACCACACGGCCTCGGCCGAATTCAATGCCTTCGCCGATCCGGAGGCGCTGGCGATCGTGCTCGCCCATGGCTTGCCGCTGCGCATGGTCGATCTCGACCTCTGCCGCAAGGTCGTCGCCTTTCCGGACGACACTACGCCCGTTCGCGATGCGGGCGGCAGGAATGCAGCACTTCTCGCCGACCTCTTCGCCGGCTACATTTCCATTGGAACCAGCCGCGGCCGGCCCGGCATGGCGGTCTACGATCCCTGCGCCGCCGTCGCCTTCGTGTGCCCGCAGGCCGTGACCTTCACCGACGCGCGCATCGACGTGGAACTGTCTGGTCTGCTGACGCGCGGCCGCACGGTGGTCGACATGCGCGCACCGCAGGAGAAACGCAATGCCGTCTTCGCCTCCGACATCGATGTCACGACTGCCCGCAGCCTCATTCTCAGCGCGCTGACCGACGAGGCGCGACAATGACCGGCAAGACCGATACCCGCGATCTCGACGACGAAACCCTGCGTGAAGCCGCCGTTGCGGCCGCGCGCGGAGACCGCCCCTTCGACATGCTGATCCGCGGTGGAACGCTGATCGACATGGTGACCGGCGAGCGCCGCGCCGCCGATATCGGCCTCGTCGGCCCACTGATCGCCAGCGTGCACCCGCAGGATGCCCGTCTCGACGCCCGCGAGACGATCGACGCCAGCGGCCTGATCCTCGCGCCCGGCCTCATCGACACGCACATGCATGTCGAGAGCTCGATGATCACCCCGGCCGCCTATGCCGCTGCCACCCTGCCGCGCGGCGTGACGACGCTCGTCTGGGACCCGCATGAACTGGGCAATGTGCATGGCATAACCGGCATCGACTGGGCGGCCGAGGCCGCGCGCGCGCTGCCGCAGCGCCATGTGTTGCTCGCCCCCTCCTGCGTGCCCTCCGCGCCAGGCCTGGAAGTCGCCGGCGCCGATTTTTCCGCCGAGACCATCGCGGCGCTGCTCGCCCGGCCGGACATCGGTGGTATCGCCGAGGTCATGGACATGCGCGCCGTCATCGAAGGCCGCGCGCGGATGAGCGCCATTCTTGACGCCGGCCGCCACGCGGGAAAGCCGATCCATGGCCACGCCCGCAGCCTCGCGGGGCCGGAGCTTCAGGCCTTCATTGCTGCCGGCATCAGCTCCGACCACGAGATCGTCTCCGGCGAGGACCTGCTCTCAAAACTGCGCGCCGGTCTCACCATCGAGCTGCGCGGCTCGCATGATCACCTGCTGCCCGAATGCGTCGCCGCCCTCAACACGCTGCCGCAGTTGCCCCAGACGCTGACGCTCTGCACCGACGATGTTTTCCCGGACGATCTTTTCGAGGCCGGCGGTCTCGACGACGTGGTGCGCCGTCTCGTCCGCTACGGAATGACGCCCGAACGGGCCCTGCAGGCCGCAACGTTCAACGCCGCACGGCGGATCGGGCGCAGCGACCTCGGCCTTATCGCCCCCGGCCGCCGCGCCGACATCGTGCTCTTCGAGGATCTCACGGAGTTCCGGGCGAAACTGGTCTTGAGCAGCGGCCGGATCGTTGCGCAGGACGGCGCGCTCATCGAACCCGCCCAGGAAATCGACGCGGCACCGCTGCAGGGCTCCATGCATCTCGCCCTGCTACGCGAAGAGGATTTCCGCATTCCGTGTGCGGGAACCGAGGCAACCGTCGCCCTCATCGCCAAGCCCCGCTTCACCGAATGGGCCGAGGCGGTCGCGATCGTTTCGGACGGCTTCATCGTCCCGCCCGAAGGCACGGCGCTGATTGCGGTTGCGCATCGGCACGGGCGGGCGGATGCGCGCCCGCGCGTCGGCCTGCTCTCCGGCTGGGGAACATGGCGCGGGGCGCTTGCGACCACCGTCTCGCACGACAGCCACAATCTCACCGTCTTCGGCGGCAATCCGGGCGACATGGCCGCCGCCGCCAACGCACTGATCGAAGCGGGCGGCGGTATGGCCGTTGCAGCGGATGGCAAGGTGCTTGCCGTGCTCGAACTGCCGCTTTCGGGCCTTCTTTCCGATGCACCGCTCGAGGACGTCGCGCGCGCCTTCGCCGCCGTGCGAACCGCGGCGGACAGCCTCGTCGACTGGCAGCCACCCTACCTGGTGTTCAAGGCCGTCTTCGGCGCAACGCTCGCCTGCAATGCCGGCCCCCACCAGACCGACCGCGGCATCGCTGACGGCACGACCGGCGCCCTGTTGGAAACGCCGATCCTCAGCGTAAGGCATGGGGTGTGAGCGTGCCCGCCACAGCCGCCCCCATGCGCAACGACCTGCTCCTTCCCGCGATCTTCGTGCCGCTTTGGTCGAGCGGCTTCGTGCTTGCACGGCTCGTTGCGCCGCATGCCGAGCCCCTCACCTTCCTTGCCGTGCGCTTTGCGCTGGCGCTGCTGGCACTTGCCGCCATCGCGCTCTGGAAGGGCGCCGCCTGGCCCGGTACGGCGCGGGAATGGGGGCAGGCTTTGCTTGCCGGCGTCCTGATCCACGGCCTCTATCTCGGTGGGGTCTTCTGGTCCGTGGCCAATGGCCTTCCGACGGCGATCTCGGCGCTGATGGCCGGCATGCAGCCGCTGCTCGTGACACTCCTTGCCGGCCGGGTGCTCGGAGAGCGCATGTCGCGGCGCGGTGCCATCGGCATTCTCGTCGGGGCCTTCGGCACGCTCGTTACGCTGGCGCCGAAACTCGGCGCAACGGAGGCTGGCGGCATTCCGCTCATCCCGCTCGCGATCTGCCTTGGCGGCGTTCTGTCCCTTACGCTCGGATCGATCTTCGTGAAGCGCACGGCGATTGCCGCCGATCCGCTCACCAACACGGCCGTGCAATATGTCGGCGCCCTCGTGCCGACGGCGCTCGTCCTGCCTTTCGTCGGCGGACCGGCCTTCGACATCACGGCGCTGCCGCTGTGGATCGGCCTTGCCTGGTCGGTTTTCGGCATGTCGCTCGGCGCGGTCCTGCTGCTCCTGCACATGATCCGGAAGGGTGCTCTGTCGAAAGTGTCCTCGCTCTTCTTCCTCGTGCCCGGCGTCTCGGCCCTGATGGCCTGGATCGGCTTTGGCGAAAGCCTCACCGTGATGCAGATCGCCGGCCTCTCCATCGCGACGGTTGGCGTTTCGCTCGCCAGCCGCGGCTAACCCAGATAGAGAATGCCCATGACCCTTGCCGAGATGATCGCCGCCAGCAATGCGCCCGCCGTGCTCGTTCGCCGCGACCTGCACCGCTACCCGGAAACGGCTTTCCTGGAATACCGCACGGCCTCGCGCATCGCCGCCTATCTCGATCACCTGGGCTTTGCCGTACGAACCGGCCGCGAAGTCATGGACGCCGAGATCGTCATCGACCCGCCGTCATGCGAACAGGTTGAAGACGCCAAGCGCCTGGCGCTCGCCGCGGGCGGCGATGCGGCATGGATGGAGCGCATGCCGGACGGCCTGACCGGCATCGTCGCCGACTATCGCTTTGGAGACGGCCCCACCGTCGCCTTCCGTTTCGACATGGACGCCCTGCCGGTCAGCGAAACCGAGGCGGAAGCCCATCGGCCGAATGCCGAGGATTATCGCTCGCTCTTTGCCGGCCGCATGCATGCCTGCGGCCATGACGGCCATGTCGGTATCGGCCTCGCCCTTGCCCGGCGGCTCGCGCAGGAAAAGGGCCTCGTCGGAACCCTTCGCCTGATCTTCCAGCCGGCCGAGGAAAGTGCCCGCGGCGCGGCACCTATGGTCGCAGGCGGGGCGGTCGAGGGCGTGGATCATCTGTTCGTCGGCCATCTCGGCTGCCTGCTGCCCTCCGGCAAGATCGCCGCGAGCGCTGTCGGCTTCCTCTTCTCCAGCCGTTTCGCCGTCACCTTCCGCGGGGCCGTCGCGCATGCGGCGATGGGTCCCCAGGAGGGCCGCAACGCGCTCCTCGCCGGCGCATCGGCAGCGCTCGGGCTGCACGGCATTTCCCGTTTTTCCGGTGCGGAAACGTTCGTCAATGTCGGCGTGCTGCGCGCCGGCACCGCCTTCAACATCATCGCCGATACCTGCGAGATGCTCGTGGAGGTGCGCGCCAACAGCCACGCCGCTCACGATTATATGGTCGAACGGCTCCATGCGGTGATTGAAGGCGCCGCCGCCATGCATCAATGCGCGGTCGACACCGTGCGCAAGAGCCACATGCCCGGCAACGAAAACAGCCCGGAGGCCGTGGCCCTCATTGCGGACGTCTCGACCGGCCTGCCCGGCGTCACCGAGGTCCTGCCGGAATGGTCGATCGGCGGCGGCGATGACGCCTGCCTGATGATCCGTCGCGTGCGCGAAACCGGCGGCACCGCCGCCTACTGCATCATCGGCAGCGACATCCCCGCCGTGCACCACGCCGCCGATTTCGACATCGATGAAAACGCCCTCGAAACCGGCGTCGCGCTGTTTGCCGGCGTCGCACAACGGCTCCTTCGGCCCCGCGGGTGAGCCCTTGGCGAACAGATTTTGAACCGCTCTTGCTCTGCCTCTGGATGAGACGCGCATAGGCCCCTACCGTCTGGCTGACGCGCTTGCTGAGTCGCATCGGCAAAGCCCTTAGCCAGACAGGAGCCAGGCATGCTTATCGGGATTACAGTTCTTCTCGTCTTTCAGTTGATCGGCGAGGTTACCGCCTATTTTCTGAACGGATATGTGCCGGGACCCGTCATCGGCATGGCAATGGCCGCCGTGGCCCTCACCCTCACCGGTGGCGTCAAAATCCTGCGGCCGGCCCATCAGCAGACCATCGACACATCCAAGGTGGTGCTTGCCAATCTCGGCATCCTCTTCGTACCGGCAGGGGTCGGGATCATCCAGCATCTCGATCTCATCCGTAACAGCGGCTTTGAACTCCTCGCCATCGTCATCCTCTCCACAGTCATCACGCTCACCGTCACGGTCTGGGTTTTCATCCTGGTGAAGAGGCTTTCCGGAGGCTACGCCAATGACTGAAGGGCTCTGGGTCTATCTTGCGACGTCGCCCCTCCTCTGGCTCGTCACGACGCTCGTCGTCTGGCTGGCCGCCACTGCCATAGCCGGCCTCAGCCCCGGCAATCCGCTGCTCAACCCGATCATGCTGTCGATCGGCGTCATCGTCGCCATTCTCTGCATCGTCGGGATCGACTACGACGCCTACTTCAAGGGCGCGCAGTTCATCCATTTCCTGCTCGGGCCGGCCACCGTGGCGCTCGGCATCCCGCTCTACGAGAAACTTTCGCTCGTGAAGAGCAACCTCGTTCCCATGCTCTGCGCCCTCGTCGTCGGCAGCCTCACGGCCGTCGGGTCGACGGTGTTCCTGAGCCAGCTGTTCGGCTTCTCGCCCGATGTCGTCGCCTCGCTCGCGCCGAAATCCACGACGGCGGCCGTTGCCATGGCCATTTCCTCCGGCCTGAGCGGCGATCCGGCGCTGACCGCAGCCGTAGTCGTCCTCACCGGCATTTGCGGTGCGATCGTCGTGACGCCGATGATGAACGCCATGCGCATCAAGGACTTCAGCGCCCGCGGTTTTGCGGTTGGCCTTGCCTCGCACGGCATCGGCACGGCGCGCGCCTATTCAGTCGATCCGGTCGCGGGGTTGTTTTCGGGGATCGCCATGGGGTTCAATGCGGTTCTGACATCCCTCATCGTCCATATCTTCCTTTGACTACCGGCGTCACAAAGGGAAGCGATTGTCGATTTTTCTGCGCGGATGTCGGCGAGCGCATCCTTCATTCGTCCTTGAAGACGACAGATAGGGAGGATCACATCGTATGAAATTGTATTTCAGCCGCAATCCCAATCCACGCTTGGCCGTCGCCGTTGCGCGCTTTCTCCATGCGGAGGTCGCCTTCGAGTTTGCGACGCCCCGGGCGTCCGGCCAGGCGGCCCGCTACCTGCCGCTCAACCCGAACCTGCTGCTGCCGATACTGGAGCTTCCCAATCGATCGCTTTGGGAAAGCGACGCGATCGCCTGCTGGTTCTCCCGCAATGCCGGCTCCAACTTCTGGCGGACGGACGATGACGAACCGGATATGATCCGCTGGATCAGCTGGGGCAAGGACAACTTCGTCAAGGCTTGCGACATGGTGCATTGGGAGCGCGGCACCAAGCAGCGATATGGTATCGGCCCCTGCGACGACCAACTGGTCGATGAAGGCCTGCGGGAGTTTCGCAAGGCGGCCGCCATCCTTGAGAATGCACTGTCGGATCGCCTCTGGCTGGTCGGAGACACCATCTCCTTTGCCGATTTTCGCATGGGGACGTTTTTGCCGTTCAACGATGCCGCGCGGCTGCCGATCGATGATTATCCCGCGATACGACGCTGGTCAGAGCAGCTTGAAAAGCTCGACGCGTGGCGTGAACCGTTCAAGGGCCTCGCCGCCCCCGATCTGCCGCCGCTTCCGGTCGAAAGCGCGGTCGGCGCAAACAGCCCGCAGTAATTGCGTGGCCAAGGCCTGTGACAGGGGTGCGTCTTAGAACCCCGTTGTGCCATGCGCGCTGGCAACGGCCTCGCGAAGGTCGCCGATCGCATCGTTCGATGCGGCGGGCAACTCCTTGCCTTCGAGTTCCCTCGGCATCTTCCAGCCGGGCTCGACCCCTTCCATGTTCGGAAGCTCATGCGCAATGCCCTTGTGGCAGTCGATACAGGTCGCCTTGCCGGGCAAGAGGTACTTCGAATGGATGTCGGCGGCGCGCTGGGTTTGTTTGGTGAAGTCCATCGCGACGGCGGAATGGCAGTTGCGGCATTCCAGGCTGTCGTTTGCCTTCAGGCGCGACCATTCGTGCTTCGCCAGCTCGAGCCGGTGGTTCAGGAATTTTTCGCGCGTGTTGATCGTGCCGAAAATTTTTCCCCAGACCTCCTTCGACGCTTGCATCTTGCGGGCGATCTTGTCGGTCCATTCGTGCGGCACATGGCAATCCGGGCAGGAGGCACGCACGCCGGAGCGGTTGGTGAAGTGCACCGTTCTCGTCAGCTCCTGGTAGACGTTGTCCTTCATCTCGTGACACGAGGTGCAGAACTTTTCGGTGTTTGTCAGCTCGAGCGCCGTGTTGAAGGCGCCCCAGAACATCACGCCGCCAACGAAACCGCCGAGCGTCAGGAAGGCGAGGCTGAGCGTCGCCGCAGGCGTCGTCAGCATCGTCCAGACCCAAGCTACAATTGCCTTGATGCGCGCCACCATCACTCGCTTCCCGCCCCGGTGACACCGAGTTCGCTCATATCCTTGAACGTGTTGCCGACGAGCGGCTTCTTGTCGGCCTGCGGCACATGACAGGCGGTGCAGAAGTAGCGGCGCGGCGAGACGTCGGCGAGCATCTGGCCCTCGCGCGTCATGTAGTGGGTGATGCTGATCATCGGCGCGCCGGCATCCTGCGAGAACTCGCGTTTGTGGCAGGAAAGACAGCGGTTGGCGTTGACCGAGAGCTGGTAGCCGTCGATCGAATGCGGAATGATCGGTGGCTGTTCGGGATAGGCGCGCATGCGCCTTATGTCGTCGACGATCCACTTCGGCAGCGGATCGGCCGGTAGCGTCTGCATCGCGTCGCCCTGAGGACCGGACAGCTGCGGAACCATCTGCGCCATGGCGCTTGTGACGATAACGGCTGCGCTGAGCGCAGCCAGGACCCATCCTTTGCCGAGGGTCAGACGGCCGGTTCGATCTTGACTGCGCATTTTTTGAAATCCGTCTGTTTCGAGATGGGATCGGTGGCGTCGAGCGTGACCTTGTTGATGAGCTGGCTGGCATCGAACCACGGCACGAAGATCACGCCCGGTGGTACGCGGTTGCGGCCGCGCGTTTCGACGCGCGAACGGATTTCGCCGCGCCGCGAGATGATGCGGATCTCCGATCCCTGGTTGAAGCCGCGCTTGCGGGCATCGTCCGCATTCATGAAACAAAGCGCACCCGGGAAGGCCTTGAACAACTCGGGAACGCGCATGGTCATGGAACCGGAGTGCCAATGCTCCAGCACACGGCCGGTGACGAGCCAGGTGTCGAACTCGGCGTCCGGCGATTCCGCCGGCGGCTCGTAGGGCACGGCGATGATCGCCGCCCTGCCGTCTGCGTTGCCGTAGAATTTCACCCCTTCACCGGGCTTCACATAGGGATCGTAGCCCTCGCGGTAGCGCCAGAGCGTTTCCTTGCCGTCGACCACCGGCCAGCGCAGGCCACGCACCTCGTGATAGGTGTCGTAGGGCGCCAGATCATGGCCATGGCCGCGGCCGAAGGTGGCATATTCCTCGAACAACCCCTTCTGCAGGTAGAAGCCGAAATGCTGCGCCTCGTTGTTGGCGTGCTCGGGCTTGACCTCGCTGATCGGGAACTTTGCCACGTCGCTTTCGGCAAACAGCACCTGGTAGAGCGTCTTGCCCTTGTAGTCGGGATTGGCAGCAAGCAGCTCCGCCGGCCAGACCTCGTCCGTGGTGAAGCGCTTGGAAAACTCCACCATCTGCCAGAGGTCGGAGCGCGCCTCGCCCGGCGCCTGCACGAGCTGGTGCCAGACGTGGGTGCGCCGCTCGGCGTTGCCGTAGGCCCCCTCCTTCTCCACCCACATGGCGGCCGGCAGGATGAGGTCCGCGCTCATCGCCGTAATCGTCGGATAGGGGTCCGAGACGACGATGAAGTTTTCCGGATTGCGATAGCCCTGGTAGGTCTCGTTCGACGTGTTCGGCGCGGCCTGCACGTTGTTGTTGACCTGCACCCAGTAGAAATTGAGTTTGCCATCCTTCAGCATGCGATCCTGCTGGACCGCGTGGTAACCCGGCTTTTCCGGGATGATGCCGTGCGGAATGCGCCAGATCTCCTCCGCATGCTTGCGGTGCTCAGGATTGGTCACCGTCATGTCGGCCGGCAGACGATGGGCAAAGGTGCCGACCTCGCGCGCCGTGCCGCAGGCGGACGGCTGGCCGGTCAGCGAAAACGGGCTGTTGCCGGGCTCGGAGATTTTTCCGGTCAGGAGGTGGAGGTTGTAGACCATCTGGTTTGCCCAGACACCGCGCACATGCTGGTTGAAGCCCATGGTCCAGAGCGACATGACCTTGCGGTTCGGGTCGGCGTAAAGCTCGGCGAGCTGCTTGAGGAAACCGGCTTCGACGCCGGTCATCTCCACGGCCTTTTCCAATGTGTATTCGGAAACGAAAGCCTTGAACGCCTCGAAGTCGATCGCCTCGGTCTTGCCGGGATCGGCGGAGTTGGCGGCATTGACCTCGACCGGATTGTCGGGCCGCAGCCCATAGCCGATATCCGTGACGCCGCGCACGAACTTCGTGTGGTTGCGCACGAAATCCTCGTTCACCCGGCCGGTCTGGATGATGTGATTGGCGATGTAGTTCAGGATCACTAGGTCAGTGCCCGGCTTGAAGACCATGGGGATATCGGCGAGGTCCATGCTGCGGTGGGTGAAGGTGGAGAGCACCGCGACCCGCACATGCTCGTTGCCGAGCCGCCGGTCGGCGATGCGCGTCCACAGGATCGGGTGCATCTCCGCCATGTTCGAGCCCCACAGCACGAAGGCGTCGGCATGTTCGAAATCGTCGTAGCAGCCCATCGGCTCGTCCATGCCGAAGGTTCGCATGAAGGCGTAGGCAGCGGACGCCATGCAATGGCGGGCATTCGGATCGAGATTGTTCGAGCGGAAGCCTGCGCGCATCAGCTTGGTCGCGGCATAGCCCTCGAAGATCGTCCATTGGCCGGAACCAAACATGCCGACGGCCGTCGGCCCCTTCTCCTTCAGCACCTTCTTGCACTGCTCGGCCATCACGTCGAAGGCCTCTTCCCAGGTGACGGGCTCGAACTCGCCGTCCTTGGCGTAGACACCGTTTCGCTTGCGCAGCAGCGGCGCCGTCAGGCGGTCCGCGCCATACATGATCTTCGACAGGAAGTAGCCCTTGATACAGTTGAGGCCGCGATTGACCTCCGCCTGCATGTCGCCATGCGTGGCGACGACCTTGCCCTCCTTGACGCCCACCATCACGCCGCAGCCCGTGCCGCAGAACCGGCAGGGCGCCTTGTCCCACTTGATTTCCAGTGCACTCACCCCGCCCGGCACGGGCTGGGCGGCGACCGGCAGTGCTATGCCGGCCGCCGCCGCAGCGACGCCCGCCGCCTGGGCCTTCAGGATGTCACGCCGCGTCAGTTCGCTGCCCATGCACCTCTTCCTCTTCCATCTCGACATGTTCGAAAACCATGTTTGCCGCGATCACGCCGTCGAGAAGGGAGATGCGCATCAGCGTATCCCCGAGCACGCCGGTCGACGGCCCCTCGATGACGATGACGATCTTGCCCTTGTCCGCGCCGTGCACCTCGACATTGTCAAAATCGACAAGCGCGGCGTGCACTCCGTCGAGGCAACCGGGCTTGGAAAGAATGACCGCGCTGGAAATGTGATGGCGCCGCGTCTCAGGCATAGGCGGCCTCCGTGCTCAACGGCGCGGTTGTCACCGCACCGACGGGACAGATTGCAATGCAGGCGCCGCAGCCGGTACAGGCTTCGGCCAGCAACTCCGGCACGAAAGGCCCGCCGCGCACCGGGCGAAAGCGGATCGCCGCGGTGGGACAGGCGTCCCGACAGGCCTGGCAGTCGACACGCTGGAATGGCAGGCATGCGTCCGAGATGGCAACGATGTGATCGAAGCGGCTGGCCGCCTCGACGAAAACCGGCTCGGGACAGCTTGCAGCGCAGGCGCCGCAGAATGTGCATTCACCAACCGTGAAGTCGAGTGCCGGCAGTCCATCCACGAGGCTGATGATCTTTGCAGGACAGTGCTCGACGCAGGCGCCGCAGCCGGTGCAGGCCGCAAGTGTTGCATCTTCAACCCCCGGCGGTCGGATGCGGATGCTGGCGTCCTGCCTGCCACCCCTCAGGAAATCCCGTCTCGACAACGCCCCCTGCCGCTCCATGGCCACGCCCCTAATGGACAGGGGGGCCGGGCGGCCCGTAGATAATTTGAAGCATCCAGACGAAGAAGCCGTATCCGCCGACGACGCCGACGGCGACAATGGGCCAGATACCAAAAGCCAGAACGAGGAAGGTAATCAGCTCGCGTCGCCGGCTGGGTTTCGGCGTCTGGGGCGGCAGATGCTCTGTCAAGGCTTCGGACAAGGCTGGCTTCCTCCGACGACTAGATCGCAGGCCGGATAGTAGCATCGCCACGACAGAAAGAAAGTATAATATACTATACTTTTGCACTCATAATATTATTTGCGAAATATCAATTCTCGTTATATCTAACAAAATATAGCGCTTGAAAGAACTCTATTATAAATATTTACTAAAACTGCAAGAAACAACAGTACAGACCAAGCCTGCTTTAGAACCTGCGCATCTTGCAGGCCATGGAAATTCGCCGATGCGCCATCTCAATCCCGTACCCCGTCTGCCAGCGCGGAAAGGCCGGCGATGTCGCAGATTAAAAGCTTCTGTCGTCCACCCTCGACGAGGCCGCGCGATTCCCAGGCACTCAGGATGCGCGAGACGGTGTGCAGTGTCGTACCGGTCATTTCGGCTATGTCCTGGCGCGAGATCGGAAAGTCGATGCGGATGCCACCGCCTTCCTTGCGCCCCGCCTGCTGGGACAGTCGCAGCACGGCGTGCGCCACCCGGCGCTCCACTTCCTGCGTAGACATTTCGCGAATCCGAGTATGCGCCTCTTCCAGCCGCTGGCCGATCGTCTGCATGGCGCTGACGGCAAGACGCGGGTTCTGCTCGACGAAGTGCGGCCAGAGATCGGTCGGCCAGCCGAGGATCACGCTTTCCGTCGCCGCGCGCGCGGTGCCGGGATAGTCGGAACGCTGGAGCGCCTTGGCAAAGCCGAAGAGGTCACCGGGATGCACGACGCGCACGATGATCTGCTGGCCGTCCTCCGTGACCTGCGTCACTTTCAGCCGGCCGTGCAGCAGGAGAAAGAAACTTGCCGCCTGCTGGCCCTGCTCGAAGACGGCATCGCCCTGCGCCACGCGCCGCGCTGCCGCGTGGGCAAGCAGTCTGTCGAGGTCCTCGTCGCTCATCTTGTCGAACAGGGCGAGCGAGCGAACGACGGTCCGGTCGATTTTCACAATCAATTTCCTCTCGCGTGAAAGCTACCGGCTTCTATCACGCCACCCCGGCCCCCGAAAGTTTGCGCCGAGCGGTCAGAGTGGAAATCCCCTGTCCCTGAGGGCCACGAACAAGGGTGCGTACCACCGCGTATCCTTGACGAGCCGGAAGCCGACATTGTCCGGCGGCACGCCCACCGCACAGCCGCCCCCCTTGGGGTTGCGCACGAACGAACTCAGCGCCGCCCGATGCTTGCCGCTCGCAACATAAATGCCGCAGGACGACACGTCGTTCACCACCCAGCCGCCCTTGTCCAGGTTGACACGGCGGTTGCAGGTCGTGGTCCACTCCCAGATATTGCCGGCGAAATCGGCAAGGCCGTGCTCATTCTCCCCGAAGCGACCGAGCGGTTGCGGTACCGGATCGCGCGAGGCCTTGCGCGCCGCCTCGCGGCGATAGTCCGCCAGCCAGCGGTCTGCGGGATTGGTGCTGTCTATATCGACGCCCAGCGCGTCGTCGGGAAAACGCGAGCCGGCAGCAAAAGCAAGATCCCGATCAGTCGGCAGCGTCCAGACTTCGCCGGTGCGCGCAGTCAGCCATCCGGCATAGGCGATGGTGTCGTCATAACTGACGCCGGTCACCGGCGTATCGGCGGGATCAGCCGGCACGAAGCCGGGCTCGGCGGGTGCACAGGCATCATCGGCGACGCACCGCGCATAGTCGGCGGCGGTGACCTGATATTTCATGATGGTGAGCGGTCGGCGTACCGCCACGGTTTTCACCGGACCATCGACGGCAAAGCCGTTGCGGAAGAATTCGCCACCGTCACGATACTGGAAGCTGCGCGGCGCAATCTCCACCGTCCGCGGTTCGTCGAGCATAGAGCCATCCGGACCGGGGGCGACGAGATTGACCTTAATCGCCAACACGCCCGCCAGCGCGGCGAACAGGAGAGCGGGAAGAGCAAGCGACGCCCACGACGGGCCGGGTCTCGATGTTACCGTAGCGATGACGGCCTCCTCGCGCCTTGCCCGGACGATGCGTTGACGGCCGGGCAAGGCGCCGGTTTGAGAGCGGACGCGCCCGCCGCAGGGCGGGGCGCGTCGGTATCGTGCGAGCGTCAGACGCCGCTCGGAGGCATGACCGAGGTCATCAGGTCGTCGTTCCATTCACCGGTAACCACGAAGTGGCCGGCAGCCCCCAGCTCGAAGGCTTCGATCAGGTTGTGGTTGACATAGGCGTAGATGCCGGGCTGTTCGAAAGTATAGAAGGCAGCGCCTGCCGTGCCGCCCGGAATGAACCAGGTTTCCTGGTCGACATCCGGCATATTGTGAAACTTGCCAGTCGCCCAGACATAGTCGCCATGCCCGCCGATGAGGTGCGGACGGGTGTCGCGGTTGGCCTGCGAATGCACGATCAGCACTTTCTCGCCCACCTTGGCCTTCAGCGCATTGTCGCCGGTCAGCGCGCCGACGGCGCCGTTGAAGACGATATGGCTCGGGGTTAGCGTGCGCATGACCTCCAGCGTGTCGGCATAGGCCTCGCCGACGCTGGGATATTTCTTGTAGTTTCCCTGTGCGTCACGCGGCACGTAAAAATCCTGCTCCCCGACATAGTAGACGTGGTCATAGGTCAGCTCCTTGCCGTGCCCATCGGTCAGGCCTTCGCGCGGCAGCACCATGATCGCACCGTTCATGCCCGAGGTGACGTGCCACGGCACCATGCCGGGAGGTGCACAGTGGTAGACGAAGACGCCCGCCTTGGTGGCCTTGAAGCGCAGTACCGTTCGCTCACCGGGATTGACCACGGTCAGCGCACCGCCACCAAGCGCACCCGTCGCCGAATGGAAATCGATATTGTGCTGCAGCTCATTGGTATCGGGGTTGATCAGCGTCAGTTCGACATAGTCGCCCTGGTGCACGACCATCAGCGGGCCGGGAACCGAACCGTTGAAGGTCATGGCGTGCACTTCCGTGCCCTTGTCGTCGAGGATCATCTTCTTCTCCTCGATCGTCATGGTGAATTCGTAGACCTTCGGTCCGCCCTCGGCTTTCTGGCTATGGGTGTGCACGAAGGGCGGCTTTACCAGTTCGATCTTCACCCTTTCGAGCTTGGCGACGTCAGCTGCGGTCGCGACCGCATTGGTCTCGATGGCGTCGCCTTCCGCTCGCGCCATCGATGCCGCAATGATCGGCGTCAGGACGCCGGCAAAGGCGGCTCCGCCGAGAATGGTGCGGCGTGTCATCTGAAACTGCTCGGTCATTGCTGTTCTCCTTTTTGAAAGAACGGAGCGGTGTTTCGCCCGGTCCTCTCTGTTCTAGGAGCATTCGCGCCGACCTGTTTGTGATGGGACAAACAGGCCTTTCCGGCCGATGCGGCATTTTGGCAGAGGCTGATTTGCTCTTTGCCATCTCGCAAAGAAGGCGCCGCGCATCTGCCCTAGAACAAGCTGACAATTGCAAAGGAACGAGACGATCATGATTGCCAGCCAACCCGCAGCGCGCGTCAGCCGCGCCGTCCCGCGCGGCCTTTCCCGCACCGGCCCGGTTCTGTTTTCCTACGGCTTCCGGCCGTTCTTTCTCGGCGGCGGCGTCTGGGCCATCGTGGCGATGGCGCTCTGGATCGCCGCGATCACCGGCCGCATGGATCTTGCCGGCGAATATGGCGCGCCCAACTGGCATGCGCACGAAATGCTCTTCGGCTTCGCCTCCGCGGTGCTCGCCGGCTTTCTGTTGACGGCCGTGCCGAACTGGACGGGACGCCTGCCCGTATCCGGCTGGCCGCTTGGCGGGCTTTTCGCCCTGTGGTGCGCCGGCCGCGCCGCCCTGCTTGCCACTGAGCAGATCGGCGTGGTGCCGGCGGCGGTCATCGACGGCCTCTTCCTGCCCGCACTCCTTGCCATCTGCACGCGCGAGATCGTGGCGGGACGCAAGTGGAAGGACCTGAAGGTGCTTGCCGGCCTGCTGGCGCTGTCACTCGCAAACGGCCTCTTCCACGTCGCCGCCATCGATGGCGAGCATGACCGCCTTGCGATCCGCCTTGCGGTCTCCGCCTATGTCATGCTGGTGATGATCGTTGGCGGCCGCATCCTGCCGAGCTTCACGCGCAACTGGCTGAACAAGTCCGGCCGCACGGATTTCCCCTTGCCCTACAATCACTTCGACAGCGTCGCCATCATCGGCGGCATCTGCGCTCTTGCCGCCTGGACGGTCGCACCCGAGCACCCGACGACGGCGGGGCTCGGCCTTGCGGTCGCCGCCCTGCACTGCATCCGCCTCCATCGCTGGCGCGGCTGGACGACGAGGCCGGAAAAACTGATCGCCGTTCTCCACGTCGCCTATGCCTTCGTGCCGCTCGGCTTCGCGGCCATCGGCGTCAGCGCCCTCGGCTACCTGGAAGAACGATCCGTGCTGCACCTCCTTTCGGTCGGTGCTATCGCCGGCATGATGCTGGCGGTGATGACGCGGGCGAGCCTCGGCCATACCGGTCATGCGCTGACCGCCTCGCGCCTCACCGTCACCTCCTATGCCGCCCTGATCCTGTGCGCGCTGGTGCGCCCGCTTGGAGAAATCTTGCCTGCTGCCAGCCCGCAGATCTACGCCGCCGCCGGCCTCCTCTGGATCGCGGCCTTCAGCCTGTTCTGCCTGGAATATGCGCCGATCCTCGCCCGCAAGCGCCGCACGCCGCTCTGAATCAAACGGCCCGGAGTTTTCCTCTCCGGGCCGTTCTCTTCAAAATGCTTCCGTCATCATCTCCGGCGTCCAGGGCGGCTCGTAGGTCATGTGCACCTCGGCATATTCGACGCCCGGCACGTACCAGACGCAGTTGCCGACCGCCTCCTTGAGATAATCGCCGGCCGGGCAGCCGCGTGTCGTCGTGGTCATGGTGACGCGAGCAATGCCGCCATCCTCCACATCCACCGCATAGATCAGCCCGAGATCGACGATGTTGCGGCCGATCTCGGGGTCGATGATCATGCGCAGGGCATCGCGGATATCGTCCGCAAGCCTTGCTTTCTCTCCGTCGCCCATCGCTTCAGCCCTTCCGCACGAGGATGCGGTAGGCCGAGCCCGTTTCGTCGAAATTGCCGGCCCACTGGTGGCCGCGCTTCGTCAGTTCCGCGAAAAGGAACAGCGGCTCTCGGGACAGCAGTGCGAAGAGTACCTCGCCCGGCGCCAGCCCTTCTGCGACCGCCAAGATGCGCACCATGGGCTCCGGCGGGTCTAGATCGGTAAGATCGAGATGCCGGACCGGATCCGGCCAGGTCTCGGGACGTTCGGCATCGGCGGAGATTTCGACCGGTGCCGCATCCGTCTGCGGTGTGAACAGCACCTCCCAGTCGCCGTCCTCGACCTCGCGGACCTGATGATCGAAGCCCCGGCTCGCCATGACGCGAAACAGCGGCTGCGGCCGAAACGTGGCGAGGAGTTTCAGGCTCTGCCCGGGATGAAGCCCTTGCACCGCCTCCATGATCGCCTGGAACGGCTCTCCGCCGCTGCGCAGGATCGGCCGCACGTCGAGCACCTTTGGCGCGATCTCGGTTGAAATGTCGGGCATGGTCATCTCCTTGAAGCGGATAGGGGCAGAAAGAGGTGTGGCCGTATCATGCCGGGCGGTGCACGGAGCGCCAGCGGCACGACAGAAAGCCGACGGGCGCAGATGAACTCGTGTATCAACGCCAGCGTGGCGGCGAGCTGCAGGCAGACGGCACCGCGAAAAAGAACGGGCGTGCCCGCCAAAAGCGCAAGCGTCGCCACCGCCACAGCGCCGTAGTAGATCCAGAACACAATACGCGCGCGGGTCTCATCGACGAGGTCCTGCACACGCGGCACCGGCGCCCGGCCGAGCACCGGACCATAGGCTTCCAGCCAGGTGAGGAAAGCGACGATCTTGTAGAGCTGGGCAAGCCCGAGGCCGCTCAGCCAACCAAAGACGAAGAGGTAGGACAGTGCCATCACCGCCTCACCGGTGCGAATTGCGGGTACGTTGACGAGGGCAATTGCGATGGCAAGGGCGACGAAGGCGGGGAAAGCCGCACGGATGTTCAATTCGGCCTGCCTGCGTTTGCGTGCGCGGTAGATGCCGAGGACATCCCCGGCGTAGAGCAACGCAGCCACCAATGTCAGCAGCAGCGCAGCCGCAAACAGCAGGTCCGCGCCGGCAAGCGCAAACAGCACAAGCGGAACACAGGCGGCGACGAGCCCGATCGCAACGCTTGCCAGCCACCACATGGCACGGCTTGTCCGCCGCTCCACCTCGGGCGCCAGCAGGAACATGGCAAGCAGACGATAACTGACGCCGGCCGCAGTGACGCTGAGCCAGCCGCCGAGCCCGAGCACCGCATGCAATTCCACACCGTCAGCGACCAGCCGGGCCAGCAGCGCATTTTCGCTGGAGCCCGACAGCACCAGGGTAAAGCTGGCACCGAGCAGGATTGCACCGAAGAGGGAAACGAGCCCCGTCGCGACGAAGCGAGCCGGCAGCGGCAGGGGACGCGCGGCACAAAGCGTCACGGCAAGAATGCCGGCGACAAGCCCAAAACCACCGAAAAGCAGGCTGCCGCCAAGCGGCAACAGAAGGAGCGGCAGGTCCAGCGCACCGGAAAGCGCAACGAACCCGCCGACGAGAAACGCAAGGCCACCGACGAGCAGACCCAGCGCCGGCGCGGCAAACCGTCCGCCAACGAGGGGGCGGGCGATGAGAACCGGCACGAATTGCAGCAGCGCGCCCGCCATCAACAGGCTCAGCCAACCGATCGCGATGACATGGACGACCACCAGCGTCTCCGGCGCACCGACAGCCGCATCCGGATAGCCGTAGCCGGCAACCATCAGGCCCTGCCCCGCGACCAGCATCAGACAGGCGGCGGCGAAATAGGACATGGTCCAGCGAGAGAGCGTGGCGCCCGGCATGTCGTTTCTCCCTCGCCGCGTCCAGTTCTAGTGGTCCGCACCGCAGCAGCAGTCGCAGCCACCATCTTCGAGCCGGTCGATCTCGACGCGCCAGACGGCCGGGCCCTCTTCCAGATAATCCCAGCCGAACTGTCCGGGAAAATTCGTTTCGAGCTGGTAGTGCAGCGGGCGTGGGTCGTGGTCGCTGGTGATCAGCATGGATTTGCCGGGCAGCAATGCGCCGAGCATGCCGAAGATGCGCGGATGACGCTCGCGCGGCGGAACGGCGCGGACGTCGATGGCGGGTTTTTCCTGGTGGTCTGACATGGTCTGGTGTTTCCGTCCCGGCCGCTCCGATCCTGTTCCGGAAGGCACGGCCCGACCCGACCGGAACCGCCTGACGCTAGCCGCACGACCTTCCCGTCACTTTGATCAACCGCAAACAAAACCCTAAATGCGGACCGCAGCACCTGGTGCTTGGCTTTGCGCAAAGAAGCCCCTCCATCCCGGCCCTAGGTTTTCCTCAATCGACCATCCAGACAGAGGAAACCCCATGCGACAGGACCTGATCGAGAAATACGGTGAAGCGCGACTGCCGCGCTATACGAGCTATCCGACAGCGCCCGGTTTCTCGCCCACCGTCGGCGCCGGCACCTATGGCGACTGGCTCTCCGCCATCAAGCCGGGCACGAACGCCTCGCTCTACCTTCACATCCCCTTCTGCCGGTCCATGTGCTGGTATTGCGGGTGTCACACCACCATCACCCAGCGAGACGCGCCGATCCTCGACTATATCGACATGCTGCGCAAAGAGATCGGCCTCGTCGCGGAGAGGGTCGGCCATCGTCCGAGAATCCGTCATGTACATTTTGGCGGTGGCACGCCGACGATCATGCAGCCGGAAGAATTCCGCGACCTGATCGGCCTTCTGCGCACCCGCTTCACCTTCACCGCCGGCATGGAAATCGCCGTCGAGATCGATCCGCGTACCCTGACGCCCGAGATGGCCGATGCACTTGGCGCGGCGGGCGTCACCCGCGCCAGCCTCGGCGTGCAGAGTTTCGATCCGGTCGTGCAGAAGGCGATCAACCGCATCCAGAGCGAAGCCCAGACGGCCGAAGCCGTGGCGCGGCTGCACAAAGCCGGCATCAAGGGTATCAATTTCGACCTCATCTATGGGCTGCCGCACCAGACGGTGGCCTCCTGCATCGAGACGGCAATGGCGGCCGTCCTGATGCGGCCGGAACGTTTCGCCGTCTTCGGCTATGCCCATATCCCCTCCTTCAAGAAACACTAGCGGCTGATCGACGAACGCGCCCTGCCGGATGCAGCACTGCGCGCGGAGCAGGCCGCGGCGATCGCCGACACGCTCGCCGCGGCCGGCTATGTCCGCATCGGCCTCGATCACTATGCGCTGGAGGATGACACCCTCGCACTGGCCGCACGACGCGGCCGTCTGCATCGCAACTTCCAGGGTTACACCACGGACGCCTGCACCACGCTCATCGGCTTCGGGGCATCGGCCATCGGCCGCACACCGGAGGGCTACATCCAGAACGAGGTGCCGCCCGGCCTCTATGCCCAACGCATCGCCTCCGGCCGGCTCGCCACCGTCAAGGGCTACCGACTGACGGCGGAAGACCGGCTGCGCGCCGAGATCATCGAGCGTCTGATGTGCGATTTCCGTGTCGACGTCACCACGCTTGCCGCCCGGCACGGTTTCGACGGGGCACCACTTCTCGACGGCAATGCCCGGCTGGCCGCGCTCAACGAGGACGGCGGGATCGACATTCGCGGCGGCACGGTCACCGTGCGGCAGGACCATCGCTTCATCGTCCGCGCCGTTGCTGCGGCCTTCGACGCCTATATCGACCAGTCGGCGCGCACGCATAGCAAAGCCGCCTGAACGGAAAAGGCCCGGCATGGTGCGGCATGCCGGGCCTGTCTCGCGGTATCGTGCGCCTCTATCCCACAAGACCGCGATAGATCGCCGGCAGCGCCGCAGGCAGCCGAGCGATATTGCTGACGATGGCGTAACCATTCCTCCCGAAGATCGCCGGCACATAGGCCTGCGCCTCCCGGTCGACCGTCACGCCGAACACGCTGAGGCCTGAGCGCCGAGCCTCGTTCACAGCGCGACGGCTATCCTCCAGCGCGAAACGGCCCTCGTAGTGATCGACATCGTTCGGCTTACCATCGGTGAGCAGGAGGAGAAGCTTGCGGCGGTTCGGCTGTTCCCGCAGCTTTGCCGCTGCATGGCGGATTGCCGGGCCGATGCGAGTGTAAAAACCCGGCTTCAGCGCTGCGATGCGCGCCTCCACGCCATGCCCCATCGGCTCGCCGAAATCCTTCACCGTCTCGATACGCACCCAGGAGCGGCGGCGCGAGGTGAAGGTCAGGATCGAATGGCTGTCGCCGCAGGCGGCAAGCCCGTGCGCCAGCACGAGCAGCGCCTCCTTCTCCACGTCGAGCACCCGGCGGTCGTCGAACCAGGCATCCGTCGAAAGCGACACATCGACGAGGATGGTGACGGCGAGGTCGTGCACCTGCGGCCGGCTCATCAGGTGGATCCGGTCGCTGCCCTGTCCGCCGGCGGCAAGGTCGCTGCGTGCCCTGACCACGGCGTCGAGATCGAGCTCGGCACCGTCGAGTTGCGCGCGCAGCACTTCATGGCGCGGCCGCAGCACCTCGAACTGCCGGCGCACGCGGCGGATCAGGCTTTTGGTATCGGCGTCAGGTTCCGGCACGGCGGCCGTATCCGGTGCTGGCAACGCAAGGACGCGGCAATGATCCGGCAGGTAGGTGGCAGTGCGATAATCCCATTCGGGATAGGTAAATTCGCCAGTGAGGCGTGTGCGGTCGAGCGCCTCGGGCGGCAGGTCGAGATCAAAGCGGAAGCGCGCGGCGGGACGGCCCTTGCGCTCGCCGAGCGTCATGTCGTCCAGCTCGTCGGCCGCAGACGCGTCGTGGTCGTCGCTGTCATCGCCGGGGCGATCGACATTGACCATCTCCGCCATGGCCAGGATCTTCTCGAAGCGGTTGAGGATGAAGGGGCTGCGCTCGCTCTTGCGGGCCTCCGCCTTTTCTCGCTGCGCAATATGCCGCCCGGTCTCCCCCGCCTGCGGCGTGTCGTCGCTTGTCGGCTGGTCCTCTTCTGCCCTCCCCTCCCCATCCGCGCGCAGCAATGCCTCCGGCCAGAGCGGCACCGGCAACATCGGCAGATAGCGCGGCGGCGCACGGTGGGGGAGGATGACCGGTGGCGTATCATCGGCAAGCCCCGCACCCACCCTCAACAGGCTGAGAATGCGGTTCTCGACATGGCACTCGACGGAGGGCAGCGGCCGGACTTTGCGCGCTGCGAGCGTCGCGGCACAGAGGCGGCTGTATCGCCGGGCAAGGCCCGGAAAAGCAACGAGCACGGCTTTCGTCGTCGCTTCCGCCCGCTGGAGGATGGCGAGGTCGCGCTGCAGTGGATCATCGTGGGTGACCTGGTCGAGCGGCATCACGGCCATCCCGGCGGCAAGCCAGGTATAGAGGTCGCGGTTGAGGCCGCGCTCGGGGAAGAGGCTGATCTCGCCGGGCAGCATGAGCGTTGCATGGTCACGGCCGGGCTGCACCAGCTTCTCCTCGCCGAGGCCCATGCGCTGGCGAAGCCGCAGGCGGTGCGTCGATGTGCGGCCACGCGCCGGCGCGATCTGCACCGCGCCCTCCCCGCCGAACCCGCGGAAGCAGATGGCAAGCACCGGCCGTATCTCCTCCAGACGGACGGCATGGTCAGGATGGCTCGCCCAGCTGCCGGTCTTGCCGACGAGCCGATGCCAGGCCCGGCCGACTGTTTCCTCAAGCTCCAGAAAATCCAGCATGATGCCCCTCAGCGGATCATCGCATCGGCGATTTCGAGAAGAGCGGCGCGGGCGTCCGGCTCGTCGGTGAGCGGTTCGATCATTGCGGCGCGCACGGCCTCGCGCACCGCCATGCCGCTATCGATGAGGCAGGCGCAATAGACGAGAAGACGCGTGGAGACACCCTCTTCAAGGTCATGGCCCTTGAGGGCCCGCAAGCGATGCGCGAGATCGACGAGTGGTGCTACGCGGGCTTCGTCCAGGCCGCTTTCGGTCGCAACGACCGCGATCTCCTCCGCCTTCGGCAGGAAATCGAACGCGATGGCGACGAAACGCTGGCGGGTGGAGGGTTTCAGCGCTTTCAGGAGGTTCTGGTAGCCGGGATTGTAGGAGACGACGAGCATGAAGCCGGGCGGCGCTTCCAGCACCTCGCCGGTGCGCTCCAGCGGCAGGATGCGCCGGTCGTCGGTGAGCGGATGCAGCACGACGGCGACGTCCTTGCGGGCTTCCACGATCTCGTCGAGATAGCAGATCCCGCCCTCGCGCACCGCCCGCGTCAGCGGCCCGTCGACCCAGACCGTATCACCGCCCTTCAGCAGGTAGCGGCCGGTGAGGTCGGCAGCCGAGAGATCGTCGTGGCAGGAGACGGTCGACAGCGGCAGGCCGAGCCTTGCGGCCATATGGCTGACGAAGCGGGTCTTGCCGCAGCCGGTCGGGCCTTTCAGCAAGAGCGGCAGCTGGCGCACCCACGCCTTTTCGAAGAGGGCGCATTCGTTGCCGGAAGGGCTGTAGGCGGGAATGTCGGCACGCGCCGTCTTGAGCATGACGTTCATTTCGATCTCCGTAATGTCAAAAGGATGTGCCGGCCCCGCGGGATGACGGGGCCGGCCAACGCTCACTCGGCCGGCTGGACCAGCCGGGTGAGGCTGTCGCGACGCTCCCGGCCGGGCACGAGCACCGCCCAGATGAACATCAGCGCCGCGACGAGCACGACGACGCCCGAGCCGAGGCGCACCCAGTAGAACAGGGCAAGCTGGTCCTGCACGTCCATGAAGCCCTCGCCGAGCACGCGCTGGAGGTGAACCTGCACGACGCCGGCAAAGGTGAGCGCGAAGGTCATCACCGACATGGCGGTGCACATGAGCCAGAAGCTGGCGATCGAGAGCCATTGGTTGAACGGCGCGCGGCCGCGGATTTCCGGGATGGCATAGGCCATCATGGCGAGGTTCAGCATCACATAGGCGCCGAAGAAGGCGAGATGGCCGTGCGCGGCGGTGACCTGCGTGCCATGGGTGTAGTAGTTCACCGACGACAGCGTGTGCAGGAAGCCCCAGACCCCGGCGCCGAAGAAGGCCATGACCGAGCAACCGATCGACCACAGCAGCGCCGCCTTGTTCGGATGGTTGCGGCCGGCCTTCCAGGTCATCACGAAGGTGAAGATGACCATGGTGAAGAACGGCGCCACTTCCAGTGTTGAAAACAGCGAACCGATCCACTGCCAGTAGCCCGGCGCGCCGATCCAGTAATAGTGGTGGCCGGTGCCGAGAATGCCCGAGAAGAGTGCCAGGCCGACGATGACATAGAGCCACTTTTCCACGACCTCGCGGTCGATGCCGTTGAGCTTGATCATCAGGAAGGCCAGCACGGAGGCCATGATCAGCTCCCAGACGCCCTCGACCCACAGATGGATGACGTACCACCAGTACATCTTGTCGAGCGCCAGGTTGATGGGGTTGTAGAAGGCGAACAGGAAGAAGAGCGCGAGGCCCCAGAGACCGAAGAGCAGGATGTTGATGACCGTGGTCTTGCGACCCTTCAGCGCCGTCATGGTGATGTTGAACAGGAACATCAGCACCACCACGACGATGCCGACCTTGGCAATGAAGGTCTGTTCGAGGAATTCACGGCCCTCATGGATGCGGAACATGTAGCCGACGACCGTCAGGCCGGCCGCGATGAAGAACATCCAGAACTGCAGGACGGCGAGCTTCGGGCTGTAAAGCTCCGTCTCGGTCTCCTCCGGGATCATGTAGTAGGTCGCGCCCATGAAGCCCATGAGCAGCCAGACGACGAGCGCATTGGTGTGGATCATGCGCACGATGTTGAAGGGCAGAAGCTCGGACAGCACATTCGGCAGCACGTAGATCGTGCCGGCGAGAACCCCGAAGAGCACCTGGGCGAGGAACAGGCCGAGCGCGCCGTAAAAATACAGCATCGCGACCTTTTGCGTTTGATATTTCATGTCTTTCTCCTGGGCGCTTGTCGGTCAGCCGGCATCGTTCGGCGGCCAGTTCTGGGTCAGGATCCGGCTCGTCCATTCGAGGAAATCGGCCAGATCGTTGAGTTCCTGTTCGGTAAGGTTGAACTGCGGCATCTGCCGCCGGCCTTCCGCCCCGCTCGGCTGGGCAGCCATCCAGGCCTTCAAGACCTCGCGCGCGCCTTCCGGGTCATCGACGCCGCCATAGCGCTTCCACACATTGCCGAGCTCGGGCGCGAAATAGGCGCCTTCGCCAAGCAACGTGTGGCAGTTGATACAGGCGTTCTTTTCCCAGACATGTTTTCCGCGTGCGACGCTGTCGCTCAGCGTGGTCTCGTCGGTGGAGGTGGTGCGAATGTAATAGTGAGAGTGGGCCGTAAGCCCCACGAAGATCGCGAAGAAGAAGATGGACCCGCCATAGAAGACATTGCGGGCCCCGGTCTTGGTTAGGCGCTCTGCCATCCCCTGGTCCTTTCCTTGCCGAGGCCCTGCGAGCCCGGCGCCAAACCCGCCGACTGGCTTGCCGGCGAGCCCCTCGCCGGCAGTGCGGGACGTCTTCGGTTCTAGCGTCGGGGAAAAAGCCTTCTTTGCGCATTGGCAAAGAACGAGGCGGTTCGTCAGCCGATGAGCGTGACGGCGACCGCGCGGGCGAGTGCAAGCAGCACGCAGTTCCATGAAATCGAGGATGGCGCTTGCCGAAGATACCCTGCGCGGGACTAGGATCGCTGGGGGAAGCTGCGGAGAGGATCGACTATCGCCTTGAACGGGCCTTCAGCCGCTAGTTGGGCTACCCACCGAGCGAATTCGCGCGAAACATCGCGGCATAGCCGTTTCGGCTAGAACGTCGGCGGGGTGTTGATCCAGATCAGCACCGTCTCGCCGTCGTGGCGGTTGCGCCAGGCGTGGCGGCGGCAGCTTTCGAAGTACAGGCTGTCGCCGGGGCCGAGGTCGTGGAATTCGTGGCCGTCCAGCACCATTTCGATGTGGCCGGAGAGCACGTGTACGAACTCCTCGCCTTCGTGTTTGTAGGCTCCGTCGGAGGAGGCGCCGGGGGCGAGCACGAAGCGATGGCAATCCATCATGTTCCGCCCGTCCGCCAAAACCTGTACGGTGACGCCCGGGGAGGTTTCCGGCCAGAATTTCCACTCCCCGGCCCTGACAACCGAACGGTTGTCATTTTCTTCTTCGCCCGAGAGTTTCGAGACGGTCGTGTCATAATAGGCTGCGAGGTCGTGCAGCACGCGGAAGGTCACGCCCTGCGAGGTGCGTTCGAAGGTGGAAAGCACCGATGTCGCGATGCCGATATCGCCGGCGACCTGTTCCAGGGTCTTGCCCGTCGCATGGCGCAGGCTGCGCAGCTTTCGACCGACGCCCTGGGGCGCTTCGCCGTCGGCGGAATGTGTGTCACCGCTGGGCTCTTCGGCTTCCAGCGCCTCACGAATGGCGGCCGGGTTGAGGCCACGTTCCGTCCTGAACCAGGCGATACGCTTCAGCCGCGCGACGTCGTCGCCGCTATATTGGCGGTGACCGGTCTCCGAGCGGCCCGGCACGACGAGGCCCTGCGTTTCCCAAAGCCTGAGCGTCGACGCCGAAACGCCGGCGAGCCGTGCGGCCTCCGCCACCTTATAGTGCACCGGCTCCTCGGAACCCATCGCGCCAAATCCCTGATTCTGTAGTAGTGTCTTTTATAGCATTCCCGACAGACCGCGCTCGATTTCGAACGTGGGCCTGTCACCGCAAAATCCGTCATAGTGCGGGCTTAAAATGCCCATTGCATTCTTGCAGAAAAAATGTAGGAATTCCACAAGAAGCTTGCAGAAAAAATGCAAGTTATTGAACGAAGCCTCCAGATTCAGGATAGCGCCATGACCGCCACGCCCCTTACAGACCGCAAGAACGCCGCCATTTCGCGTGGCGTCGGCATGACCACGCAGATCTACGCCGACCGTGCGGAGAATGCGGAAATCTGGGACAAGGAAGGCAACCGCTACATCGATTTTGCCGCCGGCATCGCCGTCGTCAACACCGGCCATCGCCATCCGCGCGTCATCGAAGCCGTCAAGGCCCAGCTCGACCGCTTCACGCACACCTGCCACCAGGTCGTGCCCTATGAAAACTATGTCGAGCTTGCCGAGCGCCTGAACGCCATCACCCCCGGCAACTTCGCCAAGAAGACGATCTTCGTCACCACCGGTGCCGAAGCCGTCGAAAACGCCGTGAAGATCGCCCGCGCCGCCACCGGCCGCCAGGCCGTCATCGCCTTTTCCGGCGGCTTCCACGGCCGTACCTTCATGGGCATGGCGCTGACCGGCAAGGTCGTGCCTTACAAGGTCGGTTTCGGCGCCATGCCGGCCGACGTCTTCCATGCGCCCTTCCCGGTCGAGATGCACGGCACCACCACCGAGCAGTCGCTCGGCGTGCTGAAGAAGCTTTTTGCCGCCGACGTTGACCCGAACCGCGTTGCCGCGATCATCATCGAGCCGGTGCAGGGCGAAGGCGGTTTCTACCCGGTCCCGGTCGCCTTCATGAAGGCGCTGCGCGAAATCTGCGACCAGCACGGCATCCTGCTCATCGCCGACGAAGTCCAGACCGGCTTTGCCCGTACCGGCAAGCTCTTCGCCATGGAGCACTACGGCATTGCGGCCGACATCACGACCATGGCTAAGGGCCTTGGTGGTGGTTTCCCGATCGCTGCCGTCACCGGCCGCGCGGAAATCATGGATGCGCCCGGCCCCGGTGGTCTCGGCGGCACCTATGCCGGCAGCCCGATCGGCGTTGCGGCGGCCCATGCCGTGCTCGATGTCATCAAGGACGAGGATCTCTGCAACCGTGCCGAAAACCTCGGTGCGCGCCTCAAGCAGCGCCTCGCCTCGCTGCAGGACAAGGTTCCGGAAATCGTCGATATCCGCGGACCGGGCTTCATGAACGCCGTCGAGTTCAACGACGTTTCGACGAAGCTGCCGAGCGCTGAATTCGCCAACAAGGTGCGCCTGAAAGCCCTCGAAAAGGGCCTGATCCTGCTCACCTGCGGCGTACATGGCAACGTCATCCGCTTCCTGGCGCCGATCACCATCCAGGACGCGGTTTTCGCCGAGGCACTCGATATCCTCGAAGCTGCGATGATCGAAGCCCGCGCCTCCTGATCGGCAACGCGCAAGACTGAACCACATCCTCCCAAGGCAACACCCGGGGCATACGCTCCGGGTGAACGCCCTTCCTTTTCCGCAAGGAGCGACATCATGGCCTTCTACGATGCTCTCACCAAGCACCTGAAGTCGACTGAATTCCTGCGCGATGCAGGCTATGTCAACGGCAACTGGATCGGCGGCAACGGTGCCGAGACCTTTGACGTCTTCAACCCCGCGACCGGCGAGAAACTCGCGACGCTGCCGGAAATGGGCGCCGATGAGACCGCCGCCGCCATCGACGCCGCCTACAAGGTGCAGCCGGCCTGGGCGGCCCGCCCGGCAAAGGACCGCAGCGTGCTGCTGCGCAAGTGGTTTGATCTCATCGTCGCCAATGCCGATGAACTGGCCGCGATCCTCACCGCCGAAATGGGCAAGCCGCTGGCCGAAGCCAAGGG
This sequence comes from Shinella sp. GW821-FHT11G07, assembly GCF_058808115.1. NCBI lineage: Bacteria > Pseudomonadati > Pseudomonadota > Alphaproteobacteria > Hyphomicrobiales > Rhizobiaceae > Shinella > Shinella sp. GW821-FHT11G07. Next base: position 50,030 of record NZ_JBXARJ010000007.1, read on the forward strand.
CGAAATCCTCTACGCAGCGTCCTATGTCGAATGGTATGCGGAAGAAGCCAAGCGCATCAACGGCGAGACGATCCCCGCCCCGTCTGTCGACAAGCGCATGCTGGTCATCAAGCAGCCGGTCGGCGTCGTTGGCACGATCACGCCCTGGAACTTCCCGGCCGCGATGATCGCTCGTAAGGTCGCCCCCGCACTCGCCGTCGGCTGCACGGTGGTGTCGAAGCCTGCCGAACAGACTCCGCTTTCGGCAATCGCCCTTGCAGTGCTCGCCGAAAAGGCCGGCATCCCGGCCGGCGCCTTCAATGTCATTCTCGGCACCGACGGCCCGGCGATCGGCAAGGAGCTTTGCTTCAATCCGAAAGTCCGGAAAATCTCGTTCACAGGTTCGACCGAGGTCGGCCGCATCCTGATGCGCCAGTGCTCCGACCAGATCAAGAAGGTCAGCCTGGAGCTCGGCGGCAACGCGCCCTTCATCGTCTTCGACGACGCGAATATCGACGCGGCCGTGGAAGGCGCTATGGCCTCCAAGTACCGCAACGCCGGCCAGACCTGCGTCTGCGCCAACCGGCTCTATGTACAGTCGAACGTCTATGATGCCTTCGCCGAGAAGCTGGCAAAGAAGGTCGCCGAACTGTCCGTCGGCAATGGTTTTGACAAGGGCACGACGATCGGTCCGCTGATCGAGGAAGCGGCTATCGAAAAGGTCGAGGCGCATATTGCTGACGCCGTTTCGAAGGGCGCTACGGTGGTTGCCGGCGGCAAGCGCGTCGAGGGCAACGGCACCTTCTTCGAGCCAACCGTTCTGAAAGGCGTTGCGCGCGGCATGACGGTTGCGCGGGAGGAAACCTTCGGCCCCGTCGCCCCGCTCTTCCGCTTCGAAACAGTCGAGGATGTGATCGAACAGGCGAACGATACAGAGTTCGGCCTTGCCGCGTATTTCTACGCCGGTGACCTGAAGAAGGTCTGGAAGGTCGCGGAAGCGCTGGAATACGGCATGGTCGGCGTGAATACGGGCATCATTTCCTCCGAAGCCGCCCCCTTCGGCGGCATCAAGCAGTCCGGCCTCGGCCGTGAAGGATCTGCCCATGGTGCGGATGACTATCTGGAAATGAAATATGTCTGCATGGGCGAAGTCGCCTGATGCTTTCGGATCGCCCCGCCTCGTGCGGGGCGATTCTTATGCGGCATCGATATCCGTCTGCAAAAAGTCGTCACCGTTGTAGAGCAACGGCATGCCGAGTTGCCGCGCGCAGGCATAGGCGAAACAGTCGCCAAAATTGAGCGCAGCCGGGTGGCGACCCTTGCCGAAGCGCTGATGAGCGACAACGGCCATTTCGCCAATCTCCAGATTGACGGGCTCGACTTTGACGAAGAGCAGCTTCATGAAATCCGTGACGAGTTTGAGAGCATCCATAGGCGCAAGCTGGCGCTGTCGCCCGAGTGCCAGTGAGGTCTCCCAAACGGCCATGGGGGATGTATACCGGATCTCGGCTCGCTGCAGGCGCGCCAAAAGCTCCTCCGCCCCTTCCTCATAGGCTAGGATCGCAACGAAGGCCGACGCGTCGACGAACATCAGTCGTCCTCATAGAGGCTATCGATGAAGGCCTTGTCGGCGGGCGGGCCTTTTTTGGGGTATTTGGCATCGAGTTCGCGAACAAAAGCCCGCGCCTTTTCCACCAGTGTCGGCTCGCCCTCCACCCGCTCCAATTCATGCGCAAGCGCCCGCCGCACCGCCTCGGTCTTGCTGACCTTGCGTAGCGTGGACAGTCTCTCGGCGAGCCGGTCGACCTCCTGGTCCTTGACATAGAGCGGCATGGTATATCCTTCCCTTGCTGAGGGTATATATAACATGCCGCGTCCCGTTCCAAAAGATCAGGCCGGTTTCACCGCCTGCGGATGCGCCGCCAGGAAGGCCGGGAGCGCCAGGCAGGTTTCAGCAATGCGCCGAACTTTGGCGAGGCCGGCAATGTCGACGCCCCAACGCTCCGCATTGTAGACCTGCGGCACAAGGCAGAAATCGGCCATGGTGGGCGTCTCGCCGTGGCAGAAGGTGCCGGTTGCCGGATTGTCGAGCAGCGCCTCGACGGCGGTAAGGCCCTCGCCGATGAATTTCTTCATCCAGCCGACGCGAACCTCTTCCCCTCCCCCGGTGATCTCCAGGACGTGGTTGATGACGCCCGTGTTGCAGACGGCATGGATTTCCATGGCGATGGCGCAGGAGAGTGCGCGCACCCGCTGCCGGCCGAGCGGATCGGCCGGCAGGAAACGCGCCTCCGGGCGCGTTTCGCAGAGGTATTCGATGATTGCGAGGGATTGCGTCAACGTCTGCCCATCGATCACCAGGGCCGGAACAAGGCCCTGGGGGTTTCGAGCGCGATGCTCCGGCGCACGCTGCTCTCCCGCGAGCAGATCAACCGAAATCCGCCGATAGGGTAAGCCGAGGCTTTCGAGCGCGATGCGCACACGATAGCTGGCGGAGGAGCGCCAGTAGTCGAAGAGCACGATGTCGTCGTTCACTCTTTAGCCCTTCTCGTATTGCTGCACGGTCTGCTCGATCGCGCCGAAGATCGAATGACCCGTCTTGTCCTTCATCTCGATGCGCACGGTGTCGCCGAATTTCAGGAAAGGCGTTTTCGGAGCGCCGTTGACAATCGTCTCGATTGTGCGGATTTCCGCGATGCAGGAATAGCCGGCACCACCCTCCGAGACCGGCTTGCCGGGCCCGCCATCGAGCTTGTTGGAAACGGTGCCGGAGCCAATGATCGAACCGGCGACGAGCGGCCGGGTCTTCGCCGCATGGGCGACGAGCTGGCCAAAATCGAAGGTCATGTCGATGCCGGTATTGGCCTTGCCGAAAGCTTGGTCGTTGATCGAGACAAGCAGCGGCAGATGCAGCTTGCCGCCGTCCCAGGCGTCGCCCAGCTCATCGGGTGTCACGGCGACGGGGGAGAAGGTCGAGGACGGTTTCGACTGGAAGAAGCCGAAGCCCTTGGCGAGTTCAGCCGGAATGAGGCCGCGCAACGAGACATCGTTGACTAACATGACCAATTTAATCGCCGCGCGCGCTTCCTCCACGCTCGCCCCCATCGGCACATCGCCGACGATTACGGCGACTTCGCCTTCCATGTCGATGCCCCAGGCCTCGTCGGCTGCGAGAATGGGATCGCGCGGCCCCAGAAAGCTGTCGGAGCCGCCCTGGTACATCAGGGGGTCCGTCCAGAAACTATCCGGCATCTCGGCATTGCGGGCCTTGCGCACCAGTTCGACGTGATTGACGTAGGCGGAGCCGTCTGCCCACTGGTAGGCGCGCGGCAGGGGAGAAGCGGCGTCGTGCTCATGGAAACGGGCGGTCGGCTGCGAGCCGGTTTCCAGCCCCTCGGCGACACGCCCCAGCCGCGGCGCGACATGGTCCCAGTCGTCCAGCGCATCCTGCAAGGTGCGGGCGATATGGCCCACTTCCGAGCAGCGCGTCAGATCGCGCGAGACGACCACCAACCGGCCATCACGGGTGGAATTCTTCAGCGTCGCAAGTTTCATGCGTGTCTCTCCCGATCTTGTTTGCAGCCGTCAAACTGTGTCATCTTCCGGCGCCTGTCTCCACCCTCGTGCGCCGCTCCCACGACGCATCGCATTCTCAAGGAATCCCGCTTGAACCGCTCGGTCCGAAATTCCCTGCTGATCGTCCTCGGCTTCACCGCCGCGACGGCCATCATCCTTTATACGATGGGTCAGCCGCTCATCTGCAAGTGCGGATATGTCAAACTCTGGCATGGCGTCGTTTTTTCTTCGGAAAACTCGCAACATCTGTCCGATTGGTACACGCCGAGCCATATCATCCACGGCATTCTGTTCTTCGGCTTCTTCACACTGATATTGCCCAAGGCGAGCATCAATGTGCGCCTGGTGCTCTCGCTCATCGTGGAATGCGCCTGGGAAATCCTCGAAAACACCGACATGATCATCAACCGCTACCGTGAATCGACGATCTCGCTCGATTATTTCGGCGATAGCGTGATCAATTCGAGCGCGGACATCCTCGCCATGGTCATCGGCTTCTTCCTTGCCGCGCGCCTGCCGGTCTGGGCGAGCGTCGCGCTGATCGTCGTCTTCGAGGCGACGACGATCTATCTCATCCGTGACGGACTGGCGCTGAACATCCTGATGCTCGTCTGGCCGATGGAAGCGGTAAAGGCCTGGCAGGGCGGCTAACTTCATTTGATGCCCGGCGTGCCGTCGAATTTGCGCTCCAGGCCATCCCAGCAGTCGAGGTAATTGTCCTGCAATGTCTCCAGTTCGGCTGCGAACTTGGTGAGCTGCTGCGGATAACGGGTCTCGAACATGAAGGCCATCGTGTGGTCGAGCTTGACGGGCTTCAACTCGCTGTTGGAGGCTTTTTCGAAGCCTGTCGTGTCCGGCCCGTGCGGCAGCATCATGTTGTGCAGGCTCATGCCGCCGGGCACGAAGCCCTCCTCCTTGGCGTCGTACTGGCCGTGGATCAACCCCATGAACTCGCTCATGATATTACGGTGATACCACGGCGGGCGGAAGGTGTGCTCGGCCACCAGCCAGCGCGGCGGGAAGATGACGAAGTCGATATTCGCCGTGCCTGCCTCTTCCGTTGGTGCCGTCAGCACCGTGAAGATCGACGGGTCGGGATGGTCGAAGAGGATCGCCCCGACCGGTGAATAGGTGCGCAGGTCATATTTGAACGGCGTGTAGTTGCCGTGCCAGGCAACGACGTCGAGCGGCGAATGGCCGATATCCGTGACGTAGAACTTTCCGCACCATTTCACATGCACCCGGCAGGGCGTTTCCTTGTCCTCGTAGGCGGCGACCGGCATCTTGAAGTCGCGTGGGTTGGCAAGGCAATTCGCGCCGATCGGCCCGCGGTCCGGCAAGGTGAATTTCGCGCCATAGTTCTCGCAGACGTAACCGCGCCAGGTGTCTCCTTCACCGATGCGGGAGACCTTGAACATCATGCCGCGTGGGATGAGGCAGATTTCCAACGGTTCGACATCCATGATGCCCATTTCGGTGAAGACGCGGATGGCGCCCAACTGGGGCACGACCAGCAATTCGCCGTCGGCATTGAAGAAATAGTCGTCCACCATATCGGCATTGAATGTGTAGGCATGCGCGGCCATGCCGACCTGGGTCAACACGTCGCCCGCGGTCGTCATCGTCCGCATGCCGTCGAGAAAGCTCTGCGTCTCCTTCGTCGCCGGCAATGGATTCCAGCGCAGCTGGCCGAGCGGCAGGGAATGATCGTCGAGGCAGGGCGCCGTTTTCCAATGCGGATAGCTGGCATTCGAAAAGCGACGCGTGTGGCGCACGCTCGGGCGGATGCGGTAGAGCCAGGAGCGTTCATTGGTGCCGCGCGGAGCCGTGAAGGGCGAGCCGGAAAGCTGCTCGGCATAAAGGCCGTAGTTGCATTTCTGCGGGCTGTTCTGGCCCTGCGGCAGGGCACCGGGCAGGGATTCCGTCTCGAAATCATTGCCGAAGCCCGGCATGTATTTCAGGCTGTTGGACGTCTCCGTCGCATGATCCGACATGGTTTGCCCTCCTCGCAAAGCGTGCGTATAGTCATATGGTTACAGATGTAACTTTCTATTTTGTAACCATCAAGGCGCGTGTCGTGGACTTCAAGCTCGAGAGTTTCCTGCCCTACAGGCTCAACCAGGCGGCCGAGCGCGTGAGCCAGCGCTTTGCCGCGCAATACCGCTCACGCTACCACATGACCCGGCCGGAATGGCGCGCACTCGCGGCAATCGGGACCTATGGCCGCATGACGGCGACCGAGATCGGGGCCAATTCCAGCATGCACAAGACGAAGGTATCCCGCGCCGTGCGGGCGCTGGAGGAGAAGCGCTGGCTGAAGCGCAGCGAGCATGCCGAGGACCGGCGCGTCGAACATCTGGAGCTGACGCCTGCCGGCAAGCGTATCTACGCAGAGATGATTGAACTTGCCAAAGCCTATGAGCAGGAGTTGGCGATGCTTCTCGGCGCAAGCGGCATGCAACAACTGGAAGCCGGTCTCACAACGATCGAGGTAAAAATGGCCTCCGAAACAGGCCGCCGCGGCCCAAAGGACTGATGCACATGAACCGATGGGAGCGGATCGGTTCGAACCTTTCATGGGACGCGGGTCCCGGATCTCGCCGAATCGACGCGCGCGGTAACAGATCGCTGATGGGCGATGTCGTTTCGCCCGACCCGTTAACCATTATTGCCTTGCCCTTGAATCGGAATTGATTCTAGATGCGATTCAAACCCTCACATGGGCTGCAAATCGCATTTTGAGGTTATGGACATGAATATGGCCACAACAGTCGGGCAGGCAATTTCCGACATCGACCAGCTGATCATCGGCCAGGCGCACGAACTGTCAGACAAGCTTAAGCAGCATCGTCTGGAGATGTTTCCTCCCGTCGCGCAAAAATCCCTGCGCCAGTTTCAATTGAGCGAAGCCGCCCATTTCCTCGGCGTTACGAGCGGGTATCTGCGCAATCTCTCGCTGGAATCCAAGGGGCCCCTGCCACAGGCCACTCCGTCCGGCCGCCGGTCCTATTCGGCCGGGCAGTTGCAGGAGATGCGGGAGTATCTGGACCAGAACGGTCGTGGCGGACAGCGCTACGTCCCACGGCGACGCTCGAGTGAACATCTTCAGGTGATCGCGGTCGTGAACTTCAAGGGCGGCTCTGGCAAGACCACAACGACAGCGCATCTCGCACAGCATCTGGCCCTGACCGGGCACCGCGTGCTGGCCGTCGATCTCGACCCGCAGGCGAGCCTTTCGGCGCTGCACGGGTTCCAGCCGGAATTCGACGTCGACGAAAATGAGACGTTGTACGCGGCGATCCGCTACGACGAGCACAGGCGGCCGCTCAAGGAGATCATCAGGAAGACCAACTTTCCCGGCCTCGACATCGTGCCCGGCAATCTCGAACTCATGGAGTTCGAACACGATACGCCACGTATTCTGGCGCAGGGCAACAAGGACGACTACGGCCGGATTTTCTTCGCGCGGCTGGACGAGGCGCTCTCCTCCGTCGCCGACGACTATGACGTCGTGGTGATCGATTGCCCGCCACAGCTCGGCTTTCTGACGATGAGCGCGATCTGCGGGGCGACGGCGGTGCTTATCACCGTGCATCCGCAGATGCTCGATGTCATGTCCATGTGCCAGTTCCTGCAGATGCTGGGCGAGGTCTTGAACACCCTGAAGAGCGCCGGCGGCAACATGAACCTCGATTGGCTCCGCTATCTCGTCACGCGCTACGACCCGGCCGACGGGCCGCAGACGCAGATGGTTGCGTTCATGCGCTCCATGTTCAAGCAACATGTCCTGACCAATTCGATGGTCAGAAGTGTCGCCATTGCCGACGCCGCACTCACCAACCAGACCCTATACGAGGTCGACCGAAGCCAGTTCACCCGCGCAACCTATGACCGCGCCTTTGAATCCATGGAAGCGGTCAATGCGGAGATCGTTGAAATGATTCACAAAGCCTGGGGGCGTTGAGATGGCGCGCAAGAACGTTCTTTCGAACCTGATGGCACCGGCATCGGACAAAGTGACATCGACAAATCCTTCCCATGAAGAGCCCGCGCGTCAGCATGTTAGCTACAAGGGCCTCGGCGCACTGGGTGCCGTGACGCGCAGCATCGACGCACTTGCCGCCAAGGCGGATGCGGCCAAGGAAATGGAAGCCAAGCTGACGGCCGGCGAGGTCGTTATCGAACTCGAAGCTGACCAGATCGAAGACTCCTTCATCTCGGACCGGCTGGTGCATTCGGACGAGCAATTCCAGGAACTCGTCGAAGCGATGCGCATCCGCGGACAGGATTCGCCCATCCTCGTGCGCCCGCACCCCGAGAAGAACGGCGTTTACCAGATCGCCTTCGGCCACCGGCGCGCAAAAGCGGCCCGGTTGCTCGGCCGGCCCGTTCGTGCCGTCGTCAAGCTGCTTACCGATCGCGACCATGTCATCGCGCAAGGCCAGGAAAACAGTGCGCGTGCAGACCTGTCCTTCCTCGAGCGGGCAACCTTTGCCGGTGAACTCGAGGCACGCGGATTTGACCGCGAGACGATCATGGCCGCACTCAGCGCCGACAAGACGACCGTGTCGAAAATGCTTTCGGTGGTGAACCGCATTCCGAAGTCGGTCAGGGCCAGCATCGGTCCGGCGCTGGCCATTGGCCGCGACCGTTGGCACGAATTGGCGACGCGGTTCGACGAGTCGACCAACGAAGACAGGGCAATCGAGTTTCTGGGCCGCGAGCGGGTGCAAGGCCGAACGCCGGAAGACCGGTTCAATCTCGTCAGCAATCACCTGACCCAAAAAGAGGCACCGGAGACAAACAAACCCGCGGCCGAGGAATGGTCGCGCAAGGATGGCGCCGTTCGCGCCAGCATCAAGACCAATGGCCGCCAATACACGATCGCGCTGAAGGCCGCAGAAGCAGCCGCGTTCGGCCTTTACATCACCCAGAATCTGGACCGTCTCTACGAAGCGTTCCGCACGGAAGCCAAACAAGAATCGGAAGATTGATCCGCGGCGAATTCTCGCCTTGTTCGATATCGTTGCTGATGGCGCTCGTGCGGACGCTGGGGCGCCGCTAAAGCGGCGGGCCGATATGGGGCACGTTGATACCGCAAATTGCGGCCTGGAAACCGCATGTTAACCATGGGCTTATTAATTATGAGGGAGAAGATAAGGAACTCGATTCTATGCCCTCACCTGCCCCGGTCCAGCCACGCCGCCCTTCGATTGCCGCCGAAACCAGACCGGTCGTTCCATTTCCCGCTGAACGCCGGACGGCTCATGTCCGTCGCTGCGCTGGAGAACTAGGCGAGCTGAACGGCGAGGAAGCACGTCGCTATTGGCAGAAGGTTTGCCGCGAACTTGCGGACGAAATGCGCAAGTTCGGCTCGTGCGAAAACCAGGCACGCGAGGCCGTGTTCGCTTTCCAGGACGAAGTACAGCAGGAACTCCAGCGCAAGCATGCCGCAGGAGGCGCTTGATTTTCCCGAAATGGAAAGCTCGCGCTTGTTGAGCCGAGCTGATGCGGGGCGCCTGGGCGGGTTTTGCCATTCCCGTGCGCCACATCATCCATGGTGATTGCGGCAGGCTTTGGTGCCATCGATCATAGATCGGCCGCTTGACGCCAATTCGACATCCGAAAAAATCCCAAGGCATTCTTTTTCCATCCCAGAAAAGGATGGTGGGCAAGCCGCCGCGCGCAAAGGATGATCTCCGCTCGCCGCCGCCCAACTCTTCCCCTTCTCGAAAAGGGTCGCTAAGGATCAATAACGTTGATCAAAGGGGGACAGCCATGACAGAGACGGTTGCACAGGATATCCAGCGGCTTGAAGAACAGGAGCGGCTTCTTCGCTTCAGCCGGTTCAGCCCGGACGACGCGTGGGCGCTGGGCAATCAGCTGCGCGAAACGGCCCTGTCTATCGGTGCCGGCGTAGCGATAGACATTTCGCTACGGGATCGTGTGCTGTTCCATTGCGCACTCCCCGGCACCAACACAGACAATGTTGAATGGATAAGACGCAAGCGGAACACCGTGTTTCGGCTTTGGCATTCATCCTATCTCGTCGGACGGCGTCTGGCGCTTTCCGGGCGCGGACAGGAAGAAGCGCATAACCTTCCGTTGACGGACTTTGCGGTGCATGGCGGCGGCTTCCCGCTTTTTGTCGCGGACCTCGGTTGTGTCGGCGCCGTCACGGTTTCCGGCGTACCACAACGCGTCGACCATGCGATCATCACCGACGCGATCGCTGCTTTCCTGAAGGTCGACCTCGGCGACAGCCGGCTGCCCGACTGAGCCCCTCCCCTAGGAAAGAAGCGAGCCGCTCACTAAAATAGGTCACCGGCCTCTGGTCGGTGACGAACGGAAGAGGAGCCGTCTTTCTGTGAAGCTGCGTCATGCTCTGGCCTTCGCGGTCTTGCCGATCGTTATCCTCCTTGCCGTGTTGCAAGGGGGGGCGCTGCTCACGCGCAGCTACATGGATGAAGCGTCGTCACAGGCCGGTTCCGCGTTGCGCCTTGCGGTGGCAGCACTTGCCGGCCATCTCAGCCGATATGAGCCGTTGCCTGCCCTGATCGCCGATCACGACGATATCGAGGCGCTGCTCCAGTCGCCGGAGAGCCCTGCCCTACGGCAAACGGCAAACGAATATCTCAAGGAAATCAATCGACTGCTGGAGTCGTCCGATATCTATGTCATGACGCCGGATGGCAATACCGTCGCCGCCAGCAACTATGGCATGCCCGGAACCTTCGTCGGGCAGAACTTCAACTACCGCCCCTATTTCCAGGATGCGATTGCGGGTCGGCAGGCACGGTTCTACGCGCTCGGCACGACATCCCTGAAGCGGGGTTACTATTTTTCCTCCCCGGTAGAAGTGGCGGGAAAGATCCTTGGCGTCATCGTCTTCAAGGTCGATATCGATTCAATCGAGGGTTCCTGGCGCGGCGGTGAGTACAAGATCTTCGTCGCCGATCCCGAAGGCATCATCTTCATGACCGGCAGTCCGGAATGGCTCTATTCCGGCATCCTGCCTCTGGATGCACCGCGCCTCGCCCGCACGCAGACATCCCGACGTTATGCCGAGGCCGAGTTGAAGCCTTTGCCCGCGACGGAATCCGTTTACTACGGTCAACATTTGATGCAGATCCCCGGAAATGGAACGACGCGGGAATATCTGCGCCTGTCTCACTACATGCCGGAAGCCGACTGGACCGTGAATGTTCTTCTCGACACCGCATCGGTCAGAACGCAGGCGCGCACCGCGTTGATCGCGATCCTCTTGTTCATCTGCCTCGCCGCGCTGGGTGCCGCGGTGCTCTGGCAGCGTCGTTCCCGCGTAGAGGAACGGTTGCGATTGCAAGAAGAGACCCGGAACGAGCTGGAGCGACGGGTCGAGGAGCGCACGGCGGACCTCGCGCGGGTCAATGAGCAGATCGAGCTTGAAATCGCCGAACGGCGGTTGACCGAGCAGGAACTGCGCAAGACGCAGGGCGACCTGATCCAGGCCGGTAAACTCGCGGGCCTTGGCCAGATGTCAGCAGCGCTTTCGCATGAATTCAACCAACCGCTTGCTGCCGCCAAAAGCTACGCAGACAGTGCCGCGCTCCTCATCGACCGTGGCCGTGTGCCGGAGGCGCAGGACAATGTGCGCCGCATCTCCAGCCTTATCGACCGCATGGCATCGATAAGCCGCCACTTACGCAACTTCGCGCGCAAACCGAACGAGAAGCTCGGCCCGGTTCCCCTCCCCGACGTGATTGCGGATACGCTGGAGATTGTCGCGCCGCGGCTCAAGTCGGCAGATGCCGAACTTGTTGTCGAACTGTCGGGCACGGATCTTACCGTTAAAGCCGGCCCCGTGCGGCTCCAGCAGGTCCTGGTGAACATCGTCAGCAATGCTGCGGATGCGGTCGAAGGATTGAAAAATCGCAAGATTGTCCTCTCGGCATTTCGATCGGAAAACGGTGTTGTCGTCGAAGTGCGCGACCGCGGCGCCGGTGTGCCGGCGGCCATTGCCGAACGCATCTTTGACCCCTTCTTCACGACAAAGGGCGTTGGCAAGGGATTAGGCCTTGGCCTCTCAATTTCGTATAACATTATCAAGGACTTCGGTGGGAACCTGACCGTCTGGAACCACCCGGACGGCGGGGCTGTCTTCTCCATTGTTCTCGAGGCTTCGGCACCATCGCGGGAGGCGGCAGAATGAGTGGTTCGCGTATTCTTCTGATCGACGACGAAGAGGAAATGCGCCGATCCTCGGCCCAGGCATTGGAGCTCTACGGATTGGAGGTCGATACGTTTTCCAGTGCCGAGCGGGTGCTGGAACTCGTCGGTTATGCCTTCGACGGCGTCGTGGTCAGCGACATTCGCATGCCCGGCATGGATGGAATGACATTGCTCCAGCGCATTCGCGAGGTCGATCCGGAGGTGCCGGTCATTCTCGTGACGGGCCATGCCGATGTGCAACTGGCGGTCAGCGCCATGCGGGCAGGCGTCTATGACTTCCTTGAAAAGCCGTTCACCGCACAGCATCTGGCCGGCATCATTCGCCGCGCCATGGACCGCAGGAGCCTTGTGCTGGAAAACCGCCGCCTGCGGGCGGTCGCCGGCAAGCGGGACGATATCGAGGCGCGGCTGCCCGGTCGTACGCAGGTCATGGTGGATTTGCGCTATCGGGTGCGAGCAATCGGCGCGACGGATGCCGATACGCTGATCATCGGGGAGACGGGGGCCGGCAAGGAAGTGGTGGCCCGTGCCCTTCATGATATCAGCGCACGCGCCGACCGCCCGTTCATTGCCATCAATTGCGCAGCCCTCCCCGAAAACCTTATCGAGAGCGAACTGTTCGGGCACGAAGCTGGCGCCTTTCCGGGGGCACTGCGCCCGCGTTACGGCAAGTTCGAACACGGCCGCGGCGGCACAATCCTTCTCGATGAGATCGGCTCCATGCCGTTCGACCTACAGGCAAAATTCCTGCGTGTCCTGCAGGAGCGGGTCATTACGCGGCTGGGCTCGAACGAGCCTGTGCCGCTGGATGTGCGTTTTATCGCAACAAGCAAGGTGAACCTGGAAGCCGAGGTGGCCGCCGGCCGGTTCCGGGCGGACCTGCTTTATCGTTTGAACGTTGCGACGATGCATGTTCCATCGTTGGCGCAGCGGCGGGACGATATCCCCCTGCTCTTTCTCCAGCTCGTGCGCGAGGCGGCGGCGCGCTATGTACGAAACGACGTCGATGTGCCTGCCGAACTGATGACCGAAATTGCCGGGCGCAGCTGGCCCGGCAATGTGCGTGAGCTTCGCAATGCCGCTGATCGGCTTGTGCTGGGGCTGGATGCCGGTGTGGAAAATGCGCCCGTTGGCATCGGTCCGCAGCGCCTCTCGGATAAGGTGGCAGCCTTTGAACGCGGGCTGATTGCCAGTGCTCTGGCGGCCCATGGTGGCAGTCTGAAGCCCGTTTACGAGCAATTGGGCGTCTCGCGAAAGACGCTTTACGAGAAGATGCAGAAATACGGCCTCGACAAGAACATCAACATGGCGGCGTTTCAGGACGACATGTGACACCCTGATGGGTGGAAATCCACCCAAGCCGAAGCCACTTTGTTCCCAAACCTACCCACCAAGGCAGTTTACTGCGGTAAATTCGGGCCGGCGAATGCGGCCGTCGCTTGCTCTTGAGGCCGACAAAGCCCCTGTTGAGACATCCAGGACCGGCGCGGGAGGAGCCACGCCGGCTGGCCAATTCATCGGGAGGATTTGATGAAGACCATGAAAACCCTGTTTGGTATTTCCGCTGCGTTTGCCGTATCGCTGCTCGCCACCTCTGCCCTTGCCCAGACCTATCCGGAACGCACCATCACCATGGTGGTCCCCTTCTCTGCCGGCGGCCCGACCGATACCGTGACCCGCCTCGTTGCCGAAGCCATGTCGAAGGATCTCGGCCAGCAGATCGTCGTCGAGAATGTCGGCGGCGCTGGTGGCACGCTGGGTGCCGGTCGCGTGGCGAGCGCCGACGCGGATGGCTACACCCTGCTGCTGCACCATATCGGCATGGCGACGAGCGCCACGCTCTATCGCAAGCTTGCCTACGACACGCTGAACGCCTTCGAATATGTCGGCCTCGTCACCGATGTGCCGATGGCAATCGTCGCCCGCAAGGACCTCGAGCCCACCGACCTCAAGGGCCTGATCGACTACATGAAGGCCAACAAGGACACCGTGACGGTAGCAAATGCCGGCATCGGCGCGGCCTCGCATCTGTGCGGCATGATGCTGATGAGCGCGCTCCAGACGCAGTTCGTCACCGTGCCCTACAAGGGCACAGGCCCGGCCATGACCGATCTCCTTGGCGGCCAGGTCGATGTCATGTGCGACCAGACGACGAACACGACGAAGCAGATCCAGGGCGGAACGATCAAGGCCTATGCCGTAACCTCCCCCGCGCGTCTCGGCAACCTGCCGGATATTCCGACGGCCGAAGAGGCAGGCCTGCCCGGGTTCCAGGTCGGTATCTGGCACGGCATCTACGCACCCAAGGGCACGCCGACCGAAGTGACGGAGCGGCTTTCCAAGTCCTTGCAGCTCGCGCTGAAGGACCCGAACGTTGTCGCCCGGTTTGCCGAGCTTGGCACCGTTCCCTCGGCGGAAGCAGACGCAACGCCGGCCGCCCTCAAGGCGAAGCTGGAGGGTGAAATTGCCCGTTGGAAGCCGGTCATCGAGGCGGCTGGGCAGTTCGCCGACTAAGACAATCCCGGGTGAATGCAAGGCGACTTTCCGCCCGGAATTTGCGGAGACAAGGCTTGCATGGATCGGACCGTGGCGGTGTTGACCGCCGTCACGGTCTTTGACGTCTGCGCGGCCCATCCGGTCGCTGGAGGAGGGGATCCCATGAAACAACTAGAGTTCGACAGCACCAACGCGATCTGCGGCCTGACCTTTATCGCGCTTGGCGGCTTCTTCGTTTACCAATGCCTCAACCTGGAGCTTGGCACCGCATTCCGCATGGGGCCTGGCTTCTTCCCGCTGATCCTTGCGGTGATCCTGACCGGTCTCGGCGCGATCGTGCTGGTGCAGGCAACGCGTGTGAAGGGCGACCCGATCGGGCCGATGGCCTTGCGCGGGATGCTTTTCATTCTGCCCGCACCGATCTTCTTCGGGCTTACGGTGCGCGGTCTCGGCTTCGTCCCGTCGCTGTTCTTCACGGCGCTTATTGCAGCCTTCGCTTCGACGCGGATGAAACCGCTTATGGCGCTTCTGCTTGCAATCGGCATCACGGTCTTCTCGGTCGCGGTGTTCAGCTACGGACTCGGCCTGCCGTTCGAGCGGTTCGGCCCGTGGACGCGGCTCTAGGAGGCTCTCATGGATCTCATTAGCAACCTGGCGCTTGGCTTTTCCACCGCCGCCTCACCGGCCAACCTGGCCTTCTGCCTGATCGGCGTTCTGCTCGGCACGCTGATCGGCGTTCTGCCCGGCATCGGCGCAACGGCGACGATCGCCATGCTCCTGCCGATCACCTTCCAGCTGGAGCCGGTCTCCTCGCTGATCATGCTCGCCGGCATCTATTACGGCGCGCAGTACGGTGGCTCCACCACCGCCATCCTGATCAACATGCCGGGCGAATCCTCGTCCGCCGTGACGGCCATCGACGGCTACCAGATGGCGCGCAAGGGCCGGGCAGGGGCAGCACTTTCCATCGCTGCACTCGGCTCCTTCTTCGCCGGCACGGTATCGACCTTCCTTGTCGCAATCTTCGCCATACCGCTGACCGGCATCGCGCTGAAATTCGGCGCGGCCGAATACTTTTCCCTGATGGTCGTCGGCCTCGTGTCGTCGATTGCTCTGGCGCACGGCTCCATCGTCAAGGCGCTTGCCATGGTGGCGCTGGGCCTTTTGCTCGGCCTTGTCGGTACGGACATCTATACGGGCACGCCACGCTTTACCCTGGGCATCCGGGAGTACGCCGACGGGCTTAACTTCGTGGCCGTTGCGGTGGGTGTCTTCGGTATCGCGGAAATCCTGCGCAACCTCGAAGGCGAGAAGACCCGCACGGTCCTGATGGCAAAGGTCAGCGAGCTCTGGCCGACAAAGGATGATTTCAAGCGGATGGTCGGCCCCGTTCTGCGCGGCACGGCGATCGGCTCGGCGCTTGGCATCCTGCCGGGGGGCGGGGCGATCCTCGCGGCATTCGCCTCCTACACGGTCGAGAAGCGCATTTCCGACCGGCCGGAGGAGTTCGGCCAGGGTGCGATCGCCGGCGTTGCCGGGCCGGAATCGGCCAACAATGCCGGTGCACAGACGTCCTTCATCCCCCTGTTGACGCTCGGCATTCCCGCCAACCCCGTCATGGCGCTGATGGTTGGCGCGATGATCATCCAGGGTATCGTTCCCGGCCCGAACGTCGCCGTCGAGCAGCCGACCCTGTTCTGGGGCATCATCGCCTCGATGTGGATCGGCAACCTGATGCTGGTGGTACTGAACCTGCCGCTGATCGGCCTTTGGGTGAAGCTGCTGACGGTGCCCTACTACGTGCTGTTCCCCATCATCATGGCGTTCTGCTCGATCGGCGTCTACAGCGTGAACTCGAACGTCTTCGACCTCTATGCGGTCGCATTCTTCGGGCTCGGCGGCTACCTGCTGGTCAAGCTGCGCTGCGAACCGGCGCCGCTGCTGCTTGGCTTCGTGCTCGGCCCGCTGCTGGAAGAGAACCTGCGCCGCGCCATGATCCTGTCGCGTGGCGACCCGACGACCTTCGTGACGCGCCCGATCAGCGCCATCCTGTTGGTGATTGCCCTGGCAGTCCTGGTTGTCGTCTTCCTGCCGTCGGTCAAGGCGAAGCGCGAACAGGTTTTCCAAGAAGAAGACTAAGAAGAAGAACCTGCGGGGAAGGGAAGGGGCGGTGTCAAACCGCCCCTTCTCGCATTTTAGCGATATTGCATTGCCGCGAAATTCCCGCTAAAAAACTTGATAAAATTAGGAAGGAATAGTTCGCCGGATGACGTTCCAGCCGCGCATGCAGAACAGGATCGAAGGCTTTTCCGTGGTCGGCGGCCTCAATCGCCGGCACTGGAACGGGATCGTCGCCGATGTCTGGGATGTGGAATGCGCGGCCTATGCCGGCGGCTATTATGTCGGCCGGGACCCGCGTCTCTTCATCCTGCTGGACAAACGCGGCCCGGGTGCGTCCCGCATCCGCCTGTCACAGGAGGGGCCGGAAAGCGCCGCGGATTGGCAGCGCTGCCCGATTGCCTATATCCCCGCTGACTTCGAGATGTGGGCGGACCTTGCCGATCATCGGTTCCTGCGTCATCTCGACCTGCATTTTGACGTGGAAACGATCAGCAAGCGCCTCGCCGAAGACCTCGATCCGGAGCGTCTGGCGACACCGCAACTCTTCTTTTCCGACCCCCGCCTTCTCTCGCTTGCGCAGTTCATTGCTGCCGAATGCACCAATCCGCAGCCGCTGCATGATCTCTACGGCGACGGCCTAGCGCTTGCGCTGATTATCGACGTCATGAAGCTTGCCAAGGCGCCGGGCCGCAAGCGCAGCCGGCTTGCCGGCTGGCAACTGCGCCGCGCCACCGATTTCATTGAAGAAAACTGCCTGCGCAACATCAGGCTCGAGGAACTCGCCAACCTGATCGGGCTGTCGCAATCCCATTTCAGCCACGCCTTCAAGGCCTCGACCGGCGTGGCCCCGCATCAATGGCAGGTCAATGCCCGGCTGCGCCGTGCCAAGGACTTGCTTTTGCAGGGCGAACAACCACTGACCGCAATCGCCGCCGAATCCGGTTTTGCCGACCAGGCGCATTTCACCCGCGTCTTCCGCAAGAATTTCGGCACGACGCCTGCCCATTGGCAGAAGACGCAGCTCGCCTGAATGAAGGCGGGACGGGCGGATGTTCAGCGCCCGGAAAATTGCCCAAGAACGTTCAATTTTCGGCGAATGCGACAATCCCGACAATTAAATTTGAGTTAACCACTCATCTTATCGTTATCGGGGTGCCTGCGACGGGGCAGGCGTGAGTGGGGTATCCGTAAAATGAAGACGAAGCCGAAGAGAGAACGGCAGTTCAAGCTGACGCTGGCGTGCGGTACGGCCACAATCGCCCTGCTGGCGCCGCTTGCCGCGATCGCCCAGGATGCGAGCAAGCCGACCCTGCTGCAGGAAATCCGCGTCGAAGGGACTGACTCGAACACCGGCGTCGAACCGGTGCGCGGCGTGGTGGCGAAATCCACGCGGACCGGCAGCAAGACCGCGACGGCTCTCAATGAGATCCCCCAGTCGGTAACGGTTGTCGGTCGCGAGCAGATCGACGATCAGAGCCCACAGAAGATCGACGAGGCCCTGCGTTATGTTGCAGGCGTGAACCCGTCGACCTATGGCACGGATTCCGACACCGACTGGCTCTTCATCCGTGGCTTCCAGGCCGACCAGACCGGCATGTTCCTTGATGGGCTCTCCCTGTTCCAGACAGGGTTCGGCACGTTCCTGGTCGATCCCTTCTTCCTCGAACGGATCGAGGTCATCAAGGGCCCGAGCTCAGCGCTCTATGGCGGCGCCAGCCCAGGTGGCTTCGTCAATTTTGTCAGCAAGCGGCCGACGGACGAGCCGCTACGCTACGTCGAGACCGGCATCAACAGCTTCGGCAACGGCTATCTTGGGCTGGATTTCGGAGACAAGCTCGGCGACAACGATGCCGTGAACTATCGACTGACCGGAAAGATTTCGGGTGGCGGCTGGGAAACCGACAAGTCGGACGACTTCCGCGGCACGATCGCGCCCAGCATTACGTGGAAGCCGGACGAGGATACCAGCCTTACCATTCTCAGCTCGTATCAGAACGTCGACCTGACGCATACCAGCACGGGCTTCCTGCCGTATGAAGGTACGGTCGTAGACAGGGATGGCGTCGGCCGCATCCCGCGTGATCTGTTCTATGGTGACGAGAGCCACGACATCTACGAGCGTCAACAGGCGATGATCGGTTACGAGTTCGAACATACGTTCGACAACAACTGGACGGTTCGCCAGAACCTGCGTTACGCGAGCGTCTCTCTCAAGGAAGATGCTCTGTACACCAACGGATGGTCGTTCACCGACCCGACGAAGCTGGCCCGCTACCGTTTCGCGCACGATACGGACGTCGGCATCTTCACGGTCGATAATCAGCTCGAAGGTGAATTTGCCACCGGGCCTCTTGATCACACTCTGCTGCTTGGATTGGACTATCGCCATTATTCACTCGATCACACACAGGCTGTTGGATATAGGACGGACGATGGTTTGGACCTAGGCCCCCTTAACCCGGTTTACGGAGGGGTTGACATACCGGGGCTCAACAACCCCTATCTTGACCAGGATTTGAAGCGGGATCAGCTTGGGATTTATGCGCAGGATCAGATCAAGTTTGGCGATGGGTGGATTGCGACACTCAATGGTCGCTACGACTTCGTATCGACCGAAGTCGCTAACTACGACCATGCGACCAAGACGTTGAAGACTACTGACAGCGAAGAGGGTGAGTTTACGTGGCGGGCCGCGCTTGCCTACGAATTTGCAAACGGCCTGACGCCTTACCTCAGCTACTCGACGTCCTTCAATCCAACGACATCAACGGATGAAAAAGGCCGCCTGCTGCAGGCAGAAACAGGCAAGCAGTGGGAAGCTGGTGTCAAATATCAGCCGGATTTCATGGATGCTCTTATTACGGCAGCCTATTTCGACATAACGCGACAGAATGTATCCAGCACGATTACCGATCCGGATACTGGAATTCCAACGACGTCTGCCATCGGCGAGGTGAAGGCCCGCGGCTTCGAGACCTCGATCCAGGCGAATGTCACGAGCGGGCTTCAACTGATCGGCGCTCTGACCTATATCGACATGGAGGTCACGAAAGCGACAGGCGGATCGTTTGACGGTACGCCGGCTGGCAATACGCCGATCCAGGTTCCCGATCTCACTGCATCGCTGTGGGCCGATTATGCGTTTCAGGGTGATACGCTCGAAGGGTGGAGTGCCGCTGCGGGGCTGCGCCATATCGGCAAGTCTTGGGCGGACCGTGAAAATACGCGCAAGGTTCCGTCTGCGACGCTTGTCGATGCCGCTATCCGTTACAAGAAAGACAATTGGGGCGTTGCACTCAACGTCTCCAACCTTTTCGACAAGGACTACGTTGCGTCTTGCCAGGGACTAAACTCCTGCGGCTATGGCGCGGGACGCACCTTCATGCTCAAGGCAAGCACCTCCTGGTAACATCTTCGACGGCCGAAATGTCGGGCATCGCTGAGCATTAGACATAAAGACGCGCCAGGCTCTCTGGCGCGTCTTTTTGTTTTCAAAGAACCATAGAATAGACGTCTACCGCCACCCCAGGGCCGGGGCGACGTGCTTCAGAATCGCCTCGATGACATGGGCGTTGTATTCGACGCCCAGCTGGTTCGGTACGGTGAGCAGAAGCGTGTCCGCTTCCTTGATCGCCTCATCCTCGGCAAGCTGCTTGATGAGTTCTTCCGGTTGGCCCGCATAGGAGCGGCCGAAGATCGCCCGGGTCTTGTCGTCGATGAAGCCGACCGAATCCTCTTCCTTGCCGCCGCGGCCGAAATAGGCGCGGTCCCGGTCGTCGACGAGCGCGAAAATGCTGCGGCTCACGGAAACACGCGGCGTGCGGCTGTGGCCAGCTTCCTTCCAGGCCCCGCGATAAGCGCGGATCTGCGCCGCCTGCTGGACGTGGAAGGGTTCGCCCGTCTCATCGTTCTTCAAGGTCGAACTTTGCAGGTTCATGCCGTGTTTCGCAGCCCAGACGGCGGTGGCGTTCGAGCTTGCACCCCACCAGATACGCTCGCGCAGGCCTTCCGAATGGGGCTCGAGGCGCAAAAGACCGGGCGGATTGGGAAACATCGGCCGCGGGTTCGGTTGCGCAAAACCTTCGCCCTTCAGGATATCGAGAAACACTTCGGCGTGGCGGCGGCCCATGTCGGCGTCGCTCATGCCGTCCTGCGGCTCAAAACCGAAATAGCGCCAACCATCGATGACCTGCTCGGGCGAGCCGCGGCTGACGCCAAGCTGTAGACGTCCGCCGGAGATGAGATCGGCGGCACCAGCGTCCTCTGCCATGTAGAGCGGGTTTTCATAGCGCATGTCGATAACGGCCGTGCCGATCTCGATCCTCTTCGTCCTGGCGCCTATGGCTGCCAGCAACGGAAACGGGGAAGCGAGCTGGCGCGCAAAGTGGTGTACCCGGAAGTAGGCCCCGTCAGCGCCAAGCTCTTCCGCCGCGACGGCAAGGTCGATCGACTGCAGCAAGGTGTCACCCGCCGAGCGGGTTTGCGATTGAGGGGAGGGGGTCCAGTGTCCGAAGGACAGGAAGCCGATTTTCTTCATGAATGTCTGCCTCGACGCATGGCGTCCTTAGGAGTGTGATGGCCGGAAGATGGGATATCGAAGCCGGCTTGAAAAGGCGCGCTCCGCGAACGCAGTGTTCACCGATCGATGCTGAACGGGCGATCCGGTGCAAAGCCTTCCCGCGATTGCCGATTTCGATTTGCGCTTCGACCGGCACCGTTGAAGAGCAAAACTGGACGTTCTATCATCATAATCTGGGCGTTTAGGACCGGTCGAGGTGATGGATGAGGCGCGGCGATCGCACGCCATTTCCATCTAGCGGACATTAACTATGATATAGTGTCCGTTTGACAATTCGTTTACCATGAATTCAATGCGTTATGATCTTTCAAAATTGCCGCTGCACAGCCTGTTACCCCGCATCTGCGGCGCGACGGCTGCATTGGCGCGCCTCGACGAGCGCCTCGCCCATTCGCCGGTTGGCGAGGGCTGGATCGAGCGCATGCATTTCACCGATGCCTGTGCCTCGCTGTGGATAGACGGTGAACTTGTTCATCTCGAGGATCTTGTGCTGCACGATGACGGCCACGATATCCGCACGCCGACCCACGAACTCACAATCGCCCGCGATGTATTACGCACACGCCGGCGCATTGTCTTGCAGCCGCCGGATTGGGCGCTCGGCATAGAAAGCATACGCAGCCTGCGCGGCTTAGGTGGTGCTGACCCGATAGGGGATAGGCAGAAGGCATCTGCGCCTCTTGCTGGCGATGACCCCGTGGCTCGGGCGAAGGAAGGGGAACCGGACATGTCCGATCCCCTGGCGAGGGAACTCGCTGCGATGGATGCCGTGCTGGCACGATCAGACGCCGTCTTGTCGGGCGCCAGCGTTCCGCCGCGACGGGGTGGCCGGGAGAAGGACCCTCTCGTCTACGATCTTGATTGGGACGAGGATGCACGGCTGGAGGAATGGCGCGTTGCCGTCGATGAAAGCAGGGAATTGCCCCCGGCCCTGCGCGCCGTATTGCTGCTCGATGCCTGGAATACCCTGCAGGTCCTGCAGCATGCTCCATGGCTGGGGCGCCTTCTCGCGGCAGCCTGCCTGCGCGAAGCGGGCCTCACAACGGGGGCGCATCTTGCAGCCGTCAATCTCGGCATGAAGACCATCCGGCGCGAACAGCGTGTGCACCGCGACCGGGATACCCGCCTTGCCGCTCACCTCGATGGGGTGACGGCCGCGGTGACTATCGGCATGAAGGAGCATGATCGCCTGATCCTCGCGCGTCAGATGATGGAGCGTCGCCTTGTTGATCGTCGGACGTCCTCAAGGCTGCCGGACCTTATCGATCTCGTGCTCTCCCGCCCGATGGTGTCAACGGGCATGGTCGCGAGGGCACTCGGCGTGACACCCCGGGCGGCGCTGCGGATCGTGGAGGAACTCAAGTTGCGGGAGTTGACGGGCAGAGGACGTTTTCGCGCGTGGGGCGTCTTGTAAGGGATGAGGTTCCTGCCGCCGGCGGAATGCTCCAGGTGGCAGGCGGCAAGTGGTGCGCCTTCTGCATAGCTGCATTGCACAATAAATGTTTTCCAAACGGTCAAAAAACGAGCATAGTACCCTTAGTTGATGCACATGGCGGTCTCCTCCCAGTCCGCTGCATCAGCTGTTCCCCTCTGGAGGTTTAAATATCTCCACACTTCATGGGCCTCGGTTTTCCGGTGGCCCATTTTTTTTGATTTCGCGCGGAACTCGATCGCGATCGCCCGCACGCCCCTCTAGTTCACCATGAAGCGCGAGCTGAACGGCAGGCTTGCAGCCCCGATCGCCTTTGGCGCGGCGGATGTCTTGCCGACCACCGCATCGATGGTGGGGATTTCCCGGCGAATGAGATCGCAGAGCGCTTCGCAGGCCGCAGGGGGAATGAACGAGGAGAGCACGACGGTCTTCAACTCGATGAAATGCAGAAGCGACTGGACCGATCGGACGAGGCTTTGCGCGCAGGCCTGCTGCCAGGCGTCAAAGGCTGGCCCCATCGGCGGCCAGGCCTGGGATGGCGTCCAAAGCTTTTCCACCGCCGCATCGCCGGCTGGCAGGGTGCGTTCGAGCGCGAGCATGCCGACATCTTCGCTCAGCGGCGAATTGCCGTTGTAGATCTGGTGATTGAGCACGAGGCGGCTGTGCAGGCGGGCGCCGAGATAGAAGAACAGGAAATCCTGCAACTGTCGCGCGGCACCGAACAGGCTTTCACCACCGGCTGCTGCGGTGATGTCGTTCTGCACGAAGACCGGAAGGCCAAGCTCCGCCTCCATAAATCGGTGCAGGATGGCATGGTCTGGGCCGGCCTCAAGCGGTGGCGTCGGCAACGCCAGCCCAATGCCCGCAATGCGTCCCCGCCGGCTGTCTGAAAGGCTGGCAATCGCATTGCGGATTTCCAGTGCCAGCCCCTCCGACGCGTCGAAGACGCCGGCGGCCCTGTGCGGCATCACATGCTGGTGTTGTACATTGCCGATGAAGTCGACGACGACGATGTGGCTGTTACGATAGCCGACGCTGACACCGACGGAGTAGGCACCCTCCGGATTAAGCATGATGGGTGTCGTCGGTGGTCCGACGCGGCCTTTTTGCGCCTCGCCGCGCATGACAAGGCCTTCCTGCTCGAGCGAGCGCACGATCACCGAGATCGTCTGGGCCGAAAGGCCGGTCTTCTCGCCGATTTCAAGTCGCGTCGTCGCCTCGTTCTGCAAAAGCAGCGAGAGCACGAGACGCTCGTTGTAGCTGCGCACGCTCAGCGAATTGAGGCCGCTCGCGCGGTCGGCGATGCGAAGCGGATTGGGGGGCGCAAATCGCATGTCAGGCAAGGGGGCGATCCTTCCCGCAAAGGGCGGCGTCGTTCCGGGTGGGGGTGCGCCTACGCATCTGGCCACCCGATTGCCGCCACTTCCTGCGCCAGGGCCTCCCCGAGGCGGCGGTGAGCCTCCCCGTCGATATGGAAACCATCCGCCGGCGAACATTGGCAGGCCGTGCCCGCATCGAAGAAATGCACCTCCAGCGAATCTGCCATGATTTCAAATTCGAGCGCCAGCTTGCGGGATTTTTCCTGCGCGCCGGAGAAGATCGCCTCCCATTCCCGCAGGTCGTCGAGCATCGGCGGCGGCGCCACGATCATGATCTCCGGATCATGACCCGCGGGCCCGGGCGAAAGCTCCCGGATATCGTGCACGAGGCAGCCGATGCCCATGGCGACCTCCGAGGGCGGCATGTTGAACCGCCGCTTCAGGTCGTTGGTTCCCAGCATGATGATGATCAGATCGAGCGGCGCATGGCTTTGCAGGCAGGGGCGCAGATAGGTTCGGCCGTTCTTCAATGCCCCTTCGATCGGGTCGTCATGCACCGTCGTGCGGCCGCTGAGCCCCTCCTCGATGATCTGCCACCCGGCACCGAGCGCGCCCTCCAGCACGCCGGCCCAGCGCTCTTCGCGGCGATAGCGCTCAAGCGGCCCGCGACCCGGAATCTGGCCGTAGGTGTTCGAGTCCCCGAAACATAGAACGGTCCGCTTCACTGTCTCCTCCACCGTGCCGGCTGATCGCATCTGCGGCGCAGACTTCGCATCCGGGCGGGCGATTTGCAAGGATCGCTAATTATTCATTCAGTCTGAATAACTATTGACAGCACAAAGCGCCAGTGATTTTGTGTCGGCCGGAGGAGAGCTTCAGGTCGTTTCAGGCTGCGAGCGAGTGCGTGACGAAGGTCACGGGCTGCCGATATCGCATGCCTTTTCGCCCGCCTTCCTTTCGTTTGAGGCCTGCTTTTGGAGGAAAAGTATGAGCAGCATCATCAGGAAAATCGGCATCACGGCCCTGTTGGCCGGCGTGGTCTTTGCCCATAGCAGTCTGGCGCAGGAGGTGCCCCTGCTCGACGGCGTGACGACCCGGGCAGAAAACAACCCAAGCGTCGAAGAGGGTAAGTACAAGAAGGATGCCCCCTGGGTCATCGGCATGAGCAGCTTCGGCGTCAATGCAAATACCTGGACGGTGCAGGTGGCGCACGAAGCGCAGGCCGCCGCCGACCGCGATACGCGTATCACCAAGTTCGTTCTGCTCGATGCCGGCTTCGATCAGAAGAAGCAGGTCGCCGATATCGAGGACCTGATCGCCCAGAAGGTGGATGCGATCATCGTCCAACCGGTCACCTCAACCTCGGCCAATGCCAGTATCGAGAAGGCCGTAGAGGCGGGCATTCCGGTCGTGCTTCACACGGGCCGCATCGAATCCGACGCCTACACGACGGAGATCCAGGGCGGTGCCGAGCATTTCGGCAAGGTGATGGGCGACTTCCTCGTCAAGGAACTCGGCGGACAGGGGAATATCTGGGTGCTGCGCGGCCTGGCAGGCCACCCGGAGGACACCAACCGCTACAACGGCCTCAAGCAATCGCTCGAAGGCACCGGGATCAAGATCACCGCCGAGGAACATGGCGACTGGCAATACGACAAGGCCAAGAAGGTCTGCGAGACGCTCTATCTCAACGATCCGAATGTCGCCGGCATCTGGTCGTCCGGCGCGGACATGACGCGCGCCTGCGTCGACGTGTTCAAGCAGTTCGGCGCCACGATCCCGCCGATTTCCGGCGAGGGCAACAACGGCTTCTTCGGCCAGTGGATCGCCGACAATTTCAAGTCGATCTCGTCGGAATACAGCCCTGCCCAGGGTGCAGCGGGCATCCGCGCCGCCGTCGCGCTGCTGGAAGGCAAGGCGCTCAAGAAGCACTACGACTACAACCCGCCGGGCTGGGACCTCGAAAAGGTCAAGAAATACTACCGTGACGATCTTTCGGCCAATGTCTGGTGGCCGTCGGAACTCTCCGAAGAGCAGCTCAAGCAGTTCTACGCCAAGCAGTAGCGTGTGCTGCAGGGAGGCAGGCGGATCGCCTGCCTCCGGTCGCGGTTGGGAGGGGCCAGTGACGCATCTCATTGAAATGTCCGGAATATCCAAGGCGTTCGGCGGAAGTGCTGCGCTCAGGAACGTGTCGCTGGCGCTCGCACCCGGCACGGTGCATGCCCTGATGGGCGAGAACGGCGCCGGGAAATCGACGCTGATGAAAATCCTGGCCGGCGTGCACCAGCCGGACAGTGGCGAAATCCGGCGCGCCGGCCGAACGGTCAGCTTCGCCAATCCGCGCGCAGCCCTTGCCGCCGGCATATCCACGGTGTTTCAGGAACTCTCGCTGCTGCCCAACATGACGATTGCAGAAAACCTGTTTCTCGGCCGCGAGCCCATTGGCCGCTTCGGCGGCATCGACCGGCGGCGGATGCGCGAGGAGACGAAGGGAGCGCTTGCCCGCCTCGGCCTCACGCTCGATCCGGATACATTGGTGTCGGAACTTTCCATCGCCGAACGGCAGTTCGTCGAGATCGCCCACGGCATCGATGCGGACGCCGACATCTTCATCCTCGACGAACCGACCGCCGCGCTCAACGCGGCGGATGTCGAGGTGCTCAACCGCCACATCCGTGCGCTGCGCGATGAGGGCAAGGCCGTGGTCTACATCTCCCACCGCATGGACGAGATTTTTGCGATCTGCGACGTGGTGACGGTGCTGAAGGACGGCCAGCTGGTTGGCACGCGACCGCTCACGGACATCACGCCATCCGCTTTGATCGCGATGATGGTCGGGCGTGAACTGGAAGCCCTTTTCCCCGAACGCAGCGATGCTGCCGGAGACGCGGCCCTGTCGATTTCCGGGCTACGGCTGGAGCCGGATTCAAGGCCGTTTTCACTTGTCGTTCGCAAGGGCGAGATCGTCGGGCTCGCCGGGCTCGAAGGACAGGGACAGCAAAAGGCTTTGCGCGCCCTGGTCGGGCAGTTCGCGCCGGTCGAAGGCTCATTTTCCCGTCAGGGCGAAACCATGCGCCTTCCGATGCCGAAGGAAAGCGGCGTGCGGCGATGGCAGGCTCGCGGCGGCGCCTTCGTGCCGGAGGACCGCAAGGACGAAGGATTGTTCCTCGGTCATTCGGTCGGCCAGAACATTGCCATGGCGCTCCATGGCGGACGATCCGCGATCCAGCCGGCAAAGCGCTATCGTGATGTCATCGCGCAGACGATGCAGCGATTGGGCGTCAAGGCAACGGGTCCGGCCGCGATAGTCGGTGCGCTCTCCGGCGGCAACCAGCAGAAAGTGCTGCTCGGCCGCTATCTTGCGACCGACGCCGATCTCCTCCTCATCGAGGAGCCGACGCGCGGCGTGGACGTTGGCGCCAAGGCGGAAATCTACCGCATCCTGCGGGATTTCGCCAAGGCGGGCGGCGCGGTGCTGGTGCTCTCCCGCGAGACGCTGGAGCTGATCGGCCTTTGCGACCGCCTCTATGTCATCCACGGCAACACCATCGTGTCCGAAATGCAGGCCGGCGAAGTGACCGAGCACGGCATTCTCGACGCGGCTCTCAGCACATGACGGAACGGAATCCCCAATGACACCTTCCCCTTCCGCCACTCTGGGCAAACTGCTCACCGGCCGCGGCAGCCGGCAGGGCCTTTGGCTGCTGCCGCTTCTCATCACCGTGGCCATGATCCTCTGGCTGGCCGCAACGACCAGCCAGTTCAGCCAGTTGAGCAATCTTGCCAACCTCGTTGCCCAGGGCATGCCGCTCCTCATCACGGCGGTCGGGCAGATGTTCGTCGTGCTAGTTGGCGGGCTGGATCTCTCCATCGGCTCCGTCGTCAGCTTCACGACGGCCTTTCTGGCGCTCGACCTGCCGGCCGGCATCACCATTCCCGGCGTCTTCATCTTTGCCGCGCTGATCGGCGCCACCAACGGCTACTGCGTCACGCGGCTCAATGTGCATCCGATCGTCGCGACGCTTGCCACGCAATATGTCGTGCTCGGCATCACCCGCGTGCTGCGGCCGGTATCGGGCGGGTCCGTGCCGGAGGTCGTACGCTGGGCGGTGGACGGATCGGTGGCTGGCGTTCCGTTTCCAGTCTTCTGGGGCATTGTGACGATCCTGATCGCCTGGAAACTGCTCTACGGTTCGCGCTACGGGTTGCATCTCTTTGCCATCGGCGGCGGCGTTGCATCCGGTTCGACCGATGCCGCGCGCAATTTCGGCATCCCCGCCAGCCGCAACATTCTCCTGGCCTATGTGGTCTGCTCGTTGTTTGCCGCGCTGGCCGGCGTCTTCCTGGCTGGGCGCATCGTCTCGGGCGATCCGAATGTCGGCCTGTTCATGGAACTCGATGCAATCACGGCGGTGGCGATCGGCGGCACGCAACTGTCCGGCGGCGTCGGCAGCCTGCATGGAACGATCATCGGGGTTGCGGTGCTGGCGCTCCTCTCCAACGGCATGAACCTGCTCAACGTCACGCCTTTCGTGCAAACGGCAATCAAGGGCATTCTGCTTATCGCCGTCGTGGCGCTTCAGTCGCGCAAGAAGATTGGACTCTGACCCATGTCGGCCCTCGTCAACTCTCCCCTCCTGCGCCGGATTTCCAAGGTCCCGCCATCCTATTACCTGCTCGTCATTCTGCTTGGGATCCTGTTCGTCGCGCGTCCACAGATGCTCAATTCCAATGTGCTCGGCGTCTTCGCGCGCCAAGTCGTTCCGCTCGGCATCCTCGTGCTCGGCCAGTTGCTGGTCATGCGGGTGAAGTCGATCGACCTGTCCGGCGGCGGCGTCATCCTGCTGATCAACTATTGCATCTCGTCCGGCATTTTCCCGGGCGCCTCGCTCGGCTTCCATGTCGGGCTGGCGCTTGCGATCGGTCTCTCGATCGGCCTCTTCAACGGCGTGATGGTGGCCCGGCGCCGCGTTTCGGCGGTCATCGTCACGCTTGCGCTGAGCATCGTGCTCGTGGGCTTCGTGCAATATCTTTCGAGCGGCAAGCCGCCGGGCGATGTCCCGACCGTTTTCAACGATCTGTTCAACACACGCTTTCTCGGGTTGCCGAGCCCCGTGATCTTCTGGATCGGCCTCACGGCGCTGATGGCGCTGCTTCTCTCGCAGACGGTCTTCGGACGTTTCGTCACCGCCGTTGGCGAGAGCATGCCGGCCGCCCACTTTTCCGGTGTGCCGGTGGAGCGCACGGTGATCCTCGCCCATACGCTCGCCGGCCTGATGGCGGCCATCGCCGCCCTCGTCCAGACCGCGTCCATCGCCGTCGGCAGCGTGCGCGTCGGGCTCGACCTCCCGATCCTCTCGGTCGCCGCCACCATTCTGGGCGGCGTCGTCTTCGGGCGCGGCGAGGGGGGTGTCTGGGGTCCGTTTTTTGGCGTGCTGTGCTTCGCCTTCCTCTTCGTCGTGATGACGATGTTCGGCGTCGGCGACGCCGGCAAGCTTGTCGCCCAGGGGCTGATCATTCTGCTTGCGGCCATTTTCTACGGCCTGCGCGCCGAAAAATAACAATCAACCAGCCATTCAAGGAGGTCGTTAATGGCGGAGAAACGTTCAATCCTGTGCTTCGGGGATTCACTGACATGGGGCTGGATCCCGGTGAAGGAATCCGCACCGACACTGCGCTATCCCTATGAGCAGCGGTGGACCGGCGCCATGTCAGCACGGCTCGGCGCGAACTATCATATCATCGAAGAGGGGCTCAGCGCCCGCACCACCAGCCTCGACGATCCGAATGACGCAAGGCTCAACGGCAGCGCCTATCTGCCGGCGGCACTCGCCAGCCACCTGCCGCTCGATCTCGTCATCCTCATGCTGGGCACCAACGACACGAAATCCTATTTCCATCGTACGCCCTACGAGATCGCCAACGGCATGGGCAAGCTCGTCGGCCAGGCGCTGACCTCTACCGGCGGCGTCGGTACGCCCTATCCCGCACCGCGCGTGCTCGTCGTTGCTCCGCCGCCGCTGGCGCCGATGCCCGATCCCTGGTTCGAAGGCATGTTCGGTGGCGGATATGAAAAGTCGAAGGAGTTGGCCGGGCTCTACAAGGCGCTCGCGGCTTTCATGAAGGTCGAGTTCCTGGCCGCTGGCGAGCACGTCTCAACCGATGGTGTCGATGGCATCCATTTTTCTGCGGAAACCAACATCCGGCTCGGAAACGCGATCGCGGCGAAGGTCGAGACGCTGTTCTGAGATAAGCCACTCCGGCGCCTCCCTTGTCGGAGTGGCTTTATGCTTTGCGTGCCGGCTATGCCAATCAAGGCATCCGGATAACGGCGATCCAGGAAAAGCCGCGATGCAGTCTTTTCGCTTCGCTGCGTCCGGCATGGGCATCGGCCAGTTCGGCGGCAAAGTCGAACAGGTCGGCGCGCGGCGTCACATGGTGCCAACCGAGCCAGGTGGTCACGGCGCTTTTGAACCAGCCAGGCAAGCCCTGCATGTCGCCAAAATCGGCGATATGCAGCTCCCCACCCGGGGCGAGGCGGGCAGTGGCCTCCGTGACGACCTTCTGCCATTGCGGGATCATTGATACGGCATAGGAAATGAAGATGCGATCGTAGCTGCCCTGGCCGAAAGCCACTTGCGGGTCGAAAGCGGCGGCGTCCGCTCTGGCGAGGCGTATCCTGCCGTCGAGGCCGGCGCCCGCGACGGCCTTTTCCGCTGCCGTGAGCATTTCCTGGGAGATGTCGATGCCGTGGAAACGGGCCTCGGGATAAAGCCCAGCCGCTTTCACGAGGTTGCGCCCGGTGCCGCAGCCGATCTCCAGCACCGAACCGCCCGGTACTGGTCGGAGGCCGGCAAGCAAGGGGTCTCGGCCGAGCAGGTAGTATTTTCGCGTGGCATCATAGATGCCGAACCGCCGCTGCCAGCGGTAGATGCGGTCCATCAGCAGCGCATGATCGGATAGCGCGTTCATCGGCGCTCACCCCTTGAATTCATAGAGGTGGAAACCGCCGTAGATCGACGAGCGATCCTTGTCGTGCAACGCACGCGATTCCGCGGCGTGGTAGGCCCAGCGGTCGAGAATTGTGTCGGCGACACGGCCGGGCAGCAGGCTTTCCGCGGGCGCCGTGCGGAAGATGACGCGTGCGCCGGGGGCGGCGGTGCGGGTGATCTCGCTCCACAAGGCGTTGAGCTGCGCATCCGTCATCCAGTCCTGCGCATCGAGCAGGATGAAGCGATCAACGGATTCGGGGGCTTTTGCCGCGAGAAACTCGGTCAGCGACGTGTTGGTGATGGAGATGCGGCCGGCGCGGCTTCGGACCGCTTCAAAATTCTGCCGGGAGAGATAGGGCGGCAATGGCGCAAGCTCTCCGCTGCCATACCCGCGCCCGAAGGCCTGCCAGGCAAAATAGTTTTCCGAGAGCGGGAAGCCGCAGGCGAGCTTTTCGACGCGCTGGCGCAGGATCGACGCCATGTCGCTGCCGGCACCCGAAAGCGCCTCATATTGCTGCGGCGGAATGCCGAGCCCGAAGAGCGAGCTTTTCCGCCCCGTCGCCCAGCGGACCAGGCGCTTTTCGAAGAGCGGTGCCAGCGTTTCGTCGAAGAAGCGCTTCTGGTCCTCGATCGTACGGGCCTTGAGCAGGCCGCGGGGATCGGCGCCGTAAAGACGGGCCATCGTATGGCCTAGGCCGATGAAGCCGCCGAGCAGGCCGTGGCGATAGAGGTGGCGGTGGAAGATGGAGATACGGCGGCGGCCGGTGACGGTCCGGCTTTCCCAGTAGTCGCGGGTTTCCGCATCGAGATGGGGCCTCAGATAGTGCTGGTAGGCGTCGAGGTTCCGGCGATCATCGCCCTGGCCGTAGAACCGGTAGAACGTCTCGTAGTCCGGCAGGTGGGCGGCGGCAGTCAGTTTCAGGCGGTTGAAACAGACATGCGCCGGGTTGAGGTCCACCGCCTCGATGCGGGCGGGATCGGCGACAAGATAGGAAAGTGCATTGCAGCCGCCGGACGCGATGGTGACGATGCTGTTTCCCGGCGCGATCTTCAGCGCAGCCATGTCGACATCGGGATCTTCCCAGATCTGCGCATAGACGAGATTCCGGAAAAGCCGGGAGAAGACATATTCGGACATTCCGGAGGCGGAGAGCAACGGATTGCGGCGAACGGCGCGGTTGAGGCGCTTGCCGACCCCCTCTTTGCGCGCTGCGGTCGGGGAGGGAGCGGGAGAGATCACCGTTTCGATCATCAGGGTTTCCTACGCTGGAATGTCCGTCCTCACCCATCGACGCGACGGGCTGGACGGCGGCGAACTGCGGATGCCTGTGCGGTGAAGTAATCGATGCGAAATCGGTCTGGTCGGTTCCCATCTCGATCGTCACGATCACCGAGCGGCATGGGGCAGCGTTTCAACAGATCGCCATGACACCCGCATGACATCCGCCATTCTGTCCACAGGTCGGTGCCCGATGCATTCTCTTTGGAACGGTGCGACGGCCCGCGCTATCGCTCAGCGCAGGAAGATCAGGCCCATGCCAATGACGACGAGGGCGGCACCAGCCCAAGCCCCACCGGCCGGCCGCTCCCCGGTCTTCAGCCACAGCATCGGCAATATCATCACCGGGGAGGTGGCCGAGAGTGTCGAGATGATGCCGACCTTGCCGCCCGACAATGCAAAGAGCAGCAGCGTCATGCCGATGGCAAGCGCGAGCACACCGGTCAATGCGGTCATTGCCGCGACTTTGAGCGTGAGCGGCCCTTTCGGCTTGACGGAGGGGATGGGCAGTTGGGTCAGGACGCTGAGGCAGAGCGCGGCAATGCCGACGCGCAGCAGCGAAGCGACGAAGGGGTCGATGCCGCTCTCCATGACAGGGCGCACGAGGATGGAGCCGATGGCCTGGCCCGTCGCGGCGCCCAACCCCAGCAGGACGCCGATCGACAACGGCCCCTTGATCGTTTCCCACTCATGTATCTGCGCCCGCCGCTTGCCGAAGAGAATGGCGAGGAACACCCCTGTGGCCGTCAGCGCGATCCCCGCCATGGCGGGGACCGGCAGGGCTTCGCCCAGTACCAGCCAGCCGAGCAGAGCGGCAATCGGCGCATTCAGCGCGAAGAGGATTCCGGAGCGGCGCGGGCCAAGCCGGTTCAGCGTGGCGAAGAGCAGCGTGTCGCCAACGAAGATGCCGATCAATCCGGACAGCAGCAGCGGGCCGATGCTCGCCGCATCCAGCTCCCGCCATGTACCGGTCGCCAACACATAGAGGGCAAGAAGGCCGGTGACGAAGATCTGGCGGACCCGGTTGAAGGCCGGCGCGCCGAGATGGCCGGCAGGCCCCGCCGAGATCAGCCCCGTCAGGGCCCAGCAGGTCGCGGCACCGAGCGCGGCAAGTTCGTGAATTGGCATTGTGTTCCGATCGGTCGATTATATGCTGGTGGACATTGCATGTCCGTGATTCGCGTTAAAGCGCGCACAGACGGCTCGCGTCCAGTGCCATGTCTGTTGAATGAACAGAGTGCTTGGAAGATTTGCTGCCTTCAGTATCCAAGCTTGCATTCACTTTCTGTTTACAGCGAAGGCGGGAACAAATTTCTGCTGCATTCCGTTTAAAAAACAGGACGGCAGACGCGAAAAAAGCTATACTGTTCGATGACCGCAGGAGCGTTCCATGAGAACCACTGGCAGCGATGTTTTCGACCTCTTTTCAAAAACTTATGCGAGCACCGCGCAGGAGGAGCTGAGCCTCCAGGAGTACCTGCTGGCGTGCCGTGACGATAAAAAGATGTATGCCACCGCGCCGGAGCGGATGGTGACGGCCATCGGCGAACCGCAGCTCATCGATACCAGTGCCGACGAGCGCCTCGGCCGGATATTCGGCAACCGAACCATCAAGATTTACCCCTCCTTCTCCGATTTCTACGGCATGGAAGACACGATCGAGCGGATCGTCGGCTACTTCCGCTATGCCGCGCAGGGGCTCGAAGAGCGCAAGCAGATTCTCTACCTGCTGGGTCCGGTGGGGGGCGGAAAGTCCTCGCTCGCCGAACGCCTCAAGAAGCTGATGGAAGACCAGCCGATCTACACGCTCGCCATCGACGGCAAGATCAGCCCGGTTTTCGAATCACCTCTCGGTCTCTTCAGCCGCGAGCGCATGGGCGATCTGCTGGAGGACAAATACGGCATCGCCAAGCGGCGGCTCACCGGCCTCATCTCGCCCTGGGCGACGAAGCGGCTCGACGAGATCGGCGGCGATATTTCGCGGTTCAGCGTCGTCAAGCTCATGCCCTCCCGCCTGCGCCAGATCGCCATTGCCAAGACCGAACCCGGCGACGAGAACAATCAGGACGTCTCGACCCTGGTCGGCAAGGTGGATATCCGCCAGCTCGAAAACTTCAGCCAGGCCGATCCAGACGCCTATTCCTTCAGCGGCGGTCTCAACCGCACGACCCAGGGCCTGCTCGAATTCGTCGAAATGTTCAAGGCGCCGATCAAGGTGCTGCATCCGCTGCTCACTGCCACGCAGGAGGGCAGCTACAACGGCACGGAAAACTTCGGCTCTTTCCCCTATCAGGGCATCGTGCTTGCCCATTCCAATGAATCGGAATGGCTGCATTTCAAGCACAACAAGAACAACGAGGCCTTCCTCGACCGTATCCTGGTGGTCAAGGTGCCCTATTGCCTGCGCATCACCGAGGAGCGGCAGATCTACGAAAAGCTGCTGCGCGAGAGCGAGCTTTCCGCCAGCCCCTGTGCGCCGGAAGTGCTGGAAAACCTCAGCCGCTTCACCGTCGCCACGCGGCTGACCCCGCATGAAAATTCGCCGACCTATACCAAGATGCGCGTCTATGACGGCGAGAACCTCAAGGACACCGATCCCAAGGCCAAATCGCTGCAGGAATACCGGGATGCCGCCGGGGTCGACGAGGGCATGACCGGCATCAGCACGCGGTTCGCCTTCAAGGTACTGTCCGAGACCTTCAACTACGATACCAAGGAGGTCGCGGCCGACTCGGTCCATCTGATGTACATACTCGAGCAGGCGATCCGCCGCGAGCAGTTCTCCAAGGAAGTCGAAGCGAACTACATCGATTTCATCCGCTCGGAACTGGCGAGCCGCTACGCCGAATTCATCGGCCACGAGATCCAGAAGGCCTATCTGGAATCCTACAGCGAATATGGCCAGAACCTGTTCGATCGCTACATTTCCTACGCCGATGCCTGGCTGGAAGACCAGGATTTCAAGGATCCCGACACGGGGCAGATCCTCAATCGGGAAATCCTCGACAGCGAGTTGTCGCAGATCGAAAAGCCTGCCGGCATCGCCAATCCCAAGGACTTCCGCAACGAAGTCGTCAAATTCACCCTGCGTGCCCGGGCCCGCAATGGCGGGCGCAACCCGGCCTGGACGAGCTACGAAAAACTGCGCGAGGTCATCGAAAAGCGCATGTTCGGCCAGGTCGAGGACCTGTTGCCGGTCATCAGCTTCGGTTCGAAGAAGGACAGTGCCACCGAAAAGCAGCACGCCGAATTCGTCGACCGCATGACCGAGCGTGGCTATACCGTGCGGCAGGTCCGGCGGCTGGTCGATTGGTATATGCGCGTCAACAAGGCTGGCTGACACCGAAACGGGAGTCGGCCCATGCCGAATTTCATCGATCGCCGGCTGAACCCCAAGGACCGCAGCCTCGGCAACCGGCAACGTTTCCTGAAGCGGGTGCATGACGAGTTGAAGCGCTCGATCCGCGATCAGGTCCGCTCCGACAAGATCGCCGATGTCGATACCGCCCATGGCGTGCCCGTGCCAAAGCGCGGTGCCGACGAACCCAGTTTCCGCAACGCCTCAAACAGCGGCGAACGGCATCACGTCCTGCCTGGCAACGAGAGTTTTTCGGCGGGCGACCGGATCGGCAAACCGGATGCTGGCGGCGGCCAGGGTGGCGGTCGTGGTACCGGGCGTGGCGAAGGCGACGACGATTTTCTCTTCATCCTGTCGCGCGACGAGGTGCTCGATCTTTTCTTCGAGGACCTGGAGCTTCCCGACATGGTCAAGCTCAACCTCAAGGAAACGGTGACCTACAAGCCGCGCCGCGTCGGCTTCACCACGGCGGGCACGCCCAGCAACATCAATGTCGGGCGCACGATGCGCAACAGTTTTGGCCGGCGCATTGCGCTCCACCGCCCGAGTACAAAGGAATATCAGGCGGTCGCCGACGAGATCGCGGCGCTGGAAAACGAGCCGACCCCTTCCCAGCCGCAGCGCCGGCGGCTTGCGGCGCTGCGCGAAGAGCTGGAGGCGCTGGAGCGGCGGCGCAAGCGCATCGCCTATGTCGATCCCGTCGACGTGCGCTTCAACCGCTTCGAACGCCAGCCTCTGCCAAATGCCTGTGCTGTGATGTTCTGCCTGATGGACGTTTCGGCCTCGATGGGCGAACGCGAAAAGGATCTGGCGAAACGCTTCTTCGTTCTCCTGCACCTTTTCCTCAAGCGCCGCTACGAGCGCATCGACATCGTCTTTATCCGCCACACGGACGAGGCGCACGAGGTTGACGAAGAAACCTTTTTCTTCAGCAAGCAGAGCGGCGGCACGGTGGTTTCGACGGCGCTCGAGGAGATGCAGCGGATCATCCTGGATCGCTACCCGTCGAACGTCTGGAACATCTACGCCGCCCAGGCCTCCGACGGCGACAACGCCACGGGCGACTCCGAGCGCTGCGCGGCACTTCTGCGCGACGACCTTATGAAACTCTGCCAGTACTATGCCTATGTCGAGATCATCGACGAGCGGGAGAGCGAGATTTTCGGCGCGACAGACAACGGCACCTCGCTCTGGCGTGCCTATCGCAAGGTCGACGGCGCGGTGCCGAACTTCCAGATGACCCGCATTGCAAGACCAGCTGACATCTACCCGGTCTTCCGCAAGCTCTTTGCCCGGCACAAAGCCGTGCAACTCAGCCGGTGAAGGGCGGGAACATGGCAAAACGGCCCCCTTCCTCCCTGCTGTTCAGTGGTTCCGAATGGAATTTCGCAACGCTTTCGCGCGCCTATGAGGCGATCGAGGAGATCGCCATCGGTGAGATGGGGCTGGATGTCTATCCCAACCAGATCGAAATCATCTCCTCCGAACAGATGCTCGACGCCTATTCCTCCATCGGCATGCCGCTGATGTATCAGCACTGGTCCTTCGGCAAGCGTTTCGTGTTCGAAAGCCATTTCTACCGCAAGGGACGTCGGGGGCTCGCCTACGAACTGGTGATCAATTCCAATCCCTGCATCACCTATCTCATGGAAGAAAACACCATGCCGATGCAGGCACTGGTGACCGCGCACGCCGCCTTCGGCCACAACCATTTCTTCAAGAACAACTATCTCTTCCGCCAGTGGACCGATGCAGGTGCGATCCTCGGCTATATGGATTTCGCCAAGAAATACATCGCCCGGTGCGAGGAGCGGCACGGTATTGCCGCGGTTGAGGAAATCCTCGATTCAGCCCATGCGCTGATGGATCAGGGCGTGTTCCACTATCGCCGCCCGCCCCGGCTTTCGCCGGCAAAGGTGACGGAGCGGACGCGCGAAAGGCTGGAATATGAGGAACAGACCTATAGTGATCTGTGGCGAACGCTGCCGACTTCCGCAGGCAGCGTCGGCATAGAGGAAGCAGAGAAAGAGGCGCAGGAGCGCAAGAAGGTCCTGAACCTTCCGGAAGAGAACCTGCTCTATTTTCTGGAAAAACACAGCCTGATCCTGGAACCCTGGCAGCGGGAAATCCTTCGGATCGTTCGCGTCATCGCGCAGTATTTCTATCCGCAGGGCCAGACCAAGGTGATGAACGAGGGCTGCGCGACCTTCGTGCACTACACGATCATCAACCGGCTGTTCGACCAGGGCAGGATGAGTGAAGGCGCCATGCTGGAACTGCTTGCGAGCCATGCCAATGTGGTGTTCCAGCCGGGCTTCGACGATCCACGGTTTTCCGGCATCAACCCCTATGCGCTGGGTTTTGCGATGATGCAGGATATCGAGCGCATCTGCATGACACCGACCGCGGAGGACAAGGACTGGTTTCCCGACATCGCCGGCAATGGCGACGGGATGGGCACGCTGATCGACGCCTGGGAGAACCACCGCGACGAATCCTTCGTCCTGCAATATCTGAGCCCGGCGCTGATCCGCAAATTCCGCCTGTTCCACCTCTCCGACCTCGCCACCAACCGTTTCTGCGAGGTCGCTTCCATCCATGACGAGCGCGGCTACTCGGCCGTGCGCGCCGCACTCGCGCGCAACTACGATCCCAGCACCCACCGGCCGGACATTCAGGTGGTGGACGTCGATCTTCTGGGCGACCGCCAGCTTCGATTGCGCCACAGGATCCGCAACGGGGTCCTGTTGGACGAGGCCGAGCGCGACAGGACCCTCGCCCATATCCGCCGCCTTTGGGGCTACGGCGTCAGCCTGGCTGGCGTGGATACCGCGACCGACAGGGTTCTCTACGAATGCTCTTCAGCGCAGGCATAAAAAAACGCCTCGCAGACTGCGAAGCGCTTTGGGGATGCCGACCACGGAAACGTGGCCCGCCTATCTTTTCGGCACGCGCTTGAGCGCATGCCGGGATGGCTTAGCCGAGGACCAGAAGGCCTGCAACGGCAGAGCGGATGTTGGCGCGCGAGATGCCGAGATCCTGCAGGGCGCGGTCGTCGAGGGCGCTGAGTTCGCGGACGGCACGGCGTTCGGCGGCGTTCTTCTTGAGCTTTGCGAAAACGTTCATGATCAACTCCTTTGTGTTGAGCTGTAGATAGGGAATTGTCTGCCCAGAAAAAATGCATATGCGCGCAGTGTAGGCATGCGGTTTTTGCATGGCGTCGCCTGGTGGTGCCGCACGGCGGCCGCTGCACAATTTTTGACCAACAAAAAACGCCCCGCAAATGCGGGGCGTTCTGTAGGCCGATCGGTGAACGCTGCCGTTTTCCGGCGCGTTCAGGTTTCCATGCGGGAGTTAAGCCGCCTGGCGGTTTTCGATGTCGGTCGGAACCGTGGAGATCGTCTTCAAGATCTGCGAAGCGATCTGGTAGGGGTCGCCCTGCGAGTTCGGGCGGCGGTCTTCCAGATAGCCGCGGTAGTCGTTGTTGACGAAGCTGTGCGGAACGCGGATCGAGGCGCCGCGGTCAGCCACGCCGTAGCTGAACTGGTGGATCGAGGCGGTCTCGTGCTTGCCGGTCAGGCGCATGTGGTTGTCGGGGCCATAGACGGCGATGTGATCGGCACGGGCTTCGGCGAAGGCTGCCATGAGGTCTTCGAAATAGGCCTTGCCGCCGACTTCGCGCATATATTCGGTCGAGAAGTTGGCATGCATGCCCGAGCCGTTCCAGTCGGTGTCGCCGAGCGGCTTGCAGTGGTATTCGACGTCGATGCCATACTTTTCGGTCAGGCGCTGCAGCAGGTAGCGGGCGAGCCAGATTTCGTCGGCGGCCGTGCGCGAACCCTTGCCGAACACCTGGAATTCCCACTGGCCCTTGGCCACTTCGGCATTGATGCCTTCATGGTTGATACCGGCAGCAAGGCAGATGTCGAGATGCTCTTCAACGATCTTGCGGGCGATGGTGCCGACATTGCTGAAGCCGACGCCGCAATAGTACGGACCCTGCGGAGCGGGGAAGCCGGCATCCGGGAAGCCGAGCGGGCGGCCGTTCTGGTAGAAGAAATATTCCTGCTCGAAACCGAACCAGGCGCCGTCGTCGTCGAGAATCGAAGCGCGTGTGTTGGACGGATGCGGCGTCTTGGCGTCGGGCATCATGACTTCGCAAAGCACGAGAACGCCGTTTTTGCGTTCCGGGTCGGGATAGGAGGCTACCGGCTTCAGGACGCAGTCGGAGCTCGAGCCTTCGGCCTGCAGGGTCGAGGAGCCGTCGAAGCCCCAGAGCGGAAGCTGGTCGAGCGTCGGGAAAGCTTCGAATTCCTTGATGAGGGTCTTGCCGCGCAGGTTCGGGGTGGGCTTGTAGCCATCGAGCCAGATGTATTCGAGCTTAAACTTAGTCATTTCGTTCTCTCACGTGACGCTGGTTCCAAAGCTGTCAGCCATTTCAAGACCTGACCGACAGCCGCTGTCTGGTAAAAAGCATTAATCGTGCCAAGTCGAAATCAGGGTCGAAAATGGTCAGAAAATCGCCGTTCGGCTGCTGGCGGGCATCTGCGTCACGAGGCGGGCGCGCAAGAATGAAGCGGATTGCATAAAAAATAGGCAAAATGGGGTGGCCTTTGAGGCAATGAGGCAGATCGCAAGTAGCGTCCTCGACTTCCGGATTCGAGAGCGTTCCACGCCGGAGGGCTGAGATTATGGTTAATGAAAGATTACGACGACTGGGAGGAGACGGGCTGGCGCTCGGCGTCTCTCTTCACGGCGACGCCCCGGCGGGCCGCAAGCAGGGAGATGGCAACGCTTGCCAGCATCAGTCCGACCGCGCAGAGCACGACGGAGCGGAAACCCTGGCTGCCGTAAACTTCGCCCAGGCTGATCGTACCGGCGAAGAGCGCAAAATAGGTGACGGCGCTGTTGAGGCCCATGATGGCGCCCCGTTGCCGGGGATCGAGCGAGGTCAGGCGCATGATGAGCACGTTGAGTCCAAGATGGTTGGCCAGCCCCCAGACCGCCATCAGGGCGAGAAGGCCGACAAAGCTGCCTGAGAGTGCGAACATCAGGAGAAAAATTGCCGTGACCAAGATCATGAGAATGGAAAGCAGCAGCGGGCGGGCGATATGGGCATCGATAAAGCGATCCAGCAGCACGGCGGCGCCGAAGCCGATGCCGTAGAGGATCGTCGCCAGGCCGTTTGCGCTGACCGGCATACCGAGATCGGCGTGCAGGTGATCGCCCAGATAGGCGTAGACGCCGTAGAAGGACGCCATGAAGCAGGCGCAGATCGCAAGAAGCGGCAGGACACCTTTCACCTTGAGAGCCGAAAGCGGCGTTTGCAGCCCACCCGCAGCGCCTTTCGTGTCCGTGCGCCGGGCGAGTGCGCCGGCGGCAAGGAGGGCGGCGCCGGCGAGGATGAAATAGAAGGCACGCCAGCCCATCGTGTCGGCAATCAGGGCCGAGAGCGGCACGCCGCCCACCATGCTGAGGGTCCAGCCGGTGAGCACGATGCCGAGCGTGCGGCTTTCATGCCCGGATGGACCAGACACCGCCGCCAGCGTGTAGATTGCCGGCAAGGCCACCCCGGCGGCGATGCCAAGGCCGAATTGCGCAGCGATCAGCATTTCCGGGCCGACGGCTGCCCCCGCGCCTGCAAAGCCGAACACCATCAGCAGCATGGTGATGGCCAGCATACGCTGCGGCCCGATGCGGTCGATCAGTTGACCAAGGGCAAGCGCGCCGCCGGCCGTGCCGAGACCGAAGGCGGCCGAAGCGATCATCACTGTCTGCACGCTGGTCCCGAGAGCATCTGCCATGGCAGGCGCAATGGGACCAAGTGCCAGCGAATTCGACCCGATGAGACCGATACAGCCCGTCAGTGTCCAGACGATGGACGGTATAGCCGATAAGGGCATGCCGGGCGTTTGTTGATTACTGTTCTGCATAAAGCTAGAATAGGCGAACAAAATTCGGCAGCAACGAAGGAATTGAGGGCCATGGAAAAAACAGATGACATTCGGCGGAATGCGCGCCCGATGCCGCCATCCGACGCCATGGATCGAAAGCTGTTAGCCGAATTGGTGGAGGACGCGACCCTGAGCTACGCAGAGCTGGGCAAGAAGGTGGGCCTTTCCGCGCCGGCGGCGCATGAACGCGTCAAGCGCTTGCGCCAACGCGGCGCCATTCGCCGGGTCGCGGCGCTGATCGATCCGCAGGCGACGGACAAGACACTTCTCGCCTTCGTTCACGTCGATACGGCCGGCTGGGGCAAGACGACTGCGCTGATGGCGATCCAGCGGTTCCCCGAAGTCGAGGAGGTTCATTCGGTAACGGGCGATGCCTGCATGCTGCTGAAGGTTCGCACGGACGGCGCGCAGTCGCTCGAGCGGTTGCTCGGCCATCTCTATGCCACGCCGGGGGTGAAGGCGACGCGCAGCTACGTTGTGTTGTCGACCTATCTCGAAAGGCCGGTCCAGGCTGAAAAGACCGAAGACTGGCCGCCCTTCGATATTCCGGGCTGACAGGTCACTCGTAACGACGCTGGATACCCCCGACCGTCAGACGGCAGGAGCAGGCTTGGCCTCCAGGGTTTTCTGCCGATCGGCATAGACGCGGGCAAGCCAGGCGCAGACCATAAGCTGGATCTGGTGGAAGAGCATCAGCGGCAGCACGATCGCGCCTATCGACTGGCCGGCAAAGATGACGCTTGCCATCGGCACGCCGCTGGCGAGGCTCTTCTTCGAGCCGCAGAAGACAGCGGTAATTCGGTCTTCGCGGTTGAAGCCGAGCAGTCTGCCGCCGAGACTGGTGATGACGAGGACCACCGCAAGCAGCAGGCTGTCGATGACGAGGAGGAGCGCGAGATCTTCCACCGCGAGCCTCTGCCAAATCCCCTCCGTCACCGCCTCAGAGAAGGCGAGATAGACGACCATGAGGATGGAGCCACGGTCGAAGGGCGTCAGCAGCGTCTTTTTCGAGCGCACCCAGTTTCCGATGAAGGGTTGCAGCACCTGGCCGGCAATGAACGGCAGGAAGAGCTGAAGCATGATCTTCCAGACCATGTCGAAGGACACGCCGACATGGCCGCCCGCTGAAAACAGCAGCGCGACGAGGGCGGGCGTCAGGAAAATCCCGAGAATGTTCGACGTCGAGGCGGCGCAGATCGCGGCCGGCACATTGCCGCCGGCAATCGAGGTGAAGGCGATCGACGACTGCACTGTCGATGGCAGGACGCAGAGGAAGAGCAGGCCAAGATAGAGCGGCTGGTCGATGAGCCAGGGCGAGAAGAGACCAAGGCCGAGGCCGAGCAGCGGGAAGATGGCGAATGTCGTGACGAGAATGAAGAGTTGCAGGCGCCAATGCAGGAAGCCGGCGATCACCACATCGGTGGAGAGGCGCGCACCGTGCAGGAAGAACAGGAGGGCGATGGCGATGTTGGTGGCGACGCTGAACCACTCCCCCGCCACGCCGGAGATCGGCAGTAGGGAGGCGAGAATGACCGCACTTATAAGGAGCCAGGTGAAGGTATCGGGAAGAAGACGTTTCATCTCTGCACGTATCGTTGAGGTCTCGACAGGCCGGTATTTTTAGCTATCCTATTTCTCGATGCAAACAATAAGGCTTATCATGGATCGTGATATGCTTGATCTCGTCCAGCTGCGCAGCTTCGTCATGGTCGCCCAGACGAAAAGTTTTACGCTTGCCGCAGAACGATTGAAACTCGGCCAATCGACGGTCAGCCAGCACCTGCAACGGCTGGAGCGCGGGCTGGGGCGGCGGCTCATCGACCGCGACACCCATCTGGTCCGGCTGACGGCGGACGGAGAGGCGCTGTTGCCGCATGCCCGCCAACTTCTCGCGCTCGAGCGCCAGGCGGCCGCACAATTCGAGATGGATGCGCCGCGCGGACCGTTCCGCTTCGGCATCTCCGAGGACCTCGTCAGCGGCCAGTTGCCAGGGCTGTTGGAAGATTTTATCGCCGACTATCCCTCCGTCGATCTCCAGCTTTCCGTCGCGCTCTCCAAGACATTGGCCGAAATGCAGGACCGCGGTGAACTCGATCTCGTCATGGCCAAGCGCCGGATCGGCGAACAGCGCGGCGATGCCATCCTGCGCGAACCGCTCGTCTGGCTTGCCAGCGACCCGGAGGCGATGCTGGCAAAACCGGTCCTGCCGCTCATCGTGTTCCCGCCGCCGAGCCTGACGCGCCTGCTTCTGATGGAGGCGCTGGACCGCAGCGGCACGCCGCGGCGCATCGTCTGCTCGTGCCAGAGCCTCAGCGGCCTGACGGCAGCGGCGCGGGCCGGCATGGGGGTGCTTGTCCAGCCGCGCAGCCTGGCGCCCGCCGGCCTTCGCGAGATTGTCCCGCCGGCTTTGCCCCCCTTGGAGGATGTGGAGTTCGTGCTGGTGACAGCGCGTTCGGCCGACCACGCCACCGTCACCGCCTTTTCACGCAAGGTGCGCGACCGGTTCGGCAAGGGCTTTTCCCTACGGCAGGAAACATCCTGATACGGCGCGCGACCGCAAGCCCGCCAGAGACGACACTGATACCCGGAGGAAACAACAAAATGCGCAATTTCGAAAAGCCGACGCGATCCGTCGCGGTATCCCGACAGGCGATGGCTGCGACCTCGCATCCGTCGGCCACCCTTGCGGCGCTCCAGATCATGGATGCCGGCGGCAATGCCATGGATGCGG
Organism: Shinella sp. GW821-FHT11G07; assembly: GCF_058808115.1. Lineage (NCBI taxonomy): Bacteria > Pseudomonadati > Pseudomonadota > Alphaproteobacteria > Hyphomicrobiales > Rhizobiaceae > Shinella > Shinella sp. GW821-FHT11G07. The sequence continues at coordinate 94,057 of NZ_JBXARJ010000007.1, forward strand.
CTATCGCCGCCTCGGCCGTGCAATGTGCCGTCGAGCCCGGCTCGACCGGCATTGGCGGCGATTGTTTCGTGCTTTTCGCGCCGAACGGCTCCGACCGGGTCATCGCCTACAACGGATCGGGCCGCACGCCGGCGGCGCTGACACTCGACTGGTTCACCGAGCGCGGTCTTGACGAAGTGCCCCGCCAGTCGCCCGCGTCGGTGACGATTCCAGGTGCCATCGATGCGTGGACGCGGCTCCATGCCGATCACGGCCGCATGCCCTTTGCCGACGTGCTCGCACCGGCCATCCGGTTTGCAGAGGACGGTTACGGCATCAGCCCGCGCGTTCACCGTGACTGGTTGTTGGAGGAGACGGTCCTGGCCGCAGACCCGACCGCCTCTCGCATTTTCCTGCCGGCCGGGCGGGCGCCGCGGGTCGGCGAGGTTCACCGCCAGCCGGAACTTGCCGCGACCTTGAAGCGTATCGCAGCCGAGGGCCGCGATGGCTTCTATACCGGTCCTGTCGCCGAGGACATGGTCACCTACCTGCGCTCGCTCGGTGGGCTGCACACGACGGAGGATTTTGCTGGCGCGCAGGGCGAATACGTCACGCCCGTCACCACCGATTTTCGTGGGTATACGGTGCACGAATGCCCGCCGAACGGGCAGGGCATCATCGCACTCCTCATCCTCAACATCCTGAGCCGCTTCGATGCCACGGGTGACCCGCAATCGCCCGACCGGCTCCATATCGAAATCGAGGCGACACGACTTGCTTATGCCGCGCGCGATGCCTGGATCGCCGATCCGGACAAGGCGGACGTGCCGATGAAGGACATTCTCTCGGATGACCTGGCCGACCGGTTGGTGGCAATGATCGACCTGCGCCATGCCCTCACCGATCTGCCCTCCTTCGACATGCCGCTGCACCGCGACACGGTGTATATTTCCGTCGTGGATCGCGACCGCAACGCCGTCAGCTTCATCAACTCGGTGTTCTATAGCTTCGGCACCGGTCTGGTCGCGCCGCGCTCGGGGGTGGTGCTGCACAACCGGGGTCAGAGTTTTTCGTTGAAGCCTGGCCACCCCAACGTGGTGGCACCGCTGAAACGCCCTCTACACACGATCATTCCCGGGATGGTGACGCGCGGCGGCCGGGCGGAGATGCCTTTCGGCGTGATGGGCGGCTACTATCAGGCGATGGGCCACGCCCATCTTCTTTCCAAGGTCTTCGATTACGGCATGGATCTGCAGGAGGCGATCGACCTGCCGCGGGTGATGCCTCGCCCGGACGGAACACGCGTGGAGGCCGAATGCACGCTGCCAGCGGCGACGGCAGATGAGCTGACGCGCCGCGGCTTTGACCTCGTTCCAACAGAGGACCCGATCGGCGGCGCTCAGGCGATCCGCATAGATTGGGAAAACGGAACGTTGATCGGCGGCTCGGAGTCGCGCAAGGACGGCATCGCGCTCGGTCTTTGAAGGGACGCCTGTCAGGCGGAGCCGGTGATGCGGTTGAGGACGCGGTCCAGTGCCAGCTTCAAAGCGTCCGTTCCGCCCTTGCGGTCGAAATCCTGGAAAACCTGCTCGTTCAGGCCGCCCTTAGTGGCGAACTCGTGGCTTAGCGCGATGAAGTCTGTCCCTTTGTCGGCGAGAAGCGTCGTCTCTGAGAGGCTGGAAAACAACGGAGCGAGATAGGCCCGGCCCTTTTCCTCCGGCAGGCCGTTTTCCGCCAGCCATTCGGTCGCGCGGTGCATGATGCCGAAATAGGTGGCCATCAGGGCGCTGACCGCGGCGAGCAGATCGTATTCCGCTTTCGTCTCGCATTCGACGGCGTTGCCGAGCACGTTGAAGACCGCGGCCGTATTCGCGTCCGGCGGATAGACGGCAGTAACGCCTTTGCGCCGTGCGACGAAAGGCAGGGGAATCGCCTGGGAGAGGCGCACATCCGCGCCGATCCAGTCGAGCAAAGCGGACCGGCCGGTGGCAGCGACAACGCTGATCACCGTCTGGCCATCGCGAAACCGCAAGGGGCGAATGACCTCTTCGGCAATCTGCGGGCGGATCGCCAGCACGACCGTATCGCAGCCGTCGACGATCGCCTGGTTATCGCCGGCGACGAGCACGGCCGGGAAATCGGCGGCGAGCCTGGCCGAAATGTCGGCGCTACGTTGGGACACCATGACATGCGGCACGGCCGCAGGCTCCGCGAGAAGGCCGCGCACCATGGCGTCGGTGATGGCGCCGGTTCCGATGAATCCGATTTTCTGGGGCAGGGGCATGATCATTCCGCAGCAGCAAGGGGGCCGAAAGAGACTTCGGTGGTGTAGTTTTCGCGCAGGAACGCGATGAAATTGTCCTGGAACTGCCGCGTGTGGGCGTGCGCCAGCTCGTCGGCCAGTTCGACATTCTTGGCGCGGATCGCTTCCAGCATCAGCTCGTGTTCGTCCGTCAGAAGGTAGCCGTCGCCGGTGCGCTCCAGATATTCGAAATGCAGATGCAGCATGCGCTGGCCCTGGTTGAGCAGTCGCTCGTAGAAGGAGGCGAGATAGGCGTTCTTGCCGGCATAGGCGACAGCCATGTGGAACTGCTTGTTGGCCTCCGACATTTTCAGGTGCTGGCCGGTCTTCACCGCCGCCTCGAATTCCTTCTGCCGCTTGGCGATGATCTTCAGGTCCGCATCGGTGCGGAGCGCCGCGGCAAGCCGGGTGTTCATGCGCTGGGCAACGTCGAGTGCCTCGACATACTTCGGAAAGCTCGCCACCTCGATGGGTGCGACGATGGTGCTGCGGTTGGAGAGCGTCACCACCAGGTCTTCGCCCGCCAGCCGGATCAGCGCCTCGCGCACCGGTGAGCGCGACATGTCGAAGCGTTCGGCCAGCGTCGTTTCGTCGAGCAACTGGCCGGGCGGCAGGATCAGCGCAAGGATCTCGTTGCGCAGCGTATCGTAGACGCTTTTCCAGCCGGTGCCGCGCACCCGTTTCATTTCAATTTCGTCAGACACTTACGTCCCTTTCCGCATTTCACGGCCATTGGGCCAGAAAAACCGGCGCGCAGCAATCGTAAAATTTCCGCTTGACTTTGTCGACACGCAGACGACATAAATTATCCAGTCGACACGGAGCCGACATAAAAAGACCAAATGAACGGCCAAAGCCGACGGGTGGAACCGCGCTATTCCAGCGCTCAAAATGGGGAATACACATGCTTTCGAAAGTGATGACGTCCGCTCTGCGGGCGACGGCCGCGCTCGCCCTGGTGGCGGGTCTTTCGACCACGACCGCCTCGGCCCAGACGGCCGAAGGGTATTGGCAGGGTGTCCAGAACAGCGGCACGCTGCGCTGCGGCGCCGCCGTCGCCCCGCCCTATGTGATGCGTGATCCGGCAAGCGGCGAGTATTCCGGCTTCTTCGCCGATCTTTGCCGCGAGTTTGCCGACGTGCTGAAGGTCAAGCCGGAATTCGTCGATACGACCTGGGACAACATCGTCGCGGGCCTCCAGGCCGGCAAATGGGACGTGTCGCTGGCACTGAACCGCACGCCAGCCCGCGCCATGGCGGTGCAGTTCTCCATTCCGGCGATGGAGTACCAGATCTCGCTTGCCTACAACAAGGACAACCCGAAGGTTCCGGCCGGCGCTGCCGCGGTCGCCGATATCGACAAGGCGGATGTCACGCTCGCCGTCATGTCCGGAACCGCGCAGGACAAGGCGATCTCCGCTGCCGTCAAGAATGCGACGATCCTGCGCCTGCCCGGCAATGACGAGACACGCCTTGCGGTCGTCTCCCGTCGTGCGGACATCCTGGTCGATGCCTCCGACACCAACCAGCTCTTCACCCAGTCGAACCCGGATTGGGCCGTCGCGCTCAACCCGACCCCGGCGCTTGCCAAGCAGGGCGTCGCCTTCGGCCTGCCGCACCAACTCGTCGCCTCCGATGTCGAGGTGGTCAACATCTTCCTCGAAGAGCGGGTCGCGACCGGCCACGTGGATGCCCTGATCAAGAAGGCTGTCGACGACGTGCTCAAGGCTTCCAAGTGATCATCGGGAGGCCGGGTTCGCCCGGCTTCCCGCCAATGCCCCGGCTGGAGAATCCGCATGACCGCCGCATCTGCTCCGCTTGTTTCCATACAGTCGCTGCACAAGAGCTACGGACCGCACATTCAGGTGCTGAAGGGTCTCGATATCGAGATGAAGCCGGGCGAGCGCGTCGTCGTCATCGGTCCTTCGGGTGGCGGCAAGTCGACGCTGCTGCGCGTGATGATGGGCCTTGAAAAGATCGACAGCGGCGCCATCACCTTCGGTGGCAAGCCCTACATCTCCTCACCCGGCCTGGAGGCGAAGACGGTCATCGACACCGAGGTGCGCCGCTCCATCGGCATGGTGTTCCAGCACTACACGCTGTTTCCGCATTTGAGCGTCATCCAGAACCTCGTGCTCGCCCCGTGCAAGGTGCGCGGCGAGAAGAAGGCGAGCGCCACGCAGCGGGCGCAGGCTTTGCTTGAACGCTTCGGCCTCGGCGCCAAGGCGAATGCCTTCCCCGCCCAGCTTTCCGGCGGGCAGAAGCAGCGTGTCGCTATTGCCCGCGCTCTGATGCTCGATCCGAAGCTGATGCTGTTCGACGAGGTGACCTCGGCGCTTGATCCGGAACTGGTGGCGGAAGTGGAGCAGGTCATCCTGCAGCTTGCGAACCAGAACCTGCCGATGATGATCGTTACCCACGACATGTGGTTCGCCAAGAACATCGCATCGCGCGTCATCTTCTGCGCCGGGGGCGTGGTCGTCGAGGATGGTCCGCCCGAGCAGGTGCTGGGCGCGCCGCGCGAGGAGCGCACGCGTGAGTTCATCGACCGCGTCTTCCACATCAAGCAATAGGGGGTGGCGGTGAACTATACATTTGATTTCAACGCCGTCTCGCTTGGCCCGCTGATCGAGGGGCTTGTCGTCACGCTGGAGCTGACGGTCGCAGCCAATCTCATCGGCGTCATTCTCGGCTTTCCGCTGGCGCTTTTGATCATGAGCCGCATCGCCGTCATCCGCTGGCCGGCGACGCTCTTTGTCGAGTTCTTCCGCTGCACGCCGGCGATCGTGCAGATCGTCTGGTTCTTCTATTGCGTACCCATGCTGTTCAACGTCTTCCTCGGCTCGATGACGATGGGCATCCTGGCGCTCGGCCTTAACCTGATGGCCTTCAACGCCGAGGCCTATCGTGCCGCTATCCAGGCCGTGCCGCGCGAGCAGATCGATGCCGGCATCGCGCTCGGGCTCAATCCGTTCCAGCGTGTGTTCCATATCGTGCTGCCCAATGCGCTGCGCGCCTCCATTCCCGTGCTTTTGACCAATGGCATCGTCATCTTCCAGCAGAGCGCGCTGGTCGCCATCGTCGCGGTGCAGGACCTCATGTACCAGGCGAAAACGCTGGCGACCGAGACCTACCGGCCGATCGAGACCTTCACCATTGCGGCGCTGATCTATTTCGCGGTGTCGTTCCCCGTCACGCAGGTCGTCGGCTGGCTCGAACGCCGCCGCCAGATCCTGACGACCTAGGAGGAAAACATGGCGCTCGATTTCTCCGTTCTCCTCCGCTTCCAGGAAGCACTCGCCGTCGGCCTCTGGACGACGATCAAGCTGACGCTGATCTGCGTCGTGCTCGGCTGCTCGCTCGGCTTCCTTGTCGGTCTTGCCCGAACCTCGTCGAGCATCATCGTCCGCGGCATCGCCAGCGTCTATGTCGAATTCTTCCGCGGAACGCCGGTGCTGATCCAGCTGTTCTGGATCTTCTTCTGCCTGCCGCTGGTCCTCGGCGTCGAACTCTCGAACCTCGCCTCCGGCGTCATTGCGCTCACGCTCTATATGGGCGCCATCACCAGCGAGACGTTTCGGGCGTCGCTGAAGTCCGTCGGCCGCGAGCAGTTGGACGCCTGCATCGCGCTCGGCCTGCCGCGCCACGTTCAGGTGGTCAATGTGATCCTGCCGCAAGCGGTACTGCGCGCCATTCCAACGCTGCTGTCAAACTGCGTCAGCCTGTTCAAGGAAAGCGCGCTCGTCTCGGCCGTCGGCATGGCCGACCTGATGTTCGTCGGCCAGAATATTTCCAACAACACGGCCCGCCCCGTCGAGGTGCTGACCATTGTCGCCCTCATCTACTTCGCCATCGCCTTTCCGCTGACGCGCGCCGTCACGCTCGTCGAAGGCCGCATCCTCAAGAAACTCGCCATCTAGGAGAAAGACCATGAAACTGTCCGGCGTCATGCCCGCCCTCATCACCCCCTTCGACGCCAACAACCGGGTCGATTTCAAAGCATTCGAGAAGCATCTTGCCAGCCTGCGCGCTGCCGGCGTCACCGGCTGGGTGCCGATGGGCTCGACGGGCGAATACTTTTCGCTGTCGAACGAAGAGCGCGAGGACGTGCTGACATTCGTCAAGGATTTCGCCATCGAGGGCGAGACGCTGATCGCCGGCACCAACGCACCAGCCACCCGCGAGGTCATCGAGAACACGCTGCGCGCCCGAGAAATCGGCTACGACACAGTGCTGCTCGCCACGCCCTTCTACACACGCCCGACGCAGGAAGAGCTGCTTGCCCATTACCGCGCCGTGCTCGATGCCACCGACATCAATCTCATCATGTACAATTACCCGCCGAAAGACGGCGTAGAAATCGGCTTCGATCTGATGGATGCACTCGCCGACGACCCGCGCGTCATCGGCATCAAGGAGAGCTCGGGCGTGCTGCAGCGCGCCGTCGATATCCATGCCCGCTACAACGGCCGTATCGATCTCATCTCCGGCTCGGACGATATCGCGCTCGACTTCATGTTCTGGGGCGCCGATTGCTGGATCTGCGGCCCGGCCAACTGCATGGCGGACGCCTGCGTCGAACTCGACAGGACCTTCCGTTCGGGTGACCTTGCGAAGGCACGGGCGAAGATGACGGTGCTCTACCGCGCCATGAACATCCTGGAGAGTGGGAAGTTCGTGCAGAAGATCAAATATGGCTGCGAGCTCCAGGGCACGCTGGTCGGCACCTGCCGTGCGCCGCTCGGCGAACTGACCGAGCAGGAAAAGGCCGATTTCCGCGCGGCCATCGCGCCGATCCTCAACTGACAAGACTGAGCCGGAGGCCATCGCCTCCGGCACCCCTTCGCAGGAGCATATCCGTGTCATCCATCGCCGTCGTCGGCGCCGGCATCATCGGCACCACCATCGCCTATGCCCTCCAGCGCCGCGGTTTCTCCGTGACGCTGGTCGACCGCGATGCGCCCGGCACGGGCGCCTCCTACGGCAATATGGCGAGCATCGCAGTCACCGAGTTCATGCCCGCCTCGCGTCCCGGTGTCTGGGCGCAGATGCCGAAATGGCTGCTCGACCCCGAGGGGCCGGTGCGCATCCGTCCCGCCTATATGCCGAAGCTCGTGCCGTGGTTCCTGCGTTTCCTTTCGGCCAGCCGGCCCTCCAGGCTGCGCAAACTTGAAGCGGCGGGTGCGGCGCTGTGTTGCCGCGTCCATGAGGATCTCGATGCCCTGTTGAAGGAGACCGGCCTCACCGGGATGCTAAGTGCTGAAGGTTGCCTCAGTCTCTATGCCGACGAGGCGGAATTCCACGCCGATCGCGAACACATCGAAATCCTCGAACGCTTCGGCTTCCGCCACGACGTCCTCGGCGGCAATGCCATCCGCGATCTCGAACCGGCCTTGACGACGAAGATCGCCAAGGCCGTGCGCTTTCCCGACAATCGCTCCATCGCCGATCCCTACAAGCTGGTGATGGCGCTTGCGGCACAGTTCCAGGCCCTGGGCGGCGTGATTCAAACCGGCGACGTTGCCGGCTTCGAGGAATATGACGGGAGCGTTTCGGCTCTGAGGCTGGCCGATGGCCGCCGTCTTGCTGCCGATCGTGTCGTGCTGGCGGCCGGCGCCTTTACCGGCCGCCTGTCGAAACTGCTCGGCGAGCCGATCCCGCTCGAGACCGAGCGCGGCTATCACACGCAGATCATGGCGCCCAGCATTTCCATGCGCCACTCGATCATCTGGCCCGCCCGCGCCTTCATGGTAACGCCGACGGCGGGCGGCATCCGCGTCGGCGGCACGGTGGAGATGGCTGGCCTCGATGCCCCCCCGGATTACCGCCGCGCCAAAATATTGGTGAAGCGCGCGAAGGAAGCGCTGCCGGATCTCAAGGCCGACCAGACCACCGAATGGATGGGCCATCGCCCGGCGCTGCCGGATACGGTGCCGGTCATCGGCCCCTCGGCAAAGCGCAGGAACGTCTTGTATGCTACCGGCCACGGCCATCTTGGCCTCACCTATGCCGCCACGACCGGCCGGCTGATCGCCGACCTCGTGACGGGCGCCGCACCGCCCATCGATCTCAAACCCTACCGCGTCGACCGTTTCTGAAAGGACTACCCATGCGAAGCGAACTCTATATCGACGGGACGTGGAAGCCGTCTTCCGACGGCAAGACCCTTGAGGTGATCAACCCGGCGACGGAAGAGGTGATCCACCATATCGCCGCCGCCACGGCCGAGGATGTCGACACAGCCGTCAAGGCCGCCCGCCGGGCCTTCGACAAGGACGGCTGGCCGCAGACATCAGGTGCCGAGCGCGCAAAATACCTGCGCGCCATCGCCGCCGGCATCCGCGCCAGGCAGACCGAGATCGCCCGCCTCGAAGTCATCGACAACGGCAAGCCTTTCCCGGAAGCCGACTGGGATATCGCCGATGCTGCCGGCTGCTTTGACTTCTATGCCGACCTCGCCGAGCAGCTCGACACCAATCCGGAAGAACCCATTGCGCTTCCCGACGATCGCTTTACGTCCAAGGCAGTGCGTGAGCCGATCGGTGTCGCCGGCGCCATTATCCCATGGAACTACCCGCTGCTGATGGCGTCATGGAAGGTTGCCCCGGCGCTCGCTGCCGGCTGCACCGTGGTGCTGAAGCCCGCTGAAATCACTTCGCTGACCGCGCTGGAACTCGCGGACATCGCCGACGAGGCCAGCCTGCCGCCCGGCGTGCTCAACATCGTCACCGGTGCGGGCTCCATTACCGGACAGGCGATCATCGATCACAGCCAGGTCGACAAGCTCGCCTTCACCGGTTCCGGCCCGGTCGGCTCGAAGATCATGGCCGCCGCGGCCCGCGACATCAAGCGCATAAGCCTCGAACTCGGCGGCAAGTCGCCCTTTGTCGTCTTCGATGACAGCGATATCGAAAAGGCCGTGGAATGGATCTTCTTCGGCATCTTCTGGAACCAGGGCCAGGTCTGCTCCGCCACCTCGCGCGTGCTGGTGCAGCAAGGCATCTACGACCGACTGCTGGCGCGGTTGATCGAGGAGACGAGCCGCATCCGCATCGGCAGCGGCCTTGAGGACGGCGTGCTGCTCGGCCCGCTCGTCTCGAAGAAACAGTACGAACAGGTCCTTGCCGCCATCGCGGCAGCGAAGTCCGCGGGTGCAACAATCGCCTGTGGCGGCACCCGGCCGGAAGGCTTCGACAAGGGCTATTACCTGCGCCCGACCATTCTGACCGACGTGCCGCTCGACAGCGCCGCCTGGAGGGAAGAGATTTTTGGCCCCGTCGTCTGCCTGCGCCCCTTCACGTCGGAAGAGGAGGCCATCGCACTCGCCAACGACAGCCGCTTCGGCCTCGCCGCCGCCGTCATGTCGGCGGACGATGCGCGTGCCGAGCGCGTGGCGAAAGCCTTCCGCGCCGGTATCGTCTGGATCAACTGCTCCCAGCCGACCTTCACCGAAGCGCCCTGGGGCGGCTACAAGGAATCCGGCATCGGTCGCGAGCTCGGCCGCTGGGGTCTCGACAACTATCTGGAGACCAAACAGATCACGAAATATGTGAGCGAAGATCCCTGGGGCTGGTACATCAAGTAAGGACCGGCGCCATGCACTTCGAAAAATCTCTCGACCTGCTGCTCGTCCACTGCCAGGGCGAGCTCGGCCATGTGCTGATGGGCGGCGCACCGGAGATTCCCGGCGCCACGATGCTCGACAAGATGAACCATATCAACACGGTGGACGACAGCCTCCGCCGCTTCGTCACCTTCGAGCCGCGCGCCCATGTTGCCCAGTCGGTGAACCTCATCGTTGCGCCGACGCGGGACGATGCGGATGCCGGCTTCATCGTGCTGCAGGCCGATCGGGCGCATCCGATGTCCGGCAGCAATTGCATCTGCGTCGTCACGGCGCTTCTCGAAAGCGGCCGGATAGCGATGCGCGAGCCGGAGACCATGGTTCGCCTCGATACGCCGGCCGGCCTGATCGTGGCGCGGGCGCGCTGTGACGGCGGACGTTGCCTTTCCGTCAGCCTCGACAACGTGCCGAGTTTTGCCGAGGTTCTGGACCACACCATCGATACACCCTGGGGCCGCATCACCGTCGATATCGCTTTCGGCGGTGTCTATTATGCGCTGGTGGACGTCGGTCAGGTCGGTCTCGCCATCGCGCCGGACAACGCCCGGGCGCTCGCCGAAGCCGGTATCGAACTGAAGCGGGTTCTCGCCGATCAGGTGAAGGTGCGGCACCCGACGCTGACCGGTGTCGATGAGATCGCCTATGTCATGTTCCGCGACCGCGAGCCTGACGGCGCGATCCGCACCTGCACCACGCTCCAGCCAGGCCGTGTCGACCGGTCACCTTGCGGCACGGGAAGCTCCGCCAATCTCGCCGCGCTGTTTGCCCGCGGCGAGGTGTCGGTGGGCGATGCCCGCATCTCCCGCTCCATCATCGGCGGAGAATTTCTGGCCGAGGCGATCGGCGAGACGGAGATCGGCGGGCGCCGCGCTGTGCTGCCGCGCATCACCGGCCGCGGCTATGTCTATGGCCGCTCGCACCTGCGTCTCGACCCCGACGATCCTTTCGCCGCCGGTTTCGCGCTGTCGGATACGTGGGGGCCGCAGGTCGGTCTGTTGAGGTAGAACCATGGAAAAGCCATTGCAGGGACAGACCGTTCTTGTCACCGGCGCATCGGGCGGCATCGGCGCCGCCATCGTCGAACGGCTGGCAGCGGAGGGCGCCCGGCCGATCATTCACTACGGACGGGATAGGGCGGGTGCCGAGGCGCTCCTTGCCCGCATCAACGGCAACGGCTTGCTGGTGCAGGCCGATCTTTCCGCGGCTGACGGCCCGTTTGCGCTTTTGCGGGAAGCGTTCGCTGCCGCCGGGCGTATTCATGGCCTCGTCAACAATGCCGGTATCCGCACGGAGATTTCCATCGACGCTTCGCCGGAGGACTGGAAAGCCGCGTGGCAAAGGGAGTTCCAGATCAATTTCTTCGCCGCCGCCGATCTCTGCAAGGAAGCCATCCGCCACTTTAAGGCGACGGGCGGCGGGCGCATCGTCAATATGGCGAGCCGTGCCGGACAGCGCGGCTATGCGGCCGACGCCATGCCTTATGGTGCGACCAAGGCGGCCCTGGTGAACCTCACGAAATCCATCGCCCGCAGTTTCGGCGCAGATGGCGTCACAGCCGTCGCCATCGCGCCCGGTTGGGTGCGCACCGACATGGCAGAAGACTTCATCGCCAAACATGGCAAGCAGGCAGCGGTCGCGGACATCCCCGTCGGCGAGATGGCGTCGCCTGCCGATGTGGCCGAACTCGTCGCCTTCGTACTGCGCCCCTCGCAGGCCTCGTTGAACGGCGCGACGCTCGACGTCAACGGCGGCAGCTATATCCGGTAATATCAGGAGGATTTTCCATGAAGCGTTTCGAGAACAAGGTCGCGGTCGTCACGGGTGCCGGCGGCGGCATCGGCTCGGCGATTGCGCGACGGCTGGCCGCCGAGGGCGCGCTGGTGGTGGTGACGGATGTCAACGGCGAGGCCGCGGCGACTGTGGTGCAGGACATCGCGGATGACCATGGCCGAGCAGTGGCGATTGCTGCGGATATTGCCAGGAAGGACGCGTGCTTCGGCCTTATCGAAGAGGTTTTTGCGCTCGAAGGCCGGATCGACGTGCTGGTCAACAATGCCGGCATCAACCGGCGCGGCAATCTTCTTTCGCTGTCGGACGAGGACTGGGCGACGAGTTTCACCGTCAACCTGGATTCGATGTTCCACCTCTGCCGCGCCGTGTTGCCGCACATGATCGCTGCCGGCGGCGGCGCGATCGTCAACACCGCCTCGCAATGGGGCCTCTATCCCGCGCCGAACCACATCGCCTACAACACGACCAAGGCGGCGGTCGCCGCCTTCACGCAGAATCTCGCCCGCGACTATGCGCCGGACAAGGTGCGCGTCAACGCCGTCTGCCCCGGCGAGATTCACACGCCGATGCTCGAGGCCGGCGTCAAACGCTCCGGTCGCACCATCGCCGATCTCGACAGGCTCGTTCCCTTCGGCCGCATCGGCAAGCCGGAAGAGGTCGCGGCCCTCGTCGCCTTCCTTGCGTCCGAAGAGGCCGCGTTCATGTGCGGCTCATTGGTGGAGATCACCGGGGCGCAGGCTGTCGCTTGAGGGATTGGCGCCATTGCGAGGGAACTAAACCGCAGCGATCGGTTTGTTAGCCGGAAGCCTGGCCATATCGAATATCGCCGCATTGTCCTGGATTTCGCGCAGGCCCCTGTAAGAGGCGTGCCGCAGACTGCCGCTCCCGGTCCAGCCGCGAAACGCGATATCTGCGATCAAAGTGGGCTGCGCGAAAACGAGATTCTCACCCGTGATCGGCACCACCGGTTTCCTCGTCTTGAGCTTGTCGAGCATCTGGCGGAGAGAGGTCGCCTCCTTCGCATCAAAGCCGGCGTCGACAGCACCGACAGGGACCCAGTCAAGGCCTTCTCGCCCGGCGAGAAGGAGGCTGCCGATGCCTGATGGCGCCGATGGCGAATGTTCGTAACCGATGATGATGAAGCTTTCAGTCCGAAGGCATGCGATCTCAAGCCAGTCGCCGGTGCGGCCGGAGCGATAAGGGCGGTCACGACGCTTGGCGATGATCCCCTCGAACCCCAGTTCGCAGGCCTGCGCCAGCAGCGCGCTGCCGTTGCCAGTGGCCTGTTCAGAAAGACGGATGGCCGTGGTGCTGCGGTCCGCGGGAACAAGCGCCTCCAGAGCGTGCCGGCGGGCGGAGAGTTCCGTCTCCGTCAGATCGTGGCCATCCAGATAGAGAAGATCGACGGCATAGAAGATTGCCTCGCTCGAAGCCCGTGTACCACCGCGCCCGCCGAGCGAGCGTTGCAATGCCTCAAAGTCCGGGCATCCGTCACTATCCAGCACGACGGCCTCCCCGTCGAGGATGGCGGAAAACGTGCCGAGGTCCCGGGCCGCCGCCACAATGGAAGGGAAGCGATGTGTCCAGTCGTCACCGTCGCCTGTGATCACCCTCACACCGCTCGGATCGATATGCACGGCGATCCGGCAGCCGCCCCATTTGACTTCATAGACCCAATCCGATCCCTGCGGTGGCGATGGTTTCGAGCGGGCAAGACAGGGCTTGATCCGGTCGGGCATGGCGTCGAAGGGCAAGCTCGGCTGGTCCGGGTCGTGTTTTCGCAAGGGACGAGACTGAAGAGCGTCGCTGGACTCGTTGAGCAAGGGGACGGTCTGTCCGCGTTTGGATGTCATTCGTCGCCTCGCTCCCTGCATTCGCCACGAAGATCCTAGGCAGCGCGCTTATAGCCTTCATGACATGGTGCGCTGGAGGGCATTCGACAATGTCCCGGGGCGGTTTGAGCTTCCCGAACCGCGAATTGCAGCTGCCTGCCGGTCCAAAACCAACCGGCGGCGGCGGCAACTGTCGGGAGTGTCGTTCTCACGGGTTTTCCCCGTCGGCCTTGCTGGAAAACGCGCGTCGAACGATGCCGTGACGCTGGAGTTTGTCGTAGAAGGTCTTGCGCGGGATACCCAGCGCCGCGATCGTCTCCTGCACGTCGCCGCCATGGGCGGAGAGCGTATCCCGGATGATCTCCGCCTCCAGCCGTTCCAGCCGCTCCGGGAGCGTACCGGGGGTATCGAGCACCGGTACAGCGGGTGCGAGGGGCGTCGGCATCAGGCCCAGCACGGTGCGCTCGGCGAAATGGGACAGTTCACGCACGTTGCCGGGCCAGTCGTGATCGGCAAGATGCCGGAGGACGGCGGCGGAAAGGAGTGGCGCTTCACGCTGAAAACGTCGTGCCGCCCGCTCGGTGAAATAGCTGAAGAGAAGCGGAATATCCTCCCGGCGTTCGCGCAGTGGCGGGATGGAAAGCGAGATGACGTTCAGACGATAGTAGAGATCCTCGCGAAAAGTCGCGCGTTGTGCCGGGTCGGCAAGGTCGACCTTCGCAGCCGCGACGATGCGGATATCGACGGGTCGCACCTCGTTAGTGCCGAGCGGCGTGACCTCGCGCATTTCGAGCACGCGCAGTAGCTGGACCTGGGTCGAAAGCGGCATGCTTTCCAGTTCGTCGAGAAAGAGCGTGCCGCCGCTCGAGTGCTCGATCCGGCCGATGCGCTTTTTCTGGGCGCCGGTGAAGGCGCCCGGTTCATGGCCGAACAGCTCGCTTTCGATCACCTGTTCCGGCAGCGCGCCGCAATTGAGGGCGACGAAATTGCCCTTGGAGCGGCGGCTCCAGCCGTGCAGCAGGCGTGCCACAACCTCCTTGCCGCTGCCCGTTTCGCCGGTCACCAGGACGTCGACATCCGTGTCGGCGATCTGGCGCAGCGTCTGGCGCAGACGGTCCATCACCGGCGTCTGGCCGATCAGTGGAAAGTCATCCTCGGCCTGCCGGGCTGCCTCCCTGAGACGGCGGTTTTCAAGGACGAGGCCGCGCTTTTCGGCGGCGCGGTGCACACATTGGATCAGCCGCTCGGCAGGGAAGGGTTTGGTGATGAAATCGTAGACGCCATCCTGGATCGCCTTGACGGCCGTCGGAATGTCGCCGTGGCCGGTGACGAGGATAACAGGAACTTCCGGGTCAAGCCCGCGGATACGTTCGAACAGCTGAAGCCCGTCCATGCCGGGCATGCGAATATCGGAAACGATCACGCCGGCGAAAGTCCGGTCGATGCGCGCGAGCGCGTCGGTGGCGGCGCCGAAGGGCGTGACGTCGAAGCCGGCCAACTCCAGCGTCTGGGCCGTCGCGTGCAAAAGCTGCCGGTCGTCGTCGACGAGGAGGACGGGCGTCGTCATGGCAGAACCTTTCGCAGATGGACCCTGAAGCAGGCCCCGTCCCCATCCGTCTCGACCTCAAGCCGTCCGCCATAATCGGAGACGATGTCCTTGGCGATGACGAGGCCGAGCCCAAGGCCCTTTTCCTTGGAGGTGTTGAAGGGTTCGAAGAGTGATCCCAGAATGGCCGACGAAATGCCGGGTCCGTTGTCGGCTACCGAAATGGCGACGTCTCCATCGGTGACCGCGATGGAAACGTCCACCCGCCCATCCGCCCTGTCCGCGACGGCTTCCAGCGCGTTCTGGAAGAGATTGATGAACACCTGTTCGAGCCTGAGCCGGTTGCCCAGGACGGCGAGATCCTGTGGCATGGGGGCAATGATCAGACGTTCGAGGCGGCCGGTGAAGCGGCTGCGCAGCAGCATGATGGCGCCGTCGATGACCTCCTGCAGCACGACCGGTTCCTCACCGGAGCGGCCCTTGCGGGCAAGCGCCTTCAGGTCCTCGGTGATCGTCGCGATCCGGTCCGTGAGGTCGGCAATAAGGCCGAGGTTTTCGAGCACCGGCTCGGGTTTGCTGCGGGCCAAAAAGACCTTAGAATTGTCGGCATAGGCGCGGATGGTAGCGAGCGGCTGGTTGATCTCATGCGCGACGCCGGCGGCGACCTGGCCGAGAATGGCCAGCCTGTTGGCCTGCACGAGATCCTGCTGCACGGATTGCAGTTTCGTTTCGGTTTCCCGATGCTCGGCGATTTCGACTTGCAGGCGGTCGCGCGCAAGGCTGAGGTCCATGGTGCGCTCGATAACGCGGCGCTCCAGTTCGTCGCGGGCCGCCTGGGCTCGGGCGGCGTTGGCAAGCGATGTCTGGCGACGGCGCAGCCAGATCGCCGCCGCAATCGTGATCGCGCCGATGGCAATAAGGGCGAGGAGCTGTGCCTCCCGCATGCCGGCGGTAACCGTGCCGGCGACCGGTACGAGATATTCGAATTGCCACGGCGTCGAGACGACCGGCGCAGTGATGCGCAAATAGGTTTCCGCGCCGCCGCCTGGCTGCACGGCGCGAAGCAGGCCGTCCGCGGACCTCTCGAAGGGCAGCGGCGTGAGTGGCGCTTCCCCGAATTGCAGGCTCTCACGAATGGCGGCAAGGTTTTCCGCCGGCAACGGTTCGGTCGTCATAAAACGCCAGGAGGGGATGCTGGTAATCAGCACCACATGATCTGCATCGACGATGTAGGACGGGCGCTGCGTCTCGTGCCAGTCGCGCTCGAGCTGGTCGAACTCCATCTTGACGACGACGACGCCAAGCGGAGCTGCGGCCGGGCCGATCCGGTGCGAGATATAGAGGCCGGGCCGTTTGCTGACCGAGCCGAGCGCAAAATGCTCGGCCGTGCCGTCCTTCATCGCACGCGAGAAATAGGCACGAAACGAATAGTCGTTGCCGACGAAACTCGTCGGTTCGCGCCAGTTGCTCGCCGAAATCGCGACACCCTTCGTGTCGATGACATAGATCACCGCAGCACTGGTGCCGACCACCAGCTCTTCCAACTTGCGATCGAGAAAGGCACGCCGGGCAGGATCGGGCCCGGCCAGTGCCTCGGTGACGTCCCGATCGCGTGACAGCAGGAAGGGGAGTGCGCGCGGGCGTTCCAGCACGGCGCGCAGAAGCGCGACCTTGAGACCGGCATCGGCGTGCCCCTGTTCCTCCAGCGCCGAAAGCGCGGAGGACCGGCCATAGATGCCGGCCGCATAGAGCGCTGCAATCGCGATCGAAAGGAGAGCAAGGGCGAAAACGATCCACTGCCGCCGTGCCGCGCGGGAAAGATCTGCCGCTGTGCGGGTCGGTGAGGGCGCCTCCATTTGTGATTTTGAGCATAAAGCCGCACGAGACTCAATGCGCCCTGTGCGGAAATTCGCACAGGGCGCGAGGATGCTTTCGCGCGTTGAAAAAATAACCAATTTTTTACAAAGGCTTATCCTGCGCTTCGCAACTTGGCACGCCCCTTGCTGAACATGTTTCAGTTTCAGCAAGTCACCCCGGGAAGAGCCGGTTTCCGGTTGGGGTGCGAACGGAGGAAGCCATGCACATTTCGTCTGTCGACACGCAACCGCGTGCTCCCCTGCCATTCTACCGCCACCTCTATTTTCAGGTGATCGTCGCCATCGTCGCCGGCATGCTGCTCGGCCATTATTATCCGGAATTCGGTGCCAGCCTGAAACCGTTCGGCGATGCCTTCATCAAGCTCGTCAAGATGATCATCGCGCCGGTGATCTTCCTGACTGTTGCCACCGGCATTGCCGGCATGTCGGACCTGAAGAAGGTCGGCCGCGTCGCCGGCAAGGCGATGATCTACTTCCTCACCTTCTCAACGCTGGCGCTGGCCATCGGCATGCTGGTCGCCAATGTGGTGCAGCCGGGCGCCGGCATGCACATCGATCCCGCCTCGCTCGATGCCAATGCGGTGGCGACCTATACGAGCAAGGCGCATGAATCGACCATCACCGGCTTCCTGATGAACATCATTCCGCAGACCATCGTCGGTGCCTTCGCGGAGGGCGACATCCTGCAGGTGCTGTTCTTCTCGGTGCTGTTCGGCATCGCGCTCGGCATGGTCGGCGAACAGGGTAAGCCTGTCGTCGATTTCCTTCAGGCGCTGACGAGCCCGATCTTCCGCCTGGTCGCCATCCTGATGAAGGCGGCCCCGATCGGCGCCTTCGGCGCCATGGCTTTCACCATCGGCAAATACGGCATCGGCTCGGTCGCCAACCTCGCCTTCCTGATCGCCACCTTCTACATCACCTCGCTCCTCTTCGTCTTCGTGGTGCTGGGCGCCGTCGCCAGATACAACGGCTTCTCGATCCTGGCGCTCATCCGCTACATCAAGGAGGAGCTGCTGCTCGTTCTCGGCACCTCGTCCTCCGAAGCGGCGCTGCCGGGCTTGATGCAGAAAATGGAAAAGGCCGGCTGCAAGCGCTCGGTCGTCGGCCTCGTCATTCCGACCGGCTATTCGTTCAACCTCGACGGCACCAATATCTACATGACGCTCGCAGCCCTCTTCATCGCACAGGCGGTCGATATTCCGCTGTCGTTCGGTGATCAGCTGCTCCTTCTGCTCGTCGCCATGCTGAGTTCAAAGGGTGCCGCCGGCATCACCGGCGCCGGCTTCATCACGCTTGCCGCCACGCTCTCGGTCGTGCCCTCCGTGCCGGTTGCCGGCATGGCGCTGATCCTCGGCATCGATCGTTTCATGTCGGAATGCCGCGCTCTGACCAACTTTGTTGGCAATGCCGTCGCCACCATCGTCGTCGCCCGCTGGGAAAACGAACTGGATGAGGCGAAGCTGAAGGAAGTGCTGAGCGGCACCGCGCCGGAAACGCTGATCGGGGAAACCGCTCTCCAGCCGGCCGAGTGATCGTCCAGCAACGGGATCAATTCGGAGGCGCCGCTCTTTCAGCGGCGCCTCTTTTTATGTTTGCCCACATCAGCCACCGCTGGATTTCTAGCTCTCTTGCGCGGCGAACATCGGTCCGCCCTTGTGGGCGGGAAAGCCGTAGCCGTTGATCATGACCAGATCGATATCGCCGGGCCGCGCGGCGATACCCTCGGAGAGCAGCGCCTTCCCTTCATCGACCATCGCCGTGAGGAGACGGTTCATGATCTCCGTCGCCGTGAAAGCCCGCGGAACGATGTTTTTCGCCGCCCGCGCCGCTTCGATCACCGCGGTCACCGCGGGATCGATCGTGCGCTCGCCGTTCAGGTAGACGTACCAGCCAAGGCCATTCTTGCGGCCGAGGCGTCCCGCTTCGCAGAGCCTGTCGGCGATCTCGACATAACGCTCCGCGGGATCGCGGGTTGCGGCCAGCCGTTTTCGGCGTGCCCAGGCGATTTCGAGGCCGGCCATGTCGTTGACGGCGAAAATGCCCATCGGGAAGCCATAGGCCTCAAGCGCAGAATCGATCTGGTGCGGCAGGGCGCCGTCCTCGAGCATGAACTCCGCTTCGCGGCGATAGGCGGAGAAGATGCGGTTGCCGATAAAGCCCTCGGTGACGCCGCAGACGATCGCAAGCTTGCCGAGGCGCTTGACGAAGTTGAGTGCGCTCGCCAGTACGTCGGGCGCGGTTTTCGCGCAATCGACGACTTCCACGAGCCGCATGACATTGGCGGGCGAGAAGAAGTGCAGGCCGACCACGCGGGACGGATCGGCCGTTGCGGCCGCAATCGTATCCGGATCGAGATAGCTCGTATTGGTTGCCAGAATGGCGCCCGGTGCGACGATGTCGTCGAGCCTACGGAACAGCTCTATCTTGACGGAAAGGTCATCGAAGACGGCTTCCACGACGAGATCGGCCGTCGCAAGCGCCTTCGCCTCGGCGGTCGCTTCGAGCCGGGCAAGGCACGCCTCGCGCTCGTCCGCCGTCAGGCGCCTTGATTGCACGGCCTTGGCGAAAATACCGGCGATACGCTCACGCCCAATGGCCGCGGCCTCTGGAGTCTGCTCCAGCGCGATGACGTGGTAACCGCTGGTGAGCGCCGAGACCGCAATGCCGGAGCCCATCAGCCCCGTGCCGACCACCCCGACCGTTTCGATCCGCCGCGGCGACACATCGGCGAGCGTTTCGACCTTCCCGGCGGCGCGTTCCGCAAAGAAGACGTGTCGCAGGGCCGACGATTCCTCGGAATCGCGCAAACGCAGGAATGTGGCGCGCTCCTCCGCCAAGCCCCGTTTGAGAGCGAGGTGGCCTGCCGCCTTCACGAGGCGAACAGCTTCGACGGGGGCGGACTGGCCGCGGCTTTTGGCAACGACCTTTGCCTCCGCCATATCGACAGCGGCGGCATCCACGGCGGGAACGGTGATCCTGCCGGTGCGGCGAAGCGGTCGCCCGACATTTTCACGCGCGGCTGCAATAGCGGCCGTCAGGGGGTCAGCAGCGATGGCATCGGCGAGGCCGAGCGCCACGGCTTCGTCCACCTTTGCCGTCCGTCCCGTACCGATTAGGTCGATGGCGGCAATCGTGCCGATCAGGCGCGGCAGCCTTTGTGTCCCGCCGGCACCCGGAACGATGCCGAGCTTTACCTCCGGCAGGCCGAACGTGGCGTTCTTGCCGGCAATGCGGCCGTGGCAGGCGAGCGCGACCTCGCAACCGCCGCCAAGGGCTGCACCGGTCACGGCGCAGACAACGGGTTTCTCGAAAGCCTCGATCTGATCGACCACGTCAGGCAGCGAGGGCGCGACCGGGGGCTTGCCGAACTCCCGGATATCCGCCCCGCCAATGAAGATGCGGCCCGTGCCCGAAATGACAAGCCCGACGACATCGCGAGCACCGGCGGCATAGTCCAGCGCCGCGACCAGCCCGGACCGGACATGCGCCGAGAGGGCGTTAACGGGCGGATTGTCGATGGCAACGACGAGAACGTCCCCCTCCAGCCGGGCGGAAACACTCTCGGAAAATCGCATCTCGGCCATTGCGGCAAGCCTCATTCGGGGATGACGGCCGTGGCCTGGATTTCGATCTTGGCGCGGTCCTCGACCAGCGCGACCACCTGCATCGCCGCCATGGCGGGATAGTGCCTGCCGATGGTTTCGCGGTAGGCCTGGCCGATGCCGCGCAGGTTGCCGAGATATTCCTGCTTGTCGGTAAAATACCAGGTCATCGTGGTGATGTGGTGGGGTTCAGCACCGCCTGCCGCGAGCACGGCGACGACATTCTTCAGCGTCTGGCGCACCTGTTCGACAAAATCGTCGGTCTCGAATTCGGAGCGTTCGTTCCAGCCGATCTGGCCGCCGACGAAAAACGTGCGGCCCGTCGCCGCCACGCCGTTGGAGTAGCCGATGGGCTTTGCCCAGCCTTCAGGTTGCAGGATGGTGTGCATGGGGCGTCTCCAGATGAGATGTCAGTGCGGCGCGGATATCGTCCGGCCAGGCGAGCGAGGCGTGGGTATCAAGCGAGGTGGCGACGATGCGGTGTTTGGCGGTCCAGAGCACGATGCCCCTCGCCGATACCGTATGGTCCATGTCGAGTGACGAACGGCCGACGCCATGCACCGCGAGCGCGAAATCCAGCTCGTCGCCCTGAAAGCCCGGGCGACGGAAGGTGAGGTCGAGACGCACCGTCGGCACGCCGATGCGCAACTCGTCATTCATTGCCTTCCAGGGAAAACCGAGCGAGGCGAAAAAGTCCTCCAGCACACCGACAAGGATGTTGAGGTAGGACGGGAAGTAGGCAATCCCCGATGGGTCGCAATCCCCGAACCGCAATGGTTTTTTGATCGTGAACACGGTGGCCTCTCCTCTATCGCGTCGAGGTTTTCACCAGCTCGCGGCCGATGATGAGCTTTTGAACTTCGGTCGCACCCTCGTAGATGCGCAGCGCCC
This sequence comes from Shinella sp. GW821-FHT11G07, assembly GCF_058808115.1. Taxonomy (NCBI): domain Bacteria; kingdom Pseudomonadati; phylum Pseudomonadota; class Alphaproteobacteria; order Hyphomicrobiales; family Rhizobiaceae; genus Shinella; species Shinella sp. GW821-FHT11G07. Next base: position 115,500 of record NZ_JBXARJ010000007.1, read on the forward strand.
GGATCTCCCTGTAGAGCCGTTCGGTGATCTCGCCGGAGCGCACGCCGCGGCCACCAAAAAGCTGGAGCGCCTGGTCGATGACCCATTGCGCATTTTCCGTCGCCGTCATCTTCGCCATCGCGGCTTCGCGCGTCGTCGGCAGCTTCTGCACGTCGCGCTTCCAGGCGGTGCGGCAGGTGAGGAGGGCTGCGACATCAATGGCGGTCGCCATCTCGCCGAGTGTGCTTTGCGCGGTCGGCAGATCGGCCAGCGTCGCGCCGAACATCTTTCGATTTTTGGCGTGCGACACCGCTTCGTCGAGTGCCCGCCGTGCGAAACCGGTTGCGGCCGCCGCAACGGACGGGCGAAAAATGTCGAGCGTGCGCATGGCGATCTTGAAGCCTTCGCCCGGGCTGCCGAGAAGCTGCGCAGCCGGGATGCGGCAATTGTCGAAACGGATGCGCGCGAGCGGATGCGGGGCGATCGTCTTGATGCGCTCGGCAATCGTGAAGCCTGGCGTATCCGCGAAGACGACGAAAGCGGAAATACCGCGGGTGCCGGGCGCCTCGCCGGTGCGCGCGAAGACCGTGTAGACGTCGGCGATGCCGCCGTTCGAGATCCAGGTCTTTTCACCGTCGAGCACGAAGTCGTCCCCGTCGCGTCGCGCCGCACAGGCCAAAGCGGCGACATCCGATCCGGCATCGGGCTCGGACAGCGCGAAGGCGGAAATCCATTCACCGGCTGCGACCTTGGGCAGGACAAGCTCCTTTAGCGCCTGCGAACCGGAAAGGCTGATTGCGCCCGTGCCGAGCCCCTGCATGGCGAAGGCGAAATCGGCAAGACCGTCGGCATAGGCCAACGTCTCGCGCATGAGGCAAAGCGCCCGGCTGTCGATCTCCTCGCTCGCGCCGCCGAAAGCTTTTGGCACGCAGGGACGAAGAAGGCCGGCGGCACCAAGGGCTGTGACCAGTTGCCGGCAGGCGGCATCGACATCGCCGTGATCGATCTCATCGAGGCTGCCGCGGGCAACGAAGCCGTCGAGATCCGCAGCAAGGGCACGGTGGTTCTCGTCGAAGAACGGCCAATCGAGATGATCGCGGGTCGGCGCCTTGCGTTCGGAGTGCATGGTCAGTTCCCCTCGAAGACGGGCTTTGCCTTGGCGGCGAAGGCCTCGAAGGCGCGACGGAAATCGCCGGTCGCCATGCAGATCGCCTGCGCCTGCGCTTCCGCCTCGATCATCTGGTCGATACCCATCGCCCATTCCTGGTCGAGCATCTTTTTCGTCATCGCATGGGCGAACCACGGACCATCGGCGATCATGCGAGCAAACTTTTGCGCTTCGGCGAGCAGCGTGTCGCGCTCGTGCAGGGCATTGTAAAAACCCCAGGCATGACCTTCCGCCGCCGTCATGACGCGGCCGGTGAAGAGCAGCTCGGCGGCACGGCCCTGGCCGATGATGCGGGGGAGAATGCCGCAGGCGCCCATATCCGCACCGGCAAGCCCGACGCGGGTGAACAGGAACGCTGTCTTCGCCTCCGGCGTCGCGACGCGGAAATCAGCCGCCATCGCCAGAATGGCGCCGGCACCGGCGCAGATGCCGTCGACGGCCGCGATGATCGGTTGCGAGCAGGCGCGCATCTGGCGCACCAGTTCGCCGGTCATGCGCGTGAAATCGAGAAGGTCCGGCATTGCCATGCGCGTCAGCGGCTCGATGATCTCGAACACATCCCCGCCGGAGGAGAAATTGGCCCCGGCGCCGGTCAGCACGACCGCGCGGATATCGCTGGCGCGCGAAAGCGAGCGAAAGAGATCGCCAAGCTCTTCATAGCTATCGAAGGTCAACGGGTTCTTCTTGTCCGGCCGGTTGAGCGTGATCGTGGCGACGCGACCGTCGGCATCCGTTTCGAACAGGAAGTGTTTTGCCTCGTGACCCTTGAAGGGGCGTTTCTTGGCCTGCATGGGGTTCGTCATGTCGTCTATCCTCACAGAACTTCGCCGCCGGCCACCGCGATGGCCTGGCCGGTGATCGCGGTCGCCTTTTCCGAGACGAGCCAGGAAACGGTGTGGGCCACCTCGGCGGGCGTCACCAGCCGGCCCTGCGGATTGGCGCGGGCGAGGCTGGCGCGGGCGTCCTCGCGCGAGCGGCCGGTCTTCTCGCTGATCGTGTCGAGCGCGCCATCGATCAACGGCGTGTCGGTGAAACCGGGGCAAACGGCGTTGACGGTGACGTCGCTGCGCGCCAGTTCCAGTGCCAGCGCCCGCGTCAGGCCGATGACGCCATGTTTGGAGGCGCAATAGGCCGAGACATAGGCATAGCCGGTGAGGCCCGCGGTGCTGGCGACATTGACGATCCGGCCGTTTCCGGCCCGACGCACGGAGGCGAGTGCGGCCTGCGTAACCAAAAAAACGCCCGTCAGGTTGATGGAGAGAACCCGTTGCCAGAGCGCCAGGTCGGTTTTCTCGAAGGGCGCGGACGGCGCCTCGCCCGCGCAATTGACGAGCACCGCGATGTCGCCGGCTTCCGCGATCGCCGCCGCAATGCCGCGCTCGACGGCAGCGGCGTCGCTGACGTCGAAGCCATCCCGGACGAACGCCTCTCCGCCCGACGAAAGGATCTCGTCGCGCGCAGCTTCCAAGGGGGCCGCGCGCCGGCCTGCGAGGCTCACGGCATGACCATCGGCCGCGAGTGCCAGCGCGATTGCCTTGCCGATGCCGCTGCCGGCACCTGTGACGAGGGCGTGTCGTCTGCTCATGGCTTGCCCGCCGTTGTTGCCGCGCGGGCGAGGTTGCTGACATATTGCCCGCGGGCGGAATGGTACTGCTTTGGCCAGGGCTGGGCGTCATAACCGATCTTCGCCGCCTCGTGCAGGACGAAGGACGGATCCGCCAGATGCGGGCGGGCGACGGCGCAGAGGTCCGCGCGGCCGGCCGCGATGATCGAATTGGCGTGATCGGCCTCGGAAATCGCGCCGACGGCGATGGTCGGGACCTGGATTTCGTTGCGGATCTTGTCGGAGAACGGCGTCTGGAACAGGCGGCCGTAGACCGGCTTTTCCTCCTTCACCACCTGGCCGGAAGAGCAGTCGATCATGTCGGCACCGGCCTCCTTGAACATCCGGGCGAAAATAGCCGCATCCTCGGGCGTGTTGCCGCCCTCGTGCCAGTCGTTGGTCGACAGGCGCACGGAGATCGGCTTGTCCTCAGGCCAGACCTTACGGAGGGCCTGGAAAACTTCGAGCGGGAAGCGGGCTCGCGCCGCATGGTCACCGCCATACGCGTCGGTGCGCCGATTGGTCAGCGGCGACAGGAAGCTCGAGAGCAGATAACCGTGCGCGGCGTGCAGTTCGAGTATGTCGAAGCCGATGTCGCGGGCCCGCTCGGTCGCCGTCACGAAATCCGCGACGACGCGGTCCATGTCCTCACGGGTCATTTCGCGCGGCGTCTCAGAATGCGCGAGATAGGGCACGGCCGAGGCCGAGATCAGCGGCCAGCCACCGTCGGAGAGCGGCTGGTCGATGCCCGCCCAAGCCAGTTTCGTTGCGCCCTTGCGCCCGGCATGGCCGAGCTGGATGCCGATCTTGGCCGGCGTCTGGTGGTGGACGAAATCGACGATGCGTTTGAAGGCCTGTTGCTGGTCGTCGTTCCAGAGGCCGAGGCAGCCGGGCGTGATGCGGGCATCGGCCGAGACACAGGTCATTTCCGGAAAGATGAGGGCGGCACCGCCCATGGCGCGCGCGCCGAGATGCACGAGGTGAAAATCGCCCGGCACGCCATCCGTTGCCGAGTACATCGCCATCGGCGACACCACGATGCGGTTGCGCAGCGTCAGGCCACGAAGCTTGAACGGCGTGAACATCGGCGGGGGCACCGCGCCGTTTGCCGCGGGTTCCGCACCCGCCCGCTCGGCGAACCAGCGCTCGAATCCTTCGAGCCACACCTTGTCGCGCAGGCGAAGATTTTCATGGCTGATGCGCTGCGAGCGGGTCAGCATCGAATACATGAACTGCTCGGGCTCCAGCGTATCGGCATAGCGTGTGCCGACGACCTCGAACCATTCCATGGCGTTGCGCGCCGCATTCTGGATGCGGGCGACGTCGACGCGGCGCACCTCTTCATATGCCGCAAGCACGGCGGGGATGTGCGCCTTGTCGTGGCCGAGGATATCGAATTGCCGGGTCAGCTCGATTGCATCGTCGATGGCAAGCTTGGTGCCCGAGCCGATGGCAAAATGGGCGGTATGGGCGCTGTCGCCCATCAAAACGACATGGCTGTTGCCGTTGAAATGGCTCCACTTTTCGCAGATCAATCGGCCGAAATTCAGCCAGGCGGAGCCGCGCTGATGCCGCGCATTGGTCATCAGCTTGTGGCCATCCAGCGTGCCGGAAAAGAGCTTTTCGCAGAATTCGATGGACTGCTGCTGGTCCATCTGGTCGAGGCCGTGCGCCCTGTAGACGTCGTCCGTGGTCTCGACGATGAAGGTCGAGGTCGTGTCGTCGAAGCGATAGATATGCGACTGGAACCAGCCGTGTTCGGTGCGCTGGAAATCGAAGGTGAAGGCGTCGAACAGCTTGTTGGTGCCGAGCCAGATGTAGCGGTTCGGCCGCACGACCATATCGGGCTGGAAGACCTCGGCATATTTGTTGCGAAGGCGCGAATTGACGCCATCCGACGCGATGATGAGATCCGCATCGGCGAATTCCGCGTCGCTCTCCACATCGCGCTCGAACAGCAGTTCGACGCCGAGTTCAAGGCAGCGGTCCTGCAGGATGTTGAGCATCTTCCGCCGGCCGATGCCGACGAAGCCGTGGCCGGTCGTGCGGATCTTGCGGCCCTTGAAGACCAGTTCGATGTCGTCCCAATGATTGAAGGAGACCTCTATCGCCTCCGCCGTCTCGGGATCCCACTGGCGCATCGACTGCATGGTCGCATCGGAAAACACCACGCCCCAGCCGAACGTATCGAAGGCGCGGTTGCGCTCGACGACGGTGATATGATGTTCCGGGTGCTGGCGCTTCATCAGCAGCGCAAAATAGAGCCCGGCAGGCCCACCACCGATACAGACGATCCGCATGTCGTTCTCCTCCCGAGGTCCGGCTGCGCGTGTCGCTGTCAAGACGCTGTCGGGGCGCCTCGGACTGCGAGAAGCAAGGTGGACCCGTTCGAAAGAAATTTCAAGCTTAAAATTGTTTTGGGCGCACAGATGGTTTGGCCGGACGCGCCGCGTGAGAACGGCTCGCTTCAAAGGGCGTCAGAAAAGACGGAAAGGGCGTTTCAGGTGCCCTTGGCAAGCGAAGCAATGATGGAGCGCTTGAGTTTGGCAAGCTCATCCATCAGCACACCGCCATCGTTTGGTGCGAGGCCGGCGAAGAGGTCGGAAATCCAGTCGGCATGCCGGGCCGCCATCTTCTCGAATTCACCGCGGCCAAAGGGCGTGAGTGCAATGATCTGCACGCGCCGGTCGGTCGGGAGTGTCGTGCGGCTCAGATGCCCGCTTTCGGTCAGCCGCTCCACCAGAACCGTGATGTTGCCAGGCGAGACCATCATGCGCTTGGAGACCTCGCCGAGCACCATGCCATCCGGCGCGCGCTCGAGCTGGGCCATCAGGTCGAAGCGCGGCAGGGTCGAGTCGAACTCTTCCCTGAGCCGCCGCCGCACCTCGCTCTCGACCAGGGTCGAGCAGGTCAAAAGGCGCAGCCAAAGCCGAAGCTCGGCGCGGTGATCATGCGGAGCCTCAAGGACTTTGGTTTCGCCATCCAGCCAATCCGGCGCGATGTCGAACGTGTCGTCACCCGTCATTGCAAATGCCCGCTTTCTATCCCGTCACCTGTCTTTTAGAGATGTTTCCAACACTTGGACAGGCCAGACGTCGCACCGTCATTTTGACGGCTGCGCCTGCAGCGCGGGCAGGGGGCCGCCGCCGTCCTCGGATTGCGCAAAGACATTGACCGTAAAGCCGATGTGGTCGGCCATAAGCACCCGCGCCTGGTTGACGTTCCGGTCGAGTGCGGCCTCCATGAGTTCGGTGTGGTGCTCGATCGCCATGGCGTCGCGCAGCGCGGCAACAGCCTCCTCATATCCCTCGCTCCTGCCTTCGGCGGCGCGTATCGCCGGGGCAAGGCTAAGGAACCGGTGATGCCGGCGGAGCTGGTCGGAAATCGTCGCCTGGAAGCGCAGCAGCCAGGTCGACCGCGCCGCACTGATCAGCGAGGCATGGAAGGCGGTGTGCTTCTCATCCCATTCGTCGATCTCGCCTTCCGTCGCAGTCTCGACGGCGAGCTTGCAGCGCGACAGCCGGTAATGCGCAGTGACGACGGCGGACTCCCATTCGCTGCCGCCATTCTCGATCGCTTCCAAGAGAAGCGGGACCTCAACGACCAGACGAGCGCGGGTGAGATCCTCCAATTCCTCGCGCGAGACCGGCGCCACGGCAAAACCACGATTGCTGATCGCCGTGACGAGCCCCTCGGCCTCCAGCCGCGACAGCGCCTCCCGGAGCGGCGTCCAGCCGATCTCATAGCGGTCGCGCAGCGCGCTCAGCTTCATCGGCGCACCGGGTCTTAGCCGCGTCGCGAGAATGTCGCGTCGCAGAAGCCGGTAGGCGGATTCGGTTTTGGTCGATTGCTCCTGATCTTGCATCGAGTTCCCTTAACGCCTGCACCCAATGGACACAAATATATATAATCACGCGCCCACTTCAAAACTATATATATTTATTTGACAAGAAAGCGTCCCGCCGCCATGATCCTTGCAAGCCGCTGAGGAACGGCGGCCGCTTGTCGTATCTGGGAGGATTTCATGAGCAGCCTGAAAAAGAATTGGATTTCCGGATTGTTGGTCGCTGGCGCTCTCGCATGGGGTGCAGGGGTGGCGGCCGCCGAGCCGATCCGCATCGGCATCGCCAATTTCGGTGAGCACCCGCAGCTTGCCGCATCGATCGCCGGCTTCAAGAAGGCTCTGGCGGAAAACGGCTTCATCGAGGGAACCGACGTCGTCTACAGCGAGAGCCACACCAATTTCGATGCATCGCTGGTGCCGCAGATGATCGCCAAGCTCCAGGCCGAACAGCCGAAGCTGATCTACACGATCACCACCCCCGTCTCGCAGATCGCCAAGAAGGCACTCGCCGGCTCCGGCATTCCGGTCGTCTTCTCCGCCGTCACCGATCCGGTGGCCGCCAAGCTGGTGCCCTCCTGGGAGGCCGGCGACGAGGGCATGACGGGTGCGACCGACCTTCAGGACGTCGCCGCCGTGATGGAATTCACCCACAAGCTTCTGCCGAACGCCAAGCGCTTCGGCGTGCCCTACAATCCGGGCGAGGCGAACGACGCGGCGCTGCTTGAAAAGATCAAGGATGCAGCACCGGCGGCCGGCTTCGAGGTGGTCGATGTCGGCGTCGACAACGTCAACGACATCCAGCAGCGCATCGCTTCCTTCGCCGGCAAGGCCGACGTGATCTATACGCCGGCCTCCAACCTGCTCCAGCCGGCGATCGCCGCCGTTTCGGCCGCCGCACGCCAGGCACAGATCCCGATCGTCAACTCCGATGACGGTGCGGTGCGCGACGGCGTCGTTCCGGCGAGTTTTGCCGTGAACTATGAGCAGGTCGGCCTTGCCGCCGGCCGGATCGCCGCGGAAATCCTCAAGGGCAAGGACCCGAAGTCCATCGCCCCGTGGCGCCCGGCCTATGAGGACCACAAGCCGCTGATCTCGAAGAAGACGCTCGCCGCCTTCGGTCTCGAAGTGCCGGCCTCGCTCGCCGATTGTGGTTGCCTGATCGACTGATCTGCGAACCGGTGGCGGCGCGACAAGCGCCGTCACCCAACAATAAAGGGGGAAGCCAATGCTGGAAATCCGGTCAGCCCGCAAGGTATTCTACAAGGGACAGGCAGATGAGAAGACCGCGCTGAACGATCTCTCTCTGCGCCTCGAAACGGGTGAATTCGGCGTCGTCATCGGCTCGAATGGTGCCGGCAAGAGCAGCATGCTCAATGCCATTTCAGGGGCACTCGTTCTTGATACCGGCAAGGTCCTCATCAATGGCGACGATGTGACGGCCATGCCCGTGCACAAACGCGCCATCAGGCTCGCACGCGTCTTCCAGGATCCGATGAAGGGTACCGCGGCCTCGATGACGGTGGCGGAAAACATGCTGCTGGCCGATCTCCGGAGCAACAAGCGGACACTCCGCCGCGGCCTCAATCCGGCACGGCTGGCGTCCTACAAGGAGCGCCTGTCGCTGCTCGGCCTCGGGCTTGAAAACCGTCTCGATACCCGGGTGGAACTGCTTTCGGGCGGGCAGCGGCAATCGCTGTCGCTGATCATGGCGGTCGGCGGTTCGCCGGAACTGTTGCTGCTCGACGAACACACCGCGGCGCTCGATCCACGCACCGCCGATATCGTCATGCAGGCCACCATCCGCGCCGTCGAGGCCCTGAAGCTGACCACGCTGATGGTGACGCACAACATGCAGCACGCCGTGGATTTCGGCCACCGGGTCATCATGCTCGATGCCGGCCGCGTGCGCCTCGAAATCGCCGGCGGGGAGAAAACCGCGATCACGGTCCCGGACCTGATCGGCCATTTCTCCGTCAAAACCGACCGCATGTTTCTGGCGAGCTGACGACCATGGATTTTCTTCAAAACACCGTCGCGAGCTTCATCGCACTCGTTCCCGTCACACTGGCACAGAGCCTCATCCTCGCCTTCGTCGTGCTCGGCATCATGATCCCCTTCCGCATGCTGAGCTTTCCGGACCTGACCAGCGAAGGCGCATTCCCGCTCGGCGGCTGCGTCTGCGGCGTGCTCATGGCGGCCGGCATGTCACCGCTCCCGGCGATCCTGATTGCGCTCATGGCCGGCTTCGTCGCCGGCTGCTGCACGGCCTTCATCCACCTGCGTTTCCGGATCCACACGCTGCTCGCCGGCATCCTGATGATGACGATGCTCTACTCCATCAACCTGCGCATCATGGGCCGCTCGAACCTCTCGGTCTTCGGCTCGACGACGGTGTTCGACTGGGTGCCATTCCTTCAGCCCGGCTTTCCGGCGAGCAAGATCGTCATGGCAGGGGCCATCGGCCTCCTCGTCTTCACCCTGCTCCTCTATTTCTTCCGCACCGAAAAGGGCACGGCCGTGCGCGCCGTCGGCGCCAATCCCGATATGGCCGAGGCGCAGGGCATCAATGTCTGGCTCGCGACCATCGGCGGCGTCGGGCTTGCCGGCGCCTTTTCCGCGACAGGCGGCGCGCTGATGGTGCAGTCGCAGGGCTTTGCCGACGTCAATATGGGCCTCGGCATCCTGATCAACGGGCTTGCGGCGCTGATGATCGGCGAGGCGATCGTCGGCAAGAGTAGTGTGCCGCGCCAGCTCGCCGCCCCTTTCGTCGGGGCTATCGTCTACTACCAGCTTGTCTCCTTCTGCCTTGCCGCCGGCATGCCGCCGCCGGATCTGAAGCTGGCGACGGGCCTGTTCGTCCTGGCCATGCTGGCCCTGCCGAGCCTCAAGCGCAGCCGCGGGGCAGCGCCCGCCCGCGAAACCGTTCGCGAATAATCCAAGGACCATCCAATGACCGCACTTCCCGATTTCACTCAGATCGAGGCCATGGATGCCGCCGATGAGCTGCGCTCCATGCGTGAACGCTTCATCCTGCCGCCGGGCCTCGTCTATCTCGACGGCAATTCGCTGGGCGTCGCCTCGCATGCCGCCTTCGCCGAGCTGCAGAAGGCGGCGACGGAAGAATGGGGGCAGGACCTCATCCGGAGCTGGAACACCGCCGGCTGGTTCGACATGCCGCTGGCGCTTGGCGACCGCGTCGGCCGCCTGATTGGCGCTGCTGCCGGCCAGACGGTCGTCTGTGACACGACCTCGATCAACATCTACAAGACCCTGCATGCCGCGATGGCGCTTCGGCCGGACCGTTCGGTCATCGTCAGCGAGGGCGGCAGTTTTCCGACGGATATCTATATGGCCGAGGGCGTGGTTTCGACGCGTCCCGGTGCATCGCTCCGCCTCGAAGGCGTGGATGCACCTGATATCGAGGATCTGGTCGACGGCAACGTCGCCGTGGTTCTCGTCAACCATGTCAACTACAAGTCCGGCGAGCTGCGCGACATGGCGGCGCTGACGCAGAAGGCCCACGAGAACGGCGCGCTCATCATCTGGGACCTCTGCCACACGGCGGGCGCCCTTCCGGTCGATCTCGACGGTGCGAATGTCGATTTCGCCGTCGGCTGCACCTACAAATACCTGAACGGCGGCCCCGGTGCGCCGGCCTTCATCTACGCCGCCGAACGGCACCACGGAAATATCAGCCAGCCGCTCAGCGGCTGGTGGGGCCATGCGCGCCCCTTCGCCTTCGAAACACATTATGCGGCCGGCGATGGCATCCGCCGTTTCCTGTGCGGCACGCAGCCGATCCTGTCGTTTCGCGCATTAAAGGGCGCACTCGACATCTGGGACGAGGTCGACATGGCCGCGCTGCGCGAAAAGAGCCTCGGCCTTACCGATCTCTTCATTGCGCTCGTCGAAGAAAAATGCGCCGGCCATGGCCTCGAACTGGAAAGCCCACGCGACCGCGCAAAACGCGGCAGCCAGGTGTCGTTCAGCCATCCGAACGCCTATGAGATCATGCAGGCACTGATTGCCCGCGGCGTCATCGGCGATTTTCGTGCTCCCTCCACCCTGCGCTTCGGCTTCACGCCGCTCTATGTCCGCTATGCGGACGTGTGGCAGGCCGTCGTGATCCTCGAAGATATTTTGCGCACCGGCGCATGGCAGGATGCACGCTTTGCCGTCCGGGCCGCCGTGACCTGATTTGCGACTGCGGGCGGTCTTTGCCCGCAGTTTCTCAACAGAGGATATCGGGAGGCCTTTTGCCATGACCGAACCACACCGCCCGACCCTTGACGAGATCGGCGAGGCACGTTTGCGCATCGCGCCACACTTGGCCCGCGCGCCGCTCGTCAGGCTCGACCTCGGTTTCCCAGACCGAACAATCTTCCTGAAGCTGGAAACCCTGCCGCCGATCGGCGCCTTCAAGCTCCGGCCGGCTTTGAATGCCGTGTTGTCGCGTGATCGCCCGGCGCTCAGCAAAGGCGTCGCGGTCACCAGTTCCGGCAACATGGCTTATGGCATGGCCTGGGCCGCGCACCGCGCCGGCGTGCCGATGGTGGCCTACATGTATCGCGGGGCGCCGCAGACCAAGATCGATGGTGTGCGGAGCCTCGGCGGCGAGGTGCGCTTCGTCAGCGCGCAAACCTGGTGGGACTACATTGTCGGCGCGGACCGGCCGGATGCGCCGGAACTGCTGATCAACCCGGTGACCGACCAGGCGGTGCTCAACGGCAACGGCTCCATCGGCATGGAAATCGTCGAGGATTTGCCCGATGTCGACGTGGTGCTGACACCCTATGGCGGTGGCAGCATGACCACCGGGGTCGCCAGTGCAATCAAGGCCGTCTCCGCGCGGGCGCGCGTCTTCGCGGTCGAGGACGACAGCGCAGCGCCGGTCACCGCAGCCCTTGCAGCGGGAAAAATCGTGACGATCGAAACCCGGCCGTCCTTCATCAAAAGCATTGGCGGCCCCTCGCTGGTGCCGCAACTCTGGCCGATCGCCCGGGACCTGATCGACGGCGCCATTGCCGTCAGCCCTGACAATGTGGCGGAGGCGATGCGGCTGCTGTTCAGGAAGGCCAAGATTGTCGCCGAAGGTGCGGGCGCGGCCTCGCTCGCCGCCGCGATCGCACGGCCCGATCTGACGGGAAACATCGTCTGCGTCATCTCCGGCGGCAATATCGATGCGGAGGCCTATTCCGTGGTGCTCGGCGGCGGCATCCCGGCCGCCTGAGCAAGCGTCAGACGCCGAGATAGCGGTCCTGAAGCTCCGGCGTCAGCGCCGTCGGCGCGCCCTCGAAGACAGTTGCCCCCTTTTCCAGCACGAAGCACCGGTCCGCCACCGGCAGCAACTCCGAAAGCGTCTTGTCGACGACAAGGATCGATTGGCCGGCGGCCTTCAGCTTGCGGATCGCCGACCAGATGTCCTGCCGTATGACGGGAGCAAGGCCCTCGGTCGCCTCGTCGAGGATGAGGAGGCGCGGATTGGTCATCAGGGCACGGCCGACGGCAAGCATCTGCTGCTCGCCGCCGGAAAGCGTGCGGGCATGTTGGTCGCGCCGCTCGCCGAGGCGCGGGAAGAGATCGACAACCTTCGCAAAAGTCCACTCGCTGCCGCGGGCCGTGGCGACGAGATTTTCCATCACCGTCAGGTTGGGAAAGCAGCGCCGTCCTTCCGGCACGAGACCGAGGCCGAGCCTGGCGATACGGTGCGGCCGCATGCCGAAGATGGCTTTGCCACCAAAGCTGATCGCGCCGGCCCGCGGACGCACGAGGCCGATGATCGAGTTGATCGTGGTCGTCTTGCCCATGCCGTTGCGCCCCATCAGCGCGACGACTTCGCCTTCCCTGATATCGAGATCGACGCCAAAGAGTGCCTGCGAGGCGCCGTAGAAGGTTTCGAGGCCTTTGAGGTCAAGGAGGGTCACGCGGCTTCTCCCAGATAGGCGCGGCGGACTTCCGGGTCGCGGCGAATTTCATCGACCGTGCCCGTTGCGATGATGCGGCCGTAGACCAGCACCGATATGCGGTCTGCCAACGCGAAAACCGCATCCATGTCGTGCTCCACCAGCAGCATCGGCGCTTCGTGGCGCAGGCCGTCGAGGAACATCGTCAGCTGCTTGGAGCCTTCCGGTCCCATACCCGCCATGGGTTCGTCGAAGAGGAAGGCTCTTGGCGAAAGGGCGAGTGCGATGGCGATTTCGAGCTGCCGGCGCTCGCCGTGGGAAAGTTCCGCTGCCGGCACATGCGCGCGGGCGGCAAGGCCGACACGCTCCAGCATGGCCATTGCGGGATCGATCAGGCTCCGGTCGCGCGCCACCTGCCGGAAGAACCGGAAGCTGCTGCCCTCCTTCGCCTGCACCGCCAGCATGACGTTACGCAGTGCGGAGAATTCCTGTGCGAGCGAGGAGATCTGGAAGCTGCGGGCAAGGCCGAGCCTTGCCCGCGCCGCCATGTCGAGCCCGCCGATGTCCCGGCCGAGAAAACGGATCGTGCCGCTGTCGGCTTTCAGGGAGCCGGCGATCTGGTGGATGAGCGTGCTCTTGCCCGCACCGTTCGGCCCGATCAGCGCGTGGATCTGGCCGGGGTAAAGGTCGAGGCTGACGCCATCGGTGGCCTTCAGCGCGTTGAAGGATTTGCGCAGGTCGCGGATTTCGAGAATGGGCTCAGACATGGCGCGGCTTTCCCGAGACGAGGCCCAAAAAACCACCGCGCGCAAAAAGCACGATGCCGAGCAGGATGAGGCCAAGGAAGAACTGCCAGCGCTCGGTGATGCCGCCGAGCACATATTCGAGGCAGACGAAGATCATCGCGCCGGCGACGGGTCCGAACAGCCGTCCCTTGCCGCCAAGAATGATGAGCACCATGAGTTCACCCGACATGTGCCAGGAGAGCATCGACGGGCCGACAAAGCGGTTGAGATCGGCATAGAGCGCACCGGCAAGGCCAGTGATCATCGCCGAGAGCGTGAAGGCGACGAGCCGAATCTGGAAGGGCTGAATGCCGACCGCGGCAAGGCGCACGCCGTTCTGCCGGGCCGCTTGCAGGGCGCTGCCGAAGCGCGAGCCTTCGACGAGGCGAAACAGCAGGAGCGTCGCCATGAGCACCGCAAAGCAGATCAGGAAATAGGGTAGCGGCTGCGCGGTGTTGATGCCGGGGAAGGCGTTGCGCACATAGATCGACAGGCCATCCTCGCCGCCATAGGCCGGCCAGGAGATGGCGAAATAGTAGATCATCTGCGCGAAGGCGAGGGTGATCATGATGAAATAGACACCGGTCGTGCGCAGGCTGATCACGCCGATCGGCAGGGCGACGAGCCCGGCAACTAGAACGGCCACCAGCCAGATCAGCGGCATGGAGGTCGTACCGGGAATGCCGGCAAAGAGTGGTTCGGCGTTGAACGCGTGGGTTGCCAGGATGCCGGCGACATAACCGCCAAGGCCGAAGAAGGCGGCGTGTCCGAAGGACAGCAGCCCGCCGACCCCAAGCGCCAGGTTGAGCCCGACGGCGGCGAGCGCCAGCACGACGACGCGGGTGGCAAGCGTCACATAGAAGGGTTCGCCCATGCCGGCCGCGATAAGCGGCAGGGCGAGAAGCAGGAGGGCAATGAAGAGGTTGACGGTGGTCTCGCGGGTCATCTGGGCCTCACGACTGGGCCGCGAACAGGCCGCTCGGCCTGAAAGCGAGGATGAGAGCCATGACGACATAGATCAGCATCGAGGCCACTGCTGCGCCGATCGTGGTGGCCTGTGCGGCCGGCATGGTCAGCGCAAGCAGCGAGGGCAGCAGGAAGCGGCCCATGGTATCGACGACGCCGACGATGACCGCGCCGACCAGCGCGCCCTTGATGGAGCCGATGCCGCCGATGACGATGACGACGAAGGCCAGGATGAGCACCGGCTCGCCCATGCCGACCTGAACCGACTGGAGCGCCCCGACGAGTGCACCGGCAAGGCCGGCCAGTGCGGCACCGAGCGCAAAGACCACCGTATAGAGCGTGCTGATATCGACGCCGAGCGCCGCGATCATCTCGCGGTCGGATTCACCGGCGCGGATCCGCATGCCAAGGCGTGTCTTGGAGATCAGCAGGTAGAGGCCCACAGCCACCGCAATGCCGACGGCGATGATGGCCAGCCGGTAGAGCTGGTACTGGCCGCCGCCCGGAAGCGGCACCGCGCCCTGAAGCTGCTTGGGAATATCGAGATAGAGCGGGAACGAGCCAAAAAGCCAGCGCGCGCCTTCGGATAGAATGAGGATCAGCGCGAAGGTGGCGAGCACCTGGTCGAGATGGTCGCGGTCGTAGAGCCTTCGGATCACGGCGACCTCGATCAGGGCGCCGACACCGGCGGCGGCGACAAGGCTGGCGATGAGGCCCAGCCAGAAGGAGCCGGTGGCGGCCGCGACCGTCGCGCAGGCGAAGGCGCCGATCATGTAGAGCGAGCCGTGGGCGAGGTTGATCAGGCCCATGACGCCGAAGATCAGCGTCAGACCGGCGGCCATCAGAAACAGCATTACGCCGAGCTGAAGCCCGTTGAGCAGTTGTTCGATGAGGAGTGCGGTGAACACGGCGTCGGTCCAAGCTTCGGGTCAGGATCGCGTGGGGCATAGCCCGGGCGCCGGCTAAAGCCGGGCGCCCGGGCAATCAGACGTCAAAGGGCGTTACAGGCCGCACTGGTCGGCGTAGGCGTCCTTGTGATTTTCGAAGGCGGTCGCGACGATCTTGTTGGTCAGCACGTCGCCATCCTTCACCACCTCGCGCACATAGATGTTCTGGATCGGGTGCTGGTTCTTGTTGAAGGTGAACGTGCCGCGCACGGACTTGAAGTCGGCTGCCTTCAGCGCTGCGCGAAAGGCGTCCTTGTCCTTGACGCTCGCCTTGGAAAGCGCCGAGAGGATCAGGTTCGCCGTATCCCAGCTCTGCGCCGCATAGACCGAAGGCAGGCGGTTGTATTCGGCCTTGAAGCTTTCGACGAAGGCCTTGCTGGTCTCGTTGTCGAGGTCCGGCGACCAGCTGGCGGAATTCTTCACGCCGAGCGCTGCATCACCGACGGCCGGCAACACGTCCTGGTCGAAGGAGAAGCCCGGTCCCATGACCGGAATGCCGACGCCCGACTGGGCATATTGCTTCATGAAGGCGATGCCCATGCCGCCGGGCAGGAAGAAGTAGACGGAATCGGCGCCAGACGCGCGGATCTGTGCAATTTCGGCCGCGTAATCCGTCTGGCCGACCTGGGTATAGACCTCACCGGCAAGGTTGCCTTTGTAGAAGCGCTTGAAGCCGGTCAGCGCATCCTTGCCGGCCGGATAGTTGGGCGCGAGAATGAACGAGTTCTTGTAGTCCTTGTTGGCATATTCGCCCATGCCTTCATGGAAATTGTCGTTCTGGTAGGCGACGTTGAAGTAGTTCGCATTGCAGTTCGCCCCGGCCAGCGCCGAGGGGCCGGCGTTCGGCGAAAGATAAATGATGTCCTGCGCCACCGTGTTAGGCACGACGGCCATGGCGAGGTTCGACCAGATGATGCCGGTCATCAGGTCGACCTTGTCGCCCTGGATCATCTTTTCCGCGATCTGCACGGCCAGTTCCGGCTTCTGGGCGTCATCCTCGATCACGAGTTCGACGTCCTTGTTGCCCGATTGCTTGATGGCGAGCGTGAAGGCGTCACGCATGTCGATGCCAAGGCCGGCACCGCCACCCGAAAGCGTGGTGATGACGCCGATCTTCACCGGCTCGGCATAGGCGAGGCTGGATGTCGCGAGCGAAAGGCCGAAGAGGCTTGCTGCCAGAATGCGGTTCATGCTGTTCTCCTCATAGAGTTCGGTTTTTATTGTGTTCTATCAAAGGTCTGTACGAACATGCCATAGCTCGGGGAAGAGTTCCACTTCCAGCATTTTCTTGAGATAGGAGGCGCCGGAGGTTCCGCCCGTGCCGCGCTTGAAGCCGATGATGCGCTCGACGGTGGTGACATGGTTGAAGCGCCAGCGCCGGAAATAATCCTCGAAATCCACGAGCTTTTCCGCAAGCTCGTAGAGCATCCAATAGCGCTGCGGATCGCGGTAAACTGTCTGCCAGGCTGCAAAAACCTTGTCGTTCTCGGTGCGTGTCTCGCGCCAGTCGCTGCGCGCCGCCTCGTCGCCGATATCGAAGCCGTTGCGGCCGAGAAGCCGGATCGCCTCGTCGTAGAGCGAGGGTGCGGCGAGGATCGCCTCCAGCTTTTCCATGATATCGGGGCGATGCGCGTGCGGGCGCAGCATGGCGGGATTGCGGTTGCCGGCCAGGAACTCGATTGCCCGGTACTGCCAGGACTGGAAACCCGAGGATTGCCCGAGCGAATCCCGGAACTCGGTATATTCGCTTGGCGTCAT
This sequence comes from Shinella sp. GW821-FHT11G07, assembly GCF_058808115.1. Taxonomy (NCBI): domain Bacteria; kingdom Pseudomonadati; phylum Pseudomonadota; class Alphaproteobacteria; order Hyphomicrobiales; family Rhizobiaceae; genus Shinella; species Shinella sp. GW821-FHT11G07. The sequence continues at coordinate 132,453 of NZ_JBXARJ010000007.1, forward strand.
CGTGCGCAGCACGTCCCAGGCGCTGTTGAGCTGCTCGAAAATGCGGGCGACACGCGACAGCATCTTGAAGGCGGGCTCCAGCCGGTCCGCCCGTAGCGACCGGATCGCCGAGCTGATCTCATGCAAGGCAAGCTTCATCCACAGCTCGGAGGTCTGATGCTGGATGATGAACAGCATTTCGTCATGGGCGTCCGACAGGGGCGCCTGCGCCGTCAGCACCTTCTCCAGCTTGAGATAGTCGCTGTAGGACATGCGCTCCTTGAACGACATCTGTGCGCCTTCCGTGGAAGGGTCATACGGCTTGCTCATCTCAATGCTCCGTGCGCAGGCGAAAACGCTGGATCTTGCCGGTCGGTGTCTTCGGCAAGGCATCCAGGAACTTCACCGAGCGTGGGTATTTATAGGGGGCGATCATCGCCTTCACATGATCCTGCAGGCGCTTGATCGTCGCCTCGTCGGCCGAAACGCCGGCCACCAGCACGATATGGGCCTCGACGATCTGGCCGCGTTCGCCATCGGCCGCGCCGATCACGGCGCATTCCGCCACGTCCGCATGGGCGATCAGCGCCGCCTCTACTTCAGGGCCGGCGATGTTGTAGCCGGCGCTGATGATCATGTCGTCGGAGCGGGCGGCGAAGTGGAAAAAGCCGTCCTCATCCTGCAGAAAGGCGTCGCCCGTGAGGTTCCAGCCGTCGCGCACATAGTCGCGCTGGCGGGTATCGGCCATGTAGCGGCAGCCGGTCGGGCCGCGCACCGCAAGCTTGCCGACCGTGCCGCGCGGCACTTCGTGCATCTCCTCGTCGACGATCCGTGCCTCATAGCCGCCCACGGGTTTGCCGGTGGAGGCCGCCTTGCGGTCTTCGAAACGGTTGGAAATGAAGATGTGCAGCATTTCGGTGGCGCCGATGCCGTCGAGGATCGGCTTGCCGGTCTTTTGCGTCCATTCTTCGAAGACAGGCCCGGGCAGCGTCTCGCCGGCGGAGATGGCAACGCGCAGCGACGAGAGGTCCGCGCCGGCATCCATCGCCTTCAGCATGGCGCGGTAGGCGGTGGGCGCCGTGAACGAGATCGTCGCCTTGTAGGTCTCGATAATCTCCACCATCAGCGCCGGCGTCGCCTGTTCGAGCAGCGTCGCGGCCGCGCCGAAACGCAGCGGGAAGATCGCAAGGCCGCCGAGGCCGAAGGTGAAGGCGAGCGGCGGCGAGCCGACGAAGACGTCCTCGGGGGTCACCGCAAGGACTTCCTTGGCGTAGCCGTCGGCGATTACCATGAGGTCGCGGTGAAAGTGCATGGTCACCTTCGGCACGCCCGTGGTGCCGGATGTGAAGCCGAGCAGCGCCACGTCGTCGCGTCCCGTCCGCACGGCATTAAAAGTGACCGGTTTGTCGAGCGCGACGCGGTCGAGTTCAGCATCATGGTTTGCGGTTCCGTCAAAGCCGATGACCTGTTTTAGATAGGCGCTGTCCTTGGCGCAGGCGATCATTTCGTCCATCAGCCGCGTGTCGCAGAGCGCCAGGCTGATTTCGGCCTTATCGACGATCTTGGCGAGTTCCCCGGCGCGCAACATCGGCATCGTATTGACAACGACGGCGCCTGCCTTGGTGGCGGCAAGCCAGCACGCGACCATGGCCGGATTGTTGGCCGAGCGGATGAGAACGCGGTTGCCGGGCTTCACGCCGTAGTTTTCGACGAGGGCATGGGCCAGCCGGTTGGTCCAGTCGGAGAGTTCCTTGTAGGTGCGCCGCCGCCCGTTGCCGATCAGCGCCGTGCGGTCGCCAACGCCTTTGGCGACCATCGCATCGGTCAGCTCCACGGCGGCGTTGAGATGATCCGGATAGTCGAAGCCGTCGAGCAGGAAATCCGGCCACTCCCCCGGCGGCGGCAGGTTGTCGCGGGTGAATGTGTCGACATGTGCGGTCGGTCCAAGCATGTGGCGGCTACTCCCCTGTTGCTGTCTCGCCCTGCTCCCAGGCACGGTCAAAGCCGACGAGATGGTTTTTGGCCGCGCAGCGACACTCGACCGGGCATGGCTCCGCCGGATCGCGCCGTCGCGCAGGAAATGCATCGTTGGTGATGGGCACAGCGAAGACCTCCACTTCTGCGCTGAACATGGAGCAGCATCGCATCTGTCAAAAATTATTTCAAGCATAAAGTTTCTTGCCCGATGGCATTGCCTTTGCCGACGGACCAGGCGATTGCTATGCCGCTGGCCGCATCAACGGGAGGAGTGCAGCGATGCTGGAATACCGCATTTCGGATTGGGACGACGCCTATGCCAATGGTGTGAACATCGCGCGCAGCGATCGGTGGCCGGAGGCCTGGACCAAGCCCGCCGCAGCATTCCGGGACACGTTGCTTTCCGCCGGGCGTGCAAAACTCGACCTCGCCTATGGCGAGCGGCCGCGCAACCGCCTGGACCTCTTTCTCCCGGAAGGCCCGGCCAAGGGTCTGGTCGTCTTCGTGCATGGCGGCTTCTGGCTGCAAACCGACAAGAGCGTCTGGTCGCATCTCGCCGCCGGCGCTGTCACGAGCGGCTACGCCGTCGCCATGCCATCCTATACGCTGTGCCCGGAAGTTCGCATCGGGCACATCGTGACGGAAGTCGCAGCCGCCATCGGGGAAGCCGCAAGGCGCGTCGAGGGCCCTCTGATGCTGACCGGGCATTCCGCCGGCGGTCATCTCGCCAGCCGGATGGTCACGGCGACGTCGCCTCTTGCACCGCTCGTTCAGCAGCGCATCCGCAACGTCGTCTCCATCTCCGGCCTGCATGACCTGCGCCCGCTTCTATCCACCACCATGAATGAAAAGCTCGCCCTCGACGAGGCAGAGGCACTTGCGGAAAGCCCCGCACTGCTGCGACCCATGGAAAATGCCCGCATCACCTGCTGGGCCGGCGCCAGCGAACGCGCGGAATTCCTGCGCCAGAATGCCTTGCTCGCCAACATCTGGACGGGGCTGGGCTCAACCACCGCAACGGTCGTCGAGCCGAACAAGCACCACTTCGACATTCTCGACGGTCTCACCGACGCAGCGCATCCACTGACGAGGGCCCTACTGTCGGAGTGACCGCATTGTTGCGAAAATGAAGACAAGGCCGCTCCAACGAGCGCCGTTCAGGGCGGCGCACATCGTCTTTGACCGGGTCAACTCCGTAGAGAATGACCGTGCCGTGCGCGAACAACCTCACGTCGGCTACTCTGCCGTTTTTCCATCACAACTACAGTTCATGCAGGCGGCATGAATCGCTTCGTCAAAACGCCCCTGATCGTCTTTTCGCTCGCCGTTGCAGGCCTTGTCACGGCATTCGCCGATCGGCAGGGACTGGCCGAGGATGCCGCACAACCTGTTGCCGCGAAGGTCGTCGAGGTTGCGGCCTCGGAGGTCATCAGGCTTGAACGCAAGGCTTACGCCGAGACCCTGCCGATCAACGGCTTTCTGCAACCCGCCCGCCGGGTGACACTTACCGCCAAGCTCTCCGGTGTTCTGAAAGACGTTCATGTCGATGTCGGCGACAGTGTGCGCAAAGGCGACATCGTCGCGTCGTTCGATGACGAGGCGCTAAAGCTTTCCCTTGAAAGCAGGGCCGCACGCATGGAAGCCAAGGCCGCAGCCCTCACCCGCGCCGAAACTGAACTGGAGCGCGCGCGCGGCTTGGCGCAGACGGGCGGCATCACCAAGGCGCGGGTGATCGAGGTCGAGACCGACATGATGGTGCAGAAGGCCGAACTGCGCGCCTTGCAGGCAGAGGCCGCGGAGACACAGCGCCTCCTCAACGATGCCGTCGTGACCGCGCCATTCGACGGCGTCATCAGCATCCGGCGAATCAATCCGGGTCAGGCCATCTCCGCCAATACCGAGCTCATGGAAATCGTCGATACCGCGGAAATGGATATGGTCGCCAAACTCCCCCCCGCCGAGGGCACGCGACTTCACGCCGGCCAGACCGCTCAAATTCGCATCGAAGGCCTGCCGGACCAGACCCTTTCTGCCCGTCTCGCGCGGATCAGCCCGGCAACCGTCGATGGCTCGCGATCGCTGCTGATCTATCTGAGGCTCGAAAAGACGGGTGCTGCCCTTCGCGGCGGCATGTTCACGGAGGGCGAATTGCAGCTTGCCCGGATGGACGATGTGCTCGCGGTGCCGAGCGCGGCGGTACTTTACACGGACAAACTGCCCTTCGTACTCAAGATCGCAGATGGCAAGGCGCAGCGCCAACAGGTCACGCTGGGCAAGGCCCTGCGCCGCGATGGCCTCGTTGAAATTCGCGAGGGCCTAAAGGAAGGGGACATGGTGGTCACCGTTCCGCTTGCCGACGTCAAGAACGATACGCCTATGACGATCGCGCAGCGCTGACGGAGGCCGGACATGTTTCTTGCCCGCATCTCCATCGGCCAGCCCGTCTTCGCGACCATGGTCATGCTCGGCATCATGGTGCTCGGTCTCGTCTCCTGGATGCGCCTGCCCATCGATCTTCTTCCAGCGGTCGACCTGCCGATGGTGGTCGTTTCCACCAGTTTCGAGGGGGCTTCTGCTCTGACCATCGAGCAGCAGGTGACGCGGCCGATCGAGGACAATGTCGGCACGCTCACCGGCGTGAAACGCGTGACCTCCCACTCGTCGCCCGGCACGTCGCTCGTCATCATAGAATTCACGCTTGAAACACCCTCGCGCGCTGCCGCCGATGACGTGCGCGAACGTGTCTCCCGCCTGCAATCCGCATTGCCAGACGGCGCGGACCAGCCGATCGTCACACGATTCAATCCGCAAGATGCGCCGATCCTGTCGCTGGCCGTTAACTCCCCGACGCTCTCTCTCACCGACATGACGGGCATTGCCGAACGGATCATCGTGCCTCGCCTCCGGCGGGTGCCGGGGGTCGGGCAGATCAGCGTTGTCGGCGGCAGCGCCGCGCAGATCCGCATCGAGCCGCATATCGCCAAACTTGCTGCCTATGGGATTCCGGTGACCGGGGTGATCGATGCGGTTCGCAAGGCGACGCGCGACGATGCCATCGGCTCGATCATTTCGAACACGAACGACCACAGCGTGACACTGAGCGTAGTGCCCCAGAACGTCGAGGCCTTCGGTGACATCGTGGTGACACGCGACGAGACCGGCCGCGCCATCCGCCTTTCGGAGCTTGCCAGCATTGCGGAAACCGGCGCCGACCCGAAGGGCCGCGCCTGGTTCAACGGCGCGCGCACGATCGCCCTCGATATCGTCAAGATCGACGGCGCCAATACGGTGGAAGTGTCGGAGGGCGTCCAACGCGAGGTCGCCAAGCTCAAGAGCGATTCCGGCCTGCGCGGTCTCGACATCGCCGTGTCGCAGGATAGCGCGCGCACCATTTCCGCGCAGATCGGTGACGTGCAGCGCACGATCATCGAGGGCGCCGCACTCACCATCGTGATCGTGCTGCTCTTCCTCAATTCCTGGCGCTCCACGGTCATTACCGCGCTGACTTTGCCTGTCTCGGTGGTTGGCACATTCGCGGCTATGGCCTTGCTTGGCTTCAGCCTCAACCTGATGACGATGCTCGCACTGTCGATCTCGATCGGCATCCTGATCGACGACGCCATCGTCGTGCGTGAAAACATCAGCCGCCATGCGGCGATGGGCAAGAACAGGAAACAGGCCGCCCTCGACGGCACCTCGGAGATCGGCCTTGCGGTGCTGGCGACGACACTCTCCATCGTCGCCGTCTTCCTGCCGGTCGGCTTCATGGGGGGCGCGCTCGGCCGCTTCTTCTACCAGTTCGGCGTTACCGTCTCGGTCGCGGTGCTGATTTCCCTTCTCGTCTCTTTTACGCTGGATCCGATGTTGTCGAGCGTCTGGTCCGATCCGCCGGCTTCTGAGAAAAAAGGCCGCCTTCGCAACTTGCTCGAAGGTTTCGAGCGCGGTTTCGAACGGATCGCTCAGGAATACGGCCGCGTGATCGGCTGGTGCCTCGATCATCGCCTCGCCGTTTCCGGGCTTGTTGTGGCGACCTTTGTCGGTAGCCTCCTGCTCGTCCCGAAGATCGGGGCGGAGTTTGTGCCGCCGACGGACCAAGGCATCGTCAGCGTCTCGCTGACCCTGCCGGAAGGGGCGTCGGCTGACTACACCGCGGTCAAGGTCGGACAGGCGGAGCGCATCCTGCGCGGTTTCTCCGAGGTGTCGACGGTCTACTCCACAGTCAACAGCCGGGACGGCGCAGAAACCAACAAGGCGCGTCTCATCGTTTCGATGGTTCCCGCCGACGAGCGGACGGAGACGTCGCTCACGCTCGCCCCGCGCCTGCGCGAAGCGCTTGCGGTGATCGCCGGCGTGAAGGTCGAAGTCGGGCAGCCCGAAGAAAGTGGCGGCGCCGAGGCGAAGGCCATCCAGATTTCGATCCTCGGCGACGACCTGTCCGTGCTTGCCCGCCTTTCTCGCGAAGCAAGTGCCAAGCTGCGCGACATCAATGGTCTCGTCGACCTCGAATCTTCCGCCGACAAGACGCGGCCGGCCTTCACCGTTCGCCTCCGTCCGGATGCGGCAGCCGACCTCGGCATCCAGTCGGACATGCTGGTGCATAACCTGCGCCCGCTGGTCGCCGGTGAAAGCGTCGCCAGTTGGGCGGAAAGCGGCGACGGCTCGCGTTTCGTCGTGGTGCGCCTGCCCAAGGAGGGGCGCCGGTCGATCGAGGATCTAAAGGATCTGCCGATCCCCATCGAGCAGGCCGGGGTGGCGGGCAGCGTACCCCTGTCGCAGATTGCCGAGGTGACCGAAGAACAGGCGGCGCAGACGGTCTTCCGCCGCGACGGTGACCGCGAGGTGCGGCTGTCCGCCAACATCTCCCAGCGTGCGCTGGGCGATGTCGTCACCGACATCACGGTGGCGACCGACGCCATCGCTCTGCCGCCGGGATACTACATCGTCATCGGCGGCCAGACCGAGGACATGGTGGAGAGCTTTGGTTATGCGGTGGAGGCACTGGTTCTCGCGGTCGTCTTCATCTACCTCATCCTCGCCTCGCAGTTCGGGTCCTTCGTCCAGCCGCTTGCCATCATGACAAGCCTGCCTCTGTCGCTGATCGGCGTGCTCCTCGGCCTGTTGCTGACGGGTTCGACCATCAACATCTTCTCGGTGATCGGCTTCATCATGCTGATGGGCCTCGTGACGAAGAATGCCATCCTGCTGGTGGACCATGCCAATCAACGGCAGCGGGAAGGTGTTTCGGTGCGCCAGAGCCTGATCGATGCCGGCACGATCCGTCTGCGGCCGATCATCATGACCACCTTCGCGATGATCGTCGGCATGGTTCCGCTCGCCCTTGGTTTGGGCGAAGGCGGCAAGGAGCGGGCCTCGATGGCCCATGCGGTCATCGGCGGCCTGGTATCCTCGACCGCGCTGACCCTGCTGTTCGTGCCGGTCGCACTGTCGCTCATCGGATCGGTGAAGCGTCGGCTCGCGTGAATCACATTCGTAGCGGCACCGTCTCTTTGGCTCGATCCGGGCGATAGACTACGGAGGCGATTCTACTGCGCGGTCGACCTGTCATCCGGGCACCAAACCGGAGTCTTTCGCATGGACGTTGGACCTGCGACCACTTTGGGGATTTCCCTAATTGCTGAGGACTTCCCGGTTCGGAAATTGCGAGGCCTCTTTCGAGCGCAAGACGAAAATCGAGCATCAGGTCATCGGCATGTTGCGGATCGGGGAGGCAAAATGCTGACACCATCGTCAGCGGAGCCCATCTCGGCATAGGGGAGTTCCTACGGCAGGAACGTCTGTGCGGATTCCGTCTGCTAGCGTTTGGTCGCCATCCACAGGATGTGGCGGGCACCGCCGCGCTTGCCATTGGCGCGCACGTTCACCTCGTCGGTAGCGAAGCCAACGTCACGCAACCGGCGTGTAAAAGCGCTATCCGGCGCGGATGACCAAACACCCAGCACACCCCCTGCGCGCAGGGCAACCTTGGCGGCACGAAGGCCATTGTGGTTATAGAGGCTGTCGTTGGAGGCGCGCGTCAGACCATCGGGTCCGTTGTCGACATCAAGCAGGATGGCGTCGTAGGCAGCCTTCGTCGACCGGATCAACGCGCCGACATCACCGACATGAACTTTGACGCGTGGATCATCGAGTGTGCCGTTGTGGAGATCGGCCATGGGTCCGCGCGCCCAATCGACGATCGCCGGAACGAGCTCCGCGACAACGACATGGGCGTCGTCGACCAGGACATCAAGAGCCGCCCGCAACGTGAACCCCATTCCGAGGCCGCCGATCAAGACGCTGGCGTTTTTCCGACCGGCAATCCGCTCGCAGCCAAGCGTCGCCAGCGCCTCTTCCGAACCGCTCAGCCTGCTGTTCATCAGCTCCGTCGCACCAAGCATGATGGAAAATTCGCTACCCCGCTGCTTCAAGCGCAGCTCGCCGCCACCGCCAGGAATGGTTGTGCGATCCAGCTGAATCCAAGGAAGCATCGGGGTATCTCATTGTGTTGTTCGGAGGCCTCGTAACATGAGTACTGTGCGAACACATCACCTTATCGATGAACCGAAGAGAATTGAATGCAACCCGGACCTGCTCTCGACTTCGGCTTTTGTTTCGCTCAGCTTTGCAAGATGGAGAGTTTGTCGGCTCCTAAACATTGATTTACAGCGGCTATGGCGAAGACGAGCGCCTGGTCGAGCAGTCAGCCGTTGAACATGACGTTCATCGCCCGGCCCGGGCGTCCTAAGCTGAAGGATCTTAAAGGCCCCGAAGCGCACTACATAACGCCCCGCGTCCTGGATGGGCTGGCCATTCGACTCCAGAAGCCGACCACATCCTCACGGAAAGTCGCATGACATGTGGCCAAGCGAGAAGGACCACTTGAGCTTCCGTGATCAGATCAACGAGGACGCCGAAGCGAGTGGTTCTGCAGCCGGATACCGGGCTCCCCTTCAACCTGAATCAACACGACAAAATTCGATCTACGTCCAAACGGCCGTTCGATCGAATTTCGCCCACTGCGGGCCCTAGGCATTATCTTGAAGCGATAACGATCACACGGTCTGGAGGGTATCGATTTCGCGCTGTGCGACCTCCCCTTTCGTCCATAAAACACGATTACAAAGGAGTGTTTTCTGATATGTTTATATTTGTACAAACCATTTAGGAAACACGAAAGTCTTGGCAAAACCTGCAAACCTCGATCCATCTCCCCCGACACAACGGTTGGTCGGGTACGCGCGTGTTTCAGCGGACGATCCGTTCAACGATACGCAAGTCGACGAATTGCGGGCGGCTGGCTGCCACCGTATCCAGCGGGAGCACGAAACCGGCGCATCCAGCGCAAGACCGGTGCTGACTACGCTTCTTAAAGACCTTGCCCTCGGCGACGTTCTCGTTGTCGTACGTCTCGATCGGCTGGCGCGATCGGTCAGTCATTTGCTTGAAGTCATCGAAAACTTGGAAAAGCGCGGCGTTCATTTCCGCTCCTTGCACGATCCGATCGATACCTCGACGCCACAAGGCATGGTTTCCTTGCAGGTGCTCAGCGCAGTCGTCCAACTCGAGCGCGCCGTGATTGTCGAGCGAACTAAGTCCGGCATGAAGGCGGCCAAGGCGCGCGGCAAGCTTGCGGGCAATCCCGGACTTCGGGAAAGACGCCCGGAAGCGATCCGTGCCGTTTCCCTGGCGCGTGAGCGGGTCTATCTCGATGGCCTGATGGCGTCAGTAGAGACGTGGCTGCCGACGGTGCGTCAATTGCGGCCCCAGCATAGCTGGGACGATGTCGTCCTGATCCTCAACCGGCGGGGACACGACTGGACCGTCGAGCGCTTACGTCGAGCGATCCACCGAATGGTGCGGGAAAACCTTGTAGAACCGGAATTGCTCCTCCGATCGCCGCGACGGCCACCGGAGCATCGCCTGATGCAGGTCGTTGCCAGGATCGCCATTGCAGACCCGGATCTGTCGCTGCGCCGCATTGCGGCCCAACTGGATCAAATGCACGAGCGACCGCCACGGGGCGGCCGGAAGTGGCAGCCATCATCTGTCAGGGCATTGCTGGATGATGCGCGTCGCCTGGGCTTCATGCGCTCTTGAGAGTTTGGTGCATGCAGCGCCAATCAGGGCCGTCGTACGTGCAACTCGAAACCGTAATCAAGACAGCCTGACACAGCCGAGCGCCGCGGCATCAACCAGAAAACCATGGCCAATGGACGAGCGCAACTCGGCATTGGTCTGCTGTCCAGCGCAACAATCCGAATGCCCCCACACCTGGCATTGGACACCGGCAGATAAAACCTAAGCCCGGCGGCCACGGCAAGTCGGCCTCTTCAGGAAGCCATCGCCAAGCGTCGTCTACGATGACGATCTCAATCAGCATAGCTCGTCTCATTGACGACTTTGCCACCGCTCGAACCGGAAACTCTGCTTAGCCAACTCGCTCGGTCAAGCCCTCCGGTCGGGTTGCAGACAGCGCTTTCGCGCGCCACCCAATTCTCGTCAGCCTAAAACGCCTTTCAAAGGAATTCTAAAGCCGCGTCTCCAGTGATTTGGAAACCGACGATCATGAGATTGTCACCGGTTCTTCCTGGGTGAGTACCGTCGAAGAACCGACCGAGGGAGGAAGCACGTTCGGATCGTCGGGCATAGAAAGTGGCAATGTTCCAATCAAAAACCGCCTTATAGCTTACTGAATGAAGCGGGACCGCAGACATCGCATGTTACGGCTGTTCGTCCCAATGAAGGGAGGCGGAATTGGGCGGCCGGCTCGAGAGCATGCCGTGTTTCGAACTTCAGCGACTTCGCCCCGGGGGCAACCGAATTCTGCGAGGTGCTCACGTTGACGTAGGTTCAGAACCCCAGCGCAGAGGCTCCACAGCTTCCGGGCATTGGGTGGGAGCCTCACCGACTGCGGGCGCTATTTAAAGAATGGTCCGGTCTGCGGCTCTCCACGGGGGAGAGGATTGATCCAACCCAGACTTTAAGCCGTTGTTGGCTTTCAACGGGGTTCACGGCTTCAGCCGCAGTTGGTAGGTAAGGGGTACCAATCACTCCTCCAATCTTGTGGTAAGCATGCTCCCAACGCCCCGATCAGCAAGGTGGGTTCACAACGAAACCCGCAACTCTGCTCGGGGTTTCGCATATGTTTGCAGGGGAATATCAGCTGAACTAGCTGATAATATTGATAAAAAAGCCTATTTGTACGGCTGACAAATCACCGTCACCCTTGAGAAGGTTTTTTACGGCAAGTTCCTTGCCGCAGGCCATCATCGATAAGGGACCCGGCGTGATAGAAGCGGGACCTATATCTGTAGACGGGTAGGTTTCGCGTCTGCGTCAGTCTGCAAGACAACTGCCCAGCTGGCAGAGCCTAGTAGGTTGCAAATATCTCTTACCCCACTTGTCGAGCACCATCACTCTGCGATCGCAAAAGAGCCATCAACATCGGCCCGACTGAAAACTCCCCGCGTCGCGCTTTTTCGATCAAATCACGCAGATAGGCGCCGGCCGAGTTGATACGCTCGGCGCGCTCCAGAATGCAGGCCACCAGAACCGCGGCATTCTCGCCCCCCACGGTCTCACAGGCCTGCTGGTAGACGGAGGATCCTATCCCGAGGGCCGAGCGGGCAATGACGGCCGCTGTCATCAAATCACGCCACCCGGTAACTGTGCCGCCTTGTGCGTACAGGACGATTTCGGGGCAGGCACGCAAGACCATTGCCAATGGGAAGGATGGAGCCTGAATCGGACGTCGTTCGATATTTGCGCCTACCGAGTCATCCCGCTCTTTTCGAGAGCCCGGTTCAGATTCAATGATAGATTCAGTATTTGAATTCTGTTTGTGCTGACGGATATCGTTGTCATTGGTGACGGATTTTGCCGGAATGATTTGATTTTCCAGCATGTTGATGACTTCGCTGCGAATGAGGAGCAGGTCATCAAGGGATTCTGCGAGTGCCTCTAGGGTTTTTGCCGATCGCAGGCCGCCTACCGCGGTGACATAGTAGCCCTCGACCTTCTCCCAATTGCCCGGCGCAGCTTCCTCGATCGCTGCCGATATCAGCTTTCGGATGTCCCTGCGGGTGATTGTGATGCGTTCCTTGATGAGCTTCAGGCGCCCGTTCTCTTCGGCTACCTGCTGTGCCAGCTGTGCCAATTCGCCAGATCGGGCAAGGAGTGGAGCCAAGCTGAACCCGTAAGCGGTCTCGATCGACCCGTCTCTTGCTTTTCGTGCGTAGCGTTTGCCATTCGGGCTGTCGTTGCGGTGGATAAGGCCGGCCTGCGTGAGGAGTGCGAGGTTTTCGCGCAGGGTCGTTCCCGCAATGCCGTTTGCACGCGCCGTGAGTTGGGCGTTGGATGGAAACACGATGAGATTGGCTTTATCCCGCAGGTCGGTTTCGGGATAAAACGACAGCAGCGCATGGAGCACGGCAAGGGCGCGATCTTTGAGACCGAGCAGCGACCGCGCCTCACAGGTGTCGCGATAAACCTTCCACTTGTCGATGGACTTACCGTGCGTGATATCCGCCGTATTGAACTGGCTTTTCACCAGGGCAAGTGTCATCGACCGCCGCCCAAAGGGCGTCGTTACACTTCCACTTTGCATGTCTTTCACCTTTCAAAAGGCAAAAGAAATCCGCTCACCAAAATTGGCGTCAAAGACTCTTGACTAGGATTCGTGGAAATGCGATTCTCTGAGTGTCTAGTTCGGAGAGAGGCTTCCACGGGTAACCGTTTGGGGGCCTTTTTCTTTTGCGATCTACCTTTCTTCAGCTTTTGTTGACGTCAGAAACTCTGTGTGCAGGCGCTCGAGGTTGTCCGCGATGAAGCGGCCAAAGCGGCCGGCATCGTGGGACTTGAGCGCAATCGAATAACTTTTTCCGGCGCCCTGGAACTCCGCACGCACGCTGGCGTCTGCGGCTTGCCACTCGCCACCGGCTTTTTGACGCTTTGGCAGACGGCCGGCCTTCTTGATTCCATTGGCGACGAATTCAAACCGAGCGTCGGATTGCAGCGGTGCGAAAGTCTTGCTTGCAACAAGCTCTTCAGCCAATGCCGCAGCAGATGGTTTTTCGATCTGCTGGGCGAGGTCGATCCAGCGGTCGCGACCAATACCTTTTGCCGCTCCGATCGCCTCTACAATCGCCTTTGGAACCCGGCTGCTTACGGACAGCATGCGCGTCAGCATCGGCGCGTCCACGGACAGAGCTGCCTGTATGGTCGGCTTGTCGTGTCCGAGGGATAGGAGTTTGTGCGCGAAAATCGCGCGTTCGATAAAAGAGAGGTTCTCCCGGGCGGAGTTTTCCTGACCTTGGGCGATGACGTGATCGCCGTCCGAGACCTCTCGAACGATGGCGCGGACAGGCCTTCCGAGTGCTTTTGCTGCACGGGCGCGACGGTGGCCAAAGACGATTTGGTACTGGCCATCGCTCGTCGGGTGAGGGCGTACCAGGATAGGCGTATCCTGGCCGCGTTCCTTGATGGCTTCAAGCAGTTCGGCAAAGGCAGCGTCATCGTCGCCAAGGCGATCGGAGACGAACGAGTTTTCGACCAAAGCCGTGTCCAGCTCGACAATTGCGTCCGCGGACTGGCTCTGGTCGGCGAGGGCGGCTTTTTCCGCAAGCTCATGCAAGGAACTGATCATCGAGCGCGAGGCGCCGCGCGTTGCATAGCCTGGGGTGGCGCGCCGCTCCGTGCTCGATTCTTGTGTGGCTGTGATGTTTGCAAAGACGTCCTTACGAGCCATCTCAGAGTTCCTTGAGCGCGTTCAACGCGCGGGTATTATTGTGAAAACTCAGGGTCTGTACGGCTGACAAGCGATTATGCATTGCGCCGCCCCCACGCCTTGTTCAACAGTTCGCTGACCTCTGCGTTGACCGCGTCCATCGATTCGCGGGCGCGATCGTAAGTCGCTGCCGTAAACTGGGCTCTCTCGACTTCATAGAGGCTCTGCTTCGTGAGGCCTGCGTCCGAAACCGCGGTCGATTTCACCATGTGATGTTTCATCATCTGCTGGGCAAACATTGATTGCATGAACCCGACCATCTGCTGTTGCGGGATGTCGGTGGGCTCGAAACGGGTGATCAAGTAGCGGAACCAGTCGAGCGAAACATTCACCCCGACATCTTCGACGCTCTTCAGGATGTCGCCGAGCATCAGGAGAAACTGCGACATCGACATGATGTCCAGCATCTGCGGGTGCACCGTGATGAGGACGGAAGTCGCGGCCGTCAAGGCCGTCAGCGTGAGATAACCAAGCTGGGGAGGGCAATCCACGACGACGACGTCGTACCGGTCATCGATCTCGCTCAGGGCGTCGCCGATGCGTGTGTAAAACAGCTTGCCAGCGTTGGAATCCTTGCGCTGCATGGCGATCGGCGTGTCGTATTCATATTCCTGCAGCTCGAGATTCGCCGGCACCACGTCCAGATTGGGGAAGTTGGTGGGCTGTATGATGTCGACAATCGACTTGCGCTGATCGTCGTATCGAAGGGCTTCGTAGAAGGAGGCGTTCTGGTCGAGTTCCGGCTGTATGCCGTAAAGCGCCGTCAACGATGCCTGCGGGTCGAGATCGACCGCCAATACCCGATAGCCGCGCAGAGCAAGATATTGGGCGAGATGGGCAGCGGTGGTCGTCTTCCCGGAGCCGCCTTTGAAGTTGACCACGGCGAGAACCTGAAGCTTTTCGGTGCCCTTGCGATGGGGCGAGCGGTCGAGCAAAGTCCGCAACTCGTTCATCTGGTTTGCGGTATAGTACCTGCGGCCGGTCGACGTGGTGCTGGGCTCGACGCCCTTGCCCTGCAGATGCAGCTTCTTGAGGTAACTTTGTGATACGCCTACGAATTCGGCGACCTCTGAAAGGGAGAACTGGCGAAGGGTCTTCTGCGCGTTCGGCGGAAATTTCTCCTGCCTCAACAGGTCGAGCTTCGAGGAGATATTGCTGCCTTGTTCGAGAATCGTATCCGCGAAACTCGTCACTTTTTCCGAAGTGGCCATTTTCACGTTCATTTAGGGATCTGCCTCTAATCACGATATTATCGCGGTTTCATACGAAATATCGTGACAGTTACCCGATTCCCCGATTCTGGCAAGGGAAATAGGGTTGCCAGGACCCTAACATCCTCAGGCCAATATGACAGTCAGCGCTTTGTGTATGGGCATTTATGGCCGGCACGGCCTCGAAAACGCGCAGCCCTCATCTTGTAGGAAGATCAGCCCCGTAGTCGTCACCCTGCCTTTCCGAGCCCGAAGGTCTCCGTGGCAAGGCTACGAATGTACTCGGCAATCGGGATTGCCGATGTCGCAGCGGGTGATGGGGCGTTGCAGATGTGGATGGTGCGCGCGGAGCTGCGGATCAGGAAATCATGCACCAATGTGCCGTCGCGCAGCACCGCCTGAGCGCGGATCCCTGGTGGATGGGGCAGGAGATCCTCGATTTCGAGCGAGGGGCAGTAACGCTGGCAGGCCTTCAGGTAACGGCGGCGGAAGGCTGAATTCGCGGCCTCCGTGAGGCCGGAGGAGAGGTTCGCCCGCAATGTGCGCCAAAACCCGGGAAAGCGCACCATGGCGCCGAGATCACCGAAATCGACGGCGAGTTTGCCGTAGCCTTCACGCGAAAGCGACAGCACGGCGTTCGGCCCGACAGTGACGTAGCTGCCGATCATGCGCGTGAGGTGGATGCCGAGGAAGGGCAGGGCGGGATCCGGCACCGGATAGATGAGGTGACGAACGACCTGGTCATGGCGCGGCGCCAGACGGAAATACTCGCCCTTGAAGGGCACGATGGCAAAGTCGTCGCCAAGCCCGCACAGGGCGGCGAGCCGGTCCGCCATGACGCCAGCGCAGACGACGAGATGGCGCGTTGTGCGGGTGCTGCCGTCGGCAAGGGTGAGGCGCACGTCGTTTGCCCGCTCCTCGATGTGTTTTACCTCGGCCCCGCGGGTCACCTGGCCGCCGAGATCGCCAACGAGCGCGGCCATGCGGCGCACGATGCCACCATAATCTGCAATGCCCGTCGTAGGACTGAGCAGCGCGCCCAGCCCCTCGATGTTGGGCTCGATCTCCCGCAGTTCCGCTGTACTCACGCGCCGGACATCAAGGCCGTTTGCAATCGCCCGCGTTTCGAGGGCGGCAAGGCGCTCCATCTCGACGGAGGACGTGGCGACGAGCAATTTTCCCGGCTGCTCGTGCGCGATGCTGTGCTCGGCGGAAAAGCGCAGCGTGGCGGCAAGCCCACGGCGGCAGAATTCCGCCTTCAGGCTGCCCGGGGCATAGTAGATGCCGGCATGGATGACGCCGCTGTTGCGGCCGGTCTGGTGCAGCGCAAGCTCTGCCTCCTTTTCAAGCACTTCCAGCGATAATCCTGGAAAGTGGCGCAGCAGTTCATAGGCCGTCGCGATGCCGACGATGCCGCCGCCGATAATGGTGATGTCGGTCACATATGCCTCCTGTGTCGGGCGGCGGTGCCGCCGCCCGGATGTCCGTCTTTCAGGCGATCGGCCGGATCTTCTGTTCGCCGTGACGACGCTCCCATTCTGCCCATTCGTCGTGCGGATTGGAATCGCGCAGAATCGAGGGTTCGATCAAGGTGAAGTCGGCAATGGCGTCCTTGCGCAGGCACACGACACCCTTGTGTTTCAGGGCATAGTCGAGGAAACGGTCGAGCGAGCGGACGCGGAAGGGCCGGCCCTGCACCCGGTCGTGGGTGGAGATCGACATCATGCGCCGGCGGGTCGCAGCCTCCTCGTAGAGCACGTCGAATTCATCTTTTAGCTGACGCTCATATTCCGTGTTGGTGAATTTGTAGCCCTCGAACTGCACGATGTCGTTGAGGGTAAGGGAGTAGGGCACGACGGCAAAATCCTTGCCGCGCACCGGGATGAGGAAGGGTTCATCGCGGCTGACATCGTCGATGTGATAGCGAAAACCTTCATCCTGCAGTATTTTCAGCGTGTTGACGGTGCCGCGCATCGCCGCGCCATTGTAGCCGACGGGAGCGACGCCGGTGGCGCGCTTGATCGAAACCACATTGTCGCGGATGAATTTTCGCTCGTCCGGTTCCTGCAGATCGACCTGAAGGATCCAATCGCGCCCGTGCGCGGCGGCTTCATGGCCGCGTTCGACGATCTCGCGAGCGACGGCCGGACTGCGGTCCACGGCGGAACCGACCATATGGGACGTCACCTTGATGCCGTGTTTGTCCCAGAGGTCCAGCATGCGCTGGATGCCCTCGACATAGCCGTAGCGGTACCAGCTCTTCGTCGGGAAGTCGGGGTAGGAAGGGTCCATGTCGATGAAACCCGAGAACGGGCCGCCCGGCCCATAGGGCGCCTCGCCACCGGCCTCGAACTGCATGGAAATGGAAATCACCAGCCGGATGTCGTTCGGCCAAAAGGGTTTGCTCATCTTGGTCTCCATTGGGGAAGGAGGCGGGCGCGGCTAGCCGAAACGCCCGCCGGAAAGCTTCAGTTGACGCCCCAGATCTTCTTGTAGGCGTCGCGGTAGCCGTTGTTCGGGTCGAAGGCGAAGCGCTCGCCGCCGTCTTCCTTGACGTTTTGCGGCAGGAAGAGGTGCACCGGCACGACGTAGCCGGAATCCTTCTCTCCGGCGAAGGCGCGGTTCAACTCATCGACGGCCTGCCAGCCGTGCAGCGACAGCGGTTCGGCCACGGTGCCGGTCTGGTAGTAGTTTTGCTGGATGCGCTGGAAGGCGGCCTCCGAGCCGTCGCCAGCCGAGACATTGCGCGGAAAGCCATCCGCCGCCTTGCCGGCGGACTGGAGTGCCGAGGCCATGAAGTCGATGGGCAGGTCGTTGATCGTCAATGAATAGGTCCACTCGTCGCCAAAACGCTGAAGCAGGGCATTGGTGAGCGGCGGCATGCGCGTCGAGGCTTCGGCGAGCGGCGTATCCTCGATCGTCAACAGCTTGCAGGTCGTGCAGGCGCGGATGACCGCCGCCATGGCGTCGGACTTGGCGATGGCGATGTCGTAGACGCTGTCGGTGAAGATCACGACATTGGCCTTGCCGTCGCTGTCGGCGACGACGAAGGAGGCCGCCGCCCTGGAAATCTCCAGCGGGTCGGTGGTGATGTTGGTGACGATCGCATGTTTTTCGGAGGGGCCGGTGGTTGCCGTGGCGTGCCAGCCGACAAGCTTTATACCGGCACCGGTCGCCTGCTTGATCGCCTCGGCCTGCTCGTTGGCATCGACGGAGCCGAGCACGATACCGTCGGGCGAAAGCGCGATGGCCTGTTGTAGGGCGGCGGAGCGGCCGGAAACGGTGCCCTGCCCGTCGATCACCCGGACGGTCCAGCCGATGGCGGCTGCAGCTTCCTCGATGCCCTTGGAGACGCCGAGCACGCCGCCATTGCGCATATCGGCTGCCACATAGACGATCGACTTGCCCTTCTGCGCGACCGGTCCCGTCGTCGGGCCTGTCCAGGCGGGGTTGGGCTTGGTAATTTCGGCGATATAGGCCTTGGCGTCGGCCACGGCATCGGCGCGGGCTGTCGTGGCGCTAATGGCCACCAGCAGCGTCAGTGCAGTCGTTTGAAGCAGTCTCTTCATGTCTTCTCTCCTCCTTGAAGACGGTTTCAGGATTTTGCGGTGGGGCGGCGGGCGTGGCGCACGGAACCGCGCCGGCGCTGGGCGTAGCCGGCGATACCGATCGCCACGAGCAGCGTCGCGCCGTTGAACAGCGGCTCGACATAGAAGGCGCCGCCCATCTGCTGGATGCCCGATATGCCGACGGCGAGAATGATGACGCCGATGATCGTGCCCCAGACATTGACGCGGCCGGGCTTGATGGTGGTCGAGCCCAAAAATGCGCCGACGAGGGCGGGCAGCAGGAATTCGAGGCCGACGCTTGCCTGGCCGATGCGCAGCTTTGCGGCAAGCACGACGCCGGCGAGGGCGCCGATGAGGCCGGAGGCGACGAAGGCGCCGATGACGAAACGGCGGGTGCGAATACCGTTCAGCTCCGCCGCGCGGGAATTGGCGCCGATGGCATAGAGATAGCGACCGATCGGCAGGTAGTCGGAAACGAGCCACAGCGTCACCGCGATGGCCAGTACGTAGAAGGCAGCGATCGGCAGGCCGAAAAGCTGGGTCGTGTAGAGCGCGGTGAAGGCAGGCGGCAGCAGGCCGATGACCTGGCGCCCTTCGGTATGCCAAAGGGCGGCGGCATAGATGAGCGTGCCGGTGCCGAGCGTGGCGATGAAACTGTCGATCTGCGCCACTTCGACGAGCAGCCCGTTGATGAGGCCGAGCAGGCAGCCGCCGGCAAGCACGATCAGCACGGCGACCGACCAGTGCAGGCCGTAGACCGTCTGCAGGCTGATGGCGAGCACATGCCAGATGACGATGCCGTAGCCGACGGTAAGATCGATGCGGCCGGTCATCATGGGGATCATCGCGGCGAGCGAGAGCAGGGCGATTACCGCCTTTTCACCGAGCACGGCCCGCAAGTTCAGCAGGGTCGGAAAGGTATCCGGCAGGATCAGCGAAAAGAACAGTATGAGGGCGAGCGTCAGGAGCGGCAGTCCGTAGACCGGCAGAAGCCGCAGGAGACGGGCGGTACCGGCAAGGCCGGCAAGCTCCGAGCGTGTTGGCTCGAGCGCGTTTGAACGTAGGGATTCCATCAGGCCTCCTCCTGCCTTGACAGCGGTTCCAGGGATGCGGTGTTGAGCAGGCTCTCGACCGAGAGGTCGCTGCCCGAAAGTTCGGCGGTGACCCGCCCGTCGCGGAAGACCAGCGCCCGGTGGCTGATGCCGGCGACTTCCTCGAAATCCGTCGAGATCAGCAGCACGGCGAGGCCCTTGGCGAGCGCCTCGGCCAGCAGCGCATAGATATCGGCCTTTGAGCCGACATCGACACCGGCGGTCGGGTCTTCGAGGATCAGCACGTCCGCGCCGATCTGCATCCAGCGCGCCATGACGACCTTCTGCTGGTTGCCGCCCGACAGCGTCTCGATGGCGGCCGCGGGGTCGTTGGGCCGGATGTCGAAGGTCTGGCCGATCGCGGTGGTCGCCTTTGCCTCCGTGTCCGGATGGGCAAAGTCGGACAGCCGCCGCCCGGTGAGCGCCGGATTGAGAAAGAGGTTTTCCTGCACTGAAAGACCGCGGGCAACGGATTCTGCATTGCGGTCGCCCGCCACCATGGCGATGCCGGCACGGATGGCATCCCGCGGGTGCCGGCTTGTGAGCACATGGCCGTCGCCAAGGACGGCGCGGCCCGAATAGATAGGACAACGGCCGAACAGCGCCCGGCCGACGGCATCCTGGCCGGCACCGCGCAGGCCGACAAGACCAAGCACTTCGCCGCGCCTGAGCGTAAGGGAGACCGGTCCGACATCGGCGGCGACAAGGTTTTCCAGTGTCAAGGCCACCGGCGCGTCGGCCGGCACCGGCGGGCGGACGAACACGTCCTTCATCCTGCCGCCGATGATCAATTCGATCAGGCGGGTGCCGTCGAGCCGGCCGATCGGTTCGTTGGCGACGCGAAAGCCGTTACGCAGCACGACGACGCGGTCTGCGATCGCAAACACCTCGTCCAGCCGGTGCGAGACATAGATGATGGCCACGCCGCGGCCACGCAGCCGCATCAGCACCGCGTGCAGCATCTCCACATCGGATTGGGGAAGGCTCGCCGTCGGCTCGTCGAGCACGAGCAATTGCGCGTCCCGTGCCAGCGCCCGGGCAATCGCAACGAGGGATTTTTCCGTGCGCGTCAGATCCTGCACGCGGGCGTCCGGATCGATCGCGTCGGATACCAGAGCCAACGCGTCGGCGGCGCGGCACCGGGCGGCCCGCCAGTCGATGAAGCCCAGCCGGCGTGGGTAGCGACCGTGCATTAGGCACATGTTCTCCGCCACGGTCATCCATTCGATGAGACCGAGATCCTGGTGGATGAAGGCGATGCCGGGATGGCCGTCGCGCGGGTCGAAGCGCGTGCCCCGGAAGCGAAATTCGCCCGCATCGGCACCGTAGACGCCGGCAAGCATCTTGATCAGCGTCGACTTGCCAGCACCATTCTCGCCGAGCAATGCCAGGATCTCGCCGGTTCGCACGGCAAACCCGACATTGCTGACCGCCTGCGTGCCGCCAAAGCGCTTGCTCAGCCCTTCAAGCGACAACACGGCATCCTCCGCCGCCCATGCGTCGATCAGTGTCATCGTGGTGATCCTCCCCAGGACATCGCTGCGGCTTTGTCCGCTTTTCGATGTTGTGATGATAAAGTGCCAAAATCGGACTTGTCCTGCATTCGATAATCGGCCATTTTTCTCCTGAAATCGGCCAATCGGATGTGGAGGCGCAGGATGGCGGACAAGATCGGTGCAGAACGGTATTTCGACGTGACCGCCGAGATGGTCAGCCATGCGCGCCTCTTCGGCACGGGTCGCTTCGATTTTGCCAGCGAAGGCGAGGGCGGCGGCCAGCTCGTGCGCTGCACGGCCGGCGAGCTGGAGCTGTTCGGCCATGCCGGCGAATGGGTCATTCCGGCCGATCACATGGTCTATATTCCACCCGCCCGCCCGTTCCGCCTGCGGGCGCGGATCCCGTCGGCGGGTATTGTTGCGAAATTCTGCGCAGGAGAAGTGGCCTGGCAACACAATGGCTGCTGGGTCGGCGCAGTGAGCGATTTCGCCGGAAGCATGACCGACTATGCCTCGCGTTGGAGCGCCGAGGCGGCGGAGCGGGACAGGAAGGCGCGCTGCTTCTTCGTGACGTTGGGCGAGATGCTGCCGAAATGGTTCCGGCACGACCGCATCCTATGGACGCCCTATGCCGAAAACTCTTCGATCCAGAAGGTGATCGACTTCGCCAGCCGGCGCGGGCCGGGGGTCACCCTGCCGGAGGTCGCCGACCATGCCGGCATGTCGGAACGCACCCTGCGGCGCCACCTTCAGGCGGAGCTCGGCCAGAGCTGGCGGGAGTTCATCCGCGAGATGCGCATGAACCGTGCAATGGAACTCCTGCGCAAGGAGGGACGCTCGATCACCGAGACCGCCTTCGAAGTCGGCTTCTCCTCAAGCTCCGCCTTTTCAAGTGCGTTTTTCGGCTATGTCGGCAAGACGCCTTCCGTCTATGCGAAGGCCTACAGCCGCCACCAGCGCACCAGACCCGCCTGACGGCAGGGCAAGGGCCTAAAGCCGCCCGTTGCCGACCGGCGTGATCGGTGGCAGAACATTTGCGTGGAACAAGCGAGGCCGTGTGCATTGCCGCCGGCCCGCAACGGGAGGGAAGCATGACCGACGCAAAGATGATGGCGCAGATGACCGGCGGGGAGGGTTTCATCGCCGCCCTTGATCAGAGCGGAGGCTCCACCCCGGGAGCCCTGCGGCTCTACGGCATTGCCGATTCCGATTATAGTGGCGACGAGGCGATGTTTCGTCTGATGCACGAGATGCGCGTGCGCATCATGACGGCATCCGCCTTTTCCGGCGACAAGGTGATCGGCGCCATCCTGTTCGAGAAGACCATGGACGGCGAGGCGAAGGGCAAGCCGGTTCCCAATTATCTATGGGAAGACCGGGGCGTCGTGCCCTTCCTCAAGATCGACAAGGGCCTTGCCGCCGAGGAGAATGGCGTACAGGTGATGAAGCCGATGCCCGATCTCGACGTCCTGCTGGCGCGCGCGGCGAAAAAGGGCATTTTCGGCACCAAGATGCGCTCGGTGATCGGCGATGCCGACAAGACCGGCATCGCGGCCGTGGTAAAGCAGCAGTTCGAGGTGGGCCGGCAGATCCTTGGCCACGGTCTTATCCCGATCATCGAGCCGGAAGTCTCGATCAAGAGCCCGACCAAGGCGGAAGCGGAAGCCATTTTGCGCGACGAAATTGTGCGCGAACTCGACGCCCTTCCGGCGGGCCAGAAGGTGATGCTCAAGCTCACCATCCCGACGGTCGCGGATTTCTACAAGCCGCTCATCGCTCACAAGGCGGTCATCCGCGTCGTGGCCCTGTCGGGCGGCTACAGCCGCGCTGATGCCTGCGAAAAACTCAGCCACAACCACGGCATGATCGCCAGTTTCTCGCGCGCCCTGACGGAGGATCTGCGCGTGACGATGAGTGGCGGCGACTTCGACGCCAGCCTCGCCAATACGATCGACCAAATCTACACGGCGAGCGTTGTGAAGGCCTGATGGCTTCGATTTGAAGCCCGACGCTGTTCTCTGGAACAGCGTCGGGCGTATATCGTTTCGAACGCCTGAATCGGCGTTAAGGACCGATTACCAGGACGGGATCAGGGCGCCCTTGAACTCTTCGTTGATGAAGGCCTTGATGCTGTCGTCATGGTAGGCTTCGACAAGCGTCTTGGCCCACGGCGCATCCTTGTCGGCGCTGCGCACGACGATCACGTTGGCATAAGGCGATTCCTGGCCTTCGATCGCGATGGCGTCGGTCTTCGGATGCAGGCCGGCTTCCAGCGCGTAGTTCGTGTTGATGACGGCCGCATCGACGTCGTCGAGCGAGCGGGGAAGCTGTGCGGCGTCCAGTTCGGCGAACTGGATGTTCTTCGGGTTCTCGGTGATGTCGGCGGGGCCGGCCTTCAGGCCGACATCCGGGTTGACCTTGATCAGGCCTTCCTTGGCGAGGACGAGAAGCGCGCGGCCGCCATTGGTCGGGTCGTTCGGAATGGCGACGGTCGCGCCGTCGGCCAGTTCGCCGAGGTTTTTCACCTTCTTGGAATAGACACCCATCGGCGTGGTGATGGTCTTGCCGACGCTGACGAGATCAAAGCCGCGATCGGCGATCTGGTTGTCGAGATAGGGCTGGTGCTGGAAGGAGTTGGCGTTGAGGTCGCCATCGGCGAGCGCCTGGTTCGGCACGACGTAGTCGGAGAATTCCAGGATCTCGATGTTGAGGCCCTTCTTGGCCGCGACTTCCTTGACCTTTTCCATGATCTGCGCGTGCTCGCCGGGCGTCACGCCGACTTTGATGTCTTCGGCGAGCGCCGGGATGCTGATGAGGGCCACAACGGCCACGGTGGCGAGGAACTTGAACATGTGTATCTCCTTGATGATGACACGGCTTGGGAGGATGGAAAGTCAGGTCTTGCGGTTGCGCTTGTCGAAGCGCCGGGCAAGCGCGTCGCCCGCGCTCTGGACAAGCTGAACCAGGACGATCAGCACGATCACCACGGCCAGCATCACTTCCGGCATGAAGCGCTGGTAGCCGTAGCGGATGCCGAGATCGCCGAGACCGCCGCCGCCGACCGCACCGACCATTGCCGAATAGCCGATGAGGCTGACGATGGTCATGGTGAAGGCAAGCAGGATCGACGGCCGGGCTTCGGCCAGCAGCACCTTGAAGACGATCTGCATCGGCGTTGCGCCCATGGCGCGCGCCGCCTCGATCAGCCCCTTGTCGACCTCGCGAATGGCGGCCTCGACGAGACGCGCAAAGAACGGAACGGTGGCGATCGTCAGGGGCACGATGGCCGCTGTGGTGCCGATGGACGTGCCCGTCAGCAAGCGTGTGAACGGGATGATCGCCACGACCAGGATGATGAAGGGCGTGGAACGGGCCGCGTTGACGACGAGCCCGATCGCCTGGTTGAGCGCTGGCGCCGGAAAAAGTTCGTTCCTGCCGCTGGTGGCCAGGAAGATGCCGATCGGCAGACCGATCAGCGAGCCGACCAGCCCGGAGACGGCCACCATATGCAGCGTCTGCAGCAGCGACTTCCAGAGAAGGTCGAACAGCATCTCAGGCGACATAGCCGAGCACCTCCGTGGAAAGGCCGGTTGCGGCATAGAAGCGATCGGCGCGCGTAAGCACCTCGGGGGTCGCCGGATAGGCAACGACCAATGTGCCGAAGGGCTCGCCGGCGATCTCTTCGATCGCACCGGCGAGAATGTTGACGTTGCCACCGATTTCGGTGACGAGCTGCGCCGTCAGCGGCTGGAAGGCCGTCGCGCCGAAAAAGGTAAGCCGAACCAGAATGCGATCGCCCGATGCGGGCGCGGCCTTCAGGCCGGTGCGCAGCCATTCCGGAAGATTGGTGCCCACCGTGGACGACAGCAGGATCCGCGTCGTTTCGTGTTTGGGCGCCGTGAAAATCTCGAAGGTCGGTCCCTGTTCGACAATGCGGCCCTTGTCGATGACGGCGACATGCGAGGCGATCGTCTTGACCACCTCCATCTCGTGCGTGATGAGCAGCACCGTCAGGCCGAGTTCGGCGTTGATCTGCTTCAGAAGCGCCAGGATGGACTGCGTGGTCTCCGGGTCGAGTGCGGACGTCGCCTCGTCGGACAACAGCAGCTTCGGCGATGTGGCGAGCGCCCGGGCGATGCCGACACGCTGTTTCTGCCCGCCGGAAAGTTCGGACGGATAACTCGCCGCCTTGTCGCCAAGGCCGACGAGATCGAGAAGCGGGGCGACCTTCGCCTTGATCGTAGCGGCATCGAACCCGGCGATCTCGAGCGGCAGCGCGATATTGTCGAAGGCGGTGCGCGAGGACAACAGATTGAAGTGCTGGAAGATCATGCCCACTTCGCGGCGCAGGCCGCGCAAGCCCGTCTCGCTGAGCTGCCCGACTTCCGTACCATCGACCACCACGCGCCCGCCGCTTGCCTTTTCAAGGCCGTTGACAAGTCGGATGAGCGTGGACTTTCCGGCACCGGACCGGCCGATGATGCCGGTGATCGCCCCGCGGCCAACCGTCATGTCGACGCCGTCAAGCGCAACGAAGGCATTGGCGTCGTCGCCGTAGCGTTTGGTCACGCTCTCGAACGTGACCATGGGCGTGGACTGCGCTTGCTCCCGCAGGGCGGCGTCGTCCACGGCGGTTGGAAGTGTCATTGTCTACTCACACTCTACGTCCGGTCATGGCGGCGAGATAGCACTGCGGCGAGGCTCTGCGAAGATGCAGTGCGCGATTTTAAAGCGACCCACTGTCACAGCCTATCGGCCTGCGCCCGGACATATCATAGTCCGATACCGTGTTTGCGGGATTTGATCGTGTTCATCACAAAACTTGTTTCAATCGTGTCGACGCAATTCAGCTTGGCAATCTTGTCTTTTATGAAGCGCTCGTAGGATTCGAGCCCCGCGCTCATGACGGTCAGCACATAGTCGCGCGAGCCGGTCACCAGCTGGCATTCGATCACTTCGTCCCAACTGCGGACCGCATCCTCGAACATGCGGATTTCGTCATCGTGCTGGCGGCTGAGGCGGATAGAGGCGATGGCTGTCATCGTCCAGCCTTCGAGAGCCGGATCGACAAGGACGGAATAGCCCCGGATGATGCCGGTTTCCTCAAGCCGTCGCAACCGGCGCAGGCACGCCGATGCGGAAAGGCCGACGCGCTCCGCCAGTTCGTTGTTGGTGAGGCGCGCATTGGCGGAAAGTTCTTTCAAAATCCTTCGGTCAACGCCATCCGCAATTTTTTGCGCCACTTTTGAGAAAACTCCGCAAGAACTTGCGCCCAGCATCATGAGATCGCGCCAAATAGCAAGAACGCACCACTGAATCTGGTATAATTTGCGGTTGAGCCTCTAACACTCCAGGAGACGTTCCATGACCGCGCCGCATCCGTCGAGAACCCATATCGGCAACCATGCCCTGCATCCCGAAACGCAGATGCTGAACTATGGTTATGACCCGGAACTCTCCGAGGGTGCCGTCAAGCCGCCGGTCTTTTTGACCTCGACCTTCGTCTTCAAGTCGGCCGAGGATGGCCGCGACTTCTTCGACTATGTTTCGGGCCGCAAGGAGCCGCCGGAGGGCAGGGGCGCCGGTCTCGTCTATTCGCGCTTCAACCATCCCAACAGCGAGATCGTCGAGGACCGTCTTGCCGTCTACGAGCGGACGGAAAGCTGCGCGCTGTTCTCGTCGGGCATGTCGGCGATCGCCACGACGCTGCTGGCCTTCGTACGGCCGGGTGATGCCGTGCTGCATTCGCAGCCGCTTTACGGCGGCAGCGAGACCCTGCTGGCAAAGACGTTCCTCAATCTTGGCGTTTCCGCCGTCGGTTTCGCCGATGGCGTCAACGAAGAGTCGGTGACGGCTGCGGCCGAGGCGGCCATGCAGAAGGGCCGTGTCTCGGTCATTCTCATCGAAACGCCGGCAAACCCGACCAACAGCCTCGTCGATGTTGCAATGGTCCGCCGCGTCGCCGACAGGATTGGTGAAAAGCAGGGCCATGTGCCGATCGTTGCCTGCGACAACACGCTGCTCGGGCCGGTCTTCCAGCGGCCGATCGAGTTCGGAGCGGATATCTCGCTCTATTCGCTGACGAAATATGTCGGCGGGCATTCCGACCTTATCGCCGGGGCGGCTCTTGGCCCCAAGTCGGTCATGAAGCAGGTGAAGGCGCTGCGTGGGGCGATCGGCACACAGCTCGATCCCCATTCCTGCTGGATGCTCGGGCGCTCGCTGGAGACGCTGCAGATTCGCATGGAACGCGCAAACAGCAATGCCAAGACGGTCGCGGAGTTTTTGCGGGACCACCCCAAGGTCGAGCAGATCCATTATCTGCCCTTCAACGATCCGGCTTCGGCCGTCGGTCGCACCTTTGCCGCCCAGTGCAGCGGCGCGGGCTCCACCTTCTCCTTCGACATCAAGGGCGGGCAGCCAGCTTCCTTCAGGTTCCTGAACGCCCTGAAGATCTTCAAGCTTGCCGTCAGCCTTGGCGGCACGGAATCGCTCGCGTCCCATCCCGCCACGATGACGCATTCAGGAATTCCCGTTGAGGTTCGCCAGCGCATTGGCGTGCTCGAATCGACAGTGCGTCTGTCGATCGGCATCGAGCATCCCGATGATCTGGTTGCTGATTTGGCCCTGGCGCTCGACGGCGCCTAGGCGCGCCGTCCTTTCAGTTCGGAACGCGCAGGACATCGTAATCGATAC
Organism: Shinella sp. GW821-FHT11G07; assembly: GCF_058808115.1. Classification (NCBI taxonomy): domain Bacteria; kingdom Pseudomonadati; phylum Pseudomonadota; class Alphaproteobacteria; order Hyphomicrobiales; family Rhizobiaceae; genus Shinella; species Shinella sp. GW821-FHT11G07. The sequence goes on from NZ_JBXARJ010000007.1 coordinate 160,257, forward strand.
TATCGATTAATCGTGCGCCTTTCGTGATCTTGCGGAAAGGCATCGCCCCTAAATACTCTGTTGGGCACTGATATTTAGGGGCGCCCAGCATGGCCAATACCGCCGAAGCCGTAATCGACAGGACTGCCGACCGTATCGACTGTCTCGTCGCCGAACATCGGGCCGGCCATGGCCTAGCCCGCGCGTTCTACCACGACCCGGAAATTTACCGGCGCGACATGGAGCGGGTCTTCCGACGCCACTGGCACTGCATCGCCCATGAAAGCGTGATCCCGAACGCCAACGACTTCGAGGTTTTCCGCATCGACACCGAACAGGTGATCGTCACCCGGGCGGCGGATGGATCGGTCAACGCCATTCTCAATGTCTGTCGCCATCGCGGGGCGGAAGTCTGCACCAAGCAGAAGGGCAATGCGCGCGTCTTCGTCTGTCCCTATCATGCCTGGACCTACGGCAATGACGGCAGCTTGCGCGCGGCGCGCCTGATGCCGAAGGATTTCAAGCGCGAGGACCATGGGCTGAAAAAACTCCATGTCCGCGTCGTCGAAGGCTTGATCTTCATCTGCTTTGCCGATGAACCGCTCGATTTCTCCGAGGTGGAAAACCTGCTGCGCGCCACCTGCGGGCAATATGGCTGGGCGAGCGCCAAGGTCGCCTATCGCGAGACCTATCCGGTCGATGCCAACTGGAAGCTGGCCGTCGAAAACTATGTCGAGTGCTACCATTGCGGCCCGGCACATCCGGAATATTCGCAGACCCATGCGCTCGAACAGCCGCTGCATATGATCGAGGCGTTGAATGAAGCGATGGAGGCGCGCACCTGCGCACTCGGCATCGAAGTCGGCTCGGGCAACCACTGGCAGACGTCGCGCGAAGGCCGCGAGGCGATCCATGCCTTCCGCTATGCGCTTTATGACGGCGTGCAGAGCGGCAGCGAGGACGGCAAGGCCGTTGCGCCGCTGATGGGCCGCTTTTCCGATTTCGACGGCGGCGTCACCTCTATCCATCTCGGCGGCACGACTTTTCTTGTCTGTTATCCCGACCACGGCATGATCTACCGCTTCATCCCGAAGACGGCGGGGACGTGCGAGATGGAACTGATCTGGCTCGTCGACGGCAAAGCGGAGGAGGGCAGGGATTACGATCTCGAAAAGCTCACCTGGCTGTGGAAGGTCACGACGGCGGAAGACAAGACGATCATCGAGCACACGGCGCGCGGTGTGCAGTCGCACTATTTCGTGCCCGGGCCGATCGCGCCAATGGAGCAGAACGAGCTTCGCTATATCGACTGGTATCTCGAAGAGATCAGTCGCCCGGACGGCGTGGGCGCATAAGAAAAAGATATAAAGATATCTTTATATCATTGACGAATGACTCCGGACAGACGATGATCCCGCCATCGAGGTTCTTCGGGTTCCGATCCGAAGCTAAGAGGGAATCCGGTGCGACCTTCGGGTCCATGCCGGAGCTGCCCCCGCAACTGTAAGCGGCGAGTTTCGTCCACCATGTCACTGAGGAAGACGCCTCGGGAAGACGGACGCAAGCGCTGACCCGCCCCCGATAGATAACGTCCACGGGCGGGGTGTCCCGGTGTGCCGCTTTTGCGACCGGCCACCTGTGCGCCGCCGTCGTCGATGCGTCATTCCTCCCTGCCCATAACCTACGGGGTAGGAAAATGACCATCAGAACTGCAAATCTCGGTTTTCCCAGGATTGGAAGACATCGCGAGCTGAAATTCGCGCTCGAAGCCTATTGGTCCGGCAAGGCGGACCGCACGTCGCTGCTCGACGTCGGAAAGACGCTGAGGGCGGAAAACTGGAAGCTCCAGCAGGAGAAGGGGATCGACGCGATCCCGTCCAACGATTTCTCCTTCTATGACCACGTTCTCGATACCGCCGTCATGGTGGGTGCCATTCCGCCGGCCTACGGCTGGACCGGCGGGCCTGTCGACCTCGACATCTATTTCGCCATGGCGCGCGGTGCGACCGGCGGCGAGCATGCCGCCTGCGGCCACGCCCATCACGGGCAGGGCGTGCCGGCGCTCGAAATGACGAAATGGTTCGACACGAACTACCACTACATGGTGCCGGAATTTTCCGCCGACCTAGCCTTCGCGCTGACGGAGAACCGGCCGCTGCAAAGCTTCCTGGAGGCGAAGGCGCTCGGTATCCACACCCGTCCCGCCCTCCTCGGCCCGGTCACTTTCCTGAAGCTCGGCAAGACGCGGGATGGGTCGGATGCCCTCGACCTGCTCGACCGTCTTCTGCCGGTCTATGGCCGTATTCTTGCGGAACTCGCCGAGGCGGGGGCGGACTGGGTGCAAATCGACGAGCCGTGCCTTGTGCTCGACCTTTCCGACAAGGAGCGCGATGGCCTGAAGCGAGCCTATGCGGCCCTGTCGAAGGCCGCGCCCGGTCTCCGCATCCTGCTGGCCGGTTACTTCGGGCGTCTTGGCGAAAACCTTGGCACAGCGGTCAGCCTTCCCGTCGCCGGCCTGCATGTCGATCTGGTGCGCGCACCGCAGGAACTGGAAACGATCGCCGAAACGGCACCGGGGACGCTGCATCTCTCGCTCGGTGTCATCGACGGCCGCAATGTCTGGCGGGCGGATCTGGCGTCGCTGGCGCAGCGGCTCGTGCCGATCATTGCGCGCCGCGGAGTGGGCAACATCGAGATCGCGCCGTCCTGCTCGCTGCTGCACGTGCCGATCGATACCGCGCTTGAAACGGCACTCGACGACGAGCTTCGTTCCTGGCTCGCCTTCGCCACGCAGAAGCTTGAGGAACTCGCGTTGCTCGGCCGTCATGCCGAAGCCGGTGCCGTCGAGCAAGGCGGTGCCGTCGCTGCCCGCCTGACCTCGGTGCGCGTGCACGACCCGCTCGTCCAGGGCCGATTGAAGGCGCTGGAGGGTGCGGCGCAGACGCGCAACCTGCCGTTTGGCGGGCGCCAGGCGATCCAGCGCCGGCGTTTCGGCCTGCCGCTTTTCCCCACCACCACCATCGGCTCCTTCCCGCAGACGGCCGAGGTGCGCAAGGCGCGCGCACGCCATGACAAGGGCGAGCTGAGCTATGTCGACTACAAGGCCTTCCTCGAGCAGGAGACGGCCGCAGCCATCCGCTGGCAGGAGGAAGTCGGCCTCGACGTGCTGGTGCACGGCGAATTCGAGCGCAACGACATAGTGCAGTATTTCGGCGAGCAGCTTTCCGGTTTTGCCTTCACTCGGCACGCCTGGGTGCAGAGTTACGGGTCGCGTTACGTGCGTCCGCCGATTATCTTCGGCGATGTGTCACGCCCGAACCCGATGACCGTCGGCTGGTGGAAATATGCGCAGTCCCGCACCGAAAAGCCGCTGAAGGGCATGCTGACCGGGCCGGTCACCATCCTCAACTGGTCCTTCGTGCGCGACGACCTGCCGCGCGAAACCGTGTGCCGCCAGATCGCGCTGGCCATTCGCGACGAGGTGCACGACCTCGAGGAGGCCGGTGCCGCGATGATCCAGATCGACGAGGCTGCCCTTCGCGAAGGCCTGCCGCTGCGCCATTCGGATTGGCAGGCCTATCTCGACTGGGCCGTGGAATGCTTCCGCATCTGCGCCAGCGGCGTTGCCGACGAGACGCAGATCCACACGCATATGTGCTATTCGGAGTTCAACGACATCATGGCGGCGATCGCGGCCATGGATGCGGACGTCATCTCGATCGAGACCTCGCGTTCGAAGATGGAACTGCTCGATGCCTTTACCGGCCGCGGCTATCCGAACGAGATCGGCCCGGGTGTCTACGACATCCACTCGCCGCGCGTGCCCGATGTTGGCGAGATGGAAACGCTGCTTCGCCTCGCCCGCGAGCGCCTTGCCGACGGCCAGATCTGGATCAACCCGGATTGCGGCCTGAAGACGCGCAAGTGGGAGGAGGTGCGGCCCGCCCTCGTCAACATGGTCGAGGCCGCTCGCCGGCTTCGGACGGCTGCAAGCACGCCCGCGGTAGCGTAACACAGGGGAAGCGCCGGTTTTCCGGCGCTTCCCTTCCATGCCCGACCGATGCCGTCAGGCGTGCCAGCTCTTGGAAAGGGGTAATCGGGACAGAGCGAGAAGGTCGATCGCGCGGGTGGCGAGGTGATCCACGATCTCCGCGACGGATTGCGGAAGATGATAGAAGGCCGGTACGGGCGGCATGACGATCGCGCCCATTTCGGTGACGGTGCACATATTGCGCAGATGCCCCAGATGGAGCGGCGTCTCGCGAGTCATGAGCACCAGCCGGCGGCGCTCTTTCAACTGCACGTCCGCTGCGCGCGCCAGAAGCGTGTCCGTGCGGCCTGTCGCAATCGCAGAAAGCGTCTGCATGGAGCAGGGCGCGACGATCATGCCATGGACCGGAAAGGAGCCGCTGGCAATCGACGTCCCGATGTCGTCGTTCGGATGATGGCGATGGACGAGGGACTGAAGTCGTTCCAACGTGGTCGGGTCGCATTCCAGGTCGAGTGTGCGTCGCGCGGCATCGGAGACGACGAGATGCGTCTCGATATCCGCGAGTGTAGCGAGCAATTCGACGATGCGCATGCCGAGTGCGGCCCCGGACGCGCCGGATATGCCGACGATGACGCGCGCAATGTTCATGGCGCGATACCCTCAAGGCCGAGGGAGGCCCAGAGACCGTCGATACGGGCGGTAACGTCCGGTGCCATCGCCAGGATCCGGCCCCATTCGCGGTTCGTTTCGGTACCGATCTTTGTGGTGGCGTCGAGACCGAGCTTGCCGCCGAGGCCAACCTTTGGAGAGGCGAAATCGAGATAGTCGATCGGGGTGTTTTCGACACACATCAGGTCGCGGCCCGCGTCAAAGCGGGTGGAGAGCGCCCAGATCACGTCTTCCCAGCGTCTGACGTCGATATCGTCGTCCACCGCGATGATCAGCTTGGTATAGGTGAACTGCGGCAGCGTGGACCAGAGGCCCATCATCACCCGCCGTGCCTGGCCGGGATAACGCTTGTTCATCGAGACGACCATGGCGCGGTAGGAGCAGTCTTCGGGCGGCAGCGAGAGGTCATGGATTTCTTGGAATTGCCGTTTCACCAGCGGCACGAAGAGTTCATTCATGGCCTCGCCGAGCCGCGACGGCTCGTCCGGCGGGCGGCCGGTATAGGTGGAGAGATAGAGCGGGTTCTTGCGCATGGTGATCGCCGAAAGCGTCATCACCGGAAAGCGTTCGACGGCATTGTAGTAGCCGGTATGGTCACCGTAGGGACCTTCTTCGGCCTCCGCTGTGGCCGAAACCATGCCCTCGAGCACGATTTCCGCATTGGCAGGCACCGGCACGGGAACGCTCACGCCCAGCGCGGTTTCCTGCCGCCGCCCGCCCAGCACGCCAGCAAAACTCAGTTCGCTCAAACCGTCCGGTAGCGGCATCACGGCAGAGAGGATCGTTGCCGGATCGGCACCGATGACCACTGCAACCGGCATGTCGCGTCCAAGCGCCTGCCAGAGGCGGTGGTGACGGGCGCCGCCACGGTGCGCCAGCCAGCGCATGATCAGCCGGTTCCGGCCGAGTTTTTGCATACGGTAGATGCCGACATTGACGTCTGCAGGGTCCTCGGGTGCACGCGTGATGACAAGCGGCCATGTGACGAGCGGTGCCGGTTCGCCCGGCCAGCAGGTCTGGATGGGCAGGCGGTCGAGATCGACTTGATCCCCCCGCCAGACGATTTGCTGGCAGGGTGGACGCCGTGTCTCGCGCGGGTTCATCGAGAACGCGGCCTTGAGATGCGGCAGTTTGTGCCACGCATCGCGCAGCGAGCGCGGCGGCCGCGGATCGCGCAGATCGGCGAGGAAGTCCGCAAGACGCGGCAGGCCACCGACTTCGAGCCCGAAACCCCATTCGATGCGCTCGCGGGTTCCAAACAGGTTTGCGAGGAGAGGGATCGGCTGGACGCGCCCTTCCGCATCGACCGGGCGCTCGAAGAGAAGTGCCGGCCCTTCATCGGCCAGCACGCGGCGGTGGATTTCCGTCATCTCGTGGACGAGAGAGACAGGCTCTGCAATGCGCTTCAGCCGTGCGCGTCGCTCCAAGAGCGCCACGAAATCCTGCAGGCTGTCGTAACGGCGGGGAATGGCGGCATCGGCTTTCATGCCGCTCCCTTGCCGGGAAAAAATGTCGTGGTCTTTGAGCTGGCGCAAACTCCGCAAGCGCAAGGCTCCCTAGGGTCTAACCATTCGTTTCTCGCCGGGGTCCTGTTCATGTCGTCTCTTCCTCCCTTTCTCGCAAAACCGGTCGATATGGCGCCGATCTGGCTGGTCGAGAGGATGGCGCGCCTCGTCTTTTCCGGGGTGCTTAAGGCTCATCCCGGCCTTTTCGAAAGGCTCGGTCCGTACCAGAAGGTCCGCTATGGTTTTTCGCCGACCGACCTGCCGCTGCATTTCATCGTGGTCCCGGAAAAACGTTCGCTCAGCGTGTCGCGAGGCCAAGCGCCATCGGCGGATGCCCGCATCGGCGGACCGCTCGTGTTGCTGCTTGGGCTTCTCGAAGGGCGGTGTGATGCGGACGCGCTGTTCTTTTCGCGCGACCTTTCGGTGACGGGCGACATGGAGGCCATGTTGGCGCTGCGCAATGCTCTCGATGACAGCGCGATCGACCTGCCAAGCGAACTCGGTGCGTTGGCCGGGCCGTTTTCGCCGCTGGTTTCGGGTGTCGCGCGATATGTCCGCACCAAGACCCTCGAAGGGAGGGTCCCCGCATGGAACTGATCTGCCCGGCCGGCACGCCTTCCGCCTTCCGCGAAGCGGTGGAGGCCGGAGCCGATGCGGTCTACTGCGGCTTTCGCGACGAGACCAATGCCCGCAATTTTCCCGGCCTCAATTTCAGCCGTGAGGAACTGCGCCAGTCCATAGGGCTTGCCCGCAGCAGACGGGTGCAGACCTTCGTCGCGCTCAACACCTTCATGCGGGCGGGCGATGAGGCGCTTTGGCATCGGGCGGCAGACGATGCGGTGGCGATCGGCGCCGATGCGCTGATCCTCGCGGATTTCGGTCTGATGGCCTATGTGGCGGAGAAGTATCCGGAACAGCGGCTGCATGTGTCCGTCCAGGCCTCGGCCTCGAATGCCGATGCAATCCGCTTCCTCATCGAGGCTTTTGGCGCCAGGCGCGTCGTGCTGCCACGCGTGCTGACCGTGCAGGACATTGCCCGGCTGACGCGGCAGATCGCCTGCGAGGTGGAGGTCTTCGCCTTCGGCGGGCTCTGCGTGATGGCGGAGGGGCGCTGTTCGCTCTCCTCCTACGCCACCGGCAAATCGCCCAACATGAATGGCGTCTGCTCGCCGGCAAGCCATGTGCGCTACCGACAGGACGGCGCGGACCTCGTCTCGGAACTCGGCGCCTACACGATCAACCGTTTCGGCCCCGGTGAAGCCTCCGGCTATCCGACGCTGTGCAAGGGGCGTTTCGCGATTGGCGACGTGGAAGGCTATGCCTTCGAGGATCCGGTCTCGCTCGATGTCATCGATGAGATCGATGCGCTCCGGGCGGCCGGCGTCTGCGCGCTCAAGATCGAGGGGCGACAGCGCGGCAAGGCCTACGTCGCGGAGGTCGTGTCTTCGCTGAAGAGGGCGCTCACCGCGGGCCCGCCCGAGCGGGCCGCGCTGGTGGCCCGGTTGCGCGCGATGAGTGAAGGCCAGCGCACCACGACGGGCGCCTATGACAAGCGCTGGCGATAGGAGACGACATGCCGCAGACCAACAAACCGGCTCTCAGCCTTGGACCGGTCTACTTCCTGTGGGACGGGCCGAAATGGCGCGACTTCTACTTCCGCATCGCCGACGAGGCGGACCTTGCCCATGTGACGCTGGGTGAGACCGTCTGCTCCAAGCGCCAGCATTTCAGCGAGCCGCATGTCGCAGAGGTCGTCGAGCGGCTGGAAGCGGCTGGCAAACGCGTGACGTTCTCCACGCTCGCTATGGTGACGCTGGAGCGGGAAAGCCGGTATGTCCGTGATCTCATCCGCGACAGCGCCCACCCGGTCGAGGCGAACGATCTTTCTGCACTTGGCCTCGTCAAGGACCGACCGCATGCGATCGGCCCGCTGGTCAATGTCTACAATGCCGCAACGGCGCGCCTGCTTGCGGCGCGTGGCGCAGACAACATCTGCCTGCCGCCTGAGCTGCCGGCGGGTTCCATCCTGCAGATTTTGGTCGCAATGCCCGGCTTCTCCTTCGAGATCTTTGCGTTCGGCCGCATGCCGCTCGCCATTTCCGCCCGCTGCGCCCATGCCCGCTCAAAGGGACTGACAAAAGACAATTGCCAGTTCATCTGCGGCGAGGAGCCAGACGGCCTGCCGCTGCGCACCCTCGATCGCCAATCCTTCCTCGTGTTGAACGGCGTGCAGACCATGTCGAGTAGCTGTGCCGTGTTTCTCGATGATCTAGCACCGCTGGTGGAGGCGGGACTTTCGCGTGTCCGGCTCTCCCCACAGGATTGCGACATGGTTGCGGTGGCCGGTATTTACCGTGCGGTCCTCGATGGCAGGATGGACGGCGCGGAGGCGATTGCGGACCTGTCGGGCGTCTATCCGGGCGTGCGCTTCTCGAACGGTTTCCTGCACCAGCAGGAAGGGGCGGCCTGGGTTTCGCGCGGGCGCAACACGGCAATCGGGCACGGTTGAGCCGCCGGTTCAGGCGAAAATGGTGCGCGCGTCGGCTTTGGCGGAGATCAGCGCCTCCATCATCATCTGTTCAGCGAAGACGTGGCGGCGAAGCGCTTCCTGAAAGCCGCTGACCATGCGCGCAACCGTCTCAGGCGAGAGGGCGCATCGATCGTTCGCGGCGGCTTTCAGCGTCAGGGACAGCTCTTCGGCAGCAAGCCGATCGCAGCGATGTTCCGCCTTCAGGCGTTCGATGGTCATGGCGGCGAAGCAGGAGCCGGCGTGACGGTCGAAATCGGGAAAGAGCAGGCGTTCCTCAAGATCGTGGGCGGCGTGGAGAAGCGATGGGATCGTCTCCGCAAGCTCGCGCATGTCGCCTGTGACACCCGGTTCTCCCGCACCGTCTTCGAGACGAAGGCACAGGTCGAGCAGGCGGTGGTGAAGCGCTTCCAGCTGGCCGATATCGGCGGCATCGAGGCTCGGTTCGCTCATGAGATCTCCTATTGGCCGAAGAACAGCACGGCAGCGATGACGATCGACGCGCCGACGGCGGAAAGCGTACCCGCGCCCTGCAGGACGCCCATGCGATAGAGCATCATGGCAAAGCCGGCGATGACCGGGGCTGCGACGACGAGGCCGAACTGTGCATCCGTCATGCAAGGATCCTTTCGTTTCACCACCATTCTGCCGCGCCGGCCGCCGCTACTCTTTGTGCCGGCGCAAAGAAGCCAGCGGCTTCCGACGCTACGAAAGGCCATGGCGACGATAGACGGTGCGGACATTGGAGGCGGAAGGCCGTTCGCTCGGATGGTGCGCAGTTGCGCCACGAAGCGATCCGTCGCCGGGCAAGGAAAGTTCGGGCCGGACTTCGCTCGCCGATTACGTGACGAGCAGGCGTATCACGACGACATCTGGCAGCTGGACGACATCGTGGCTGCCCTCGCTGCCGAGGCCAACTAACAGAGTGCGCACCCGTTTGAAGCCGACGTCGACCGGCAGTCTTCAAAAAAGGCGCCGGACCTGCCGGCGCCTTGCGTATTCGGTCCGTTCGTAGGGCGCTACTGCACCCTAGACGATGAAGAAGTCCGCGTTACTGATGCCGAGGCCAGCAGAAAGGGTAGCGAACAACACTGATCCACCCCCCGCACTGCCGTTGGAATCGTAGTACAGTTCCCCAGTATCAGTTTCATAGATGATGCGGTCGTTCAGATCGCCGGCCGCGCCGCTGGCATTGGCGACAAATTGCGCGGCGCTGAGCACACCGACACCGACGATTGCGTTGAAGATGGCATTGTCCAACCGGATCGTGTCGTTGACGAAGCTGAAGTCGGTGATCGTGTCGACGTTTGTTGCTCCGAGCGCTGTGTTGAACAGGAACGTATCGTTTCCGCCGCCCCCTGTCAGCGTGTCATTGCCGGCCCTGCCGTTCAGCGTATCGTTGCCATTGCCGCCGATCAGGCTGTTGCTACCGCTGTTGCCAGTCAGCGCATCGTTGAAAGCGGAACCGGTCAGGTTTTCGATCGACGAATAGATGTCGCCCGCTGCGTCGCCGGTATTGCTGGCGGGGGTTGTCAGGCTTGCGACCACGCCGGCCGTCGCCGTCTGGTAAGAGGCCCTGTCCGATCCAGCGCCACCGGACAGCGCATCAGCACCTGCGCCGCCGATCAGGGTGTCGTTGCCATCCTGTCCGGCTAGGCTGTCATTTCCGCCGAGCCCGGAAATGGTGTCGTTGCCACCAGCGCCGGAGATGCCATTGGCGCCGCTGTTGCCCGTCAGCGCATCGTTGAAGGCCGAGCCGGTTAGATTCTCGATCGAAGAATAGGTATCACCCGCGGCTTCACCTGTATTGCTGGCCGGGGTCGTCAAGTTTGCGACTACCCCTGCTGCCGCCGTCTCATAGGACGCGCGGTCGGTTCCAGCACCGCCGGATAGAGCATCCGCCCCTGCTCCGCCGTTCAAGACGTCATTGCCGTCCTGCCCAGCCAGATTGTCGTTCCCACCGAGACCAGTAACTGTATCGTTGCCGTTTCCAGCAGCAATGCTGTTGGCGCCGTTGGAGCCGGTCAGTTTGTCATTGAAACTGGAGCCAGTGAGGTTCTCGATTGAGTTGAACGTGTCACCTGCTGCGTCGCCGGCATTGGTTGCCGGGCTGAGGAGGGCCGCGATGACGCCTGCCAACGCCGTCGCATAGGAGGCACGATCGGTTCCCCCGCCGCCGGATAGAGCATCGGCTCCCGCACCACCGATCAGGACGTCGTTGCCATCGTTGCCGAACAGATTATCGTTTCCGCTAAGTCCGGAGAGCGTGTCGGCACCATTGCCGCCAAGAATGCTGTTGGTGCCGTTCGTGCCCGTCAGCGTATCGTTGAAGGCCGAGCCGGTTAGATTTTCGATTGAATTGTAAGTGTCGCCGGCGGCCTCACCCGTGTTGCCCGCGGGACTGGACAGGTTGGCAATCACTCCAGCCGCCGCTGCCGCGTAGGAAGCACGGTCGCTGCCTGCGCCACCGGAAAGGCTATCCGCCCCCACACCGCCGAGCAGGACATCGTTGCCGTCGTTGCCGAACAGGCTGTCGTTTCCGCTAAGTCCGGAGAGCGTGTCGGCACCATTGCCGCCGAGAATGCTGTTGGTGCCGTTCGTGCCCGTCAGCGTATCGTTGAAGGCCGAGCCGGTTAGATTTTCGATTGAATTGTAA
>NZ_JBXARJ010000007.1:171682-311139 GCF_058808115.1 Shinella sp. GW821-FHT11G07
AGTGTCGCCGGCGGCCTCACCCGTATTGCCCGCAGGACTGGACAGGTTGGCAATCACGCCAACTACCGCGTTCGCATATGTGACACGGTCGGAGCCGCTTCCGCCAGAAAGATGATCGCCGCCGGCGCCACCGTCCAGCAGGTCGTTGCCGCCGGTGCCAAACAACTCGTCTCGCACCGATGTGCCACGCATCGTTTCATTGTCATTGTCACCGAGAATGATCAGTCGATCCGCTTCGCCGGCACCCGGAAAGAAATCCTGTACCTGGAATTGCGACAGGTCAACGGAGGTCGCGTTGAGCATTTCGACGCGGAAACGGTCAGGCGTGCCAACCGCTGCAAAATCGAGAACGAGATTGGCCGCAAGGCCAACGCCGATCTGATCGGCGCGGACGATGACAAGTTTTTCGGGCGCTGCGGCCTCGAATTCGATTTCCTCTATAGAGACGACTGTCGTGTCGACGAGGCTGATGTCACCGGTCGCGAGGATGCGGTCGGCATCGGCGCCGCCGTCGATCGTATCGTTGGTGAAAGCATCGAGGCCACCACCCCGGAACGTATCATTGCCGGCATTGCCGGACGCGATGTCTCGCAGGGAATCGATCTGGATCGTGTCGCTTGCACCGTCGCTGACGCTGGTGCGGGTAACCTGGTTGACCTCGCCGGTTATCCGGCCACCACTGCCGTCAGTGTCACCGCCATCTTGCCAAACAGTGATGAATTTGCCGTTTTTCAGCATGCCGAGGGCGGAAAAAACGTCGCGGTCCGCGCCTTCAGCCGCAATCGCAAATTCGCTCGCGAGATTAGCCGGCAGCGCATTGCCGTTCTGATCGAAGATGCGGGCAAATATGTCGTCGGTGGTGGCGTTGAAAGGTTTCGTCCAACTGACGACGATAAAGCCGTTCGAGAGGACCGAAACGTCGGGCTCGACTTCATCGACGGTGCTCGTGGTATTGACCTTGATGAAGCCGGTCTGGGAGACGCCATTGGCGTTGAAAATCTCCAGCGTGATGCCGTTGCCCAGCGCGCCGCCTTCGGCCCAGCCGGAATCCGTGTAGGCCACGGCCCAATTGCCGTTCGGCAACGCGGTCAATGCCGACTGTGTGTTGTCGCCGAAGCTGTCGATCAGGAAGTCGGCCGTGCGTACCGTGCCATCGGCATTGTAGATCACCGCCCTGAGTGGCTGGTTGGCAGGATTGGTGTCGGTATAAGTCACAACGAAGCCGCCATCGGCCAGCCCGACGATGGAAGCATCATTCTGGGTGCCGGCCGTTGCCACGGTGTTGACCTGGGTGAAGCCGCCCAGCTGGCCGCCAACCGCGTTGTAGCGGCCGATGAAGATGTTGCCGCCAAAGGTGAAGCTGATGGCAAAGCCGCCACCGGTGAGCGCGCTGGTGACCGGATCTTCGAAAGAGATCGATGAGCCACTCAGTGTCAGTTCTCCGCCAACCGCGTTGCCGTCCTGGTCGAAGATGCGGCCAAGCATGGCGGTTTCGGCGGGATTGTTGTCGTCCCAGACGACCAGCACATTGCCATTCGCGAGCTTGGTTAGCGAGGGCTTCCCTGGGGGCTCGGTGTTGACATCGTCATAGGGTATGCGGAAGCCGCCGACCTGATTGGAATTGGCGTCATAGAAATTCAAAAGGATGAAGTTTCCGTTTGTGGTGTTGTAGGCGGCAACGAAACCGCCATTGTTGAGGCCCAGCACATCCGGCAAAATCTGTGTGCCTGGCGTGAAGGTATTGACCCCGAATTGGAAGGTCGTGGTTGTATTGTTGAAGGTGGTAGTAACGGTCATTTGGAACACTCCTGAATTGACATGGTCGATCGGAATTCAGCGTGATTTCGGCAAAACTGCAGGTTAATGCGAACGCATTCCAAGGTGCGCATCAGGCCATCGGACAGGGCGAATGGCCCGCATACAAATGCGACATTTGAGGCTTACATAGTCGGAGACACAGGTGTCGCAACCCCATGTCACACAGAGGAACCGAATGCCTTGGTCGCCCGGTTCTGAGAGAAAACATCAAAGAGAGTTTCTCACCCGACGCGATGACGATTTCGCCCCCGGTGTTTCTTTCAGTTTCCTGATCGCCTCTTTCTCAAAAGGCGCCTACCAGTAAAGAACGTGTGGGGTTTCAGGTTTATTTTCGAATAATTTATTTTTCTTATATGCGATACCTGTTCACCACCTGGTGAGACTAAAAGATTTTCGTACGCAATCCTTAGTTGAGCTCTGGCTGTTGCTCCTTCTTGGTGAGTATAGAAATGCCGCGAGGAGCAGGCCTTGGGACGTTGCTGGGCATCACCGCTTAAGAGTCACGTAACTTTACTCGGATCATGAAGGCAGCTCGCAAGGGCGGCATGGCATTGTGTCCGGCGCGACGGGGACAAGTCTAAGCGCCGTCCTGCGTCGACCGGTCAGGAACGGAATTCCTGATGCATTTCGACAATGCATTTGAAATGCCCTTCATCACAAGGTGATATGGTCTGGTGAGATCAGCCAAGTTTGGCTGTCCAGAGCTCTCCGCTGAGCCATGGCGCGGATACGGCGAATGTGGGTGGCGAGAGCTCTCGGCCCGTTTACCCGCTTCGCGACGTTCTGATGGGTCTCGTCGTGCATCCCTCAGCGAAGCAGGGGTCAAACACATGGCGGGGGCGCTGGCTCGCCGTTTTCCGTTCGACAACGATCCGCTGTGAGGAGAGGTCGATGCCGCATATGACCGACAAGGCGTAGCGGCTGGGGAGATGGACGAAGTTCAAAGCGACGATCGAGACGTAAAATTGCATGGCGTCGATACCAAGGCAGACAAGGTTGGCAGCTTCGCCTTGATCGAGCAGTGTCTGGATGGAATCGACGAGTGGGCGGGATGAGCGTGGTATGCTGTCTATGGTGTGGATGAATTCCCCATGCTGCAGCTTCTCTGCCAAAGCCATCTTGATGAAGGCAGGCATCGCCGCCATGTAGTAGGTGAAAGCAGTCAGCACCTTGACCCCGTCGATCGGGTCGCGGTGCAATGTCCGGCCTCCTTGCTGCGCAGGCCGCCACAGGCGCTGACCTCTATCACAAGCCGAACAGCCGCTTCGTCGCCGACTTCATCGGCGGCATGAACTATTTCGAAGGCACCGCCGGAAGACAGACGGATGGTCTGCTGGCTGTCGCCGCCGGAAAGAACATCTCGGTCCGGGCGCCGTGTGCGCAAACGATCGGGCAGGGCAAGCGTGTGCTGGTCGGCGTGCGGCCGGAGGCCATCCGTCTCACCCCGGAAGGGCAGCCCGCCGCCCCAGCAGGCTTCAACGCGATACCGGCAAAACTCGTCAGCACGGAATTTCTGGGCGTCGTTACCTATCTGCGCTTCGAGGACGGATTGGGGATCGAGCGCAGGGTGATCTGCAGCGGGCAGGATCACGATCGGACCGTTGCCGAGGGTGGGCGCTGCGAGCTGCAATGGCCGGAGCAAGCTGGCATTGTTATCGCGGCCTGATCGGCTCCCTGCCGGTGGAGCCGGCCTGTAGCACCCGCCCGCCGGGGGGGGAGACTTGCAGGCAGCAGATCGGGTGGCATCGCGCCGCCATATCCGGCAATCACAAAACTGTGCCGCAGGAGAAAAATCTTGCCCGGGGGTGAGAGAAACAGGGTAGTCGGTCGTCATAGTCAAAAGAACGACACCGAAAGCATGCCCCATGCCTAAATTCATCCTGCCCGATCTGATCAAGCGCTTTGCCGCCTACTATCGTCCGCATCGCGGTCTCTTTGCGCTCGACTTCTCCTGCGCGGTGGCCGCCGGGCTTTTGGAGCTTGTCTTTCCCGTCGTCGTCACGCTCTTCATCGACCGGCTGCTGCCGACCGGGCAGCTCGATCTCATCGCGCTTGCCGCGCTCGGCCTGTTCCTGATCTACCTCACGAATGCCGGCCTCCAGGTCATCGTCACCTATTGGGGCCACATGCTGGGTATCCGCATCGAGGCCGAAATGCGCCGCAAGGCCTTCGACCACCTGCAAAAGCTCTCCTTCGGCTATTTCGACAACCAGAAGACCGGTAATCTTGTCGCCAGGCTGACGAAGGACCTCGAAGAGATCGGCGAGGTCGCCCACCATGGGCCGGAGGACCTGTTCATCGCCATCATGACGCTGGTCGGCGCTTTCTTCTTGATGCTCTGGGTGCATGTGCCGCTGGCGCTGATCACCGCCATCATCCTGCCGGTGACGGCCATCGTGACGATCCGCTACGGCAAGCGCATGACGACGACATGGCACGCCATTTACGGCCGCGTTGCCGATTTCAACGTGCGCATCGAGGAGAATGTCGGCGGTATCCGCGTCGTGCAGGCCTTTGCCAACGAGGACCACGAGCGCAATCTCTTTGCCGAGAACAACCGCAACTACCTGGCGACCAAGCTCAAGGCCTACAAGGTCATGGCGGCGTCCGCCTCGTTGTCCTACCTGTCGATGCGCTTCGTGCAGGTCGTGGTGATGCTGGCCGGCGCATGGTACGTGACACGCGGCGAGCTGACGGCCGGCGGCTTCGTCGGCTTCTTGCTGCTGGTGGGCGTCTTCTTCCGGCCGATCGACAAGATCAACTCGATCATCGAGACCTATCCGCGCGGCATTGCGGGCTTCCAGCGCTATGCCCAATTCCTCGACACGGAACCCGACATTGCCGACGAGACGGGCGCGGTAGCGGTCGAGAGGCTGCGCGGCGATATAACGTATCGTGACGTGGTGTTCGGCTATCGTGCCGACCGGCCCATCCTTCAGGATATAGACCTTTCGATCCGCGCCGGCGAAACCATCGCCTTCGTCGGCCCCTCCGGCGCCGGCAAGACGACGATCTGCTCGCTTTTGCCGCGCTTCTACGAGGTCGTCTCCGGCGCGATCCTCATCGACGGCATCGACATTCGGGCCATGACGCTGAAATCCCTGCGCTCCAATATCGGCATCGTGCAGCAGGACGTCTTCCTCTTTGCCGGCTCGATCCGCGAAAACATCGCCTATGGCCGGCTCGGCGCGACGGAAGCGGAGATCGCCGAGGCGGCCCGGCGGGCACGGCTCGAAGACGTGATCGCCAGCCTGCCGGGTGGACTGGACACGCTTATCGGCGAGCGCGGCGTCAAACTCTCCGGTGGGCAGAAGCAGCGTCTGGCGATCGCCCGCATCTTCCTGAAGAACCCGCCGATCCTGATTCTCGATGAGGCGACCTCGGCGCTCGATACCGAAACCGAACGGGCCATCCAGCAGTCGCTCGCCGAGCTTTCCGCCGGCCGCACCACGCTGGTCATCGCCCACAGGCTCGCCACCATCACCGGTGCCGACCGCATCCTCGTCGTCGATGATGGACGTATCGTCGAAAGCGGCAGCCACGCCGACCTCATCGCCCGCAAGGGCGGCCGCTACAGCAACCTTCAGGCCGCACAGGCGACAGGCGGGGCGTCCCTCGTCGCGTCTTAGCGATTCTGATTGCGGCATCGCAAACAATGCGACAATTCGGCGACCCGGGGAGACTATCCACGCCGATGGGCGATTGGTATGTCTTGCGGGACGAGGGCTCGATGAAAAAGCATTTGCAACAGCGCAGGACCGCAGTGGTGGCATTCGCCATCGCCGTCCTGCTATCGTTGCAAGCCCTTCTCGGCTCGGCCGCTTTGGCGGGGACGGTTGCCAATCCGACGCTCGATGCGTTCGGCAATCCGCTCTGCATTACCCATATGGACGCGCAGGACCCGGCCTCTGCGCCGGGCAAGGAGCGCTCGCTCGCTCCCGATTGCTGCACGCTTGCCTGCGGCGTCGCCGTCGGCATGGCGCCGGACAATCAAGCCGCCGCCGTCCTGTTCAATCCGCTTGCCCAGCCCTCGCAGCGTTTGGTCGCCGGCCATGCCGTGCCTGTCCGGCCGGTCCATGACGACCTTCCCGGTCATCCGCGCGGCCCGCCCGCGACCGCCTGATCACTGCCGCGTTCCGCTCCGAAACGATGACTTGCCTCGAATGCGGCTCCATGCGGCTGCCGGCTATCATCCGTCTTGTCGCCGACGGCGATGCGTGCAGCCCCAACTTCAACCGATCCAAATATTCCTGCCGGCTGCTGGCCGGTTCCATTGGAGACTGACAATGCTGAAAACAACGCTTACCGCTCTTGCCGTCCTGACGCTTGGCGCGGGCAACGCCCTTGCCCACGTTTCGCTGCAACTGAAGGAAGCCCCCGTCGGCTCGACATACCGGGCAATCTTCCAGGTGCCGCATGGCTGCGAAGGCAAGCGGACGACTGTCGTGCGGGTGCAGATCCCCGAGGGCGTGATCGCGGTCAAGCCGCAGCCGAAGGCCGGTTGGACGCTGGAAAAGGTCAAGGGCGCCTATGCAAAATCCTATGACTACTACGGCACGCCAACAGGCGAAGGAGTGAAGGAGATCGTCTGGAGCGGTGGGAGCCTTGGCGACGACGAATATGACGAATTCGTGCTGCGGGCCTATCTGACGAAGGACCTGAAGGCAGGCGAGACGCTCTATTTCCCGGTCGTGCAGGAATGCCCGGATGGCCTGGCCGAACGCTGGATCGAACGACCGGCAGACGGCCAGTCAGCGGACGATCTTGAGCTTCCCGCGCCCGGTGTGAAGCTGCTTGAGGCCGTCAGCGGTCATTGAGCCCCCAAAAGGCCGGCGCCGTAGGGCGCCGGCCGAACCTAGCCTTCGGAGAGTGTTCGTGCGCAACAGCAGCCCCGGTCGAACCGGCCTTGTGGCATTTCTTGCCGGCATCCTCTGGTGCTGCCTGACGGCGGCGGCATTCGCGCATGCCTCGCTGACGGGGGCGGTTCCGGCCGACGGCGCGGTGATCGATACGCCGCCGAAAACCCTGTCGCTGTCCTTCAGCGAACCGGTTTCACCACTCGTGTTGAAGCTCGTCCTGCCCGATGGGCAGGCACGGGTGCTTGACACGTTTACCCTTCGCGACCGCACGCTGGAAATCACGGTCCCCGAGGATCTCGCGACCGGAACCCACGTGCTCACCTGGCGCGTCGTTTCCGAGGATGGGCATCCAGTGGCGGGCTCCACACTGTTTTCGATCGGCGCGCCGGGCAACGCGCCGCAAGCGACCGAAGAGGCGGCGGACGGGCCGGTGAAAACCGCGCTTTGGCTGGCGAAGGTCGTCCTTTATGCCGGCCTTTTCTTCGGCATCGGTGGGATTTTTGCCCTTCACTGGCTGATCCCCGGAACGGACGGTGGCCCGCGGCTTGTCGTGGCGGCAACGTTGCTCGGGCTGGCGGCGACTGTGCTTTCCCTCGGCTTGCAAGGGCTTGATGCTCTAGGCGTGCCGCTCGCCGGTCTCTTCGACCGGGCGGTGTGGACGGCCGGCATGGAGACGAGTTTTGGCGCGACGGTCCTACTTCTCTCGGCAGCGTTCTGTCTGGCGCTCGTCGCGATGCGTGCCAGGGGCGCCGCGCCGCGCCGTGGGCTGTCTCTCATGGCCTTGCTTGCGGGCAGCGGCGCATTGGCCCTGAGCGGCCATGCCAGCGCGGCAGCACCGCAATGGTTGATGCGACCAGCCGTCTTTCTGCATGCGGTGACGATTGCGATCTGGATCGGCACGCTCCTGCCGCTGGCCTGCGCCCTGCGGCGGGACGCCGACGCCGGTCGCCAGGCACTCCGCCGCTTCTCCCGGCTGATCCCGCTTTGCGTTACCGTCCTCGTTGTCGCCGGCCTGCTGTTGGCCGCGGTTCAGGTTCGTGAGCCTGCGGCGCTCTTGTCCACCGCTTACGGCAAGGTGCTGCTGGCAAAGCTGGCCTTGCTGGCCATTCTGTTCTCACTGGCCGCCGTCAATCGCTGGGGCTACACCGGACCCGCCATGGCGGGAGGCCGGCAAGCGGCCCGGCGTCTTGGCCGGGTAATCGTTGTCGAAATGCTGATCGTTCTGGCAATCTTTGCCGTCGCCGCGGCGTGGCGGTTCACGCCGCCGCCCCGCGCGCTTGCGATGGCCGCCGCCCAGCCCGTATCGATCCATATCCATTCGGACAAGGCGATGGCGGAGGTCATCGCCACCCCGGGACGCGCCGGGCCGCTCGCGGTTTCGGCCCTCATCCTTTCCCCCGATTTCACGCCGCTCACCCCGAAAGAGGTCGTCTTCGTCTTCTCGAACCGTCAGGCCGGCGTCGAGCCGATGCGCCGGAAAGCTGAATTGCGGCCGGATGGCACTTGGAACGCCGCGGACGTCGTGCTTCCCTTGGCCGGTCAATGGCAGATGCGCATCGATGTTCTGATCAGCGATTTCGAACTGGTGCGCCTGCAAGAGACCATCGAGATCCGGCCATAGAAGAAGGTGAGTGGGCGGCAAGACGGGGCGAAATTGTGCTATCGGAACGGGTCTGCAACTGATTCCCGGCCGACATGGAAACCTCACTCTACCTGCCCGTCAAAACCTTTCTCGAAAGCGCCGGCTATACCGTCAAGGGTGAGATTGGCGGCTGCGATCTGGTGGGGTTGAGCGAGGGTGATCCGACCGTGGTGGTCATCTGCGAATTGAAGCTCGCCTTCAATCTGGAGCTGATCCTGCAGGCGGTGGACCGCGCCGCCGTTTCGGACGAAGTGTGGATTGCCGCGCGCATCTCCGCCAAGGGGCGCGGGCGCGAGGGCGACAAGCGCTACCGCGATCTCTGCCGGCGGCTGGGATTGGGAATGCTCGGCGTGTCCGACAAGGGCGAGGTGAGCATTCTCGTCAGTTCCGTCTCGCCCATGCCGCGTACCAATCCGAAACGCCGCACGCGGCTGGTCAGGGAACACCGCAAGCGCATCGGCGATCCGGCGCTGGGCGGCTCGACAAAGGTCCCGATCATGACCGCTTATCGCCAGCAGGCGCTGGCCTGCGCCGCCGCCCTTGCCGACGGACCGCTGCGGCCGCGCGATCTGAAAACCGTGGCCGCCACCGCCGGGCAGATCCTGCTCAAGAACTACTACGGCTGGTTCGAGAAGGTCGACAAGGGGCTTTACGGCCTCAGCGACAGTGGCGCCGAGGCCCTGAAGACCTGGCAAAAGCCTCTCTGACCGACTACGTCGCCCAGATGCACATCAAGGGTGCAATCCATGCCGCTGACGCATAGGTGGCCTGACGGATCAGCGCTGCATTAAAACGATTGAAAGGCGTAAATTCAAACCTTCGAAACGACGCCGGAGCCAAGTGTGGTTGCTGACGTCAAAGGAACCTTGGAAAGGGATCATCATGAACGTCGCTCGCTCTTTCAACAATTGGCGCATGTACCGTCAGACCGTTGCCGAACTCGGCCGGATGTCTACCCGTGAACTGCAGGACCTCGGCATCGAACGCGGCGATATCCACACCATCGCCCGGGCATCGTTCGCGCGCTGATCGCGTGCAGTTTCCCGAATTTCTGCCGCCTTGCGCCCGCTCATGAAGCGGGCGTTTTTGCGTGCCCGCCTTGCCGTTCCGGCGCCTCCGGCGCGCCGTTTTAACCCAGCGGCTGTGTCATGTGCCTCGTGCATAGCTGCACTGCAGCATAAATGATGTTCAATCGCGCCGATTGGCGTATGCTTCTTTTCATCGAAGCCATGCACCTCCTCCCGCAGGGCTTCGAATTGCAGACGGTCCCCTCCTCCTCCCAGGAACGTCTGCAGGAACGGCGACACTCCTCCTCCCAGTCGCTGTTCGGTTCTTTTCGAAAAGCCTGCCGCACCTCCTCCCGCGGCAGGCTTTTTCGTTTTCGGGATGGGCTTCCGAGCCATCAGCATCGGGCCTTGCTTGTCATCCGGCGCCATCGCGGCCGAGCGGCCATGGTAGTCGGCAAGCTTGCCCGACGACCGATAGCCGCTCACAGTTCGGCAAAAGCGCTGGCCGCCGCGGGTTATGTGCGCTGAATGCCGGTCCTACCGACCGCCGCCACCTGGCGCTGCGACTGACCGGCGAGTTCGACGAGATTTGCTGATACTCATCCGGTAGGCTCGACGACAAGTGGCACCTTGGTGAAGCTGTCGTATCGATCCGGCGCAAGAAGCACCGGCTGTGGCGCGCCGTCGATCAGAACGGTTTCGTTCTGAGGGGCTCGTGCGAAGCCGCCGTAATGCAAAGGCGGCAAAACGCTTGATGCGAAAGCTGTTGAAGGGCCAGGCTCGCGCACCACGGGTGATGATCCCGACAAGCTTCGATCCTGTGTAGTACTGCAAAGCGGGAGATCGTGCCGGATGCCGAATATCGCTCCCACAAAGACTGGAACAGTCGGGCGGAGAATACTCAACAGCCGATCCGGCGACGAGAGCAGATCATGAAATGTTTCAAGTCGAACGGCATCTACGACGCTTCGTCTCCATCGACGATCCGACTGCCACCTGTTCCACGTCCCCAGGCGCGACATCACCTCCAGCCATCATCACGATCTGCGTGCAGAGGCAATGAATCTATGGGCACACATCGCTTGAGTATGAAAGACACGCTATGGTCAGGAACCATTGATTGGATGCGTCGGATGTGATTCAGGCTCCGCAAGGAGCCTGATGATGAGCGATCTCTACTGGCCGACAGAAGAGCAAGTGGCGTGGCTTGCGCCTTATTTTCTCAAGAGGCATGGCAGGTCTCGGGTCGATGACCGTGGGGTTCTGAGCGGCATCATTTTCGTCAATCGCAATGGCTTGGGGTGGCGGGGTGCACCTCGGGCCCACTGGTGCAAGGCTGCTCTGCGACAGAAGAGCATCAAACCCTGCATTCCGGCGCGCAAGTCCCGGTCCCTGCCTGTCAAATAGGGCAAGCGCCGATACACACGCCGCAAGCGCGTCGAGATCATGTTCGGGCGTCTCAACGATTGGTGGCGCTGAAGGTCGCGATAGCAAACCGGTTGGCGCATATAAAAGAAAACGGCAAGCAAGATGGCATTTCTGAGAAACTGCACCTCATGAAAATCGACCATTTCCCCGTATCCGTCTCCATCAGCTAAGCGTCGGGCTTTATGCAAAAGCTTAGACATAAGAACTTTGCAATAGAACCCAGATTAACTGCTCAATCGCGAACAACGCACCGTACTATCGCGTTGCAGTTCTTGCAGGCAGAGTCTCAAGTTTGACTGCAAAACGACACCAGATACGCCACTAAGCGCGCCGCGTGATCGCGATGGGTTTATATGGCGCGAGGCGAAGTCTCTTCTGCTCCCAGAATTCAGCCAGGGATTCACATCAGACATAGCCGAACGGCAAATCCGAACCGTTTATGCTCACGCCTCCGTAGTTCAATCTCCAAAGGATCCGCCGGTGACAACGAATAGCGCCGTATCAGCTGTCCTCGTCGGCTGGTGTGTCGAAAACTTTCCGCCGATCCTGAATTTTGAGAAGCGTCCGTTTTTTGCCATCGCCCATCCCATCCACCACCAATCTGCTGGGAGTGATATCGAGTAGACGGGCGAAGAAATCAAAACCGGTGCCCAGCGTGCAAATCCACAAGCATCCGCCGTTAAACATTCGAGCTCCGACAGCGTTCATGTTTCGTTTGCCCTTAGTGTACGAATACGCGTTACTCTTGTTCCCACCCCTGGTTGGGATGGAAGGCGGTACGACGGCGAACGGAAGCAGTGGAAACCGGACGTCAGGCTTTCCAATAGGCGCCTTGTCGATGGAGACTTTTGACGGTTTCCTCGAAAGTGTTGTGCCTTTTCTGAAAAGATATCACCGATGGCACGGCGCGCAAAAACCGGTGGCGCCTTGATTTGGCTGAGTATTGATGGACGGGCGAGACGCAAGAACGAGGAGCGTGGGGAGAGGTCCTGGCGATCGAGCGGTATAATCACCGCGGCATGCGCTTGACAGGTTCTGCAAAAAGAATGCAGTGTTCGTGACAGTGCAGGTCCAGACCTCACAAGAAATGCCCCGCTCAACTTATGTTGATGACGATCCGGAGTTCGCACCTCCTGGAACAGGGTCCTGGCGAAACTGGCAAAAATGCCGGTTCAACTATGGAGCTGGTGGGGCATGGAGACCGATACTCTCTTCCGTGACGAATTTTGCTTTTTCTGCGCTTGGGACATCCCATCCGCATGGCATTCGCTCGACCGCAGTCATTGCGCTGTCTATGGCGGCGCGCGACGCTCGGGCGCTGGGTCGACGCTTCTTGCAAAGCGCCCTGCGGTGATTGCCCGATTGACCGGTACCCGACCTCAAGATCCATTCGGCAGTCCCGCCTCTTCGGCACGGCGGCAGGTTTTTCGCGTGCGTCCCGGCCGCCATGACCGCGACAGGCAACGCTATCCGCTCCAGGCATGAGCCCGGCTCGGGTATGGCCTTTGCCCCGATGGCTATGCCGATACGCCTGATCGACAGGGGCGCAATCCAAAGCGAAACGCTTGCAAAGGTATGGAGGAGTTTACCTTGGCACATGCAGAAGACGAAAGTGCATCCAACACGCGCCCGGAGGACGAAAAACTCAGCATCGGAGCCAATCTCGCCTATGGGCTTCAACATGTCCTGACGATGTATGGCGGCATCGTGGCCGTACCGCTCATTCTCGGACAGGCGGCAGGTCTCGACACCAGTGAGATCGGGCTACTGGTCACGGCCTCGCTTTTCGCCGGCGGCCTCGCCACCATCCTTCAGACGATCGGCGTGCCGTTCTTCGGCAGCCGCCTGCCCCTCGTGCAGGGCGTTTCATTCTCCGGTGTTGCGACGATGATCGCAATCTCCGGCAATGGCGGCATCCAGGCCATTCTTGGAGCGGTCATCGCGGCGTCGGTGATCGGCCTTATGATCACTCCGGTCTTTTCCAGGATCACCCGCTTCTTTCCCCCGCTCGTCACAGGCATCGTCATCACCACAATCGGCCTGACGTTGATGCCGGTCGCCGCGTTCTGGGCGATGGGTGGCAACAGCAACGCGCCGGGTTTCGGTAGCACGGCCAATATCCAGCTTGCCGCGGTAACGCTCGCCATCGTGCTTCTGCTCAGCAAGCTCGGAAATGCCTCGATCTCGCGTCTATCGATCCTGCTTGCGCTGGTGATCGGCACAGGCATCGCCTATGCCGTCGGCATGACCGATTTCTCGCAGGTGGCGAACGGCCCGTTCTTCGCCCTTCCGACGATCTTCCACTTCGGCTATCCCACTTTTAAAATCGCTGCCATCATCTCGATGTTCATCGTGATCATGGTGACGTTGGTCGAGACTTCGGCGGACATTCTGGCCGTCGGCGAGATCGTCGAGACCAAGGTGGATTCTCGGCGCCTCGGGGATGGCCTGCGCGCCGACATGCTGTCGAGCATCCTCGCCCCCGTCTTCGGGTCCTTTACGCAGAGCGCGTTCGCCCAGAATGTCGGGCTGGTCGCGGTGACGGGCGTGAAGAGCCGCTATGTCGTGGCCACGGGCGGCCTCTTCCTCGTTGCTCTCGGCCTTCTGCCGGTGATGGGCCGCGTGGTCGCGGCGGTTCCAAGCTCCGTCCTCGGCGGCGCCGGGATCGTGCTTTTCGGCACGGTGGCGGCAAGCGGCATCCGCACCCTCTCCAAGGTCGACTACAACAACAACATGAACCTGGTGATCGTGGCGACCTCGATTGGTTTTGGCATGATCCCGATCGCCTCACCCACCTTCTACGAGCACTTCCCGGCCTGGGTCGCGACGATCTTCCACTCCGGCATCAGTTCCGCCGCCTTGATGGCGATCGCCCTCAACCTGCTGTTCAACCACGTCAAGGCCGGCAACTCCGACCAGCAGTCGGTGTTCGTTGCGGGGACCGAGCGCAGCATTCGCTACCAGGACGTCGCGCGGCTTCACGACGGCGACTACTTCCTCAACGGCAAACTCTACGACGCCAAGGGCGCCGAGGTGCCGCTGATCGCTGCGGAAGCGCACTGAGCGCCCGCTAACCCCGATCTGGCCGGGATGGGATATCCGGCCAGTTGTTTCAGCCTGCCAATCTTCAAGGAAAACGAGAATGACCGAACAAAACGAAACCCTAAAGCTGCTGGATGCCCTGCTCTCGGCGCTGGAGTCCGGCATCATCCCGGCCACGGAGGCGGGCGTGGCCGCCGGCAACAAAATCTTCGGCGCTGCTCTGCTGCGGAAATCGGATCTTTCGACGGTGCTCGTCGAAACCAACAACGAGACGGAGAACCCCCTCTGGCACGGCGAGGTGCATACCTTGAAGCGGTTCTACGAAATGACGGGATCCGAGCGGCCGGACTCGCGAGAGCTCATCTTCCTGTCGACCCATGAGCCGTGCTCGATGTGCCTTTCGGCGATCACCTGGGCGGGCTTCGACAACTTCTTCTACTTCTTCAGTCACGAGGATTCCCGCGACGCCTTCGCCATTCCGCATGACCTGAAGATCCTGAAGGAGGTCTTCACGCTGGAGCCCGGCGGCTACAACCGGACGAACGCCTTCTGGAAGGGGCAAGCGATCCATGCGTTGATCAATCAGGCGCCGGAACCGCACCGCTCGCAGCTTCAGGAACGTGCCGCTGCCATCAGCCGCAAATACGACGACCTCTCCCTCGTCTACCAGGCGAGCAAGGGCGGCAACGCAATCCCCCTCAACTAAGTTTCTTCCTCCGCTCCTCCCCTGGACGCGCTGCTGGTGGCTTCTCCCCCCAGCGGCGCGTTTGGTGGTTTCAACCCCGGCCATATGCATTCACGGCCTGAAACCAGAAGAGGCCCCGGTCAAACCGGAGCCTCCCTGTAAAGGGCACATTTGGCTGGCGCCTTTTGATCGGGCTATTTCACCTGCGTTACCGTCAGCTTACCCTCGATCCGTTCGGCGACGAATTCGATCTTTGCGCCTTGCGTGAGTTTTGCGAGCAGGGCGTCGTCGTTGACGCGGAACACCATGGTCATGGCCGGCATTTCAAGGTCCTTGAGTTCCTCGTGGATGAGCGTGACCTTCTTCGCCTTGGCATCGATCTTCTTGACCGTGCCTTTGGTGAAGTCGGCGGCGACCGCGCCCGTGACAGCGCTGAAGGAGAGGGCGGCGGCAAGCGCCATGCGGATGAACGTGTTCATGTCTTTTCCTTCTACGGGGGCTATTTCTTGGCGACGGTGACGTCGCCGTGCATGCCGGCGTCGTAGTGGCCGGGCACGAGGCAGGCGATCTTGAATGTGCCATCGTTGGTGAATTGCCAGACGATCTCACCGGACGTTCCGGAAGCCAGGCGAATGGCGTTCGGGTCGTCGTGCTCCATTTCCGGAAACTTCTCCATTGTCGCCTTGTGCTCCATGATCTTGTCTTGCTGATCGAGCACGAACTCATGATCGAGTTCGCCGGCGTTCCGGATGGCGAAGCGAACGGTCTGGCCCTTCTTGACGTTGAAGGAGGCAGGAACGAACAACATCCGACCATCCTCGGTTTCCTTCATCGTGACGCGGATCGTCTGCGTCGCCTTTGCCTTGTCGCCGGGTTCGCCGACGGCCATGGCGCCATGGCCGGCATCTGCAAGCGCGGTGGTGGAGAATGCCGTTGCGAGGAACAGCGTGCCAATTACAGTCTTCATGCTCATGTCCTTTGCTTGGGGAGGGTATAGATCAGCCGTGCCGGGAATGGCCGGTACTGACCTTGGTCTTCGCGTCCGTGGCCTTGGTGGTATCGGGCAGCGCGCCCGTCCACTCGTAGGCCTGTGTACCGGGTGGGTTCTCGTACCAGCCGGGATCCGAGTAATCGTCCGCGGAGATGCCTTCGCGGACTTTCACGACGGAGAACATGCCGCCCATCTCGATGGGACCGTGCGGACCCCAGCCGTTCATCATGGGAATGGTGTTCTCCGGGATTTCCATCTCCATCTCGCCCATATCCGCCATGCCGGCCGTGCCCATGGGCATGTATTCGGGCCGGACCTTGCGGATCTTTTCGGCGAGAGGTTTCTTGTCGACGCCGATGAAGGTCGGGATGCCGTGGCCCATGGCGTTCATCGTGTGATGCGACTTGTGGCAATGGATCGCCCAGTCGCCGAGATATTTCGCGTCGAACTCGTAGGCGCGCATTGCGCCGACCGGGATGTCGATACTGACTTCGGGCCAGCGCGCCTCCGGACGGACCCAGCCGCCATCCGTGCAGGTCACTTCGAAGTCGTAGCCGTGCATGTGGACCGGGTGGTTCGTCATGGTGAGGTTGCCCACCCGCACGCGCACGCGGTCGTCCTTCGAGACGACAAGCGGATCGATGCCCGGAAAGACGCGGCTGTTCCAGGCCCACAGGTTGAAGTCCGTCATCTCCATGATGCGCGGCACATAGGCGCCGGGCTCGATGTCGAAGGCGTTGAGAAGGAACACGAAGTCCCGGTCGACGGGCATGAACTTCGGGTCCTTCGGATGAACGACGAAGAACCCCATCATGCCCATCGCCATCTGGACCATCTCATCCGAATGGGGGTGGTACATGAAGGTGCCGGATTTGATGAGATCGAACTCGTAGATAAAGGTCTTGCCGGTCGGGATGTGCGGCTGCGACAGGCCGCCAACGCCGTCCATGCCGGAGGGCAGGATCATGCCGTGCCAGTGGATGGTCGTGTGTTCCGGCAGCTTGTTGGTGACGAAGATGCGGACCCGGTCGCCCTCCACGGCCTCGATCGTCGGGCCCGGTGATTGGCCGTTGTAGCCCCAGAGGTAAGCCGTCATGCCTTCCGCCATTTCGCGCTCGACCGGTTCGGCGACGAGGTGGAACTCCTTGACGCCATTGTTCATGCGGTGCGGCAAGGTCCAGCCGTTGAGCGTGACCACCGGCGTATAGTCGGGGCCGCTCGCCGGCCGGACCGGTATCTGGGTTGCGGCCGTTTGCATGACCGCCGCTTCTGGCAGGCCCATATTCGAGGTTTTCGCCCAAGCGGCCGTCGAGACCATTGCCGCACCCGCGCCGAGGAGTTGTCTTCTGTTGAACATGTCAAAATCCTTTTTCAATGACCGCCGCCGCCGGATTCGGCAGCTGCCGCAACCTCGACTTCTCCACCGCCCGCCGCCGCCGCGCCGCCATAAATGGCCGGTGCCAGGTTGGCTTCGGCGAGCCAGAAGTCGCGTTTCGCATTGACCGCGAGAAGGATCGAATTGACCTTCTCCCGGCTGTCGGCGAGCAGTTCGAACGTGCTGGTGATCATGCCGTTGTAGGTGAGCTGGGATTCCTCCTCGATCTTCGTCCTCAACGGCACGACGCTGTTGCGGTAGTGACGGGCGATATCGTAGGTCGACCGGTAGGCCTGATAGGTCGAGCGGGCCTCCGAACGCACATTGACGGCCTTTTCCGCAAGCAGGTTCGCTGCCCGCATGTAGCCGAGCTCTGCCTTGCGCATGCGCGCCTGGCCGGAATCGAAGATCGGAATGACGAATTCGAGTTCGACATTGCCAGTCGTCTCGCGGCTCTTCTTGCCGTCCTCCAGTTCCCGTTCGGTTTCGAAGCCGGAGAGGATTTCGAGGTCGGTGACGTAGCGTGTCGCTTCCGTGAGCTTGAAGGACTTGGCGGTCGCTTCCAGGTCGAGCTTGGCCATCTGCAGGTCGACGCGACGCTGCAGGGCTTCCGCCTCGATCGTGTCACGCTTGGTGAGAGCCTTCGGAAGCGTCGGCAGGCGGTTCGGCACCTGATAGTCGATGTCGGCACCCCAGAGCCCCATGAGGCGGGTCAGTTCCTCTTTCGCCAGACGGGCTTCGAGCCGCGCCTGTGCCGCTTGTCCGGTCAGCTCGGCGTAGAAGACGTGCTCCCGGGCCTGTGTGCCTTTGGTCATGGAGCCGGCTTCGCCGAGTTTTTTCGCCAGTTCGGAGGCGGCGTCCGCCGCGACCAAAGCCTGGTTCAACTGCGCGACACGCTCCCAGGCAGCAACCGTCGTTATCCAGGCGCGACGCGTATCCGCCGCGACCTGGAGGGTTTCCAGCGCGGCGGCAAGCTGGGCCTTGCGGAAACCCGCATCGGCGATCTCGACATTCCGCTTATGCGTGGCGAGCGCCAGGATGTTCGTGGCGATGACACCCTCGACAGCGCGATAGGCTTCCAGCCCGGGTGTTCCGATCCCGGTCAGGCCAATGCCGATCCGCGGATTGACGAGCATGGTCGACTGCCAGGTGTCCGCAGCCGAATCCCCGAGGCCCGCATAGGCGGCCTGGAGACCCTTGTTGTTGAGGAGCGCGACCTGGACGGCCGTCTCCGCGTCGATGGCCTTCCTTGCCATCAGCGTTTTCACGCGGGCGGCGACGGCTTCCGCCTCGGCCCGGTTCTGCACCCAGACGGATGCCTTGCCGGTCGCCGTGCTCGTCTTGGCCGAGACGGTCGTGAAGCCGGCGTCCCGCGAAGAGTACTCGGTGGCCGAAACGCACCCACTGAGGATGGCCGGTACGACAAGGACCGCGACGAATTTGGGTGAAACGATCCTCATGCCCCGTCTCCCTGTGGAGACTGGGCATCGTTCTGAACCCGCCAGGGGTTGGGATCCACCGGAAGGCGGTGGGAATAGCCCGCAACAGGCGTGGTGTAGCCGATGGGCGATGTGCCGACTGCCGGGTCGGCCGCGTTTTCATACGTGGCAAGGTCGCCGAGCGATGTGGCCGCGCAACCGCCCAGCAACAGGGGCAGTGCGACCACAAACTGAATGTGGTTCATAGTGAAATCCAAACAGGAGGTGTGACGGCGCCGTGGCTGCGGCCACAGACGCTAGATCAACGCCGGGAAGGCGTTACAGCCTGTTCAGGCATTCGGGGGGCGATAGAGGGATGAAACCTGTCCGATAGCCTTACTATCGTCGAAGAACGACCGGATAGCGGCTATGCGCGCATGGCCAAGCGTCGCGTTGGAAAGCGGCAGCGCCATGCTGGTACAGAAATCCTGACAGCAATCCTGGAGGTCGGCTGTTTTGCCGGAGCCCTCGTGGTCCTCCGCAGCGTCTCCGCCATGGTCGTGGGACTGAAGGGCGGCAGGTGCCTTCACCGTGTCGATGACGGACACACCGTCAGAACCATGCATCGCGCCGGCGACGCTGGATAGCGGATAAGAGGCCAGCGACACCAGGATCGCCAGTCTGATCACCCACAGCAGCCTTGCGCCAATGCTTCGATACAGTGCAGTCATTCTGGAAGCCCTAACCTGTCTCGTCGTGCAACTCAATAGCCCCTCCCGACACCCGGCTCGCGCGATCGATAGTGCGAAACCGGTGCCGAGAACTTTCTAACCCATTGATCTTTCTGCGGTGGGCGACCGTGCGCGCAGGCCGGCAGCGCCATCGCGCAATCCGATCAACTTTTTGGTGATGAGGGCCGTCGCCTTACCTGCTGCGGGATTCTCCTGTTTCATTCCGCCATCGGATTCGTGATGGAAATCGTGCCGAATCGCTCATTCGTCCGTTCTACCTTTCCGTTCTCCAGCACGCGGAACGTGACGGTGGGATCGTAGATTGAACGGACGGTGTCACTCGGCTTGCCATGTCCTGAACGATGACGCCCAGGAGGTTTCCCGTTGAATTCATCCCGCTGTTGGCCGACGCCGATGTGGTAGCGAAGATGAGGATAGCGGTGGTGGCGATTTTGAGATTCATGATCTGGTACTTGTCGTAGTGTTGCTTCGTTGCAGAAGGAAGACACTGCGAAAAGAAACTCACAGTCCCATCACGCCAGCTTTGCAATTCTG
Organism: Shinella sp. GW821-FHT11G07; assembly: GCF_058808115.1. Taxonomy (NCBI): domain Bacteria; kingdom Pseudomonadati; phylum Pseudomonadota; class Alphaproteobacteria; order Hyphomicrobiales; family Rhizobiaceae; genus Shinella; species Shinella sp. GW821-FHT11G07. The sequence continues at coordinate 191,234 of NZ_JBXARJ010000007.1, forward strand.
TCAAAGAAACGCTTTCGCATAGAGGCGTATCCTTCTGCCAGAAGCCGCCAATTGGTAGTTTTTATTACCCCGGCCGGGGATGGGCGAGTATCTAATATCACTGTATTTCTGTTTTCATTTGGGCGTGCATAAATGTATCGAAAATACAACAGGACGCCCGAAGCGCCTCGTTTGCACCGGTGTAAACTTCAAGAAAAACCGTCTAAAACTGAGCGCGCCAAATGGAGTGGCCCCGATATCGGGGTGCTCGCTCTATTTGAGGTGAAAGATGAGATCGATTCACACCGCCCTGTTGGCCGCCATCGCGGCGACCCCCTACCGTTTGTTTGCTGGCTGCCTCCGCAATACCGGCGGTTATGCGAAGGACCCAACGCCGCACAGTGAATTCATTTGGAGCGAATTTTGTCGATGTCCGGGTTGTCGAAGACGATTATCAGAAGGCGCTTCGTGAGGCGCTGGTTCTGGCACACGCAAAAACGGCCAGCCATCTGCCTGGCTGGTGCGGCGTGCCGGGCTGATCAAATTCCCACAATCGTGTCGTCCAGCCGCTGGAGAACTACAGCAGCAACGGCTGTGTTCGCACCCAAAGTTCCAGCACGGGCTCCGTGCCGAGGGTGGCGGAGCGGTGGGGGAGGTGCGACTGGAAATGCATGGAGTCGCCCTTGTTGAGGATATGGCGTTCGCCGTCTACCTCCAGCAACACGCTGCCTTCCAGGACATAGACGAAATCCTCGCCCTCGTTGTGCATGATCTCCGACACGTGGCCGGGCGGGCGGCGCACGAGGGTCGGGTGCATTTTGGCGTCGGGAAAGGCACCACCCAGAAATTCATAGGTGCGCCGGGTGTCGCCGAGGCTGAAGGCCTCCCGCTTGCCCTGCCGCGATACGGTTCCGGCCTGCCGCGGGGCCTTGACGAAGGTGTCGATGCTTGTATCGAGCGCTTCGGCAATGTTGCAGAGAGACGCAAGCGAGGGTGTCGAGACGCCGCGTTCGATCTGCGACAGGAAGCCGATGGACAGGCCGACACGGTCGGCCACCTGCTGCAGCGTCATGTCGATGGCGCGGCGACGTTTGCGGATCTTCTTGCCGAGGGCCTCTTCCGTGACGCTGTCTGCCACGCCTTCCTCCTGGACTTTCGATTCTGGCGACATTCAAAACCCCGGTTCGCAGCATGGACGGATCTGCCCAAGATATGGCGCAAGCGCTTTGCGATGTCGATCAGGGGAGCCGGGCCTTGTCGCGGTTTTTGCCGCATGAGAGCGTGCCGGCTCGCTCGTTTCCGCCCCCTATAAAAATTTCACTACAAAACTTCAATTTCTTTTGCAATGGTTCAATTTTTGAGTAATGACTTCGCCATCCAAGGTCGAAGCTCAGGGAGGAGCCAAATGCGCATTCACAGGAACGGAATGTCTTTGATGGCGTCGGTCGCCGTCGTTGCCATGCTTGCGGCCGGCGGCGCGCTGGCGCAGGAGGAGCCGCAGACAGGCGGCGTGCTGCGCATTCTTGCGACCGGAGAACCGGACCATATGGACCCGACGCTGGCCGGCATGGTGCCGACGAACAACCTGATGCGTGCCATCTCGCGCCAGTTGGTGAGCTATGAGGCATCGACTGACCCCGAGACGGCGATCAAGCCGGTGGGGGACCTTGCGACTGAAGTGCCGCAGCCGACCGATGACGGCCTCACCTATACGTTCAAGCTGCGCGAGGGCGCGATGTGGAATGCGCCGTCCGGTGCACGCCAGGTCACGTCCGCCGACGTCGAGCGTGGCTTCAAGCGGCTGTGCAATCCGCACATGCAGGCCTCGACACTCACTTATTTCACCGCGCTGATCTCCGGCCTCACCGAATTCTGCGACGGCTTCGCCAAGGTCGAGCCGACGGCGGAAGCGATGAAGGCCTATATGGAAGCCAACGACGTCACCGGCATCGAGACGCCGGATGATGCGACCGTGGTGTTCAAGCTCAAGGAGCGGGCCGGCGATTTCGTCTACATGCTCTCGCTACCGATGCCGGCGGCGGTGGCGATCGAGACGTTGGACTATGTTCCCGATAGCCCGGACTACCGCGCCAATTTCGTCGGCAACGGTCCCTATACGATCGGCGAATACACGCCCGACACCAGCCTGAGGCTCGTGCGCAATCCGGCCTGGAAGGCCGAGAGCGACCCGTTGCGCAAGGCCTATGTCGAGGAGATCGACATCACAATGGGTCTGCAGGCCGATGCGATCATGCAGCAGCTGCAATCGGGCGACGCCGATCTCGCCTATGATATCAATGTGCCGACAGCAATCCTGTCGACGCTGGCCGCCACGGGTGACGAGAAGCTGACGGCGATGTCCGCCGGCAACACGAACTTTCTGTTCATCAACACGGTGTCGAACAACAATAACGGCGCGCTGAAGGACCTACGCGTGCGCCAGGCTCTGCAATATGCGGTGGACAAGGCGGCCATCGTCCAGCAATGGGGCGGCTCGACCGTCGCGGAGCCAGCGAACGGCATCTTCGGCATCGGCGTCCTCGGTTATCACAAGTTCGATCTCTACCCGTCGCCCGACGCGAAGGGTGATCCGGAGAAGGCCAAGGCCCTGCTTGCTGAAGCCGGATTCCCGAACGGCATCACGCTGAAGATGCCCTATCGCAACAAGGATCTCGAAGTGACGACCGCCGCGACGATCCAGGCCAGCGTCGCACGCGCCGGCATCACGCTGGAAATGACGCCGGTTACGGCTGCCGACTACTATTCCAAGTTCATGACCAACCCGGTCAACACCAAGGAAGGCACCTGGGACATCGCGCCGGTCGGTTGGACGCCGGATTGGGTCGGCGGTGCGGCGCGCTCCGTCTTCCAGCCGCAGTTCACGTTCGACGGCACGCATCAGACCTATAACTACACCGACTACAACAACCCGAAGGCAACCGAGATCGCCATGAAGGCGATCAACGCGACCACGCCGGAGGAGACAGCCAAGCTATGGGCCGAAGTGGACGAACTGGTGATGGCCGATTCGCCCGTCGTTCCGCTGATCGCCAACAAGAACCCGCGCTATCGCAGCGAGGCGGTGAAGAACTTCCTGCCCTATGCGCTGGGCGTCGAGGGCGACTGGACGAACCTCTGGCTCGAGCGCTGAGCCGAGGCCCGATTGCCGGCGTCGCGGGTCTCGCGATGCCGGATGCCTCCTCTTTCACAGGGAAACAGGGTCTACCGTGACCATTCTCGAAGCCAAAGGTCTCACCGTGGACATCCCGACCGAGGACGGGGTGGTGCATGCGGTGCGCAATGTCTCCTTCTCCGTGCGGGCGGGGTCGCTGTTCGGCATCGCCGGCGAATCCGGCTCCGGCAAGAGTGTGCTCACCCAGGCGGTGACGGGCCTGCTTGCCAATGCCGAGATTGGCGGCGAGGTCCTGTTTGAAGGGCGCAACCTGATCGGCCTGCCGCAGGAGGACATGCGCCGGCTGCGCGGCGGCCGCATCGGCATGATTTTCCAGGATCCGCTCTCCAGTCTGCATCCGTTCTATACGATCGGCGCGCAGATCGCCGAGGTGCTGCATGCCCATGAGCGGGTGAGCGCTGCCGAGGCGCGGGCGCGGGTGATCGATATGCTCGGCAAGGTCGGCATCCCCTCGCCGAAAGACCGTTTCGACGACTATCCGCACCAGTTTTCCGGTGGCATGCGCCAGCGCGTGATGATCGCCATGGCGCTCATCCTCAAGCCGGCGCTCGTCATTGCCGACGAACCGACCACCGCGCTTGACGTGACCGTGCAGGCACAGATCGTCGCACTGCTCGACACCATGCGGCGGGATTTCGGCACGACCGTTATCCTCATCACCCACGATCTCGGCCTGCTGTCCAGCGTCGCCGACGATGTGATGGTGATGTACGCCGGCCACCGGCTGGAATACGGCCGTGCTGTCGATGTGTTCCGCCAGCCGGCCCATCCTTATACCGCCGGGCTTTTGCGCTCGACGCCTGCAAGCTACCGGCCGGGCACGGACCTCGCCCCGATCGGCGGACGGCCACCAAGCCTGCTGGCGACGCCTGCCGGCTGCGTTTTTGCGCCGCGCTGTGCCGAGGCGTTGCCGCGCTGTACGAGCGAGCCGCCACCACTGCGCCTCTACAGCGATGGGGTCGAATCCCTCTGTTGGCTCGAAGAGGGTGCCGGAAAGGCCCGGCCAATGGCCGAAGCGACCGCGGGCGCCGTGCAGGTGACCGTTTCCGAACCGGTCGCGGAAATCGAAAATGTACGCCTCACCTATCAGGCCGGCAGCTTCTTTGGTCCGAAACGGTCCCTCGACGTGCTGAAGGGCATCGACCTGACCATCGGGCGGGGTGAGACCGTGGGTCTTGTCGGCGAGAGCGGTTGCGGGAAATCGACGCTGGCGCGCATCGTTGCAGGCCTCGTTCCTGCCACCTCCGGCAGCGTCCGGGTGCTTGGCCGCGACATGGGCGCACTTGATGCCCGGCGATGGCGGGAAATGCGCCAGCAGGTCCAGCTCGTCTTCCAGGATCCGTTCGGATCACTCAATCCGCGCCGCCGCGTCGGCGCGATCATCGGGGATCCGTTCCGCCTGCACGTCATTGCTTCCGGCGAGGCGCGCCGGGCGAAGGTGCGCGACCTGATGGAGATCGTCGGTCTCAATCCCGAACACTACAACCGTTTCCCCTCGGAGTTTTCCGGCGGTCAACGCCAGAGGATCGGCATCGCCCGGGCCTTGGCGTTGAACCCGGGGCTGATCATCTGCGACGAGCCCGTCTCGGCGCTGGATGTGTCGATCCAGGCACAGGTGCTGAACCTGCTTCGTCGCCTCCAGCGCGAGTTCGGCCTGACCTATCTGTTCATCTCCCACGACCTCTCGGTGGTGCGCCATGTCTGTGATCGTATCGCGGTGATGCAGGACGGCCGGATCGTCGAACTCGCCACCGCCGAGCGGCTGTTTGCCGATCCGCAGCATCCCTACACGAAGACCTTGCTTGCGGCTTCCAAGACGATTCCTGCTTTTGCAGAGGGCGAGCAGCGGTCCCTGGTCGAAACGCGGCAGCAGGTGGCATCATGAGTGACGGCGTGACGAAAGAACCGCTTCCCGAAACCGAGGTCGTCCAGCGCGGTTCCTTTGAACTGACGTTGCGGCGGCTGCGGCGCGACACCGCGAGTGTGATGGCCTTCGCCGTCATCGTGGCGATCGTCCTGCTTGCCGTCGCAGCTCCGCTGGTCGCCACGATGACCGGCCATTCGCCCATCGAGCAGTTCCGCGACACCGGCCTGTCGCCGACCGGTATTCCCGTTGGCCCGGGGGCGGAGTTCTGGCTGGGCACGGACCAGCTTGGCCGTGACGTGCTGGTCCGGCTCGCCTATGGCGCGCGCGTGTCGTTGCTGGTCGGGGTCTGCGCCTCGCTGATCGCCTCCTTCATCGCTGTCGTTGTCGGTACGACCGCGGGCTATTTCGGAGGCACGGTCGATCTTGTCCTTAGCCGGCTCACCGATCTCGTGATGAGCGTGCCCTTCCTGCTCTGCGCGCTGGCCCTGGTCTCGGTTTTCGGACCGAGCCTTTCGCTCAGCGTCGCCGTCATCGTCTTCTTCAGCTGGGCGCCGATGGCCCGCGTCATCCGCGGGCAGGTGATCTCGCTGCGCCGGCAGGATTTCGTGCAGGCCAGTCGCTCGCTTGGCGCGGGCCCGTTGTCGATCATGATCGTCGATATCCTGCCCAATCTCGCCGTGCCGATCATTGTCTACACCACCATGCAGATTCCCAATTCCATCGTCTTCGAGGCGACGCTCTCCTTCCTGGGCATGGGCATCGTGCCGCCGACACCGAGCTGGGGCGGAATGCTGGCGGACGCCTCGTCCAACTCGCTCTATCTGGTCGCCTGGTGGCTGGTCTTCGTGCCGGGCACGGCACTCCTGATGACGACGCTTGCTTTCAACATTCTCGGCGACGGCCTGCGCGATGCGCTCGATCCGAAGAGCGCGCGTACCGCGCGTCGCCTGAAGCGCCAGCCGAAGGGAGCCACCAAACGATGATCCGGTTCCTCTCCCGCCGCGTGGCCTTCGGCGCAGGCGTTCTGTTTGTGCTTTCGGCTTTCGTTTTCCTGCTGTTTTTCGTGGCGCCGGGCGACCCCGCGCGCATGATCGCCGGCGACAAGGCAACCGAAAGCCAGCTCGCGCAAATCCGCAAGAATCTCGGCGTCGACGGACCGATCCTTGCCCAGTACGGCACCTTCATGGGCAAGGCGCTCACCGGCGATCTCGGTTTTTCCTACCGCAACCAGCAGCCCGTCGCACCGATCATCCTGCGGCGCATTCCGGTGACGCTGTCGCTGGTGCTGGGCGGCGCGGTGCTCTGGCTGGCGATCGGGGTGCCGGTCGGCATCATGTCGGCACGTCACGTGGGCAGCCTGCGCGACCGGCTGGGGCAGGCCTTCATTCTCGTCGGCCTCAGCTTTCCGACCTTCGTGCTCGGCATGATGTCGCTCTACCTGCTGTATTTCCTGCCGAAACAGGCGGGCTTCACCCTGTTCCCGGCCGGCGGCTACAAGGCGCTGACGAGCAATCCAATGCTCTGGGCCTGGCACCTCGCCTTGCCCTGGACCACGCTGGCGCTGACCATGGCCGCCGTTTATGCGCGCCTGACCCGGGGTCAGATGCTGGAGGTGATGGGCGAGGACTATATCCGCACCGCCCGTGCCAAGGGGCTCTCCGAACGCCGTGTGGTGTGGAAACACGGCCTGCGCGCCGCGCTGACGCCGCTCGTCACCCAGCTTGGCGCGGATATCGCCATGCTGCTCGGTGGCGTCATCATCATCGAACAGGTCTATGGTCTGCAAGGTGTCGGCGCGCTCGCCGTGCAGGCGGTCGCCAACCAGGACCGGCCGATCATTATCGGCGTGGTGCTGCTCGGCGGCGTGTTCATCGTCATTGCCAATATCGTTGTCGACCTTTTCTATGTGCTGCTCGACCCGCGGGTACGTTGAGGACTTCCCATGATCGTCTCCGAATACACCATTCCCGGCCTGCATATCCGCGACCACGTCGTCACCGTCCCGCTCGACTGGGCGGTGCCGGACGGCAAAACCATCGAGGTTTTTGCCCGCGAGGTGGTCGATCCTGCTCGCAAGGACGAAGTGCTGCCGCTGCTCTGCTTCCTGCAAGGCGGGCCGGGCGGCAAGTCGCCGCGGCCGACGCGCGGTGGCCCGCCCTGGCTGCACAAGGCGTTGAAGACGCATCGCGTCATCCTGCCCGACCAGCGCGGCACCGGCCGATCAACACCGGTCGATGCGGCGGCGATCGCGGGTTTCGACGGCGAGGCTGGAGCCGACTATCTTGCATGTTTCCGGGCCGATTCCATCGTCGACGACCTCGAGCACCTGCGCAAGACCAGCTTCGGGGGCAAGCGCTGGCAGACGCTCGGCCAGAGCTATGGCGGCTTCCTCACGCTCACCTATCTGAGCCGCGCGCCGGAGGCTCTTTCGGCCTGTTATATTGCCGGCGGCATACCGAGCCTCGACCCATCGGCCGACGCGGTCTATCGCCATACCTACCCGCGCGTGCGTGCCAAGAACGACATTTTCTACAAGCGATATCCGGAGGACGAGGCGCTGGTGGCGCGCATCGCCGATTTCATCGATGCCAACGCGGTGCTGCTGCCCGATGGCGACCGCCTGACCGTGCGACGCTTCCAGAGCCTCGGCCTTGACTTGGGCATGGGGCCGGGCTTCGAGAACATTCACTGGCTGGTCGAGGAAGCCTTTGCCGGCGCGGCCGGCGACCGCCTGTCCGACCAGTTCCTCGCTTCCGTCATGCACCTGACCGCCTATCATGGCAATCCGCTGTTTGCCGCGATCCACGAGGCGATCTACGGTGAGGGCGAGGGCGACACGGCCTGGTCGGCGGAACGCCTGCTCGGCGAGTTCCCCGAGTTTGACGTTAAGGCGCGACCGCTGCTTTTCACCGGCGAAATGATCTATCCGTCGATGTTCGAGGAGACTGCCCTATTGCGGCCGTTCCGCGCTGCCGCAGAGGCACTCGCCCGCCGTCCGCGCCACAGCCGGCTCTACGACAAGGACCGGCTTGCGGCCAATACGGTTCCGGTTTCGGCGGCGATCTATCATGACGACATGTATGTCGATGCCGGGCTGTCGCTTCAGACGGCACGCGCCGTCGGCAACCTGGATTTCTGGATCACCAACGAATTCGAGCATGACGGCATTCGCCAGTCGGGCGCGGTCTTTGATCGGCTTGTCGCATTGGTGGCCGAAAAGGGCGGGCCGCTGAGCGCGGACCGGTAAGGGAAAGACGCATATCATGACGACAAACGACCGTGCGCCGGTTCTGGCGGCGCTGCGCGGCTGGCTGGCTGCGTCCGGCCTGGACGGGCTGATCGTGCCGCGCACGGACGCCCACCAGAGCGAAGTGACCGCCCCGCGCGATGATTGCCTGCACTATCTGAGCGGCTTCTCCGGCTCGGCGGGCCTGGCACTCGTGCTTGAGGACAGCGCACTGATCTTCGTGGATGGCCGCTATCAGGTCCAGGTGCGGCAGGAGGTCGATCCGGTGTTGTTCCACGTGCGCCATCTGCACGACGATCCGCTCGACCGCTGGCTGAAAATCCATGCCCGCCCGGGCTGGCGCATCGGCATCGATACCATGCTGATCGCAGGCAACCTGTACGACCGGCTGGCAACCGGATGCGCGGCAGCGGGCGCGGAGCTGGTGGCGCTCCACGACGATCCCTTCGATGCCATATGGCGCGACCGTCCCGCCCGCCCGCTCGGCGCGATCCGCGCGATGCCGCCGCAGGTTGCCGGGGAAACGGCGGCCGACAAGCGGGCGCGCATTTCCGAAGGCTTGCGAGAGCGTGGCGCGGACCTGCTGGTGGAGACTCTACCTGACAACATCGCCTGGCTTCTCAACGTGCGCGGCTCCGATGTGCCGATGAACCCCGTGCCACATTCCTTCCTGCTGCTCGACGCGGACAACCGGCTGGAATGGTTCGTCGACCGGCGCAAGCTCGGCAACGACCTCGACGCCTACGAACTCGCCGACGTGACGCTCTCGCCGCCGGAGCAGTTTCTCGGCCGCCTAGCGGAAACGGTCGCTGATAGGACGGCGCTCATCGACGCAGATTTCGCGCCGCAGGCGGTCCGTGCCTGCGTCCTTGGTTCTGGTGGCAGACTGGCGGCGCAGACAAGCCCGATCACGCTTGCCAAGGCGGCGAAGACGCCGGCCGAACTCCAGGGATACCGCGATTGCCATCTCGAAGACGGCATCGCCGTTATCGAATTTCTGGCCTGGGTCACGAGTGAGGTGCCGGTACGCCAGGGTACTGCAACGCCATTGACCGAGCTTGAGGCCGAGGCGCAGCTGCTCGCCTTCCGGCAGGAGCGGGCCGGATTCATCGAGCCGAGCTTTCGCACGATTTCCGCCGCTGGCGCCAATGCGGCCATGTGCCACTATGCAGCGCGGCCGGAAACCGATGCTGCAATCGACACCGCCACGCCCTATCTGGTGGATTCCGGCGGACAATATCTGAACGGCACTACCGACCTGACGCGAACGCTGATGCTCGGCGCCCCGAGCCCCGAGATGCGGCTAGCCTACACGGCCGTCCTGAAGGGCTTCCTGTCGATGATGTCGGTGCGGTTCCCGACGGGAACCCAGGGCCATCAACTTGATGCTTTCGCGCGTCGGGCACTGTGGGAACAAGGCCTCGACTACGATCACGGAACCGGCCACGGCGTGGGGCACAATCTGCTCGTGCACGAATATCCGCACCGCTTCGACCGAAAACCGAACCTTCACGGCCTTGTGCCTGGCAACATCATGACGGTGGAGCCCGGCTACTACAAGGAAGGCGCCTTCGGCATGCGCATCGAAAACCAGGTGGAGGTCATCGCCGACGGAGACGGCTTCTGCCGCTTCGTCTCGCTCACGCTCGTGCCCATCGACCTTGCGATGGTCGATCTCGACACGTTGAGCCCCGCCGAATGTGCCTTCCTCGATCGTTACCACGCCCGTGTTCACGCTCAGCTAAAAACCCGTGTCGGCGCTGGCGCCCTGCCATGGCTCCTAAGTCAGACACAATCCATCGATGAGCAGCGCCGCCTGAGACGAGCTGCCCACCATGAGAAAGTTTCGGACTGCTGAGAAAACAAGGACGACGGCCGTCCGTTGTTTTCCAGCAATCCCGGCTTTCACGCGGCCATCCCAACCTCGCTCAGGCCGGTGTCTGGCCCGTCCCAAGGAACGGGGCGCTTTCACGCAGGTGGATGAGCGTTGGGCCGTCCGCGGCGAAGGCGGATTTGACCGCTTCTTCCAGTTCGTCGAAACTCGTGGGTTCTGCTGTCCGGCAGCCATAGGCTTCGGCGAGCTTGACGAAATCCGGATTGTGCTGGTTGACGCCGATGGTCGGGATATCGCGAATGATCATGCCGTCGCGGATCTGGGCGAGACTGTCATTGTTCCACAGGATGATGGCGAGCGGCAGCTTGTTTTCCACCGCCGTGCCGAGTTCCTGTAGCGTGAACTGGAAGCCGCCGTCGCCGACGATGACGGCGACCGGCGTTTGGGGGCTGGCAATCTTGCCGCCGATCGCCGCCGGGAGTGCATAGCCGAGCGTGCCGAAGCCTGCCGGAAAGTGCCAGGTGCGGGGCAGGGCGCTACGATAGAAGGCATAGCCGGTATAGGCGAGTTGCGTCATGTCGGTATAGATGACGCCGTCGTCGGGAATGGCGTTGCGCAGGCTGTCGAGCACACGGACATGTTTTTGCTCGAGCGGCGTCAGCCCGTCGCGCTCGGTGGCGCGCAGCTCGGCGATGGCGTTGCTGTCTTTAAAACCCTTGGCTGGCGAGACCATTTCGGCGATCGCTGCCACGGCCAGTTTCGCGTCCGCCTCCATGGCGACGTCCACATCATAGTCGCGCACCAGCGTCGCGGGGTCGATGTCGATGCGGATGAGCTTGCCGTTCATCGGCAGCGGGCCATCGAGCCAGATGTCGGGTTCAGCAAGCTCGGTACCGATGAGCAGCACTGCATCGGCATCGCGCACGAAGGCCTGGGTGGCGCCGCGATCCACCGTCACCTCCAGGGCGAGCGGGTGGTCGTCCGGCAGCATGCCCTTGGCCGCAATGGTCGGAACCACGGCTGCGCCGATCTTTTCCGCCAGCGCCCGGACCTCGGCGGACGCGGAAACCGCGCCGCCGCCGGCAAGGATGACTGGCCGTTTCGCCGCGTTGAGGATGGCGGCTGCCGCCTCGACCTGCGCGGCATCGGGTGCGCGGCGGCGCGCGGTGGTGCGCCGGCTTGCCGGCTTGTCGTCGGGCGCCTTGAACACGTCGAGCGGGATCGAGACATGCACCGGGCGCGGACGGCCGCTTTCGAAGAGGGCGAAGGCGCGGGCGATATATTCGCGCACCTGTTCGGGATTGGTGGCGGTTTCGGAGAAGGCGGTGAGGGGACGTGTGACGGCCGACTGGTCAGTGATCTCGTGCAGCGTGCCGCGACCCATGCCGAGGTCCTTGTTGGCTGCGACGGAGGTGATGACCAGCATCGGCACGCTGTCGGAATAGGCCTGGCCGATCGGGGTCGCGGCATTGGTGACGCCCGGGCCGGAGATCAGCACGCAGACGCCGGGCTTGCCCGACATGCGGGCGTAACCATCGGCCATGAAGCCGGCGCCCTGTTCATGACGCACGCCGATATGGCGGATGCCGGCGGCATCCATGCCACGATAGGCTTCGAGCGTGTGTACGCCAGGCATGCCGAAGACGGTATCGACGCCATAGGCCTTCAGGATCTGCATCAGGCGGCTGCCGCAGGAAATGGTCTCGTTCATAATGGAATCCGTTCGGAAAAATTGGTTTTCAGGGTTTCGCTGCGTCTTCGAGGCCGGTCCAAATCGAGCCGTATTCATCGGCCACCACCATCAGGCTCGCGCCGAGTTCCTGCGCAAAGGCGCGCTCGGGGCGGGACCAGGCGGGCATGATCCACGGCTTGCCGGCCTTTTGGGCGGCCTCGGCGATCTTGCGGAGGTCGGCCTTGTCGGCATCCGTGTTGCGATAGGCGCCGCGGCCGGAATCAAGCGAAAGATCGCTTGGGCCGACGAAAAGGCCGTCAACGGTGGGAAGCGCGAGAATGGCTTCGACATCCTTGAGAGCGGCAGCGGATTCGATCATCGGATAGCAGCGTGTCTTGGCGTTCTCATTGTCGTAATATTCCGGCTTCACGCCGCCATAGCGGGCGGGGCGGGTGCCAGAAAAACTGCGCGTGCCGAGCGTCGGATACTTGGCCGAGGCGGTCACGCGGCGCGCATGCTCGACATCGCCGATATGGGGGATGAAGACGCTGTCGGCGCCCATGTCGAGTGCCTGTTGGATTGGGATCGCTTCCGGCCCGAGCACCTTGGCATGCATGGTCATGCCGAGCGCCTTGCCGAGCGCCAGGATGCGGTCCAGCGCTTCGACGTCGAACAGGCCATGCTCAATGTCGAGCACGATGTGGCGGTAGCCGATGTCGTGGGCGATTTCGATCATCGCCTGGTGCGGGGTCGAGAGCCAGACAGCGAGGTTTTTGAGTGTATCAGCCATGGGAGGCTCCATCCTTCTTCTGCCGCTCGGCGATCATGCCGGCGATATCGACCAGTTCCTGCAACGTGCCGCCGGCATTGATGCGCGCCACCCAGCTTCCCTCGTCCTCCTGGTCAGCCAGTGCGATATCGGCAATGCCGGCCACTTCGGCCGGCGGCAGTACGAGGATGCCGCAGTCGTCGGCAAGGATCGCATCGCCCGGATTGACGGTGACGCCGCCGCAGGAGACGGGAATGTTGTAGCCGCCGCCGAGATTGAGCAGCTTCGTGGTGATCGGCGAGACGCCGCGCGCCCAGGTTGGCACGCCGGCCTCGCGGATGGCGGCTGGATCCGTGATCATGCCGTCGATGATCACGGCGGCAAGCTTGCGCTCCTTGGCGACGGCGGCCATGAAACCGCCCCAGGCAGCGTGGCGCTCGTCGCCTGCCCGGTCGATCACCAGGATGTCGCCGGGCCGCACCCGGTCCATCGCGTGGTACAGCAGGGTGGAATCGGGGCCGGGGATCGAGACGGTCTGTGCCGTGCCCGCCACCCGCACGCCATCGATCAGCGGACGCAGATCATTGCGCATGAAGCGGTCGTGCAGGTAGTGGCCGACGGTCGCCGCCTCGACGCGGGCGAAACGGGCCATGAGGCCGGCATCGAGTTGCGGCGCTGGATCGGCGATCCGGTAGGATTTGATCGACATGATGAAGGGGCATCCTATTGCGTGAGAAGTCTGATCGCGGAGGGTGCGCAGGCGAGAATGCCTGGCTCTCCGGGGTTCGAGGTCGGCCGGTCACCGCCATTGCGCACCCGGGCATGCAAGCGGCTGTCATCGGCAAGCACCAGGCTGCAGACGGTGTCGGTGCCGATATAGACGGCGGCGCCAACCGTGCCGGAGAAGCGAACGGTCACGCCGGCATCGCCATCGACGAAATGCAAGGCCTCCGGGCGAATGGCGAGCGTGCAGGGATCGCCGGGCCGCAAGCTCGGCTCGTTCGGAAGCTCAAGCCTGTTGCTGGCGGCTTCCACCACAAGACGATCACCGCTATGTCCGGCAACGCGGCCTTCGATGAGGTTCATGTCGCCGATGAAGCCGGCGGTGAAGCGGTTGGTCGGCCGCTCGTAGAGATCGACCGGACCATCGATCTGCTGGATGACGCCATTGTTCATCACCGCGATGCGGTCCGACATGGTCAGCGCCTCTTCCTGATCGTGGGTGACGAAGATAAAAGTGATGCCGAGACGGCGCTGCATCTCCTTCACCTCCATCTGCATCTCGCGGCGCAGCTTCAGGTCGAGCGCACCGAACGGTTCGTCGAGCAACAGCACGGAGGGCCGGTTGATCAATGCGCGGGCGAGCGCGATGCGCTGCTGCTGACCGCCGGAAAGTGCGGAGGGCTTGCGGTCGATGGCGTGCGCCATGTGTACGCTGTCGAGCGCTGCCTTTACCCGCTCGCGAATCTCGCCCTTCGCAACGCCCTTGACCGAGAGGCCGAACCCGACATTCTCGCCGACATTGAGATGCGGAAAGAGTGCGTAGCTCTGAAACACGGTGTTGACGTTGCGCTGGTGGGCCGGCACGCCGGTCACGTCCTTGCCGTCGAGCAGCAGGCGGCCAGAGGTCGGCTCCTCGAAACCGGCGATCATGCGCAGTGTCGTCGTCTTGCCGCAGCCGGAGGGACCGAGGAAGGTGAAGAATTCGCCCGCCTTGATGGTGAGGTTCATCCGGTCGACGGCATAGGCGGTGTCACTGCCCGTGCCGAACGCCTTGCGGATATCGATCAGCTCGATGGCGGCACGGCTTGCGCCGGCCGGCTCTGTCTTGATGTCAGGCGGCATATCGTTCTGGAACTCGCTGAGGAAGGAAAGGGCAGCCGGTGGTTTGCATCCGGCTGCCGATGATCCGACGCGTTACTGCGCGGTCTTCACCTTGGTCCAACCGTCCTGATAGAGTTTTGTGGCGTCGCCGACGTCGAGGATGAAGTCCGCTTTCATGAGCTTGTCTTCCGGCGGGTAGATCGCGGCATTCTCCACCACGTCCTTCGGCAGCAGCGCTTTGGCCTTGTCGATCACCGTCGCCGATTTCGACAGGTTGGCCGCCTTGGCGGCGACTTCGGGCCGCATGATGTAGTCGATGAACTTATAGGCTTCCTCGACATTCTTCGAGGATGTCGGAATGGCGAAACCATCGATCCACATCGATCCACCTTCATCCGGAATGACGTACTTCACCTTCGGATTGGTCGCGGTGACCTGGGCAATCGAGCCGTTCCAGCCCTGCACGACGCAGGCCTCGCCCGATGCGAGCAGGTCGCCGTAGTTCGTGCTGTTGTAGCCGCCAAGCACCTTCTTCTGCTCGATCAGCGACTGGGTCGCCTTTTCGATCTCTTCCGGCTTGGTGGTGCCGGCATCGAAGCCGTTGACCTGAAGACCGGCGATATAGGCTGCCAGCATGTTGTCGAGCATGTAGATCCGGCCTTCGTACTGCGGATCCCACAACGCCTTCCAGCTCGTCGGCGGGGTTTTTACGCAATCCTCGTTATAGGCGAAGCCCGTCGTGCCCCAGATATAGGGCACCGACCATTTCTGGCCCGGATCGAAGGAGACCTCCTTGAAGGGGGCGCCGAGATTGCCGATGTTGGGAATCTTGGCATGGTCCAGTTCTTTTAGCAGGCCCTGTTTGGCGAGCACCTGCACGGTGTACTGGCTCGGTTCGATGAGGTCGTAGCCGGTCGCACCGGCGGACAGCTTCGCCATCATCGTTTCATTGGAATCGTAGGTATCGAAGGTCACCGTGATGCCGGTCTCCTTGGAGAAGTCATCGACGATTTCCTGCGGCACTTCGCCGGACCAGGCGTAGATGTTGAGTTCGGCGGCCGAGGCGCCGGACGCAAAGGCGATGAGGCTGGCGGTGGTGAAGAGGGTCTTCCAGTTTTTCATTGTTGCATTCCCCTTTTTTGATTGATGATCTTATGAAGGCTTGCGGACCGTCTTGAGGTAGCGACCCATGACGATGAGGATGACGAGTACGTTGACGGCGATCAGCATCGCGCCGAGCGCGTTGATCTTCGGCGTCAGGCCGGTCTTCAGGGTGGCGTAGATCTGGATCGGCAGCGGCGTGGTGCCGACACCCGACACGAAGGTCGAGATGACGAAATTGTCGAAGGAGATCACCGCGCAGAGCAGGAACGCCGAGAGAATGGCAGGCGCCAGCAGCGGCAGCGTCACGCGCAGGAAGGCCTGCTTGCCATTGGCGCCGAGATCGGCCGCGGCCTCGTCAAGGCGCGGATCGAGGCCGGAGGCGGCCGCCCGCACGATGAGGAAGCTGAACGGGATCGACACGAGCACGTGGCCGGCGATCAGCGTGCCGTAGCCGAGCGGAATGCCGGTCCAGACGGTGGCGACGAGCAGGCCGACGGCGAGCACGATTTCCGGCAGCACGAGCGGCGCGATCACCAGCGTTGAAAACAGGTTTTTTCCAGCGAAGGGGCGCTTGACCACGGCGAGTGCCGCACTGGTGCCGATGGCGGTTGCGAGCGCTGCCGAGGCGATCGCAACGATAACGCTGACCTTCAGGCCAGCACGGAGCCCGCGATCACTGAGTGCTTCGGCGAACCAGGCGAGCGAAAAGCCCTCCCAGACCACCGTCGTCCGGCCGGCATTGAAAGCGTAGATCACCAGCACCACCAGCGGTGCGAAGAGGAAGACGTAGCCGATGAGCGTGGCGGCGGGAACGTAGAGACCGATGATCTTCTTCATGCCCGCGCCTCCTCGACCGAGCGCAGCACGCGCATGTAGCAGACGATGATCACCGACGAGATGACCAGCAGCACCACCGAGACGGCAGCACCCAGCGGCATGTTGCGGAAATCGAGGAACAGCTGGACGATCAGGTTGCCGAGAATGATGCTCTTGCCGCCGCCGAGCAGGACGGGAATGGCATAGACGCCCATGGCCGGAACGAAGACGAAGAGGATTGCCGCCATCACACCGGGCAGCGACAGCGGGAACGTCACCCGCCAGAAGGATTGCAGTGGCGTGGCGCCGAGATCGTCGGCCGCTTCGAGAAGCCGCTTGTCGAGCCCGTTCAGCGCGGCGTGGATCGGCAGCACGGTCGTCGGCAGGAAGGCGTAGAGCATGCCGACCAGCACGGCCGGATAGGTGCCGATCATGCGGATCGGCTGCTCGATAAAACCGAGGCCGAGCAGCGCGCTGTTGATCGTGCCGTTGCGGCCGAGCAGCACCATCCAGGCCGACATGCGCACGATGAAATCGATCCAGAACGGAATGAGGAGAAGCGCCAGCAACAGCCCGGCATGACGCCCGGCGCGTAGCGCAATGAAATAGGCGATCGGATAGCCGACCAGCAGGCAGACGACGGTGGAGAGAGCGGCGAGCTGGAGCGAGTTGAGGAAGATCGGCAGGTAGATCGCCTGGAAGAGCTCGCGGTAGCTCGCCAGCGTGAAGCCGAATTTCGCGCCACCATAGGTATCCTGCTCGGCGAAGGAAAAGGCGATGACGATGAGGATCGGGATGACCAGCAGGAGGATTGCGCTGAGGAGGGACGGGGCGAGAAGAGCCAGTGTCAGAAGGTTGCCTCGGCGCGCGGCGGTCATTTCCGTGTCTCCACGCGCACTTGGCGGGAAGAGGATTCGACCGGCCGGATGAGGTTCGTCGCGCTGACGGAGAGGTGCGCCCGCATTGCAGCCTCGGCATTATCGGGATCGCCGCTCGCCAGCGCCTCGTGGATCACGACCATGTCCTTCAGGTCTTCGAAAAGCAGCGCTACGGGCATGCGGGAGACATAGAGGCTGCGCACCGAAAGCGCATAGAGGCGGGTCAGTGCCTGGACGAGATAGGTATTGCCGGAGGCTTCCGCGATCAGCCGGTGCATCTCCTCGTCGATACCGAGATGCCATTCGATTTCCATGCGCTTGGCCGCGACACCGGCACGCGCCTCTTCGATGAGAGCGGCAAAACGATCGAGCTGCGCGTCACTGATACGCGTCGCGGCCAGCCGTGCAGCCCAGACTTCGGCCTGAAGGCGGAACTCCTGAAGCTGGAAGAAATCGGTCGCAGAGGTTGAGGAAACGAAGTAGCCCCGCTGCGGGACCGCCAGCAGCAGATCCTCTTGCGCCAGTCGTTGCAGCGCCTCGCGCAACGGCGTGCGGCCGACCGCCAGCCGTTCCATGCATTCCTTCTCGTCGATCGGTGACCCCGGCAGCAGTTCCGCCTTGATGATGGCGGTTCGCAGCCCGTGATAGGCGACATCGCTCAAGCGCATTTTCTTGCTGGAGACAGGCTGCACGGTCGGTCACTCCATAAAATATATTTTCAAAATATCATCGAAATATTTGCTGTCAATACGCGCTTTGACGGACGTCACAGCAGCTGCTGAACATTAACGGGCACAGATATATGCCCGTCGTTAGCGAGCGGCACTTCGACTGCTTGAGGGGCTTTTCGATGACGCCCGCGGCAAGGGTGCAAAGGTTATGGCGGTCGGCGTGCGGCCTGAGAGCACTGCCGGCTGTTTGCGCACGTTGCCCCCGCTGGTCCTCGATGCCGGCGACGATGCGGCCGCCAGTGTGAGGAAGTCTTCAGCCCAATCCTGCCGGAGCGCCCCTACCACGGCCGCTCGCGCTCAATTACTTCGGGAAGCAGGATGCCGAGTGCGGGCGCCTGTTGCGGCTGACCGCCCTCGGCAATGTCGGTATCAACAACACGATGATTGATGTCGCGCAGGACGACCAGACCTTCGGCGGTACAGGGCTGAATTGCATGGGTGCACGTCATGGCATCGAGGGATTCCGCACGATGGGCCACGCCAACGGGCCCTTCATCCAGGGCCGCTGGAAACCTGCCGAACCTCTTGCGCGCGCCCTTCGGCAGGTTGGCCGACTTGAAGACGCTGAGCGGTCTGCCTGGCATCGGCCACGGCATGCAGCTTTGTATTCATGCGGCCTTTCGTGCGTCCTATCAGCCGTCCAAGCGCCCCTTTTTACGCGCAGGCTCGAGGCCGTGCGGTGCGCTTTCAAACAGGTCGCATTAATCATGGTAGTCTTTGAGCCGGAGCTTCCGGCGGGAAGACCCTCCATCACTCGGCCAAACACGCCCATCTCGCTCTACCGTTTCCATCTGTTGTACAGCGTCTTGTGCGGTCTGTATTCCCGGGGCGCATCCCGCCAGGGCAAGCCGTTACGGTTGACGAAGATGATCCCGCTCAGAATCCGGCGGTTATCCACACGCGGTTTGCCGTGGCTCTTGGGAAAACACGGCGCAAGTCGTGCTATTTGCTTTTCTGCCAGCCAGCAAAGGTCGCTCATGATCAGTCTCCTTGTGGAGCCTGAACCACATCGGGCACATCCAATCATTGGATCCTGACCATGGCGGAAATCGACTACAGAACGCTGCGGAAAAACTATCGGCTCATGCCGCCCCGTGCGATGGTCGGCAAGCTTTCAGGTGACTACAGTCGCATGTCCGCAATGATCATTGGCGACCGGTGAAATTAGAGGACGTCATAGCGAACATCACTAAACTGGAGGGCTTCATAGACACCCCGCCGCGAGCGGAGTCACAAAGCTGATTAGAGGTGCGACGCCGCCAGCACCGAGCCGATCAATCCGGGGAACCGCGCCTCGAGGTCTTCGTGGCGTATGCTGAGGCGGCGGCCGCGGCCCAGCGGCTCATTGCGGATGACGCCTGCCTCGCGCAAAACCTTCATTAAATGCGACTTGGTCGATTTCGGCATCGAAGGGTCGGAGAGATGGCATTGAGCCATTTCAAGCGGCCCGTCGGCGAGCTGGCGCACGATGGCCAGGCGTTCCGGATCGCTCAAGGCGAAGAGGACGTCGGTCAGCCGCAGATCGTCGCGGGCAGGGTGGTGAAGGTCGGTATCGGGCGCCATGGTTCGAATTTAGTTGAACCGTCACGAAAATGATAGTAGAGAATGGTTCGAAATTATTCGAACTATCAGGTGTTCCGTGACGGATACGACGCAATCCATGCCTCTGCGCAGCCTCGCAGGCTTTCGCATTACCCTTGCCGGAATGGCCATGATGATGGCCGGCGCCAGCGCGCCCTCACCCTTCTATCCCGCGCTTCAGCAGGAGATCGGCTTTTCGGCGGCAACGCTGACCGGTATCTTCGCCGTCTATACCGTCGCTCTGCTCGCATCCTTGCTTGTGACAGGGTCGCTCTCCGATCATGTCGGCCGGCGGCCGGTCATATCGGGGGGCTTTGTGCTGATGGCGATGAGCCTGCTGTTGTTCTGGCAGGCGAGCGACGTGGCCGGCCTGATGGTGGCGCGGGTGTTGCAAGGCATCGCGGCCGGGATGCTGCTCTCGGCGCTGTCTGCGGCGGTGGTCGATCTCGAGCCGCAGGACAGGCCCGGCAGCGCATCGGTGTGGAACTCGGTCATTCCACTGGGCGGGCTTGCCATGGGGGCTCTCGTGGCGGGCATATTGATGGACGTAACCGAGATGGCGAAAGCGGATGTGTTCGGTACCCTGGTCGCCGCCTATCTGTTGTTTGCAGCCGTGATCTGGCTCATCCCCGAGTGCGCGCCGCTGCATGAGGGCGTCTGGGCCTCGCTTCGGCCACGGATCGGCGTGCCGGCTATGGCTGCCAAGGCATTCTGGCGCAGCGCGCCGGCTGTTGTCGCAGGCTGGGCGACGGGCGGGCTCTATCTCTCGCTCGGCGCGCCGATCGTCCGGCACGTCTTCGGGGCCGAACACCATCTGACGCAGGCAAGCGTCATCGTGCTCCTCTGCGCTGCCGGAGCCGCCGCCTGTTACGTCGCGCGTGGCCATTCCTCGCGGCAGGTGACGCTTTACGGAACTTCCGCACTCTCGATCGGCACGACGTTGACGCTTGCTGCGATCGCTTGGCAGTCCTTGCCGGCCTATCTCGCGGCCCTCGTCATTGCCGGGACAGGCTTCGGCACCTGCTTCTACGGTGTGTTGCGGTCCATCGTCCCGACCGTTCGACCAGATGAGCGCGGTGAACTCTTCGCCTCTCTGTTCACGCTGAGCTACCTCGCATTTGGCCTGCCGACACTGCTTGCCGGCATGGCCGTCGGCGCCTTCGGCCTGACGCTAACGACGCTGGGGTATGGCATCCTGATTGTCCTGTTCTCGGCGACGGCGGGTTTGTTGCGGAAGTTCGGGACGCACGAATAAACCTGCCAGGCAGAGAACGCCGGTCAGCACCACCAAAGGGATGAGCGGTTACGGCCGAGGGACAGCAATGTCCTTCCTGTTTCATCTTGCTGCCAATCCTCGCGTCGGTAATAGTATCCGGGGCGGGACAGGGTTTCCCTACGATTGCGGTTTCGAACTGGCTGGATGGTATTCCTTGGGCAGGAGGGTGCGGCATGCGAAAGTCACTCAGTCTGGCGCTCGCTGCCGTTTGCGCGATCGTAGTCCTTTGTGCGACGGGGACCGAAGCCCAACGACGCAAAGGCGATGTCCTGCTGGGACCGGTCGAGACGTTCAGGGGGCTTGCACGGCGTGAGCCGGCCTCCCGGCAGCAGGGTCAGCAGCGAGCGGAGCCGGCCGGACGCTGGATGCCGCTTGCAGCGGCCAATGGCACGGGCGGCACGATCTGCAACACGACGGGCAGCAAGTATTCCTGTTTTGCCGTGCGCTGCAGCAGCGAGGGAAATCCCGAATTCACCTTCTTCTACAATGTCGGAACCTATGCGGATACGGTCAGGCCCACCGTCGTCGTCGACGACCGCCTGACATTTTCGATCGCTCTGTCGCGTGTCGCCGAAGGCGTGATGGCCGGGCCGATCGATACCGGACGCGACACGGTTCTTCTCGAAGCATTGAAGGCGGGGCGCACCTTTGCCTTCGATCCGGGGTTCCGCCATGTCTTCAGTCTAACGGGATCATCCGCCCATATCGATCTGACCCTTTCGCAATGCAATCCGGCGCACCCCCCGTCTTTCGTGGCCGGGGACACCGCGGAGATACAGGTTTCCCAAGCGCTGGGCGGCTCGAGAAGCGGCCTCCAATGGTTCTGGGACACCGACCTGCCAGGCCACGACTACCGCGGCGGACTAACCGATCCGGCCCTGCGCGGGATTAGCCGCGACCAGTGCGCAACCTTTTGCGAGGTCGACGACCGTTGCCGCGCCTACACGCACAACGGTTCAAACAATGTCTGCATGCTGAAGGAGGACGCTACACGCCACGAAACTTTCGCTGGCGCATCGTCCGGCATCTTCCATGCCAAACAGCCGCGCGCCAAAGCGCGCACGGATGTTGTCGCCTCCTTTGCACAGGGGCTATACTGGCGCGCCGGCGACACGCCGGAACGTTATGTCGAACGTATCCGGACCAATGCCGCTCACTCCGGCGGCGCCTGTGAGAGCGAGCGGACAGCGCTTCGCGCGCTGGCCGCGGGGTTCAATCTCGAAATGCCTGCGAAAGATGCGACCGCGAACACGGTGGTGCAGATCGACTGGGCCAACAAGGCGCAGAGCGCCGGCATCACCGCCTATTTCGTGCTGAGTGCCCGCGGTACCGTCCGCTTTACTGGAAAGGGTTTTCTGGCCCTGACGCCGGATGCGCTAGGCCCCTATGGCATCAGGCCGAGGCATGATGAAAGCCGGGCGATCGTGGCGCTCCACAGTCGCGGCGCAGGACCGGCCGGCACAATCTCGCTGCTGCCGCTTTCGGCAGGTCCAATGGATTTGCACGCGACGCTCGTTGGATACATTCGCGCCTGCAAGGAGGTCGCCGTTCTTCAGGAATGGGAAGGCACGCTTGCGGTAAAACCCGCAGCGCCGCAGATCGTTCTCAACGATCCCGTCGCAGGCAACCTCCATGACAAGCGTATCGACATTCCCGCTCTCGGACGAAACATCCTTTTCAACGACACCCGCTTTGCGGTGATCGACACGGCCACAGGCAGCGAAATCCTCGACCGGGAAGGCCATGACATTGCCCTGTCTCCGACAAAACGTTTCCTCGCCGTGCGCAGCAACGAGAACTTCGACGTCGTCGACCTTGTGGATGGCGCGCGGGTCGCGACGCTCGGCGGCAGCGACCTTGCCTGGTTCAACAACGACTCCTTCGTCATCAGCGAGGCGGAACCCTGGGGCCGCACCTGGCTGGCATCGACCCTTTCTCCCGGGGTCGTGATCGAGGAACAACGCACCGCCTGCGCGGCGTGCAGCAGTTCGGTCTCCGCCTCCGTCACCATGGATCTCGAGAACATGCTCGGCATCGTTGCCGGGCCGCTGGGCTATGCCACCTTCGATTTGCAGGACGGGGATTTCGTCTCGCAGGATCCAAACCTGATCATTGCCGACGAGGGCCTGAGAGGCGTGCGGGAGTTCATTCGCGTCCAGGCGGAGGCAATTGGGATCACCGCGCCCATCGGACTCGAGACCGGATGGAATGCACCCCTCGGCCTCGCCTATACGCACTACACGGGAGAGCGCTCGACTGGCAGCGAGCAACTTGACGCGAAGAACGCGACGCTGGCGGCGCTGTTGTTGAAGCGCGATTATGTTCGGCCGAACCGCGGCCTGCAGGAAACACAGGTCGCCATCGACGAGCTACAGGAAAAAACGGTCCTGCGCGGCCTTGCGCCAGTCCGGCTGGATCGTTCCGCCATGGGGGTCGTCTCCCGGCGAACGCTGCTCGATGCCCTGCAACCCTTCGGGTTTACCGCGAGTAAGGCCACCCTGCCCGACTTCACCCTGGAACCGCTCGACGACGCGCGGCGGTTCGATGAGACCGCTCGGGCGCCGTTCGAAAAGCGGGTCAAGGCTGCAAGCAAGGAGCTTTCCGACGATATGGCCGCCATGAAGGCGCCGCTTGAATGGTCCCACGCGACCGAATCCATGGACGCGATCTATTGCGAGCAGGTGAACCAGGGACTGGAAAGCGGAAAACTGCCTGACGCACCGGACCTCGCGCATCGCATTCGCGTCGGTGGCCGCACGATCTGGATCGTCCGCGGCATATGCTATGGCGGCCCGACGGCGGGAAGCCAGCTCAGCAAATCCTATCTGGCTATCTTCGACGAAGGCAGCGGCACGCTTCGCGTAAAGCAGGCTCTTGTTGCCCAGGAAGAGACGTTTGGCGCTGCCCAGCCCCGTTTCTTCCATGAGCAGAAACTCGATGTGAAGGCCATCGGCACCACTGCGCTGCTGTTCTATGCAAAGGCCGCGGGCACGATCGGCTTGTTCGATCTCAAGTCGCGCCGCTTCCTGTTCGAGAAAATGGATCTGCCGCGGGGCGATATGCTGAAGGATGCCTTCGCGGACGAGAGCGGCCGCTACATTCTCCAGGAGAATATCGACGGAACCTTCTATATCCACCGGGTCTCGGATGCAGCCGTTCTGCTGTCCGGCCGTTTCATCGACGATGAGGTCGTGTTCTGGAACGAGCATTTCCAGTTTGATGCGACGCCCGAGGGAAGCGCTTTCGTCAACCTGCGCTTTCCAGGGGCGAGCGGCCAGTACAGCTTTCAGCAATTCGACCGTCGGCTTCGCGTCGAAGGGCTGATGCAGGCCGTGCTTTCCGGCAGCGGAACGGTGGGTGCGCCGACCATCGGTGCGCCGCCTTCGCTGGAAGGAACCCTCGATAGCGACGGTGCCCGCATCACGGGTGACGTCACGGCTCACGGTCTTCTCCCGGTCGTTGCGGTCAACGTCTACCAGGACGGTGTCCTGACCGACCGGGTCGCGGTGTCGGATGTGTCGAAGCCGGTTGCGATTGACGTGGCGCGGCTGCCGTCAGCGCGATGGGTGAGCCTCGTTGCCGAAGATGCAGACGGATTGCAAAGCCTGCCGATCGGACGCGACTTCGGTGTCCAGTCCCAGAAACCCAATACCAGCGTGCTGGCCGTCGGTATCGACCTTTATGAGGATACCCGGATTTCGCAGCTTTCCTTCGCGAAAAGCGATGCGGAGCGCGTGATCGCGCGCTTCCGCTCGCTCTCCGGCCAAACGATCGATGCGCCGGAAAAAGACCTGGTTCTCCTTGCAGACGGGGCGGCGAACAAGACGGCGATCCTTGCTGCTGCCGAAAAACTAGCGCAGGGCGTCGATCCTGGCGAGACGGCGGTCTTCTTCTTCGCCGGCCACGGATTGCAGGGAGCGGACGGCAAATTCTATATCGCGACCTCGGCGACCAGGGCCGACGACGTCGAGGCGACCTCGCTTGCCTGGGATGAGCTCGCCAGCGTCCTCTCCAAGACAAAGGGGCGGCTGGTCGTCCTGCTTGACGCCTGCCATTCCGGCGCTGCCGGCACGGGCCTCTTTGCCACCAATGACGATGCGGTCTCGGGTCTGCGGCGGTCCATTCCAGCCGGACTGGTGGTGCTCTCAGCCTCGAAGGGCCGTGAGCTTTCCCGCGAATCCGCCAAGGCCAACGGCGGTGTTTTCACCACGGTACTGACGAATGTCATGGGCGAGGGACGCACGAAGGCCGATCTCAACGGCAACGGCACCCTGGAGGTTTCCGAACTGTTCCGCGCCGTCAAGGTCGGCGTCTCCCAGGAAAGTGGCGGCCTACAAACCCCCTGGCTCGCCCGCAACCAGATGATCGGAGAATTTTCGCTGTTCTGATATGCAGCCAGCTTGCTTGGTTTCAACTACCGATCTAAGCCCAGTCGAGCAATACGATATCGGCAGGCATATCTGGCCGGAGGAAGCCCACGCTGTCTTCGAGGCGCATGAGGCAGCTGGGGTTTGCGGTTGCCATCTTCAGTGCGTCTTCCAGTGGGATTCCCACATTCGCGACCAGCCGCCGCAGCGATGTCGCCATGTCGATATGGACACCGGCGAGAGAGCCCAGGCGATTGACCAGCCTGCCGTCGACGAGGCGGATGGTCTCGTCGTAAAGCGTGAAATGGTCCGGGCCATTCCAGGTCGACATGGCATCCGACACCAGCACCATCCGGTCCCGCACTGGGCGTGCACGGATCGAAAGGCGCAGAACGGTATCGTCCACATGGTGCCCGTCGGCAATGAAGCCGCAATAGACATCGCTGTCGAGCGCAGCACCCACGACGCCCGGCTCGCGCGAGGTGATGGGCGTCATCCCGTTGTAGAGATGTGTCACCGAACGGGCGCCTTCGGCGATGGCCGCGCGGGTGGTCGACGCATCGGCGGCGGTGTGGCCGAGCGAGACGACGGCTCCCATCGCGGAGAGCGTCGCGATTGTTCCCGACGGCACGCATTCCGGCGCAAGGGTCACCAGCACCGGGACGCCGCCTGCGCGCAACCGTCTGACGGCGGAAAGCGTGTGCTCGTCCATCGGGCGGATGAACAGCGGGTTGTGAGCACCCTTGCGTTCGACACTGATATGCGGCCCCTCGAGATGCACGCCGACGATGCCGTCGCTGCCGGCAACCGCCAGCGCCGCCGTGACGGCCCGCTCCATGACGTCGGGGATGTCGGTGATCAGGGTCGGCAACACGGCCGTCGTCCCGCTCGCGCGGTGCGCAGCCGCAATGGCCTTCAGGCCGGCAGGGGACGGATCGCTGTTGAACATCACCCCGCCGCCGCCATTGACCTGAACGTCGAAGAAACCCGGTGAAGCGAGGCTTGCCGTCTTCCAGATGGGCAGGCCATCCATTCCGGCTTGCCCGGTCGGGACGATGTCGTCGATCCTGCCGGCCGCGATGCGCAGCGCAAGGCCGGCGCGCAGCGTCTCGCCGTCGAAGAGCTGCCGCGGCACAAGCCACCAGGCTTCGGTATTTTCGAGGTCGAACGGCGCCGTGTCGCTCTGCGAGATGACGGTCATCGCGCGGTCCCCGCGGGGGTGAAGTAGTACGGTGCCAGTACCTCCTGGATATGTGCATAGACGAGCGCCTTGCGCCAGTCCGGCGCGGTGGCGGCGAGACGCTCGGCCCGGTCCAGCAAGGCAGGCGCGAAAAACTGCTCCAGCACCATCACCGGAGGCTTCGTCTCACCCAGGCCCGCCATGAGCTGCTGCACGGCCTCTACGGCCGCCGTCTGCGTCCAGTAGTACCGGATACGGTCGGCATAGCTGAAATGTTGCAGCAGGCGCAGTTGCGTGTCGCTGCCGCCGTAGTGCTTGCTCCAGTTGCCCGGTTCGGCGAGCATGAGCCCCTCCATCACGTCCGGAAGCCGCGGCCGATCCGGTGCATCCCCGGTCCAGTCTGACAGCGCATCCAACGCATAGACCGCCTGCCGATAAGCATGGGTGAGGGCTGGACCGACCTTCAGCACCGCGAAATGCCGGCGGCCGAGTTCGGGATAGACGGCAGGCGCCTGGTAGTCGGTGGAATGGGCCTCGAAGCTGAGGTAGGGCATATCCTGTAAGACGGGCGAGAGGCGATCGGGCGTTGCAGGGTCGAAGCGATGCACATGGTCGGGCGCAAACTCCAGACCCGGCTGCACCACCAAACCGACCGCACGCTGCCACGCGTCGTGAAGCCCCAGTGCCTCGAAGCGGCGACGATGGGCATCAATGGTCGCAAGGGCGCTTTCCGGCGTGGTCGGCTCGATGCCCTGGCCGCCTTCTTCCGCCCGCGCGCCACCCGGTGGCGGCACCTCGGTACCGTACATATAGCTGAGGGTTGACGGGTCTTCGGCCGCGGCCTCGCAGATTCCGGTAAGCTCGGCCGCACGCGCCGCACTCACCTCGTCCGAAACCTGGGCGGGCTCGCCGGCGCAGCCTTCCGAACAATCGAGATGGATTTTCGTGAAGCCGGCGCAGACATAGGCCGCGACGAGATCGCGCGCATGGCCCATCGCCACCTCGGCTGGTAGGCTGCGCCAGACCTGCGGTCCAAGGTGGTCTCCACCAAAGAGCAGCGGCTGGTCGGGCGCGCCGACCTGCAGGCAGATCGCACGCACGAAACGGATGAAATCCGCCGGCCGCATGCCGGTATAGCCGCCGAACTGGTTGACCTGGTTGCTGGTCGCCTCGATGAGCAGCGGCACACCCATTTCCTGCGCCAATAGCACGGACGCGGCGATGACATCGGGATGCGCCGAGCAGACGGAGGGCATGGCTTCGCCGGAGCCCGCACGGTTGCGGGCGATCAGATCGCGCAGTTCCTTCATTGCCAGCCCGCCTCTGCCGCCTGGCGGGCAAGAATGGCGGCGCCCCGTGTACCGCTGGCATCGCCGTGTTCGGCAATCCTGAAGACCGGGCTACGCACGCCCGGCAGCTTGTGCGCCTCGAAGGCGGCGGCAAGGTCTTCGGCAAGGCCCGCCATGCGCGACAGGCCGCCGCCAATGACGATGCAATCCGCATCGATGGTCAGTTGGACCGTGTGGATCAATTCGCAAAGCAGGTCGAGCCAGATGTCGAGCACGGTCCGCATCGCGGCCTCGCCCTTCGATGCGGCCGCCACGATCTCCTCCGCACGCGCCGGCCGGCCGGCGACATGCGCGGCAAGGCGCGACAGACCGGGGCCGGAAACGTAGGTCTCGTAACATCCTGTGCGACCGCAGCCGCAGGCGACCAAAGGCAAGCCGTGTTTTGTGATCCGTTCTGCCGGCAGGCCGAAATGGCCGACTTCGCCGGGAAGCCCGTTGAGACCCTTTGCCAACCGGCCATTGACGCAGACGCCCCCGCCCACACCGGTTCCGAGGATAAGACCGAAGACCGTTCGGTAGCCTTCACCCGCCCCACCATTGGCTTCCGACAGGGCGAAACATTTGCAGTCGTTTTCGACCGGGATCGGGCGCCCGAGGCGCGCCGTCAGGTCGGCGCCGAGGCTGCGCCCGGTTGCCGGCAGGTTGGAGGTCACGGAAAGTCCGGTTGTCGGATCGATAAGGCCCGGCAGGCCGATGCCGATCGCTGCGGGTTTGCCCGCCACGGCCTGCAGCCAGTCGGCCTGTTCGACGATGGCATCGAGCAGGTCGGCATAGCTCTGCTTGCGGGTATCGATCCGGCGCTTTTCGACCGGCTGCATATCCTCGCCGAACAGCGCCGCCTCGATTTTCGAGCCGCCGACATCGATGGCGCCATAGGCGGCCGGCGCGCGCTTCGGCAGATCGTAGAGTTTTACACCTGCGACGACGCGGGTGAGGTTGCGGCCGGCGAAGGGATCGTCGACATTCAGGCCCATGCGATCCGACCAGATCACCGCCAAAATCTGTCCGATGAGGACATGAAGGACGGAACCCCAGGCATCATTGCCGATGGCGGGCACGGCGATATCCGCGCCGGTCGCCACGTCGCCGAGGCGCACGATGGTTTGCGGACTGAACTGCGCCGCGATCTCGTTTGCGAGGTCGATATCGTAGGCTTGCGTGAACGGATCGGCCGATTGCAGCACGAAGACCAGCGTCCTGTCGTTGACGACGGCCTTGGGACCGTGCCGGAAACCCAGCGTCGAGTCCCAGGAGGTTGAGATGCCGCCAGCCGTCAGTTCCAGTACCTTCAATGCGCATTCCCGCGCCGTGCCGGTCAGTGGCCCGGAACCGAGGAAGACGACACGTTCCGGCATCGCGAAGCGTGCCAGTGCACTAAAGCTGCTGGCAATCAGGCCTTCCGCGGCGTCCGCGAGGTGCGGGAGAAGTGCTGCAGGGTCGGCCGGCGGCGCTGGGTCGAAGCAGGCGAGCGCCGACAACAGCATCGTCGTGTAGCTCGACGTCATGGCAAAGCCGCGGTCGTTCGTTTCAGGCGGCAGGACAAGCGTGCGCTGTTCGCCCGGCCCCTGGAGATAGGGCACCGCAAGCGCGCTCGCCGCATTGCAGGTGATGTGGAGGCGGTCGGCCTCCGGGGCATGGGCATTCAGCAGGTTGAGGGTGCCGAGACTTTCCGAGCTGTTGCCGCTGCGCCCGAAGGAGACGACCAGCGTGCGCACGCCCGGGCGCAGAAAGCTACGTGGACCGGAGACGAGATCGGTCGTCGGCACGGCGCGGAAGCGCGCCGGACCGGCTGCACGGTTGAGATAGGCCGCCAGCGTTTCGCCGATGAAAGCGGAGGTGCCAGCGCCGCAGAACCAGATTTCCTCATGCTCGCGACGCTTCAGCCACGCCTGGATCTCGGTTGCGAAAGTTGCCAGCCGCGGCGCGAAAGACCGCCAGACGGCCGGCTGCTGGGTGATCTCCCGTACGGTTTCCCAGCGGTTGAGGCCAGCGGTTGCGGTGGAAGAGCGTTGCGACGTCATTTCTTCTTCTCTTCGATTGGGTCTACGCGGTGGACGACGACGCCCCGCGCTTCGATTGCCTCGACGACATCGTCGCCAAGGCCGGTGTCGGTGACGATCGTGTGGATGCGCTCGATCTCGCAGAAGCGGTGCAGCCCCGGCGCGCGGAACTTGGTGGAATCGGCCAGCACGACGATGCGCCGCGACACGGTGATCATCGCGGTGTTCTGGTGCGCCTCCTCTTCGTTGAAGGTGCTGAGGCCGGAGACGGGATCGATGGCATCGGCACCGAGATAGAGGGCGTCGAAATGCATGTTGGCGAGCGTGCTCTCCACCATGCGGCCGGAGAGCGAGCGGGATTCATGGCGCAAGACCCCGCCCGGCAGCATGATCGAATGCTGTGTCGCCCCGCGCAGCGCATCGACGATATTGAGACCGGTGGTCATGACGGCGAGCGGATCGGCATCGCGCAGCGTCTCGGCAAAGAGCTGGGCGGTCGAGCCGGAGTCGATGATGATCGACCGGTCCGTGCCGACGAGCGTGCGGGCAAAGCGTGCGATGGCGCGCTTCAGGGCAAGGTTGACCACGGCCTTGTCGGTGATCTGCGGCTCGAGGAAGGAGCTGCGTTCAGCCGTTGGACCGTGGGCCAGCGCCATGGCGAGCGCAATCCTGAAGTCCGGAATGCCCTTGAAGCCGTAGCGACGGCAGAAGCGAATGACGGAAGGCTCGCTGACCTCGGCGGCGGCCGCGATCTCCTGCACAGGTTTGTGCATAAAACCTTCCGGCGCCGACAGCATGTATTGCGCCACGCGGCGGAACGTCTTGTTCAGTTCCGACAGGTCGGCGGAAACGGCCTCGATCAGCGTTTGTCCTGACGGATGGGATGTCAAACCGGGCTCCTCTCGACCAGATCGCCGCGCCGTTCGATTGCGGTGGCCTCTTCAGTCCGGTAGCGCAAGTTGCGACCGGTCGCATCGAATATCTGCAAGCGCTCATGCGCAATCGTGAAGGCAAGCCGGTCGCCGGCGCGGATACCGGCCTGGCCGGCAAGTTTCGCCGTTAGCGCCTGGCCGTCGGCCAGCCGGCCGTAGACGATCGTCTCGCCGCCGAGTTGCTCGACCACCTCCACCGTCACGCTCAGTTCCCCCGTCGCGGAGATGCTCATGTCCTCGGGGCGCACGCCGAGTTCCAGGCCCTCGGTCGAGACCACGCCGACTGCCGGCGACAGGTCGAGCGAGAGGCGCCCGCCGCCCGGAAGTTCGCCGTTCACCGCCTGTCCGGCCTGTGAGGCTGAAACGAACCCGATGAAATTCATCGGCGGTTGGCCGAGGAAGCCGGCAACGAAGCGGTTGACCGGATTGTTGAAGAGTTCGAGCGGCGCGCCGACCTGTTCGATCACGCCCTGACGCATCACCACCATGCGGTCGGCAAGCGTCATCGCCTCCACCTGGTCGTGGGTGACGTAGATCATCGTGTTGCCGAGCTGGGCGTGCAGCTTCGAGAGTTCCACGCGCATTTCACCGCGCAGCGACGCGTCGAGATTGGAGAGCGGTTCGTCGAACAGGAAGATGCGTGGCTTGCGCGCCAGAGCGCGGCCGATGGCGACACGCTGGCGCTGGCCGCCGGAAAGCGCCTTGGGCTTGCGGTCGAGCAGTGCCTCCAGCTTCAGGAGCTTTGCCACTTCGAGGACGCGCGCCCGGATTTCCGGCTTCGGCGCATTGGCAATCTTCAGGCCGAAACCGATATTCTCGGCGACGGTCATGTGCGGGTAGAGCGCATAGGACTGGAACACCATGGCGATGCCGCGCTTCACCGGATCGGCCGTCGTCATGTCCTCGCCGTCGATGAGGAGATTGCCGCCGGTGATGGGCTCCAGGCCTGCAATGCAGCGCAACAGCGTGGACTTGCCGCAGCCCGACGGGCCGACGAGCACGACGAATTCGCCGCTCGATATGGCGAGATCGGCGCTGCGGATGATCTCCAGGTTGCCGTAGGATTTGTGCAGCTTGCGAATTTCGACCGTCGTCATCAGTTCGTCCCGTCTTCGAGCGCGACCCGCATGCGGAAATCCAGATGTTCCGGCAGCGGATGGGCCTTCATGTGCGTTTCCAGTTCGGCGGGCGTCGGCGTCCGGCCGAACTGCTGTTCGAGCCTGCCCTTTTGCAGGTAGCCCCAGAGATCGGCCGATAGGTCTTCGCCCTCGCGGATCGTCGCGAACTCGACTTTCAACAGGGCTTCAAGCACATCGAGGTTGCCGCGCTTGGCGGCAACGGACGCGCGCGCCAGCACGATGCGTTCCTGCGCTGCAATGTCGTCCGGAAGCTTTGCCAAAAAGCCTTCCAGGGCCTGGAGGCGCTCGGCGTGCAGCAGGAACTGCACGATCTCGACGGCGAGTTCGGCTGGAGCATCCTCCGCCGCCCATGCGAAGAGATAAAGCTGTTCGGCCCTGTCCTCGTCCTTTTCGATCATGGCCAACTGGCGGAGGCCGAGCCAGGTTGGCCGCGCCGCCACCGAGCGCTCGAAGAGACGGCGGGCCGCAGCCAAATCTTCACGGTCGAGTGCGGCAATGCCGAGCAGCAGATCGTGCAGCCAGGTCGCTCCCTGCCGTCCGACGCTGCGTTCCAAGGCGGAACGCCAGAGATCGGAGACGGCAAAATCGGCAGGAACCCGCGACAGGTTGCTTACGGAAATTTCCCCCGTTTCCGCCAGCTCGTCCCAGACGCCGGGTTCGGCATCGACGGCAAAATCGAGACCGGCGGCGAGCGGCTTGCCGGTGAGCTTCGCCTGCCGCGCCCCCCAGGGGGAGCCGGCCGAAAGGCGTCGGCCGAGCGGCTGTTGCGAAACACGCGTGAGGAAGGCGTCGACATCCGAGAGTTCGGCTTTCGGGAATTGGTGATCGACGGCTTCGGCCGTGGCGCGCTCTGCGACCGCGTAGTCGGTAGAATGGGCCGCGGCCGGATCGACCGACAGCCCGCCATAGACCTCCGTCCAATGCAGCTCGCTGTCCGCGGCAAGCACGAAGCGCTGGTTCTGCGTCGGCGTGATGCCGGCCTGGATCTCGATATAGTCGCCTTCGCCCTTGCGGGCGAGATAGTCCATCCAGTGTTGCCCGCCGGCGGCCGTGCCGAAATAGAAGAACTTCCGGCCGGTCAGTGCCGATGTGGCGGTCTGCGCGAGGCCCGTTCCCGCCTTGTCGAGGGCGGCGATGAAGAGACGATCCGCCTCGGGCTTGCGGAAGAAGACCGAGGTCGCGCCCTTCCAGAGGCCGGGATAGGAGCCGTCGAAACGCGCCGGGTCGGGGAAGGGGAAGCGCGCAAGTTCGTTGCCGGGCAGCACATGTTCGATCGCATAGTTGCCGGGGCTGACGACGCGCATGCCCGCACTCACCGGCACCGCCACATTGGTCCACCAATAGGCACGCTTCTCGGTCGGCGCGGCGTTGACGATGCGGCCGTGCACATAGAGCCTGTCTTCATCGGCCGGCAGGTAGAGGTCGATCTGCCAGGTGGCCTCGACGATCCGGTCGAATTCGTAGATGCGGAGCACCGGGCCGCGCTCCGTTTCCACCACGCCGGTAAAGACGGGCACGCAGGTGAACGGCGTATGGCCCGGGATGAGCCCGTTCCACTCGATGCCGCCGGAGAACCAGGCATTCAGCGCGGCGAGGTTGGCGGGCTGGAACACCGGGTTGCGGAAGACGAGGTCGCGCCCGAGCGCATGATCGTAAAGCTGCATCAGCCGGCCACCGTATTGCGGGGCGACGGTGACACGCAGCCGACCATTATCGAGCGCGATCAGCGGCATCTCGCCCGGCGTCTGCGCGCGGTCGTAATCGTCGTAGACGCTGTAGGGCAGGATCGAATCCTTGCCCCAGTCAAAAGCGTGGGCGTTTTCGTCCGCGCTGAGGCCGCGTGACGGCGGTGTTTCCTTGTCGGGGATCGGCTGCTGCCAGCGGAAGCGCGGCAGGCGGCTTGCCCCGCCGAGATGCGACATCGGCAGCGTCACGACCGTTTCTTCCACGGTCGTTTCGCCTTCGGCGCGGGTCTTCTGTTGGGTCTGGTTCACTTCACGCCTCCCATGGTGATGCCGCTGATCATCCGCTCGGAGAGGATGATGAAGAGAAGGATCGTCGGCACCATCACGATTGTGACGCCGGCGAAGAGGCCGGCCCAGTCGCCGCCCGAATATTGCATGGAGGTGATCAGCGAATAGATGCCGAGCGACAGCGTCCGGTTCTCCGGGCTGTTCAAGAGCACGAGCGAAAGCTGGTACTCGTTCCACAGGCCGACGAAGTTGAGGATCGCCACCGTCGCGACGCCGGGGCCGGCGAGCGGCAGCATGACATGCCGGAACACCTGGAAATCCGAGCAGCCGTCGATGATCGCCGCCGATTCGAGCTCCGAGGGCAGCGAGGCGAAGAAGCCTTCGAGCACGTAGATGCTGAACGGAATGGAGAGCGCGACATAGACGATGGAAAGCCCCGTCAGGCTGTCGCCGAGCCGCATCGTCGTCATGATGACGAAGAGCGGCACGAAGAGCAGCGGGATCGGCACGCCCATGCCGAAGGCGAAGAAGTTGGACAGCGCCTGCCGCCCGGCAAAACGTCCGCGGCTCAGCACATAGGCCGCCGGAACCGAGACCAGCAGCAGGGCGGCGACCGAAACGGAGGTGACGATCAGGCTGTTCAGGAAGTAGTCGCCAAAGCGGTTGTTCACCCAGGTCTTGACGTAGTTGCCCCAGGCGGGATCGGCCGGGAAGGACCACGGCTTGCCGAAGAGATCGCGATTGCGCTTCAGCGAGGCGAGGATGATCCAGAGGATGAAGAAGACCGAGAAGGCCGACCAGCCGCCGACGACGAGGTAGGAAAGCCCGCGTTTTGCGCCGCGCAGCGTGAGGATTTTTTTCATCTCAATACTCCACCCGCTCGCGCTTGAAGACGAAGCGCAGGAGCACGATCGTGACCAGGGTCAGGAAGAAGAGCGCGACGCCGATGGCGGTCGAATAACCGAGCGCATAGACCGGCTCGCGCTGGCCGAACCCCATGATGTAGAGGTAGATCGCGGGCGTATAGAGGTTCTGGTCGATGTTCGGCCCGCCGAAGGCATAGGGAAACTCGACGATCTTGATGGCGTGGATCGACCACAGCACCAAGGTGATCAGGATGACGTCCCAGATCATCGGCAGGGTGATCAGGCGGAAGATCTGGAAGGTGCTGGCGCCTTCGAGGCGGGCCGCTTCGTACATGTCGATCGGCACCTTGTCCGCG
Source organism: Shinella sp. GW821-FHT11G07 (assembly GCF_058808115.1). NCBI lineage: Bacteria > Pseudomonadati > Pseudomonadota > Alphaproteobacteria > Hyphomicrobiales > Rhizobiaceae > Shinella > Shinella sp. GW821-FHT11G07. The sequence continues at coordinate 226,167 of NZ_JBXARJ010000007.1, forward strand.
CCGGCTAGGATGAGGATCGTGTAGAAACCCGCCGAAATCCAGACGAGGCCGACCATCATGGCGAAGAAGACGTTTTCCGGCGCCGTCCAGGAGATGGAGGCAAGGCTCGTCAGGCCGAGTGCCTTCAGCACGCTGGTCAGAAGCCCGTAGCGCGGCATGAAGACGAAGGACCAGAAGGTGGTGATCGCGACGACCGCGATGATGTTCGGCAGGAAGATCAGGGCGCGGAAGAGCTTCTTGCCCCAAAGGCCCGAATTCAGGAGCATGGTGAAGAGGAAGGCTAGCCCGAAGGTCGCGATACCGCCGACGACCATGATCATCGACATGTTGCGCAGCGCACCCCAGAAGATCGGGTCCGACAAGAGCCGCGTATAGTTTCCGATGCCGACCCAGGTCGGCGTGTCGCCGAAACCGGAGGTTTCGAACAGGCTCAGATAGAAGGCCTGAAGTGCTGGAAAGATCAGCAGGCCCAGATAGAGGATGAGGGCGGGCGCAAGAAACGCCACCACCATACGTCGCCTCATCATCGCAGAATCTCCATTCGGCAAAACCGTTCGTGGCCACAAGGCCGGCCGAAGCAATGCGACTGCACCGCCCCGGCCCGTTGCGAAAGCCTTATTGCTGGCTTGCCCAATAGTCCTTCGTCTTGTCGACGAGGACCTTGACGAAGTCTTCCGGGGTCGACTGGCCGAGGAACATCTTGCTGAATTCGGGCGTCAGCACCGTCGCGTTGAACTCCGGATAGGAGACGCCGAGACCGCCGCCGAAGCCGGACAGTGCCGTCGCGCTCTTCGCCGAAGCATAGGCATCCGAAAGCACCGGCGGCCAATCGACGCCATCGCGCACCACGCCGACGCCGCCATCCGCAACGAGCGTCTTCTGCGCGTCCTCGGAGAGGAGGTAGTTGACGAAGCCCGCCGCTTCCTTGGCGTTCGGCGAGGCTTTCAGGACCATCACCGACACCAGGCCGACCTCGATATCGGTCGCCTTGCCGGCGCCGCCGGCGACTGCCGGGAAGTTGAAGGCGCCCCAGGGGAAGTCTGCGCCGGCACTTTCCGTCAGTTCGGTCGGCAGCCACGAGCCGACGAGTTCGCCCATCGTATCGCCGAGCGCGATCGTCTGCTGGCCGGCCGGGTACTGGAAGCCGCGGGCGTCTTCCGCGATGCAGCCGACTTCCCAGAACTTGCGGGCCGACTTCGCGGCCTCGAGCACGGCCGGGTCGGACCAGCCGGAGCCGTCCTTGACCTCGAAAGCCTTGATCATGGCATCCGAGCCCTTGGCGCGCGACAGGAGATGAGAGAAGAACAGCACCTGGTAGAAACCGACATTGCCTTCGGTCACCAGCGCGTGTTTGCCGGTTTCCTTGAGCTTGCCGCAGAGCGTGAAGAGTTCGTCGAGCGTCTGCGGGACCGTGCCGCCGGCCTCGGCCAGCATGTCCTTATTGTACCAGATGTTCACGGTGTTGTAGATGTAGGGAACCTGCTCCACCTTGCCACCGGCCGCATAGAGATCGAGCACGCCGGGCAGGAGAGCGGCCTTCGTATCGCCGAGATCTGCGCTGATCTCGTAGCCGAGCCCTTCCTTCTGCAGACCGCCGGCGAGCTGATCGCCGTCCTGGTCCGCGAAATCGACCTGCGTGCCGGCCTGCAGGGCGGCGCGCAGTTTGGTCTGGTTCTGGCGGCCGTTCCAGACGACCTTGAAGGTCGTTTCCGGGTGCGCCTTGGTATAATTGTCCATGACCTTGCGCAGGGCCGCGGCCTGCGGCTCCGGCTCGTTCCACATGGACCAGAAGACAAGTTCGGCTGCATTGGCGATGCCTGCGCCAGCCATGAGGCCGACCGAAAGCGCGGCCGCGGCGGCAGAGCGCCACAAAATCTTGTTCGTCATTCAATCCTCCCAAATTGAAAGCGCGCTGGAATTGACCCACGTCTGCGCGGCTTCGGGATGTACCTTAGAGGAGGGTTCTGAAACTTTGCAACATAAAAATCTCGCAAAGTTTCATTTTTGTAGTTTTATTACAAAATTGGTTTCGGGAGCGGGGCGCACCACCCACGCTCCAGTCCCGCCGGTTGCGGCGCCGAGTTGGTAAGCCCCAATCCGGCGCAGCCGCAAGCCGACTCTCGCCTTCATTCCCCTCATTTCTCGCGCTTTACTTTACCGACCAGACGGTATAGTAATTTCTCGAACTTAACGCGGTGTGGGAGGAAACACAGTGCATTGGGATGGATTTCTGAGAACGACGGCGCTTGCGGGCGTCATGTTGTGGGCGGGTTCGGCGACGGCGGCGGAAGTGTCGATCTTCTGCAGCTCTGCCGGTGCCGAGCTGGAGCTTTGCCAATCGGCCTCCGAGGCCTGGGCGAAGGAGACCGGCAATACGGTCAAGATCAACAAGATGCCGGCGAACTGGGGGGAGGCGCTGCCGCTCTACCAGCAGCTTCTTGCCGGTAAATCCGGCGACATCGACGTCCTGACGCTCGACAATATCTGGGTCGGCGCACTGGCCGCCCATCTCATCGACCTCAACGAGACGGTGCCGAAGGAGGAGCTCGCGGCTCATTTCGAGGCGGCGCTCGCCGACTCGACCATCGAGGGCAAGCTGCTCGCCATGCCGTGGTTCGTCGATGCCGGCCTGATGTTCTATCGCAAGGATCTGCTCGAAAAGTACGGCAAGGCCGAACCGAAGACCTGGAAGGAACTGACCGAGACGGCCAAGTCCATCCAGGAGCAGGAACGCGCCTCCGGCACCAAGGACATGTGGGGTTACGTCTGGCAGGGCCGCGCCTATGAGGGCCTGACCTGCGACGCGCTGGAATGGGTCGCCTCCTATGGTGGCGGCACGTTCATTGCGCCGGATGGCACGATCACCGCGAACAATCCGAAGGCGGTGGAGGCGCTGGAGCTTGCCCGCACCTGGATCGGCGGCATCAGCCCGGAAGGTGTTCTGAACTATGACGAGGAAGGCTCGCGCGGCGTCTTCGAAGCCGGCAGCTCGGTCTTCCATCGCAACTGGGGTTATGTCTGGGGCACCAGCCAGGCAGAAGGGTCATCATTGCTCGGCAAGGTCGGCGTGATGGCGCTGCCGGTCGGTGCGGAAGGCGAAAAATCGAGCGGCTGCTATGGTGCCGGCCTTCTCGGCGTGTCGAAATATGCCGACGACACCGATGCAGCGGTCAGCCTCGTGCGCTATCTTACGAATGCCAAGGAGCAGAAGCGCCGCGCCATGCAGGGCTATAGCCCGACCTTGAAGGCGCTCTACCAGGATGAGGAAATCCTGGCGAAGAACCCCTCGCTACGCTTCGCCGAAAAGGCCTATGCGGAAAGTGCATCCCGGCCTTCGCAGGTTACGGGCGCCTCCTACAACCGGGTCTCGCAGCGCATTTTCAACGGGGTCCACAACGTGCTGAGCGGCAAGGAGGGCGCCGAGGACGCGCTCGCCAAGGTGAGCAGCGATCTGGAACGGTTGAAGAAGCGCGGCTGGTAAGCGCTTAGAAGATCAAGGAAAAGACAGTGAATATCGCGATCGCACCGTGCTGCTGGGGCGTCTATTGGCCCACCGGCAACGACCTCGGCTGGACCGACTATCTCGACCGCATCGTGGCGGCCGGCTATCGGCACACCGAGCTTGGCCCCTACGGTTATTTCTCGACCGATCCAAAGGTGCTTTCGCACGAACTCGACCGCCGCGGCCTCTCCGTGGTCGCGGCGGCCAATGTCCACACGCTGGCGGATCCGGAGACGGTCGGGGCACTGGCGGAGCGGACACACCAGATCTGTGCGTTGCTTTCTGCCGTTGGCGGCACGCATTTCATCCTGATGGACGAGTCGGAATTCTATCCGAAGGACCGGATGGGTGTCGTCGATGAAGCGGGCTGGCGCACCGTCGTCGACCTCACCACACAGGCCGCTCGCATCGTGCGGGAACATGGCCTGCAATTCAGCTTCCACCCCCATGTCGGCACCTGCGTCGAGCATGAGAACCAGATCGAGCGGCTGCTTGCCGAGACGGATCCGGCGCTGGTTGGCCTCTGCCTCGACACCGGCCATCACGCCTACTGGAAGGCCGATCCGAAAGACTTCTTCCTGCGTCACGCAGCGCGCATCAACGCCATCCATCTCAAGAATGTCGACGGTGCCTTCCGTGAAAAGGTTCTGGTCGAAAACATCCACTGCGACCGTGCCTTTGAAGAAGGCATCATGACCGACCTCGACCGCGGCGTGGTCGATATCGCCGATTTCATGCGCACGCTGATCGCCCATGGTTATGACGGCCCGCTGGTCGTCGAGCAGGACCTTGCGCCGAAGCACTCCGAGACGCCGGAGGCGATCGCGGCGCAGAATTTTGCCTTCGTCTCCTCACTGTTGCGGGAGCAGGCAAGCCGATGAAAGTTACGGTTCACAACAATCCTGCGGCAATCGGCGAGCATCTCGCAACCCGCATCCTTACGGAACTGTGCGCTGCCAATGCCGCCGGACGGCCCTATGTGCTCGGCTGCCCCGGCGGGCGCAGCCCCATGCCGGTCTATGAGGCGCTGCAGCGGCAGCTGGCCGTCCGCCCGGTCGATTGCTCCGGGCTGATCGTGGTTATGATGGACGAATATCTGCTGTCGGGCGCACAAGAACTTGTTCCGCCGCCGGCTTCCGCACACTATTCCTGCCGCGGTTTTGGCGAGCGGGAAATCGTCGGCCGGATCAATCGGGCTCTGCCGGCAGACCTGCGCATGCCGGCGGCGAATTTCCGCATGCCGACATTGCGTGAGCCCGAAGCCTACGACGCGGACATCGCAGCGCTCGGTGGCATCGACCTCTTCCTTCTGGCGTCCGGCGCGGGTGACGGTCACATTGCCTTCAACCCACCGGGCTCTGCCCGTGACAGCCGAACGCGCATCGTGACGCTCGCCGAACAGACGCGGCGCGACAATCTCGCGACCTTTCCTGAATTCCGAGGGCTGGACGACGTGCCGACGCATGGCCTCACCGTCGGCGTCGGCTCCATTGCAACCCTCTCGAAGGCGGTTGCTATGATTGTCTGGGGCGAGGGCAAGCGTGAGGCTTTCCGGCGCCTTTCGATCGTTTCCGCTTACGACCCTTCCTGGCCTGCGACCATTGCGGTCGAATGCCGGAATGCCGAGTTGCATGCCGATGCAGCCGCTGGAGCAGCCCCATGACACGGCACGCGATCGGCATCGACGTCGGCGGCACCAAGACCAAGGGCTGCATCGTGCGGCTTTCGGATGGCGCGGTCGTCGCTGAACGCACCGAGGCGACGCGTTGCCAGGATGGCGGCGCTGCGGTGCTCGATCTCGTCTGCGCGCTGGCAGCTTCCATGCGGGAGCGCGGGGACAGAGAGGCGCTCGATGTCACGGCGCTCGGCATCTGCCTGCCGGAACTCGTGACGCGCACCGGCGAGCCGGCCTCGGCCTGGAATTTCGACTGGCGCGGTCTCGACTATCGCGAGCGCCTCGGCGCCTTCGGCGCGTTGCACATCGATAGCGACGTGCGCGCCGCCGCCTTTGCGGAGGGCTGGATGGGCGCGGGCAAGGGCATCGATCCCTTCGTCTACGTAACCATTTCCACCGGCCTTTCCCATTCGCTGGTCATCGGTGGAGTGCCCTATGAGGGCGCGCGTGGCTTTGCCATCCACTTCTCCGGCAGTGATCTCGTCGCCTTCGACGGGCCAAACCGTAACCGCCAGGTCCGCCATAATCTTGAGCTTTTTGCCGGCGGCAAGGCGCTCGGCGAACGCTACGGCACGGTGATCGACCGGCCGGAGACGACGGCACTCGACCTTTTCGAGGCAGAAGCGCACGATCCGCGGGCGGCGGAGATGGTGGCAAACGGGCTGCTCTCGCTCGCCTCCTATCTCGGCCAGCTCGTCAACACGCTCGACCCGGCAGTTCTTGTGCTCGGTGGTGGCATCGGCAGCGACCCGAAGGTGACGCCGCGGCTGGCGGCGCTGACGCGTCCGTTCATCTGGGCCGACGGCGCACGCGACATGCCGATCATGCCGAGCCGTATCGGCGATGCCGCCTGCGCCATCGGGGTGGCGGCGCTTGCGGCCAAGGCAAATCCGGCAAAGGGCCGCCGCGGCTTTGCGCACACGACAACCAGCAAGATGGAACGGCCATGAGCGGTATCGATCTCATCAACGTCGTTAAGCGCTTCGGCGCACTGACCGTCATCGACGGTGTTAATCTCAACGTTGCCGAGGGCGAGTTCGTGGTCTTCGTCGGCCCGTCCGGTTGCGGCAAGTCCACGCTGCTGCGCATGATCGCGGGGCTGGAGGAAATCTCCGACGGCGAGCTGCGCATCGCCGACAAGCGCATGAACGAGACACCGCCGGCCAAGCGCAACATCGCCATGGTCTTCCAGTCCTACGCGCTGTACCCGCACATGAATGTCGAGCGCAATCTCGGTTTCGCGCTGGAGACCGCCCGGCTTCCGGTCGCCGAAATCCGCGAACGCGTGGCCAAGGCTGCGAAATTCCTCAAGATCGACCACCTACTGGAGCGGCGGCCCGCACAGCTCTCCGGCGGCCAGCAGCAGCGTGTCGCGATCGGCCGCGCCCTCGTGCGCCAGCAAAAACTCTTCCTCTTCGACGAGCCGCTCTCCAACCTCGATGCCGATCTGCGCATGGAAATGCGCGTCGAGATCGCTCGCATCCACCGCGAGGTGAAGGCCACCACCGTCTACGTCACGCATGACCAGATGGAGGCGATGACGCTCGCCGACCGCATCGTCGTGCTGAAGGACGGCCGCATCGCCCAGATCGGCACGCCGATGGAGCTCTACGAGCGCCCGGCCAATCGCTTCGTCGCGGGCTTCATCGGCTCGCCGCGCATGAATTTTCTCCCCGGTCTTCTGGCCCGCGAGGGCGAGGAGAGCGTGCTGTCGCTGTCTGGCGGACGCCACCGGCTCGCTGCCCATGACTATGCGGGCGACGTCACGCTCGGCATCCGGCCGGAAGACCTGATACTCGGCGGCGGCGATGCCGCGCTGGAAGCGGAAGTCCTGCTCGTCGAACCGCTTGGCGGTGAATCCCTCGTTCATCTCAATGTCGGCGATGGCCGCTCCATCGTCGCCAAGGTGCAGGGCAAACCCGATATCCGGCCGGGCGCCAACACGCTCGTCGGCTGGAGGAACGAGCGAGCGCACCTCTTCGACAAGGATGAACGCGCGCTGCTGCCGGGGAGGGTGTGACATGGCGAACGGAGCGATGCGCATCGGCCTCAATGCGATGCGGGCGCGAACGGCCTGGCTGTTCCTCGCGCCGAGCCTCGTCGTGCTCTTCGCGGTCGCGCTCTGGCCGCTTGGCCGAACCTTCGTGTTCTCCTTCACCGACGCCTTCCTCACTGAGCCGGACATTTACGACTATGTCGGCTTCGAGAACTATTTCACCTTGTTCGAAGATCCGCTCTGGTGGCAGTCGGTCCGCAACACGCTCTATTTCACCGTCATCTCGGTCTCGATCGAGACGGTGCTGGGGCTCGCCATCGCCCTTCTGTTGAACGCCCACATTTCCGGCCGCGGCCTGATGCGCGCCGTCATCCTCATTCCCTGGTCCATTCCCGTCGTCGTCAGCGCGCGCATGTGGCAATGGATGCTGCATGACCAGTTCGGCATCCTAAACCATGTGCTGAAGCTCATGGGCCTCATCGATAACGGCATTGCCTGGACGGCCAATCCGGACCTCGTCATGCCGGTCATCATCGCGGTCGACGTCTGGATCACCACGCCCTTCATGGTGCTGCTCATCCTCGCTGGCCTGCAGATGTTGCCGAAGACCCTTTACGAGGCGGCGTCCATCGACGGCGTGCCGGAATGGCGTCAGTTCACGGCGCTGACCCTGCCGCTGCTGGCGCCCAGCATCGCCGTCGCCGTGCTCTTCCGGCTGCTCGATGCGCTGCGCATGTTCGACCTGAGCTTCGTTCTGTCCTCCAACAGCGACGACACGAAAACCGTGTCGATCTATGCCCGCGAGGTGCTGGTCAATTTCCAGGACATGGGCGTCGGCTCGGCGGCGAGTGCTGCCATCTTCCTGATGATCGCCGTGGTGACGGCGGTCTACGTGACCGTCTTCCGGCTCAACCGCAGGCTCCTGGGGGTGTGATATGGTACGCAGTGCAGCAAACAGGCGTCTTCAGCGCATCGCGATTTACACGCTCTTCGGCGTGGTCGCGCTCTACACGCTGTTTCCCTTCTACTGGATGATCGCGTCCTCGCTGAAATCCGGCCAGGCGATCTTCGACGTCACCTTCCTGCCGGACCTGAAATTCAACAACTACGCAGCGATCCTGTCCGACGGCGTGTTCCTGCGCAGCCTGCTGAACTCGCTCGTCGTCGCGGCCTCCGTCGTCGCGCTGTCGCTGGGGCTTGCCATCGCGGCCGCCTATGCGCTCGGCCGCATCGATTTCCGCGGACGTTCGCCGATCATGTTCCTCTTCCTTGCCGTCTCGATGTTTCCGCAGATCGCGCTGCTCTCAGGCCTCTTCGAGATGATCCGCTGGCTCGGGCTCTATAATACGCTCGGCTCGCTGATCTTCGCCTACATGATCTTCACGCTGCCCTTCAACATCTGGGTGTTGACGACCTTCATGCGCAGCCTGCCGCGGCAGATCGAGGAGGCGGCCATCATGGACGGTTGCTCGCCGCTGCGCATCGTGCGCTGCATCTTTCTGCCGATGATGGGGCCGGCGCTGATTTCGACGGGGCTGCTTGCCTTCATCGCCTCGTGGAACGAGTTCCTGTTCGCGCTCACCTTCATCCTCACGGACGAGAACCGCACGGTGCCGGTGGCGATCGCGCTTATCTCCGGCTCCAGCCGCTACGAGTTCCCCTATGGCGCGATCATGGCCGCGTCGACCATCGTCACGGTGCCGCTGATCGTGCTGGCGCTGCTCTTCCAGAAATACATCGTCTCCGGTCTGACCGCCGGGGCGGTCAAGGGATAGGCCCCGTCCGGGGCAGAAAGGTCTTGTCATGCGTATCGTCCGTGTCGGTCTGATCGGTCTTGGCGAGGTGAGCCAGCTCATGCACTTGCCGATCCTTGCCGATCACCGCCATCTGTTCGAGATCGCCGGCGTTTTCGATGTCTCGCCGAGCCTCACCGCCTATTGCGCCGGGCGCTATCCCAATGCGCAGGCCTATGAAAGCGCCGAGGCCCTCGTCGCCGCACCGGATATCGACGCCGTCTTCATCCTGACGCCCGACCAGACGCACCGCCACTATCTCGACCTGGCGCTGAAGGCTGGCAAACACGTCTTCCTCGAAAAACCCGCCTGCCTGACGCTTGGCGAGATCGATGACGTGATGCCGCTCGCCCGTCAATCAGACCGCCTCGTCTTCGTAGCCTATATGCGGCGTTATTCGGCAAGCTTCCTGAAAGCCAAAGAGATGATGCCGGCGCAGGAGGAGCTGCGATACGTGCGCGTGCGCGATCTCATCTGCGAAGGCCCGTTCTTCATTCGCCAGACGCGCAACATCTTCTATCCGAACGATCTCGACGCCGGTTTCCTCGCCCAGTCGCGCGCCGACACGGAGGCGCTGCTGCGCGATGTCGCCGGCAAAGATGCCTCCCCCAGCCTCATGCGCGCCTACCAGGTCCTGACCGGCCTGTCCTCGCACAGCCTGTCGGCCATGCGCGAGCTGATCGGCCTGCCCCAAAGGGTGATCGCCGCCCATCACAAGCAGAACGGCGAGCAGATCGTGGCGCTCTTCGACTATGGCCACTTCACCGCGATCTACGAGGCGTTGATCGACAATGTCGCGCGCTTCGACGCCCGCATCGAGGTCTATTCCGATCGCCGCCGCCTCAGCTTCGGCTACGACACGCCCTATATCCGCAACCTGCCGACCGCGCTGGAGGTGACGGATTCGACGGATACCGAGACGGAAACCCGGGTCTTCGGGCCGAACTACACCGATCCCTTCGCCATCGAACTGCGCGCCTTCCACGAGCATCTCGTGAGCGGCACGACGCCAAAGACGACACTCGATGACTCCCGCCAGGATCTTGCTTTGATGGCGGAAATCGTCGGTCGCCTGCGAGAAAGTTCGCAGCTATAGCGGGAAGACCAGCAACAGCATCGGGGTTCGATATGGCAAAACGTGGCACCGTCCGGGAGCGCATCCTCAGCGCCGCCGAGGAGATCGTCGTCAACGAGGGCGTCTCCTCGCTCACCTTCGATAAGGTGGCGGAAGTGACCGGCCTCAGCAAGGGCGGCATCCTCTACCACTTTGCCAGCAAGGACGCGCTGGTGCGCGCCATGGTCGAACGTTTCGTCTACCGCTTCGAGACTGGCCTCGCCGGGCTCGAAGGGACGGACGACGAGCCGCATGGCCGCTACACGCGCGCCTATGTGGCGGCGACCATGGGCGATGCCGCCAGCACTGGCGACGAGTACGACCGGCTCGGCGCCAGCATCACCGCGGCGCTGTCGAACTTTCCCGATCTTCTCGAAATCGTCCACCAGCAGAACATCCGGTGTCAGGCCGCCGTCGAAAAGGACGGCCTCGACCCGGTCGACGCGACGATCATCCGGCTTGCCATCGAGGGCATGTGGATGGCCGAGGTGTTCAACGTCATGCACCTCGACCCCGCCATGAAACAGGCCGTCATCGATCGGCTGATCGCCCGCACCCGTCCCGAGAGCGCCACCCCCTAGCGCTTCATCGTTTTAAAGAAGGAGTTTTCCATGGGCTACAAGCCTTCCCCCCGTCCCGTCTTCGACCGACCGAGCCACATTCCCTATGCCGGCGTCACGCGCCATCTGTGGGGCGAGGAGAATGCCGGTCTCGTGGACGACTGGATCTATGCCTCCACGGAAAACATCCATCAGATCGTCTTCGGTATGCAGCCGGGCGGCTGCTTCAAGCATACGGATGCGTTCCGCACCATCTTCGGCGCCGACGAACTGCTTTACGTGATCAGCGGCACGCTCGGGCTTGCCAATCCTGAGACCGGCGAGGTCTGCATCGCCAAGCAGGGCGAGGCGCTGTTCTTCCGCAAGGACACCTGGCATCACGGCTTCAATCTCGGCGAAGAACAGGTGCGCGTCCTGGAGTTTTTCGCGCCCCCGCCGGCCAAGGGAACTTCCGGCCCCTATGCCCGCACCAAGCCGCTTCTCTCGGAGAACCGCTACATCCAGCAGGAGTTCCTGGGACGCTGGCCGATGGAGGCCACGGCCCGTGAGAAGGCCCGCACGATCCACCCGATACGCGACTCCGAAATCCTCTTCAGCCTCGATGCCGAAACACAGGGCGCCTACACCGGCTTCTACTGCGCAACGGACCAGCTGACGGTCGGCAAGACCACGGTGCTCGGCGGCAAGCGCACGTCCATCGAGCGCCACAAGGGCGACGAATGCCTCTATGTCGTCTCTGGCGTGCTAAACATCCATATCCCGGATGCCGAGGGCCAGGCCTGGTTCGAGCTCAATCCCCGCGACGGCTTCTACATCCCCGCCGGCTTCGATCACCAATACTTCAACATGTCCCAGACGCCCTGTGAATTCGTCTTCGGCGTCGCACCGGATTTTTAGGGTAGGGCACCGATCTGAAAAATGACCAGAGGCATGATGGGCTTGTCCCACCGCTGGGGCACATCACGTTGTTTGAGCTTGTTTGAGAGGGAGGGTGGCTGTGGCTGAGACCAAACGAGCGTTTCAGTCGCAGCTTTCCAGTGCGCCATAGCGTGCAAGCGGTAGAGGCGGATGGAGAACGCAAACCGTTTTCAGCGTGGCGGGACGAAGAGTTGAGAAGGTCGAGGCGAAGCATTGCAGCGATCCTGGCGATCGAAAGCCCAGCATCATTCATTGCCTCCTAGTACAGCTTTCCCGTCTCGGAAGCCTGTAAATCTGAAAGCGCGGTCTTGAAGAAACATTGGGAATCTCCGGAGAACGCAACCTCTCCGGAGGCGACCCGCTATTAGACCTCCGAAAGGTTCTCCGGAGGAGGCTATTGTTTCCGACGCAGCGCTTTCGGGGCTACACTTCTTCGGCGGCGTGACCGTCAGATTGCCTGCAGTTTGAAATCGCTTGCCGCTACCGGCATGACCGTCTTGAGGAGCGCCACCGATTTTTCCAGCCCTTCGACGCTGTTGAGCAGCACGTCCTCGTGCTCGATCGAGAGCCAGCCGTCATAGCCCGCCATCTGCAAGCGATAGCAGAACTGCCGCCACCAGGCTTCGCCGTGGCCGAAACCGAGCGTGACATAGGACCAGCTTCGCGCGGGAATGTTTAGCAGCGAGCCGTTTTCCAGAAGCGAGGTCGTCGCCTGGATCGGCGCATTCAGCATCGTGTCCTTGGCGTGGACATGAAAGACGGCATCGCCGAGCGCTTCGGCCGCGACTAGTGGATCCGCCCCCATCCAGAAGAGGTGGGACGGGTCGAGATTGGCGCCTACGACCGGGCCGACGGCCGCCCGCAGCTTCAAGAGTGAAGGGACGTTGTAGACATATTGATTGCCGTGCAGTTCCAGCGCGATACGCTCCACGCCGCACTCCCTGGCGAGCGCGACGGTGTCCGTCCAGAACGGCAGGAGCTTTTCCTCCCACTGGTAGCGCAGGATCTCCTGCGTTTCCGGCGGCCAGGACGAGACGATCCAGTTCGGCATGAGGTCACCCGCACGGCCAGCCGGCAGGCCAGACATGGTGCAGACGGTCTTGATACCCATGTCTCCGGCAAGCCGGATCGTGTCCTTGAGGCATTCCCCTTGCTCGGGCTGGGTCGGGTGCAGCGGATTGCCGTTGGCGTTGAGCGCAATGATCTCCAGGCCACGATCCTCGAAGGCCTTGGTAAAGTGGCGTCGCGCGTCGGCGCTGCTTTTCATCGCCTGAAGATCGAAATGGGGGGCCGTGGACCAGCCGCCGGTGTTCACCTCGACGCCCGAGACACCGAGCCGCGCGGCGTTGTCGAGGAGGGCGTCGAAAGACAGGCCGCCGAGGCTGTCGGAGACGAAACCGAGTTTCATAGGAGCGTTTCCTATCGTGCGTTGTAGAGAGAAGGTTTGTCCATTGCGGCGAGGCCGATGCGCCTGCCTGTGCGCAACGCCTCGACGCCGGCTTCGGCGACAAGGGTCGCGCAATAGCCGTCCCAACTGTCGGAGGCGATTGCGGAGAACGTGCCGGTTCGAACGAAGTTGATGAAGGCCTTGTTCTGCAGGCGGTAGGCTTCCGCAAAGCGGGGGCGCCAATCGGCTGGATAGTGTTCGAATGCCATGAGGTCGCTGTTGCGGCGCGTATGGACGGGGGCATTGAGCTGGATCGATCCCTTTTCGCCAACAAGCTCACCGCGCACGTCGTAGCCATAGGCTGCGTTGTTGTTGACCTCGATGTTGACGAGCTGGCCCTTGTCGGTTTCGAGGACCATGAAGACCGGCGCTCCGGTTTTCGCCGTATCGATACCGGCGGGCTGAAAGACCGATATGGCGGTATAGTCGGCGTCGAGCATGAAGCGTGCGACGTCGAATTCGTGCGGCGCCGAGTTGGTGATCGCCATCTGGCCGGTGAAATTCGCCGGTGCTTCAACATTCCGGTGGGTGTTGTGCATCATGATCGCCCGGCCGAGCGAGCCGTCTGCGAGCGCGGTCTTCATATCCCGATAGGATGGGTCGAAACGGCGCATGAAGCCGAGCTGAACAAACCGGCGTTCGCGCGCGACCTCCGCGGCTATGACCGCGCGGCATTCGCTTGCATTCTGCGACAGGGGTTTTTCGCAGAGCACCGGCTTTCCCACCTCGATTGCGGCAAGCGACAGGGGGGCGTGGGTTTCATCGGGACTTGCGATGATCACCGCGTCGATGTCGTCGCGCCGGATCGTCTGGAGCGGATCGGTGGAGATGTCGGCCGCGCCACAATCCTCCGCGATCGCACGAGCGCGCGCCTCGGACGCATCGCAGACGACCTGCAACACGGCTCCGGGCAAATCCTCCGAGACAATCCGGGCGTGGTCGGCACCCATGATGCCCGCACCGATGATTGCAATTCTGACAGACATTCCACGTTCCTTGTTTTCGAAGGCGAGACCAGGCGAGGATGCGGGCGAACGATGTCCCGTGACGTTGATGCAGGTTGGGACCGGAACGAGCGCTCGGTGCCTCGTGATCGCGCCGTGCCGGGAACCATGCCTTCCTCAGCTTGACGGTTGGATTATCGAGATTGAAATGTCATCATTCAACGAGCGTAGCGGGCATTTTCCGATGTATTTTACATCAATAATTTCGCATTGCGGCAATTCACGGCAAACGCTTCAGGCGCTAAGTATTCGGCGTACGGTTGTTCGATCCCATGATTTGAATCGCATCAGCTAGTGAGGGGAAAATGCCAAAACCCGCGAAGCCCGGAACCTGGAAAGGGCCATCGGTTCACGAGATAGCCAGGATCGCCGCAGTCGGTTCCGCAACCGTCGACCGGGTGCTCAACAACCGCAGCGGCGTGCGGGAGAAGACCCGGGCGCGGGTTCTCGCGGCGCTCGAAAAGCTGCGCCATGAGAGTGCCGACAGCGACGTCCCGGTGCTTATTCGCCTGTTCTGTGAATCGGGCGAAACCTTCAATGCAGCTATGGCAGCCGCCGTGTCGGAAGTGAACCGCACGCAGGCTGGCATTGATGTACAAGGGGTATATGTGACGACGAGCGACGCCGAGCCGCTCGCCTTCGCGCGGCGAGTCGAGCAGGGAGGTGGCGAGGCTGATGGGGTCGTCGTTATCGCCCGCGAGCACCCGGCGACCAACCGGGCGATCCGAAAGCTTCGCACGCTCGGCCGGCCGGTGATCTGCCTCACGACGGATCTGCCGAGTTCACGAAGAAGCATCTATGTCGGGAACGACCAGTACGCCGCCGGAAGTGTCGCGGCATTGCTGATCGGCAATGCCTTGCCGAAGGTCAGCAACAGCATTCTGATCGTCATGAGCGTGCCGTTTCGTTGCCAGCAGGAGCGAGAAATGGGGTTTCGGCGCGTGCTGCGGTCCGATTTCCCCTATCTGAAGATCGAAGAGCGCGTGATGTCGGACGACAGGCCGGAGAGCACATGCGAGCAACTGACGCGGTATTTCGAGGCGAATGGCCATCCGGCTGCGATATACAACGTCGCGGGTGCCAATCGCGGAATCGCAAAGGCGCTGGAGGCTGTTGGCAAGGTGGGGGAAACGGTGTTTGTCGGGCATGAATTGTCAAACCATTCCCGCGCGCTGCTTGAGGCCGGGGTCATGGATTATGTTATCTCGCATGATTTTGCGGCCGAGCTCGCGTCGGCAGCACGATGGATCAAGAGCAATCTGAATGGCGTGACCAGTGAACCGGGCTACTCGCAGATTCTCGTTCATACGCGGTACAACTGTGGTCTTTAGCGGAGCGCGTGCTCCTATCCCAACCAAAGGAACGTGCGGGTCGTCGCTAGAGCGTCCTACCTCTTCACGTTGCCCTTGATGGCGCGTTTGCCTCAAAAATCCCGTGGCTGGTGATGTAGTTTGCATCATCTTATTCAGATTTTTTGAATAAGCGAAATATTTTCAGTAATTTGAGTTCTTAGCGCCCATCGAGTCAATTTGATGGAGAGACGATCAGGATCTGGCCTATGAAAGGCTTGTGAATCCTCTCCCCCATCCATGAAAATACCTCCCAGCGATCTCGTCTTCAGGCGGCCCGAAGATAGCCGCAAACGCTGACGCAATGCCGAGTTCACTCCCGGTCTGGAATAAATGTTGACATAATGAAATTAATGCAATTAATGTTGCATCTAGGAGTTCAGCAGGCGACGTGGAGGTTGCTTGTGATGCCGTCTGAAGACGACTGAGCAACCCGCTCGCATCGATAACTCCGTCTACCCATTCAAGGAGGAGGAACCTTATGAGAATTGGAAAAAGCATCCTGTATTCTGCTCTTTTGGCGTCGGCTGCGCTTGGGGGCGCCCATGCTCAGGACGGCGAAAAGCAGTATCGCTTCGTCATGGTCTCGCACATCGGATCCAACGATCCGAACATGAACTGGCTGACGACATCCCTGAAGGAGTTCGAGGCGAAGTATCCGGATGTGAAGACCGAATACATTTCCACGAACAATTACTCGGTTCAGGAGCATGTCCGCCTGCTCGAGCAGGCGATCGCAACCCAGCCGGACGGCATTGCCGTGCCGATCGTCAGTTCCGATGCCTTTGAAGGCCCGCTGCGCAAGGCGATCGAGGCCGGCATCCCGGTCGTCGCCTTCAACATCCCGGACGGTCGGCCCGATGGCGAGCGCATTCCCTATCTCACCTATGTCGGCGGCGACGAGTTCCTGACGGGCAAGAAGCTCGGGGAATACGCGCTGACGAAGGTCGAGGCCGGCGAAATTCCGAAGCCGACGCACGTGGTCTGCGCAAGTCATGACTCGGCGCATCAGGGTCTCAAGGCGCGCTGCGCCGGCATGAAAGAGGTGATGGAGAAGGCGGGCGCAAAGTTCGACGAACTCTTCATCGGCGCGGAGCCGGCAACGGCGCGCAACACGCTGCAATCCTTCTTGCAGGCCAATCCGGACACCAACTATATCTTCACGGTCGCTGGCTGGTCGTCCCCCTGGGCGTGGGGTGTGGCAAACGAGATGAAGCTCGATCCTGACGTCGACGACAAGGGCGTCACCGTGCTGACCGTCGATGAAGGTCCGGTGTCGATCGAAGGCGTGCGCGCGGGGCATATTCTCGCGACGAACAGCCAGGGTTTTTGGCTGCAGGGCTACGCACCGATGGAGTGGCTGTATTGGAACAAGAAGTTCGGATACGCGCCCCAGCAAAGCATCCTGACGGGTCCGCTCGTGATCAACAAGGATAATGCGGATCAGTGGGCCGAGCAGGTCCGCGGCGTGTTCGGCGACAAGGCCTACGACGAACAGAACACCTGGTAACCGGTACCCTCCCGGGCGAGGGCGGCTGGCCTTTCTGGCAAGGCCGGCTGCCCTCATTTGCGCCTCCCGCAGCGCATATCAACGAGCAGGATCAAGAACCATGAAGTACCTTGTCCGCAGCCAGGGCTTCGGCGCGACCATCGGCGTCATCGCCATGCTGGCCGTTTTCACAGCGATCGATTTTTCCGGATGGTGGACGGTGCAGACCCTGTCCAACGTCACGCAGTTCACGGCCATCCTCGCCCTGGTGGCGTTGGGGCAGGCCCTTGTGATCATGACGAAGGAGATCGACCTGTCCGTCGGGTCGATCTACGGGCTGACCGGCGTGGCCTTCATAACACTGGAGCCCTCTCTCGGCGTGCCCGGCTCTCTGGTCGTGGCTCTCCTCATTGCGGCGGCGGCCGGGTTTATCCAGGGAACCGCTGTTGTGAAAGGTGAGCTTCCATCGATGATCGTCACGCTTGGCGGCCTGTTTGCGGCGCGCGGCATCATCTACGTCTGGACGGGCGGATCCGTCCACAATTTCTCCCCAGACGCTCGCACTCATGCCCTGACCCGGCTCCTGGGTGGAGAGCTCTTCGGTGTTGCAGCGGCCATCTACTGGGTCGGTATCATTTCCGTCCTGCTGGCAATCATGCTCTGGGGCACCCGTTTCGGGAACCGGCTTTTGGCGACCGGCGGCAGCCGGGAAAGCGCTGAATCGCGGGGTGTCCGCACCGATCGCGTCAAGACGGCGGCCTTTGTCCTCTGCTCCCTCCTCGCAGGCTTCGCCGGCATCCTGACACTGTGCAACCAGCCGCAGACCCATGTGACGCTCGGCGAGAACATGGAACTCGAGGCCATCTCGGCAGCGGTGATCGGCGGGTGCCTGCTGACTGGCGGGCGAGGGTCGATCCTCGGGGTCATCCTCGGCGCCTTGATCGTTGTCAGCTTCCGCTACGAGCTGACCGCGCTTGGCGCACCATCATCCTGGTACATCACATTCGTCGGCGCCGTTCTCATCGTGGCGGTTATTTTCAATCAGAAGCTTGCCCGCTTTCTCGGGCACAGCGTTTGACGCGGGAGGACGCTCAAATGACCCAACAACCCCTGATCCAGGTGAAAAACCTCGACCTCTATTTCGGTGCCTTCCACGCTCTGAAAAACGTTTCGGTCGATTTCAACGCTGGCGAACTGATCGGTCTGGTCGGCGACAATGGTGCCGGCAAGACCACGCTGATCCGCGTTCTGTGCGGTATCCACGCCCCGTCGAAAGGTGAGGTCTTTTTCGACGGGAAGAAGGTCGAGAAGTTTCACCCGAAGCTCGCCATCGACCAAGGCATCGAGACTATCCAGCAGTCTGTCGGCCTTTGCGACAACCTTTCGATCGCGCGGAATTTCTATCTCGGGCGGGAGCCGGTCAAACGCATCCTCGGGATACCGTTTCTCGATTTCGGCAAGATGCGCGAGAAATCCAGCCGCGTCATCCGCCAGTTCGGCCTTCGCGAGAACGTCTCGGCCGATGACGAGGTGGAACGGCTGTCGGGCGGTGAGCGCCAATCGGTCAAGATCGGCCGGGCCGTCGAGTTCAAGAACCGCGTCGTGATCATGGACGAGCCGACCAACCACCTGTCGGTGCGCGAACGCGAGCATGTCAACGAGTTGGCGGTGCAGCTGAAGGAGCAGGGTCTGCTCGTCATCTACATAACGCACGACATCTTCCAGGTGCACAAGCTCGCCGATCGCATCGTCATCATGGAAAACGGCGAGAAGGTTGCCGATGCGTCGACCGACAGCATGTCGGCGGAAGCGCTTGAAGACGTCATCCGCCAGGGCGGTCGCGTCGTCGAGAAGGAGGCGGTCTGATGGCGCTCTCCGCAGCAAAGCCCCTCATTCGTCGCCACGCGGAAATCGGCATCTTCCTGATCGGCGCCATCCTGATCGTCATTTTCGCATCGACCTCGGACGGGCGTTGGGCCAATCTCTACAATATCGGCACGATCATGCAGGTGACCGCGACGCTCGGGCTGATGAGCCTGGGTGTCGCCATCGTGATCGGGACCGGCGAAATCGACATTTCAGTTGGGTCGACCTTCGGCATGGGTGCGCTCGCCTACCTCTGGCTTGCCGCCCGTGTCGATCCCGTGTTTGCCGCGTTGGCCGCCATCGCCGTTGGCGCGGCTATCGGTTATGTGAACGGCTGGCTCATCACCAGAACCAAGACACCCTCGCTGATCATCACCCTTGGAACGCTGATGATCTTTCGTGGCATCGCGATTGCGCTGACGGATGGCTTTTCGTTTTCCATTCCCTATGCCGCGCGAAACGGCTGGACCTACTTTCTTCTCGGCGGGGGCGATTTTCTCGGCTTCAATACCGCTCTGTTCTGGTTGATCGCGGTCTTTGCTATTCTCTTCGTCGTCCTGAAGGCCATGCCATTCGGCAACCGGCTGCTGGCCGTCGGCGGCTCGGCGGACAGTGCGCATTCGCGCGGTGTGCGTGTCGATCGCATCAAGCTGTCCGCATTCGTCATCTGCGGTATGCTCGCCGCCTTTGCCGGCGCGCTTGAGGCTGGAAAGCTCGGATTTGCCGATGGATCCATGGGGCGACTGATGGAGTTGCAGGCCATTGCCTCCTGTGTTCTGGGCGGCTGCCTGCTGGCTGGCGGGCGGATCTCGCTGATCGGAGCCCTGATGGGTGCATTCGTCCTGTCCTCCATTCAGTCCTATCTGGTCGTCACCGGTGTTCAGCCGCAATGGTTCATTCTCATTCTCGGCCTCATCGTCGTCGGGGCGGCCTATGGCGACAAGTCGCTCCGGAATTGGGCGATCCGCAAGTAGCGGCACCTTCTCTCACCCTGTCTGACCGTATCGGCGCCGCTCACCGGCGCCGATTTTTTTGTCTTTCTGATGGGTGATTTCCCGTTCGTGCGCCATGGCTGCGAAGTGTGTTGACATTCCATTATCTGCAATTAATGTTGCTCCTTGAGGATAAGTGCAATTATTCAATCCCGGCAGTGGCTTGCGACGTGCAACAGGCGCGTCGCGAGAGCGTCACGTGCTGATTTCTGCAGGGGTCGATACAGATCGGTAGGAGGATCTCATGAATGACATTGCAGCGGTGATTGATCTTGCGCAGTTCCGGCGCGAGGTCGAAACCGAAACCACGAAGACGATGTGCCCGACGGCCATTGCGATCGAGAAGAACATCCCGATCTATGACGGCGCGTCCGTCAACGATGCCATCGGCCTGGAATGGGCCTCGGTCATCGGCGAGGGGCCGGGTGTCTTCGTGGTGAAGCGCGCTTTCACCGATCCTGGCGCCATCGATGCGGCCAGTGACGTGTTTCGCCAGATCATTGCCGACGAGCGTGCGGCAGGCACGGCGGCGGGCGATCACTTTGCCAAGGCCGGTGCCAATGACCGTATCTGGAACAGCCTGCAGAAGCTGTGCCTGCGCAATCCCGCCGTCTACGCCCGCTACATGGCCAATCCGGTGATTGATATTGCCTGCCGCGCCTGGCTCGGCCCGGGTTACCAGATCGCGACGCAGGTCAATCAGGTGCGCCCCGGCGGCAAGGCGCAGGCGCCGCATCGCGATTACCACCTCGGCTTCATGAAGCCGGAGCAGATGGCAGAGTATCCGACGCACATCCACGCCACCGGCCCGACCCTCATCCTGCAGGGCGGCGTCGCCCATTGCGACATGCCCGTCGAGAGCGGAACGACGAAGCTGCTGCCGCATTCGCAGCGCTACCTGCCGGGTTACGTCGCCGCCACGCGGCCGGAATTCCAGGCCTATTTCGAAGAACATTGCGTCCAGCTTCCACTGGAAAAGGGCGACGCCATCTTCTTCAGTCCGGCGCTGTTCCATGCTGCCGGCGAGAACCGGACGTCGGATGTCGTGCGCATGGTGAACCTCATCCAGACGGCATCGGCTTTCGCCCGCCACATGGAAAATCTCGACCGTACCGCCATGGCCCGCGCCGTCTATCCACATCTGGCGGCACTTTCGCCCGAGGGACGGCGGGCGGTGATTGCCGCGACCGCGGACGGTTATCCGTTTCCGACCAATCTCGACACCGACCCGCCGCTTGGCGGTCTCGCACCGGAAAGCCAGCAGGAGCTGCTTGCCCGGGCCGTCGTGGAAGGTTGGGATGAGGCGCAGCTCGACGCAGCGCTTGCCGCACAGGGCGCCAAGCGCGCCGCTTAAAAGTTACCCGCAATGGCTTCGGGCGGGGAGGAAACAGGAAGCCAATTTCGGGAGGAAATCGTTCATGAAGAAAATTCTGCAATCGCTCGCCCTCGGCGCGCTGCTTGCCACGACGGCGTTTGCCGGTATCGCCAATGCGGACGGCGAGAAATTCGTCTGGATCAGCCATGGCCCGGATAGCGACAGCTGGTTCAACGTCATCAAGAACGCGATCAAGGTCACGAACGAGCAGATGGGCGTTACGACCGAATATCGTAACCCGCCGAGCGGCGACCTTGCCGACATGGCGCGCCTCGTGCAGCAGAGCTCGGCGGCCGGCGTCGACGGCATCATCGTCACGATCGCCGATTTCAACGTGCTGGAAGGACCGATCAAGGATGCCGTTGCCAAGGGCATTCCGGTCGTCACCGTCAATTCCGGCACGGTGGAAGAAAGCCAGAAGCTCGGCGCACTGATGCATGTCGGCCAGCCGGAATACGAAGCGGGCCTCGGTGCCGGCAAGCGCGCGAAGGAGGCGGGCATCAAGAGCTTCCTCTGCGTCAACCACTATATCACCAACCCCGCTTCCGTTGAGCGGTGCCGCGGCTTTGCAGAAGGCATCGGTGTGGAACTCGGCAACCAGATGGTCGATTCCGGCATCGACCCGTCGGAAGTTCAGAAC
The DNA here is from genome assembly GCF_058808115.1 of Shinella sp. GW821-FHT11G07. Taxonomy (NCBI): domain Bacteria; kingdom Pseudomonadati; phylum Pseudomonadota; class Alphaproteobacteria; order Hyphomicrobiales; family Rhizobiaceae; genus Shinella; species Shinella sp. GW821-FHT11G07. The sequence goes on from NZ_JBXARJ010000007.1 coordinate 247,887, forward strand.
AAGGTGAAAGCCTATCTCACCGCCAATCCCGATACCGGCGCGATCCTGACGCTCGGCCCCAACTCGGCCGAACCGTCGATCCGGGCGGTCAAGGAGATGGGCCTCGACGGCGACCTCTATTTCGGCACCTTCGACCTCTCCGCAGAAATCTCCGCGGCCATCAAGGACGGCACGATCAACTTCGCGATTGACCAGCAGCCGTTCCTGCAGGGCTCGATCCCGATCCAGGTGCTGACGAACTTCGTCCGCTACGGTGTGACGCCGTCGAACTCCATCTTCACCGGCCCGGGCTTCGTGACGAAGGACAACATCGCGCTCGTCGAGTCGCTGGCAGGCCAGTACCGCTGATCTGACGGATTTTTGGCGCGCACCGGCTCATTGCCCGTGCGCGCCAAAAAAATGCTTCTGAGGGAGGAAATGCATTCATGACGGACGTCATTCCGGACGCGCTGAAGGACGAGCGCATCAAACCCGTCTCGCCGCTCAGGCGCGCGCTGATCCGGCCCGAGCTTGGCGGCATCTGCGGCACCATCCTGGTCTTCCTGCTGTTTGCGGTGATTGCCGGCGACAGCGGCATGTTCGCTGCCGAGGGCGTGATGAACTGGACGGTGGTTTCGGCCCAGTTCATGGTCATCGCGGTGGGCGCCTGCCTTCTGATGATCGCCGGCGAGTTCGATCTTTCCACCGGTTCGATGATTGGTTTTTCCGGCGTCATGATGGCCATTCTGTCGGTCCATCTCGGGGTGCCGCTCTGGCTCGCCATCATCGCGACCTTCGTCTTCTGCGTCCTGCTTGGCGGTGTGAACGGCTGGCTGGTCATCCGCACCGGCCTGCCGTCCTTCATCGTGACACTCGCCTTCCTCTATATCCTGCGCGGGTTGACCATCTGGGGCTCGATCTATTTTACCCGCCAGACGATCATCGGCGGCGTTGCCGAAAAAGCGGCTACCGACTGGCTCGCTCCGGTCTTCGGCGGCAAGGTTTTAGGCTGGCTCTTCACCTGGATGGGGGAGGCGGGATGGATCGCCACCTTCACCCGCGGCAATCGCGCCGGGCAGCCGGTCATCGACGGTATTCCGATGCTCGTCGTCTGGGCGATCGTGCTCGTGGTCTTCGGTCACTGGCTGCTTACCCGCACCAAGTTCGGCAACTGGATTTTTGCCGCCGGCGGAGACGCGCTCGCCGCGCGCTACGTCGGCGTGCCGGTCAATCGCGTAAAAATCCTGATGTTCATGTTCTCCGCCTTCTGCGCCGTCGTCTTCGCCACCTGCCAGGTGATGGAATTCGGCTCGGCGGCGGCCGACCGCGGCCTGTTGAAAGAGTTCGAGGCGATCATCTGCGTGGTCATCGGCGGCGCGCTGCTCACCGGCGGCTACGGCTCGGTCATCGGGGCGGCACTCGGGGCCATCATTTTCGGCGTGGTGCAGCAGGGCCTATTCTTCGCCAATGCGGAAAGCTCGCTCTTCCGGGTGTTCCTCGGCGTCATCCTGCTGACGGCCGTGATCATGAACACCTACATCCGCCGCATCATCACGGGAGAACGCTGATGTCCGCCATCGTGGAGATGAGAAACATCACGAAGCATTTTGGCCATGTCATTGCGCTGGCCGGTGTCTCCTTCGACGTCAAGGCCGGCGAATGCCACTGCCTGCTCGGTGACAACGGTGCCGGAAAATCGACCTTCATCAAGATCATGTCCGGTGTCTACAAGCCGAGCGGCGGGGAGGTGCTGGTGGAAGGCGCGCCGACGCTGTTCCAGAGCCCGCGGGACGCCATGACGGCGGGCATCGCCACGGTCTATCAGGACCTTGCTATGATCCCGCTGATGAGCGTCAGCCGCAATTTCTGGATGGGGCGGGAGCCGGAGCGCGGCGTCTGGCCGTTCAAGACGTTCGATACGGACAGGGCCGATGACATCACCGTCAAGGAAATGCGCAAGATGGGCATCAGCCTGCGTGGGCCGGACCAGGCGGTGGGTACGCTCTCCGGCGGCGAGCGCCAGACGGTGGCGATTGCGCGAGCGGTCTATTTCGGCGCCAAGGTGCTGATCCTCGACGAACCGACCTCCGCGCTCGGCGTGCGCCAGACGGCGAATGTGCTGAGCACGATCGATCGGGTGCGCAAGCAGGGCATCGGTGTTGTCTTCATCACCCACAACGTCCGTCACGCGCTCGCTGTCGGTGATCGCTTCACGGTGCTGAACCGCGGCCAGACGCTCGGTACCGCCGAACGCGGCACCGTGGATGCGGCAGCCTTGCAGGACATGATGGCCGGCGGGCAGGAACTGGCGCTGCTGGAATCCTCGCTCGGCGGGACGATCTGAAACGGACGTGCCGGCTCGGGCCGGCACGTCCCGTCGCTCTATTGACGAACCACCTCGTAACCGGCGGCAGCCATAACGCGGAGGAGTTCCTTATGGCCGATCTTCGCCATGTCGAGCGGTGGATTGTGAGTGGGATCCTGTTCCGCCTCGACGACGAACCAGCCCTCATAGCCGTGGGAGGCGAGGCGCTTGACGATGGCTTCGAAATCGAGGCTGCCGTCGCCGGGAACCGTGAAGGCGCCCTTGATGACGGCGTCGAGGAAGCTTTCGCGCGCTCGATCGAGCGCGTCGATCACCGGCAGGCGGACATCCTTGGTGTGCACATGGGTGATGCGGCTGTGATGCTTGTCGATGACGCGCAGGACGTCGCCGCCTGCAAAGGCCATGTGGCCGGCATCGAAGAGCAGCGGCAAGCCTTCGCCGGAATGTTTCATCAGGAGATCGAGTTCTTCCTCGGTCTCGATCGGCGCCGCCATGTGATGGTGGTAGGAGATCGGCATGCCCTGCTCGGAACACCATTCGCCGAACGCCGTCATCTTGCGACCGTAGGCCTTGATCTCGTCCTCGGAAAGTTTACGTTTGGTGGCAAGCGGCGCGTTGCGGTCGCCCTGAATGGTGCCGGCCGTCTCGCCGTAGACGATGCAGGGAGCGTCGACCGCCTTGAACAGCGCCATCTGCTCGGCGATCCGGTCCTTCTCCGCTTCGATGTCGCCATCGAGCAGCAGGCCGGAGAACCAGCCGCCGCAAACCTGGATGCCGTGCTTGTCGAGGATGGGGCGCAGGATCTTCGCGTCCATCGGGAACCGGCGGCCGGTCTCCATGCCGGTAAAACCGGCTTGCGCGGCCTCGGCAAGGCATCCTTCCAGCGAAATGTCGCTGCTGATTTCCGGCAGGTCGTCGTTCCACCAGGCGATGGGGGCAATGCCGAGTTTGGCTTTCATGGTCGGGCTCCGGGTAAGGGGTTTCGGGTGTCTGAAAAACAAATATTGACACTTGTGTATTTTTGCAATGATAATTGCATTAAACAAAATGCGCATCATCCAGGGAACAGGGAAAATGAAAAAGAAGCTCCGTCTTGGCCTTATCGGGTCGGGTTTCATGGGCAAGACGCATGTCTTCGGCTTCGCCGCCGCCGAGCGGGTGTTCGATCTGCCCTATGAGGTGGAACTTGCCACGATCGCCGATGTGACCATGGCGCAGGCGGAAGCCGCGCGCGCGGCCTTCGGTTTCGAGCGCGCCACGGATGACTGGCGCAGCCTGGTGGCGGATCCCGATATCGATGTCATCGACATTACGGCCCCGAATGCGCTGCACAAGGAGATGGCGCTTTCGGCCATCGCCGCCGGCAAACACGTCTATTGCGAAAAACCGCTCGCCCCGCTGGCTGCCGATGCGCGGGAGATGGCCGAAGCGGCGGAGAAGGCTGGCATCAAGACGCAGGTCGGCTTCAACTATCTTTGCAACCCGATGCTCAGCCTCGCCAGGGAGATGATCGCGGGCGGGGAACTGGGCGAAATCCGTGGTTACCGTGGCCTCCATGCGGAGGACTATATGGCCGATGCAAGCGGCCCGTTCACGTTCCGGCACGATCCCGCCGGTGGCGGTGCCCTGGCGGATATCGGCAGCCACGCGCTGGCGACGGCGGAATTCCTGATGGGACCGATTACGAAGGTCATGGGCGACTGCGTCACGATGATCGCGAGCCGCCCCGATGGCAAGGGCGGTGTGCGGCCGGTCGAGACGGACGATGTCGGCAGCGCCTTCCTGCGCTTTGCCAACGGCGCGACCGGCTCCATCGAGGGCAACTGGATCGCAACCGGCCGCAAGATGCAGCACGATTTCGAAGTCTACGGCACGAAGGGCGCGCTTGCCTTTTCACAGGAGCGCTTCAACGAGCTTCATTTCTATTCGACGGCCGACGCGAAGGGGCGGCAAGGTTTCCGGCGGATTGAGGCCGGCCCCGACCACGCGCCCTATGGCCGCTTCTGTGTCGCTCCCGGCCACCAGCTTGGCTTCAACGATCTGAAGGCCATCGAGGTCGCCGGCTATCTGGAGGCGATTGCAGGCCTTAGGCCCGAGCCGTTCAATTTCCGCGCTGGCCTGCGCATCCAGACGCTGGTGGAGACGATCCAGCAATCGTCGCGCGCCGGCGCATGGCTTGATGTGAATGGTGATTGACCGCAGGACGATGGTGGCGCAATAATAATTGCATATGGAGTTTTCCCGGCAATTCGTGCCGCGCTCGCCGGCACCGCGTCCGGCGCTCCATTCACCCCGAACAAGCTGTCCATCGTGCCGATTACGCTTGACGTGCAATTAAAATTGCGTCTTTGTGATAATGAAAACGAATGTTGCTGATCGGGTCTCCATCAGCAATCCGAGGAGGAAACATGTACGCGTCCTACGGCTTGTTCATCGATGGTGCCTGGTCAGGTCCCGCGACTGGCGCATCGACTGAAATCACGGATCCGGGCAATGGCGACGTCTTGGGTGTCGTTCCCGTGGCAAGCGTCGATGACACCAACAGGGCGATCAGCGTTGCGGACAAGGCTTTCCACGCGTGGAAGAGAATGCCGGCCTGGACACGCGCGGACCACTTGCACAAGGCGGCCGATGTGATGGCGGCGCGCACGGCCGAGGCTGCACGCCAGATCACGCTCGAAACCGGAAAGCCGCTGGCGCAGGCGGGTCGCGAATGGGCGCTCGCCGTCGACCAGTTCCGCTGGTACGCGGAGGAAGCCCGCCGCATCTACGGCCGTATCGTCGAAAGCCGCGTGCCGGGCGGCCGCCTGGAGGTCACGCATGAGCCCGTCGGCGTCGTCGCGGCCTTCACCGCGTGGAATTTCCCGGCGGCGTTGATTGCCCGCAAGGTCGCGCCCGCGCTTGCTGCCGGTTGCGCCGTCATCGTCCGTCCTTCCGTCGAGGTGCCGGGCGTGGCAATGGTCCTGTTCGATAGCCTGCGCGAAGCCGGCCTTCCGGCGGGCGTCGCCAACCTCCTGATCGGCCCGACTGGCAACACCTATAAGCCCATCATGGCCTCGCCGGTCGTGCGAAAGGTTTCGCTGACGGGATCGACGCGCGTCGGCCAGCAGATGATCCGCGACAGCGCCGAGACGGTGAAGCGCATCAGCATGGAACTTGGCGGCAATGCGCCGATGATCATCTTCGACGACGCCGATCTCGATAAGGCGCTCGATCTCGCGGTGCCGACGAAATACGCCAATGCCGGCCAAGTCTGCGTGACGCCCGATCGCTTCTACGTGCACGAAACGCTGCACGATCGCTTCGCCGAAGGCTTTGCTGCCCGCGCCCGCGCGCTAAAACTCGGCCATGGCCTTGACGAGGCGACGCAGGTGGGGCCGCTGATCAACGAGCGGCGCATCGCTGCAATCGAAGAAATCGTTGCCGACGCCAGCGACCGAGGCGGCAAGATTCTCGCGGGCGGCCGGCGCCCGGCGGATATGAATGCCGGCTTCTTCTTCGAGCCAACCGTCATCACCGGCCTGCCGGATGATGCCAAGGCAATCGCCGAGGAGAACTTCGGCCCCATCGCCGCCATCACGCCGTTTTCCAGCACGGATGAGGTTTTCGAGCGGGCGAATGCCTCCGAAATGGGCCTCTCCGCATACGTCTTCACCCGCGATGCCGGCCGGGCGCGCGAGGCTGCGGCGCGGCTGGAGGCGGGCATGGTCGGGGTCAACAGTTTTGCGCTTGCCGCCGCCGAGGCGCCGTTCGGCGGCATCAAGGCGAGTGGCATGGGTCGCGAAGGCGGTACCGAGGGCATCCTCGACTATTCCAACGTCAAGCTCGCGCAAATGCTGGTCTGAGGAGGCAGCCATGATCAAGAACGGTGTCAAACAACGCTGGGCCGAAGGCAAGCCCGTCCTCAACGGCTGGCTCTCCATCGCCAATTCCTTCAGTGCCGAAATCATGGCCGCGCAGGGCTACGACTCGCTCACCATCGACATGCAGCACGGCATCGTCGGTTACGACGGGGCCGTGCCAATGCTGCAGGCCATGCGGGCAAGCGGGGTGACGCCGCTGGTGCGCGTGCCGTGGCTCGATCCCGCCGACATCATGAAGGCGCTGGACGCCGGCGCCTATGGCGTCATCTGCCCGATGATCAACACGCGCGCCGAGGCCGAGCGGCTCGTCTCCTATGTGCGCTATCCGCCCAACGGCGTCCGCAGCTTCGGCCCAAGCCGGGCGCTGTTTTCCGCCGGTGCCGGATATGCCGCTGAAGCCGACGACGAAATGATCTGCCTCGCCATGATCGAGACCGCGCAGGCTTACGAGAACCTCGAAGACATCCTTGCAACCCCCGGTCTCGATGGCGTCTATATCGGCCCCGCCGACCTGACGCTGGGGCTCCAGGGCAAGCGCTACGCGCCCGGCTTCGACCGCCGCGAGCCGGAGATGATCGAGGCGATCAAGTCGATCCTCCATGCGGCCCACAGGGCCGGCAAGCGGGCGGCACTGCACAACGGCACGCCCGACTACGCGGCGGAAGCGGTGGGCTGGGGCTTCGATTTCGTGACGGTCACCAACGATGTCCGCCTTCTTGCAGGCGCTGCCGAGGCGAGCGTGCGGAAATTCCGTGATCTCGTGCAGGAGGTTGCTCCCGCCAACACGATCGACACGGGAGGATATTGAATGCCCAGGATCCTGGTGGCAGGCAAGATCCACGCGGACGGCCTTGCCGTTCTCAAATCCGCGCCCGGCGTGACGATCGACTATGTCGAGGAGGTCTCCGCGGCAAGCTACGCGCCGTTCCTCGTGACCGCCGATGCGCTGCTCATTCGCACCCAGCCGCTGTCGGCGGTGTTCATTGCCGATGCGCCGAACCTCAAGATCGTTTCGCGCCACGGCGTCGGCTACGATTCGGTCGACGTTACAGCCCTGAACGGCCGCGGCATCCCGCTTGCCGTCGTGGGGGATGTGAATTCTCGCGCCGTGGCCGAGCACGCCGTCATGCTGATGCTCTCGGCCGCGCGCCGCACGGTCCTCTTCGACCGCAAGATGCGGCAAGGCGATTGGAATTACCGTAACAGTTTGGATGCCGATGAGTTGGACGGTGGCACATTGCTGGTGGTCGGCTTCGGCCGCATCGGCAGGCGGCTGGCGCAGATTGCAACGGCGCTCGGCATGACCGTGCTTGCCTACGACAAGTTCCAGGCCGCGGACCAGATCGCGGCGGCCGGCGCAACGCCGGTGGATGACTTGCTTGATGGCCTTTCGCGCGCCGATGTGGTGTCGCTGCATGTGCCCAAGTCCGGCGCCGAGCCTTTGATTGGTGCGAGGGAGCTGGCCGTGATGAAACGCTCGGCCATTCTCGTCAACACCGCCCGCGGCGGCCTGATCGATGAAACGGCGCTGCTTTCCGCACTCAACGAGGGGCGGCTTGCCGCGGCTGGTCTCGACGTGCTCGATGCCGAACCGCCGGCGAATGACGATCCCATGCTCGCTTGTGACCGGGTGGTGCTATCCCCGCACAATGCCGGGCTCACCGAAGCCTGCGCGCGGCGCATGGCCATCTCGGCGGCGGCAAACATCCTCGATTTCTTCAGTGGCACGCTCGACCCGGCACTCGTCGTCAACCGCGCCGAGATTGCTCCGCGTCTTTCTCCGGTCGGCGGCTGATCATGGCGCTCCTGGTATTTCGCGACATCGCCAAATCCTATGGCATCGTGCCGGTGCTGAAGGGCATCGATCTCGTGGTGAAGCCGGGTGAGGTGCTGGCGCTCGTTGGTGAAAACGGTGCGGGTAAATCCACCCTCATGCGCATTGCCGCAGGGCTGGCGCCGCCGTCTTCGGGCACGATGCTGCTGGACGGCGCAGCTGCGCCGGCAACGCTGCATGCCGCCGAAGGCGCGGGCATCGTCATGGTGCATCAGGAATTCTGCCTGGCGCCCCATTTGACGGTGGCGGAAAACGTCTTTCTCGGCCGGGAAATCACACGCGGCCTCTTCACCGATCGCAAGGCGATGGAGATACGGGCGCGCGATTTGCTGGCTGAACTCGGTTCCGCGGCTCCCGTTCGAGCACGGTTGCGCGATCTCCCCGTCTCGGACTGGCAGATGATCGAGCTCGCAAAGGCCTTCGCCCGCCAGCCGAAACTCATCCTGATGGATGAACCGACCGCAGTGTTGTCGGCGACGGAGGCTGGCAACCTGTTCGCTCGTATCCGCGCGTTCCGCGAGACGGGCGGTTCGGTGATCTTCACCTCGCATCGCCTTGATGAGGTGAAGGATATCGCCGATCGCGTTGCGGTCCTGCGCGACGGCCAGATCGTGCGCGTCGAGAACACCAGCGATATTTCCGAGGATGCGATGGCCGAGGCGATGGTCGGGCGGCCGCTTGCGGAAATCTATCCACCCCGGCGCGGTGCGGCGGACCGAAAGGCATTGCTCAGCGTCGCCGGCCTCACATCGCCGGGCACCGTCGAGGAGGCGACGCTTGATATCCGCGAGGGTGAAGTGCTCGGCATTTCCGGACTCGTCGGCTCCGGCCGCACGGAACTTTTCGAAGCGCTCTTCGGGCTGCGACCGGCACGCTGCGGGTCCTTCGTGCTGCGTGGGGAGGCGCGCAAGCTGCCGGCGGCGCGCGAAGCCTGGGGGCTGAAACTCGCCTACCTGACGGAGGACCGCAAGGGCAAAGGCCTGCTGCTCGGCAAGTCGCTCGACCAGAACGTGGCGCTCACCAAGGGGGCGATCAACGGCGCGAGTTGGATCGATCGGCGGGCGGAGCGGCGAGATCTCGAAACCGCCGTCGGACGCTACGACATCCGCGCCGGCCGCCTCGACGTCACGGCCGGCGCGCTCAGCGGCGGCAACCAGCAGAAGGTGCTGATCGCCAAGACACTTGCCGTCGAGCCCGACCTGATCGTCTTCGACGAGCCGACGCGCGGCGTCGATATCGGCGCCAAGCAGCAGATCTACGAGATCATCGCCACGCTCGCCGCAGAGGGCAAGGCGATCGTCGTCATCTCGTCCGAGATGCAGGAGATCGTCGGGCTGTCCGACCGGGTGCTGGTCATGCGGCGTGGGCGCATTGCCGGCGAGCTTTCCGGCGACGCGATCAGCGAGACCGACATCATTCGATTTGCCATGGGCCTGGAAGACAAGGCCCCGCAGGAGGAGGCAAGCCATTGACCGACATTACCGCGACATCCGCCGGCACCGCAGCAGCGTCGCCGGGCCGCACCCTTGCGGGCATTTTCGAGGCTGCCGGCCCGCTGATTGCCCTCATCCTGCTGATGCTCATCGGTTCCCTGATGAGCGACAGCTTTCTCGGCGCGGAAAACCTCTCGAACGTTTTCACGCGCAGCGCCATCATCGGCATCATTGCGGTCGGCGCTACTTTCGTCATCACGGCGGGTGGGCTCGACCTTTCCGTTGGGTCACTCTCGGCGCTTGTCGCGGGTGTGACGATCATGTTCATGAATTCGGCGGCCGAGGTGCTGGGGCCGGGTTGGCAGCTCGTTGTCGCCGGCATCGTCTGCTCTCTTGTCGTTGGTGCCGCGGCCGGTCTTCTCAACGGGGTCATGATCGTCAAGGGGCGGGTGGAAGCCTTCATCGTAACGCTCGGCGCCATGGGCATCTTCCGTTCGGTCATCACCTGGCTTGCGGATGGTGGCTCCATCTCGCTCGATTTCTCGCTGCGCGATGCCGCACGCCCGATCTATTACGGTCAGGTTCTCGGCATCGCCGTGCCGATCCTCGTGCTCGGCGTCATCGCCGTCGTCGGCGAACTGGTGCTGCGGCGCATGCGCTTCGGCCGGCATGTGGCCGCCATCGGCTCGAACCGGCACGTCGCCTTCTATTCGGCGATCCCGGTCAACCGCGTGCGCATCCTCACCTACGTCATCCAGGGCCTCTGCGTCGCCGTCGCGACGGTAATCTACGTGCCACGCCTTGGTGCCGCGACCCCTTCGACCGGCCTGATGTGGGAACTGGAGGCGATTGCCGCCGTGATCATCGGCGGCACGGCGCTCAGCGGCGGCTTCGGCCGCATCTGGGGCACCATCGTCGGCGTGCTGATCCTAGGTTTCATCAGCAACATCCTCAACCTCACCGGCTTCATCAGCCCCTATCTCAACGGCGCATTCCAGGGGGCGATCATCATCATCGCAGTTCTCCTGCAACGCGACCGCTCGCAGGGCTGAACCTTCTTTTCGTTTCAACAGGGAGACACGTGAAATGTTCAACAGATTGAAATCCATGATCGCCGCGGGCGCGGTCGTCGCGGGGCTGGCAACGCCGGCATTCGCTGCCGACGCCGTCATCGGCGTCTCGATCCCGGCCGCCACGCACGGCTGGACGGGCGGCCTCAACTACCACACCAAGCGCACCATCGACCGGATGAAGGAAGCCTTCCCGAATATCGACTTCGTGCTGGCGACCTCGTCGAGCGCCACGCAGCAGGTCAACGATATCGAGGATCTGATGGCGCGCAACATCAATGCGCTCGTCGTCCTGCCCTTCGAATCCGATCCGTTGACGGAGCCGGTCAAGGCCGCCAAGGCCAAGGGCGTGTTCATCGCGACGGTCGACCGGGGTCTTGCCGAAGAAGGCATCGAAGACCTCTATGTCGGCGGTGACAACCCGCAATACGGCAAGGCGGCGGCCGAATACTTCAAGAAGAAGTTTCCCGATGGCGGCAAGATCGTCGTGATGCGCGGCATCCCGACCGCGATCGACAACATCCGCATCGACGCCTTCAACGCGGCGCTGAAGGATACCAAGATCGAAGTGCTCGACATGCAGTACGCCAACTGGAACCCGGACAAGGGTTTCGAGGTGATGCAGGACTATCTCCAGCGATTCCCTGAGATCGACGGCGTGTGGGCCGGCGACGACGATGCTGCACTCGGCGCCATCGAGGCGATCAAGCAGGCGGAGCGCAAGAACGTGACGGTACTGGGCGGTTCCGGCATGAACAAGGTGATCAAGCTGGTGATGGACGGCCACGACATGGTCGATGCCGACATCTTCTACCCGCCGACGCTGATCATTCCGGCGATCGAACTCGTCACCATGAAGTTCGCCACGCAGGCGCCGATCAACGGTCGCTACGTGCTCGGCAGCCCGCTGATTACCAAGGACAATGCGGCGGAATACTACTTCCCCGACGCCCCCTATTGAGGAATGACAGGGGTGCGCTCGTCAGGGCGCACCCCGTATCGTCGCCCCTGGAAGGGCCGCTGGACAGGTCCGCCGCGACAAGCGTTGCGGATTGTCGATTTTTGCAATACTGCACTGATCAGGCGATTGGACCGCGCGCAAGACACGTATGGAATGCCGCGGCCTCTTGCACATCACGCTTCAGGAGTTGCGCTGCATGCCACGGGTAAAACAGTCCGATCAGCCGCCACCGCGCACAGCCAACTACGAGACATTCGTCAATCTCGTCACGGAAGCCTATCCGGACTTGAGCGACCGTTTCCAGCAGGTTGCCCGCTTCATCACGCAGAACCCGAACGTTGTCGCGATGAAATCGATCAACGCGATTGCCGAGGAATGCGGCGCCCATCCCTCCATCCTCGTGCGCTTCGCCCAGAATTTCGGGTTTTCCGGTTTCAAGCAGCTCCAGGCCGTTTTCCAGACCCGCCTCTCGACGGCAGCCCCCGGCTATCGCGAGCGTATCAGCGCACTGGACGTCGATCTGGAGAAGAACAAGCGGAAGGGCAACCTTGGCTTCCTGCACGATCTGGTCGTTCGCGATATTGCAACGCTTCAGGAACTGCTGAGCTCGACGCCTGAGGAAAGCCTGTCCAAGGCGGCCAAGGTCATAAAGAGCGCGAATACGATCTTTATCGCCGGGCAGCTGCGCTCCGAGCCGATCGCGAAATTCCTCCGCTACGTGCTCTCCATGCTTCAGTTGCGGGTCATTCTGCTCGACCCTGCGGGCGGGCTCGCGCCCGAGATGGCGCAGGTCATGGGCAAGAAGGACGTGCTGATCGCAATCGCCTTCCGCCACTATGCCAAGGAAGTCGTGACGATCGCCGACGTTGCGGCACACAATGGCACGCCGATGGTTGCCATCACGGACAGCCAGCTATCTCCGCTTGCGAAGAATGCCAGCGTTCTGTTCACGATCCCGGAGGATGAATATTCGTTCTCGCGCTCGCTTGCGGCACCCATGTGCCTGACCCAGGCGATCGCCGTCGCCGTTGCAGCGCTGCTCCAGGAAGACAAGAAGGACTCGCCGCAAATTCCGACGGTGACGGGAAACCAGCGCCGCAAGCCCTGAGAAGGAATGCCCGCCATATCCATCTGGACCGGCGGGCAGGGGTCTCAGCCGACGATTTCGCGGATGTTGACGAACCGCCGCTCCGCACGTGAGAGATTTGCAGCCTCGGCAAGCGCCAGGGACTTCTCGCCGTCTTCAAAGGTGGCATCCGGCGTGGCGTTGGTTTCGACGCAGTCGATGAACGATTCCAGCCCCAGCGCATAGGCTTCCGCATAGCGCTCGATGAAGAAGTTGAGGAAGGGTTCTGCTGCGCCCGTCGCGGTTGGCCCGAACCGTTCAAGGCCGTGCGCGCGGCGGTTTCCGGAGATGAGCATGCCGTTTGAACCCAGGATCTCGACGCGCTGGTCATGGCCGTAGATCGCGGCGCGGGAGTTGTTGATGTGGCAGAGCTTGCCGCTTTCCGTGCGCAGAACGACCATGGTGGAGTCGATATCGTTCAGCTCCGCAAGCGTTGGGTCGATGAGCGCACTGCCCGCGGCGAAGACTTCGACGGGCTCTTCGCCCAGCATGAAGCGGGCGAGGTCGAAATCGTGGATGGTCATGTCCTTGAAGATGCCGCCCGATGCCTTCAGGTATTCGCGCGAGGCGAGGCCGGGGTCGCGCGACGTGATGATCACCTGGCGGATATCGCCGATCTCGCCGGAGCGCGCCGCATCGCGCGCCGCCCGGTGGCCCGGATCGTAACGGCGGTTGAAGCCAATCTGGATCGGCCTGTCGAAGCCCTTCAGCGCCGCCCGGCAGGCCTTGACCCGGGCAAGTGACAGGTCGATGGGCTTTTCGCAGAAGATGGCCTTGCCGGCTTTCGCGGATGCCTCGATGAGGTCCGCATGCGTCGGCGTGGACGTCGCGATCAGCACGGCATCGGCCTGCGCGATCGCCTCTTCGGCACTGCCGGCAACCATGCATCCGAACTGGCGGCCGACCTCTTCGGCGGCCGCGGAAACGGGATCGTAAACGGCTGCGAGTTCGGCTTTGCTTGAACGCACAATCGTGGCAGCATGCATCTTCCCGATGCGCCCGCAGCCGAGCAACGCAATCCTGATCATCAACTTCCTCCTGATGGTAATGCAAAAAAAGTTGCGCATTTGATATTCCGTCAATATTAATTCTGCAAGCCCGTTTTCGGGCAGGCGCAGATTTTGAGGGAGGGGATCATGACAGAGGTTTCAGGCAGCCAAGAATTTCCGCTGGCCGAGCGTCGTTTGCGGCTCGGCATCGTCGGTGGAGGGCAGGGCAGTTTCATTGGCAAGGTGCATGCGCGCGGCGCCCGCCTCTCCAATCGCTGGGATCTCGTTGCGGGCGCACTGTCGTCCCGGCCGCAGGTGGCGCTGGAATCCGGGCGTGCCTGGCTGCTCGCCGAGGACCGCATCTACACGGATTACCGGGTGATGGCCGAGCGCGAGGCGGCGCGGCCGGATGGCATCGATGCGGTGGCGATCACCACGCCGAACAATTCCCACCATGCCATCGCCTGCGCCTTCATGGAAAAGGGCATCGACGTCATCAGCGACAAGCCGCTGACGACGACGCTTGCCGATGCGCTCGATCTCGTGCGCCGGCAGAAGGAGACGGGTCTCGTCTTCGGCGTGACCTATGCCTATGCCGCCTCCGCCATGGTGCGGCAAGCCCGGGCGATGATCCGCGAGGGCGCGCTTGGAAAGTTGCAGCAGGTGCATGTCGAATATTTTCAGGAATGGGCGCTGACGCCTCTGAGCGATGCCGGTGCCGGCGCGCAATGGCGTGTCGATCCGTCGATCGTCGGCCCCACCTTCACGACCGGCGACATCGGCACCCATTGCCATCATCTCGGAGCCTTCGTCTGCGGCCGTCCCGTCACGGCGGTTCGGGCGGAGTTCCACACACTGGGCCCGCCGAAGGCGCTGGAAGACACGGCCTTCATGCATGTGCGCTACGAAGGCGACATTCCCGGCACCATCATGATCTCGCAGGTCGCGCCCGGCGCCCATTGCGGGCTGCGCATCCGGGTCTTCGGTGACAAGGCAAGCCTGGAATGGAACCAGGAAGAGCCTGAAATCCTGCATTTCCGCCGCTTCAACGAGCCGGCCCGCGTGCTGACGCGCGGCGAGGGGGCCGGCATCGGCGTGCATGCGGCGCGTTTCGTGCACATGCCGCGTGGCCACCCGGAGGCGCTGAGCGACGCCTGGGGCAATCTCTACGAAGAATTCGCGATTGCCGTCGAGGCACGCCGTCTTGGCAGGACCCTGCCCGCAGGGCTGCTGGAATATCCAACGGTGATGGACGGTGCGCTTGGCGTGAAGTTCATCGAGGCGGCGCTCGCATCGAGCCAGTCGGGCGGGCAATGGACGGATTGCACGCTGTCGATGTGAGTTGCAATAAGTATTGCAATATCTAGATTTATGAAATAATAAGTTCTGCGAAGAGGGCTGGCGCGGCAATGCCGGCTCAGGGAGGTTTTTTAAATGGGTACCGTTCGTCTCACCATGGCGCAGGCCCTGGTCCGCTATCTCTGCAACCAGTTTACTGAAATCGACGGCCGACACGAGCCGCTTTTCCCGGGCGTCTTTGCTATTTTCGGCCATGGCAACGTCACCTGCCTCTCGGAGGCGCTGGAGGCGGTCCAGGATACGCTACCGACCTGGCGTGGCCAGAACGAGCAGTCCATGGCGCTTGCCGCGATCGGTTTTGCCAAGGCGACGCGCCGGCGCCAGATCATGGTCGCGTGCAGCTCCATCGGTCCGGGTGCGCTGAACATGGTGACGGCTGCGGGCGTGGCGCACACCAATCGCCTTCCCATCCTGCTTTTGGCCGGTGACAGCTTCGTCAACCGCCGCCCCGATCCGGTGATGCAGCAGGTCGAGCATTTCGGCAATCCGACCATCACCGTCAACGATGCCTTCAAAGCCGTGACGCGCTACTGGGATCGCATCACCCATCCCGAACAGATCCTGTCCTCGCTACCGCAGGCGGTTGCCGTGATGCTGGACCCCGCCGATTGCGGGCCGGCCTTCCTCGGCCTGCCGCAGGATGTTCAGGAGATCGCCTGGGACTATCCGGAAAGCTTCTTCACGCCGACCGTGCACAAGGTGCCGCGCCCGCGGCCCGACCGCGACAGCCTTGCGGAAGCGATCCGCGTGCTGAAGGCAGCCAAGCGCCCGCTGATCATCTCCGGCGGTGGCGTGCGCTATTCCGGTGCGGAAACAGCGCTGGCCGATTTTGCGGAAAAGCATGGCATCCCGCTTTGCGAGACCATTGCCGGCAAGGGCACCGTCACCCACGACCATCCGGCCCATGTCGGCCCGATCGGCATCGTCGGCTCCACTTCGGCCAATGCGCTTGCCGGTGAGGCCGATGTGATTCTGGCGGTCGGCACACGCCTCATGGACTTCACGACGGGCTCCTGGACGGCCTTCTCGCCCGACGCCCGGTTCGTCTCGATCAATGCGGCGCGCTGGGATGCCAACAAGCATCGCGCCGTCGCCGTGGTGGGCGATGCGTTGGAAACTGTCGGTGAGCTTGAGGCCGCCATCGGCGACTACAAGGCCGACGCCGGCTGGACGGAAAAGGGCAGGCTCGAATTCGCCAAGTGGAACGATGCGCTCGACGGTTATCAGAAGCCGACGAACGCGCCCGTTCCGACCTATGCCCAGGTGGTCGGCATCGTCAATTCCAAGGCGAAGGACCGTGACCTCATCATCACCGCCGCCGGTGGCCTGCCGGGCGAGGTGATGAAGAACTGGCGCGTCAAGGCGCCGAACACCTTCGATTGCGAATTTGGCTTCTCCTGCATGGGCTACGAAATCGCCGCCGGCTGGGGCGCTGCCATGGCCGATCCCACACGCACACCGATCGTCATGATCGGCGACGGTACCTACATGATGATGAACTCGGACATCTACTCGACCGTGCTTTCCGGCCACAAGATGATCCTCATCGTCTGCGACAACGGCGGCTACGCCGTCATCAACCGCCTGCAGAATGCCAAGGGCGGCGCCTCGTTCAACAATCTCATCAAGGATTGCCGCGTCAAGGAGCCCTTCGCGGTCGACTTCGGCAAACATGCCGAGTCGATGGGCGCACTCACCCGCCATGTCGAGAGCCTTGCCGATCTCGGCGACGCGGTTGAATGGGCGCAGACGACGGACCGCACGACGGTGCTGACGATCGTCTCCGATGCCTTCACCTGGACCCCCGGCGATGCCTGGTGGGATGTCGGCGTGCCGCAGGTCAGCGAGCGGGCGGAAATCAATGCCGCGGCGAAAGACCAGCAGGAAGGTCGCAAGAACCAGCGCGTCGGCGTCTGATCGCGACACGACCTCGGCACCATACTCATCTGAAGGACGACAAGCATGAGAACCATCAAGGGTCCCGGCGTGTTTCTCGCGCAATTTGCCGGCGATGATGCCCCGTTCAACTCGCTGAAGGGACTGGCCGGCTGGGCTGCCGACAAGGGGTTCAAGGGTGTTCAGATCCCCACCTGGGATAGCCGGGTGATCGATCTCGAACGTGCGGCGGATAGCCAGGATTATGTCGACGAGATCAAAGGGACGCTCGGCGAGCATGGCCTCGTCGTGACGGACCTCGCCAGCCACCTGCAGGGGCAGCTCGTCGCCCTCCACCCGTCCTTCAACCTGCCGGCCGATTCGTTCGCGCCGGCCAAGGTCCACCGTGATCCAGTGGCCCGGCAGGAATGGGCCGTCAACCAGTTGCTCTGCGCGGCCAAAGCCTCGCGCCGGTTTGGCCTTGATCGCCATACGACCTTCAGCGGAACGCTCCTGTGGCCCTATTTCTATCCCTATCCGCAATGGCCGGACGGGTTGATTTCCGACGGCTTCGATGAACTGGCGTGGCGCTGGCGGCCGATCCTCGACGCGTTCGATCACGAGGGCGTCGATGTCTGCTACGAAATCCATCCGACCGAAGACCTGCATGACGGCCTGACCTTTGAGATGTTTTTGGAGCGCGTCGACAATCATGCGCGCTGCAACATCATGTACGACCCGAGCCACCTGGTTCTGCAGTCGATCGACTACCTCGCCTACATCGATCACTACCACCAGCGCATCAAGACCTTCCACCTCAAGGACGCGGAGTTCCGGCCAACCGGCAAGACGGGCGCCTATGGCGGGTATCAGCCGTGGGTCAACCGCGCCGGTCGCTTCCGTTCGCCCGGCGACGGACAGGTCGATTTCGGCGCGATTTTCTCGAAACTCACGGGTTACGGTTTTGATGGATGGGCCGTGCTCGAATGGGAATGCTGCCTGAAGAACTCGGAAGACGGCGCGGCCGAGGGCGCGCGCTTCATCCGCGATCACATCATCAAGGTCTCGGATCGCGCCTTCGATGATTTCGTTAAGTCCGGCGCGGACCGATCCGTCAACAATGAAATCCTCGGTATTTAAGGACTTTGGCCGTGTCGAACACTAACCTGTCCAACCGTCGTCTTCGCCTCGGCATGGTCGGTGGCGGCGAAGGCGCCTATATCGGCGGCATCCACCGCTTCGCCGCGCGTCTCGACAACCACTTTGATCTCGTGGCGGGCGCTTTCGATGTCGATGCCGAACGGGGCCACAGCTTCGCCGCCAAGAATTTTATCGATCGCGATCGCTCCTATGGCGACTATCTCGCCATGGTGGCGGGAGAGCGGGCACGCGATGATCACATCGATGTGGTGGCGATCTGCACGCCCAACCACACGCATTTCCCTATCGCCAAGGCGTTTCTCGAAGCGGGGTTCGACGTCATTTGCGAAAAGCCGATGACGACCACCATCGAGGATGCGATCGCGCTCCACGACCTGGCGCAAACGACGGGGCGCTTCCTGGGGGTGACCTACACCTACAGCGGCTATCCGATGGTTCATGAGGCGCAGGCCATGGTTGCGCGCGGAGACCTCGGCAAGGTCCGCGTGGTGCAGGTAGAATATCCGCTGGAGTGGATGGCGACCGGTATCGAACTGCAAGGCAACCAGCAGGCGGCCTGGCGCACAGACCCTAAGAAGAACGGGCGCGGCGGTTCGATCGGCGACATCGGCACGCATGCCTATCATCTCGCGGGCTTCGTAACCGGATTGAAGGCGGAGGCCGTCGCCGCCGACCTCGCAACGTTTGTCGAGGGCCGCGCACTGGACGACAACGCCCATGTGATGATCCGCTACGAAGGCGGCGCGCGGGGCCTTCTATGGTCCTCTCAGGTGGCGATCGGCCAGTCGAACGGCTTGAGGTTGCGGGTTTTCGGCGAGAAAGGCCGCCTCGCCTGGCATCAGGAACAGCCGAATGAACTGGTCTTCACGGGGCTCTTCGCCGCCCCGGAAACGATCAAGCGCGGTCGCGACGATCTCACCGATGGTGCGCGCGTTCGAACCCGCACACCGCCGGGCCATCCCGAAGGTTACATCGAAGCGTTCACGAACCTCTATTCCGGCTTCGCCGCCATCATCCGGGCCAAGGAGAGCGGAGCCTCGGCCGGACCGTTCGGGGAGGGGATCCCTTCCTCCTATGACGGGCTCAAAGGCGTGGCCTTCGTCGACGCCGTCGTTGACAGCCATGAGAAGCACAATGGCGGATGGTTGCCGCTGCAGTTCGCCTAGAGCGCGCACTGGACGAACCAAACCGTAAGACATCGCGCAGGCGCAGGAGAGGAAATTCGAATGGCACAGTTTGAAAACAAGATCATCGTCGTGACCGGCAGCACCCAGGGGCTTGGTGCCGCAACAGCAAGGCTTCTTGCGGAGCGCGGCGCGAAGGGGCTGGTCATTTGCGGGCGATCTGAAGAAAAGGGTGCGGCGCAGGCGGCCCAACTTGAAGCCCTGGGCGCGAAAACCGTCTTCGTGAAAGCCGATCTATCTGATGTGGACGACTGCAAGTCCGTCATCGCCGCCGCCGACAAGACATTCGGCCGGCTCGACAGCCTGGTCAATGCGGCCGGCATGACAAATCGCGGCACGATCCTCAACACCAGCCCGGAACTCTTCGACCAGCTGTTCGCGGTCAACACCCGGGCACCGTTCTTCCTCATGCAAAGCGCAATCGAGCTTTTCAAGCGCGACGGCGTTGCCGGAACGATCGTCAACATCTCGACCATGTCCTCGATGGGCGGACAGCCGTTCCTGGCCGCCTACAGCGCCTCCAAGGGCGCTCTTGACACACTCACGCGCAACACCGCCTACGCCGCCCTCAGAAACCGCATCCGCGTCAACAGCCTCAACATCGGCTGGATGGCATCCGAAGGCGAAGACAGGACGCAGCGCGAACTGGATGGCCAGCCGGCCGACTGGCTCGAGAAAGCCGTCATCGCCCAACCCAATGGCCGCCTGATCGATCCGAATGAAGTTGCCCGCGCAATCGCATTCCTCGCATCGGAAGAGTCCGGCTTGATGACCGGCGCGATCATCAATTTCGACCAGGCGATCTGGGGCGCCTATGACAGCCTGCCCCATGCGAGTGCCGCTCTGTAAATACCTCTCATCAGTTCGCCGAACCGGACGGCCAACTGATGGACTGAATTGTGTAATACGGCCAACAGCGCTTTCCAAAAACTGCGGGTTGGCGGTTCAAATCCCTTCAAGGTGGAGAATTGCGACCTTGCCTCCAAGTTTTATCCAGTTTTGAGTTCGATCCAGCGGTTTTGGGTTGCTGTATTCGGGGCGGTATCGACCGGATCGCCTCCGCCATCGATTTGCCTTGCGCATTCAGCACATCACCCTGACTTAGTTTCGCGAAAATCTCTTCTATCTTGTGTCTTTTCGCTGCCATTTCAATGTCCTTCTGAGGCTCGTAAGACATACTCCAAGAAGGATCACTTTTCGCCACATCTGGGTTGCGGACATTGTCGCGTTCTGGAAAATGCTGGCGGGCAAGGAAGATGGTTCGGCAAGCGGGAAAGTATCCGATCGTGCCTACCGCGAATGCATACTCTGGCTCGGCTCTATGCCCTTCAGGCTCTGGGCGAAGGGCATATGCGCAATGTCGAGCCGGAAAGGCGCCTGTTTTTCTGTCTGTCTTTCGCGTATTCTTGAAAACATCTTCGACTAGGAATTGTCGGTAAGTCTGAATGCCAAGCTCGGTCAGCTCTGGCTGGATCCTGCTCATGGTCATCGCGATATCATCTGGCGTTTCGGCCGCCTGCCGTACCACAATTCCATGCTCGGCACGCATCGTGACACCTGATGAAGCAGACTGCCTGAAGCACGGTGGGTTCCAAGGATGATACATCACGACCAAGAGATCGGGGACCAAGGAGTGATCAGCATATGCCCGCATCTGATCTTAAGGTCGAAACTCCTTCGACTTGAAACGCAAGCCGCGCCGTATCCTGTCGGTCGTTTTCAGTAAGAGGCAGCTGAAAGGCTTTTCCGCAGCTTCTTTGCTTAGAAAGTGATGCGGCCTTCCTTATGTTCACGGCAATCCGGCACCAGGTGGAC
The DNA here is from genome assembly GCF_058808115.1 of Shinella sp. GW821-FHT11G07. Taxonomy (NCBI): domain Bacteria; kingdom Pseudomonadati; phylum Pseudomonadota; class Alphaproteobacteria; order Hyphomicrobiales; family Rhizobiaceae; genus Shinella; species Shinella sp. GW821-FHT11G07. The sequence goes on from NZ_JBXARJ010000007.1 coordinate 268,862, forward strand.
CTCGCTTCACTGAATGGCGGCGAGGTGATGTTCGATACCCATAGTGATCCGCGCACGCCGGGCGACGCCTATTCCGACGATCTCATCAGTCTCGGCTTCGTGCACCGTGCTAGGTTCCGCGCGATACGTAAGAACACGCTACCAATCAGCGCTGCCGATGTGAATGGCTATGACGTGGTCTGGGGCGCCGGCGGCGGTCCGCTCCTGGCGTTCGAGGATGACGTCGCGTTGCATGCGTTGATCGTCTCTTTCTATGAACGGGAAGAGCTCGTCGCTCCTTCTGTGGATCCGCCGCTCCAACGGCCGGCTGCTCGCCGAGGGTAGGAAATGGGCCGATTTCACCAATGAGTAGGAAGAGAAAATGAACGTCGTCATCGGCATGACGTTGAGCGACTACACCATTCATAGCGAGGCGGCCCACACTGGCGAAGAGGAGGCGGATGCCAGGTCCAGGTGTAGATGCATGGGGCCAGATCGAAGCACTGCTGGGCGTTACCTCACACTCTCAGCAGGAAGATCGATCGGGCGGTTCTCGAAATGGCACTCTGACCGGAATAATTGGTATCGACACAGCAAATCCGGCATCAACCGAAGCACATGGGTGAGGCTGAGGCAGACCTTTTGAACGATCACCGACTTGCACGCTGGATAAGGCATCGGCGATGGCCGCTTCGGGGCGTCGAGATTGCGGCCGACCGACTTCAGGAAGTGCGGTCGCTGGTTTCAGCGAGCACGAGCTTGCGGGGGAAACGCTGGTACAGGTGAACGCGCAATTACATTGCAGCATCGCAACAACGTTGGAGCTAACGGCGGGCGAGGAGACTGCTATGTGCGGCGCGGGCTTGGAGAAGCTGGAGGACACCTGCCGGCCTAAGAGGTTCCGCGAACAACCCCTATCACAATGCACTGGGCGAGAGCTTCAGGAGGCAACGCAAATGGAGCGCATATCCCGCTGGTTACGAGAACTTTGCGGATATAACCGAGTGGATGCCCAGAATCATAGAATAGATCCGCAACTCCAGACGGATGCACTATGTTCAATGAAGATAATTTCCGTTTAACTTGATATATTACTATGGAGATGTGCTGGATTGATAAATACAAAAGATAATTTTTATTATTAACTTTTATATTAATGAGGTGATTATGAAATAATATCATCATATATGTATGGACTATGTATTTAAATTACAGTAAATTTTATTCGATATAGATTTAAAGAAGAAAATTTGCGTTTTGTATATAATTTACATTTTTAGGCGTTTTCATTTTGCAGAGGAGCATAAATAGCTAAGGATGCTGTATAGAGGTGGTGAAATCGTTCAGGCGTCGGGCAATTCTTCGTGAGGTTGTCGTGCGTATTTAGGCGGGCTATTGCGGTCTTGGTTTTCGTTAGAGCATAGCCATCCACAATCAGCGCGGACCGATCCGGGCGGAAGCCAGTGCCGCTTCGATGACCTCCGCCGCACCGTCGGCGACGATCTGCGCCAGCGTGTTCAGGGGCTTCGATGCGTCGATGGCGATATCCGAGGACTGGGGCAGGGCGTCGATCTCGGTGAGGGGGAGGAAACGTAATGTGCCCTCGGCAAGCTCCGTCGCGGCATCGAGTTCCGAGGTGAAGGCGACGTAGTTGCCGCTGCGGGCAAGGTTCTTCACGAGATGCAGCGAGTTGGTCTCGACGCGGCCGTGTGGTTCGGCAAAAAGCCAGCTGTATTGCACTTCCAGGAAGCGCCGGATCAGCAGGGACCGGCTTTGCAGGGCGATCGGATACGTCACCACATCCTGGAATTTCACGTCCGATCGGGTCAGCAGGGGGTGGTGCGGAGCGACCACGCAGCCAAAGGGCAGCGGCAGGCTCCAGAGGGAACGCACGTCGCTGCGCTGCGGCAGGTTGAAGACGATGATGACATCGGCCTGGCCGGAAAGCAGCGCTGCGACCGCCTCGTCCGTCGAGCCGATCTGGATGGAGAGACTGATCAGCGGATGGGCCGTGGCGATGTTTTGCACGAGTTGCGGCAGGATGGTCGTGGCGTGGCTGTCCATGGCGAAGACATTCACCTGCCCCTGCTGCACACCCTGCAACTGGAAGATTTCCGCAACCGCGTTGCGTTCCTCTGCCCGCCAGCGGTGGACGAGGCGAACCAGCGCCTCGCCGGCGGCCGTCAGCCGCATGCCCTTCGGCATCCGGTCGAAGAGTTTGACGCCGAGCCGCTCCTCAAGCCCGATGATCTGGCGGTCGATGGCGGAAGCCGCGATATTCTGCGCGCGGGCGGCGGCCTGGATCGAGCCGGTCGAGGCGACGCGGTCGAAGTAGAGCAGCGCGGCGGGGATCAGCGAGCGAGACATGCGGCCTCCCTATTCTAATTTCGGCAATGCACTATTCCATAGTTTGATATAGACGGCAATGATGGCAGCGCGCACACTCCCCTCAATCACTACCAACCAACAGGGAACAGTGGCGTGGTCCAGCAGGTAAAATTCTTCCTGAACAGCTTTTTCTCGGGGCCGCAGGCCCCCTTCTTCCTGGCCGCCGACAACGGGCATTTCGCGAAGAACGGTCTCGACGTTCATTTCACCGAAGGTGAGTCGCTGGCCTATTCAGTGCCGGTCCTGGCCGGCGGTGGTTATGATGTCGCCTATGGCGACATGAACACGCTGATCGAGATGAAGTCCGTCGATCCGGCATCGTCGCCGCTCGCCGTCTGGGCCATGCACAACCGCTCGCCCTATACGATCGCCGTCGATGCCGACGGACCGGTACAGAGCCCGGCTGATCTCGCCGGCCGCAAGCTGGTCTCACATCCGGAAGATGCTGCCTGGAAACTCTTTCCGGAATTCTGCGCTGCGACAGGTCTCGATATGTCGACCGTCGAGGTCGAGCCGTCCGATCTCGGCCATGATGAAATGGTGCCGATCATGCGCGATACGGGCCGCTGGGAGGGTATTTTCGGCTTCGTCAACACGGTGCGCGCCCATACGATCGAAGCCGGCCTCGATCCGGATAAGGTGCTGCGCCACCTCGAATTCCGCCACTACCTGCCGGAACTCTATGGCGGTGCCGTCATGGTGACGCGTGACTTCGCAGAAAAGAACCCCGAAGCCGTGCGCGGCCTGCTGGCTGCGATCAATCTCGGCCTGAAGGATGCGATCGCCGATCCGGATGCGGCCATCGCCGCCGTCGCCCGCCGCAACCCGAAGATCGACATCAAGGCCAACCGCGCCCGTCTTCTCGGCACGCTGGCACTCGAAATGGCCGGCCCCGAGGGTGGGCGCATCGGCATCGGTGATGCGGATGACGGCCGCATCCTTGCCGGCGCGACCCTGATCACCAAGGCCAAGGGTCTGAGCCGTATTCCAAAGCCGTCGGAAGTCTTCGACCGCCAGTTCCTGCCGCCGTTCAGCCAGCGCGTCACCATCCTGGCTGAACGTTCATGACAGCGCGCCCGCTCGAACAGTTCAACGCCCTGCCGCATGAGGATTTCGCCGCAGCCCTGGCGGCGGTGTGGGAGAATGCCGGCTGGGTGGCGGAAAAGGTCTCGTCGGAGCGGCCGTTTTCTTCGGCGGTCACCCTGCACGAGGCGATGGTGGCGCTCGTTAGGGCGCTGCCGGAGGACGAACTTCTGGCCTTTCTCAATCGGCATCCCGATCTCGGAGGAGCCGATGTGCGCGCCGGCCGGGTTACGGCGGAGTCGGATGCGGAGCAGAGTTCCATCCGCCTCAATGTGTTGGCGCCGGAGCAGGTCGCGGAATGGGATGCGCTGAACGCCACCTACAAGGCGCGTTTCGGTTTTCCTTTCATTCTGTGTGTCCGGAGGCAGGATCAGGCTTCGGCGCTGGCCGCCATCCGCGCTCGGCTGAACGGCTCGCGGGAGGGCGAGCTGGAGGCCGCCTTGCAAGAGATCGCATGGATCACGCGCTACCGCCTTGCCGACCGGATCGTCGATCACGGGATTGTCGGGCTTTAGAGCATTTTCAGCCGAAGCTGCGACGTTACGGTATGGGATAATGCTATAAAAACAATGTGCTATAGCAAAGGTGATGAACCGAACTGCTCTACAATACGGACGATTTTGAACAACCCGGCGTGCCGGACCCTATGGGAGGAGGGGAAAATGAAAAGAAGACAGTTTCTGGGAAGCGTGGCCGCAGCGGCCCTGTTCATCGGCATGGCGGGTGGCGTGGCTTTTGCCGATACGCCGGCCGATACACTGGTCATCGCCAAGGTGATCGACGACGCGATTTCGTTTGATCCGGCGGAGTCCTACGAGGATACGGGCTCCGAGGTGTTGCACAACACCTATGAGACCCTCGTCGAGTATGACGCGGCCGATATTTCGAAGCTTTCCGGCGGCGTTGCCGAGAGCTGGAGCTTTTCCGCAGATAACAAGACGGTCACCTTCAAGCTGCGCTCGGGCGTAACCTTCGCCTCCGGCAATCCGCTCACCGCCAACGACGTCGTCTATTCCTTTACCCGCGTGGTGAAGGCCGACAAGACGCCGGCCTTCATCCTCAAGCAGTTCGGCTGGACGGCGGACAATATCGGCAGCATGGTCAAGGCGGTGGACGACCAGACCTTCGAAATGAAGATCGCCGTCGACTATGCCCCCTCGCTGGTGCTGAACATCCTGTCCTCCGTCAACGCCTCCGTGGTCGATTCCAAGACGGTCATGGAAAACGAGACGGACGGCGATTTCGGCCTCGCCTACCTCAAGGACAAGTCGGAGGGTTCCGGTCCCTTCATCCTGAAGGCCTGGAAGCCGAACCAGACAGTGATGCTGCAATCAAACCCGTCCTATCGCCACGGCGAGCCGGCGATGAAGCGGGTGGTGCTGCGCCATGTGCCGGAAGCCGCCTCCCAGCGCCTGCTGCTTGAAAAGGGCGACGTCGATATTGCCAGCAACCTGCCGGGCGACCAGATCAAGGCGCTGGAAGGCAATGCGGACATCGCGATCAGCCGCAACAACACGACGCGCAACCTCTATATCGGTCTCAGCCAGTCGGTCGATGCCTTCACCAGGCCGAAGGTGCGCGAGGCGCTGAAATATCTCGTCGATTACAAGGGCATGACGGAATCGCTGCTGAAGGGCGAGTTCACCGTGCTGCAATCCTTCTGGCCCTCGGGTTTCTACGCCTCGGTGGACGAAAACCCCTATAGCTACGATGTCGAGAAGGCGAAGGCGCTGCTGGCCGAGGCCGGCTACAAGGATGGTTTCTCCTTCAAGCTCTCGGTGCGCAATGTCAGCCCCGCCATCGACATCGCCCAGGCGGTGCAGCAGTCGATGTCGGCCGCCGGCATCAAGATGGAAATCCTCCAGACGGACCAGAAGCAGTTCATCACCGCCTATCGCGGGCGCCAGTTCGAGGCGGCACTCGGCACCTGGGAGCCGGACTTCCTCGATCCGCATGCCAATGCGGCGACCTTCGCCCTCAACATCGACAACGGCCCGGATGCGAATACGAAGACGGTCGCCTGGCGTAACAGCTGGAAGGACGATGCGATCAACGCGATGACGGAAGCGGCCGTGCGCGAACCCGACGACAAGAAACGCCTGGAGATGTACAAGGATCTGCAGCGCAAGGTCATTGCCGATGGCCCCTATATCGGTCTCGTGCAGCGCACCTCGCAGGTCGCCATGCGCGCCAACGTCAAGGACTATGTGGTCGGTCCCGCGATGATCTTCTACCGGCTGGTCAGGAAGTAACGTGCACAGCCCCGCCAAACGGCTCTATGCCGTCGCCAAACTCTCGACAGGGAGCGCGATTTCGGTCGCGCTCACCCTGCTCGGCCTCATCTTCGTCACCTTCGCCGTCGGGCGTCTGATCCCGATCGATCCGGTCGTGGCCGCCATCGGCGAGAAGGCGCCGCAGGAGGCCTATGACAAGATGTACAAGGAGCTCGGCCTCGACAGGCCGGTCTACGAGCAGTTCCTCACCTATGTCGGCAAGGTCGTGCAGGGCGATTTCGGCAATTCCGTCTTCACCGGCCGGCCGGTGGTGGACGACCTAACGAGCGTCTTTCCCGCCACGCTGGAGCTTGCGACGATCGGCATCCTGATCGGCGTGCTGGTGGGCGTGCCGCTCGGTGTGATCGCGGCGGCAAACAACGGGCGCTGGCAGGATCAGGTAATCCGCGTTTTGAGCCTGTCCGGCTACTCCGTACCGGTCTTCTGGCTCGGTATCGTGCTGCTTCTGATCTTCTATGGCAAACTGGACTGGGTTGCGGGGCCTGGGCGCATCGATATCGCCTATGACGGGCTCGTCGAAGAATGGTCGGGCATCCTCACCATCGATGCGCTGCGCGCCGGCGACATGGACGTCTTCCGCAACGCGATCTCACACATGATCCTGCCGGCAACGCTGCTCGGCCTGTTCTCGCTCGCCTACATTTCGCGCATGACCCGCAGCTTCATGCTGACCCAGCTGAACCAGGAATATATGACGCTCGCCCGGGCCAAGGGCGCTTCCGAGCGTGCCGTGATCTGGCGCCATGCGCTGAAGAACGCGCGAGTGCAGATCATCACGGTCTGCTTCCTCTCCTATGGCTTCCTGCTTGAAGGCGCGGTGTTGACGGAGACGGTGTTCTCCTGGCCGGGCCTCGGCCTCTACATGACCAATGCGCTTTTCAACGCCGATCTCAATGCCGTCATCGGCGGCACAATCCTGATCGGCGCCGTCTTCATCCTACTCAACGCGCTGGCGGACGTCGTCTACCGCTTCGCAGATCCGAGGACTGCATGATGAACACCACGCTTGGTCAATGGCTGACCACCGACCGGCCCGCAAGCCGCACGCAAGCCCGGTTCGTCCGCCTCAGCCTCTCGTTCCGCGCGTTGCTCGCCAACCGGCTGGCGCTTGTCGGCCTCGCCATCGTGCTGGCGCTCGTCGCCATTGCACTCGTCGGCCCGTATCTCGTCGGCTCGCCAACAGACCAGGTGTTGGCGAACCGCCTGCTGCCGCCGAGCGCAGACCACTGGTTCGGCACGGACGAACTCGGCCGCGACATCCTCGCCCGCATCGTGCACGGTTCGCAGATCACCGTGCGCATCGTGCTGATGGTCTCGCTGATCGTCGGGCCGTTCGGGCTGATGGTTGGCATCGTTGCCGGTTATTTCGGCGGCCCGGTCGACGCCGTCCTGATGCGCATTACCGACATCTTCCTCTCGCTGCCGCGCCTCGTGCTGGCACTCGCCTTTGTCGCGGCACTCGGCACCGGCATCAACAATGCCATCATCGCCATCGCGGTGACGAGCTGGCCACCCTATGCACGCCTTGCCCGCGCCGAAACGCTCAGCATCCGCAACAGCGATTTCGTACGCATGGCGCAGTTGCAAGGGGCTTCGACGTTGCGCATCCTGCTCAACCACATCGCGCCGCTCTGCATCGCCTCGGTCGTCGTGCGTCTCACCTTCGACATGTCGGGCACGATCCTGACGGCCGCCGGCCTCGGCTTCCTTGGCCTCGGCGCCCAGCCGCCGCAGCCGGAATGGGGCCTCATGGTCGCCGCCGGCCGGCAATATGTGCTCGACCAATGGTGGGTCGCCACCATTCCCGGCATCGCCATCTTCATTGCCAGCCTCGGCTTCAACCTGTTGGGCGATGGCCTGCGCGATGTCTTCGATGCGAGGTCCTCGTAATGTCCCGGCTAGACATCGAAGACCTGCGCGTCGCCTTCGCCAGCCGCACCGGCCCCGTCCCGGCACTGCGCGGCGTCAACCTCTCCATCGAGGGTGGCCGTCTCGGTATCGTCGGCGAAAGCGGCTCCGGCAAATCAACCATGGGCCGGGCCATCATGGGCCTGCTTCCGCCGACCGCCGAGGTCACGGCCCGTCGCTTCCAGTTCGCCGGGGTCGACCTCCTGAAGGCGTCGCCCGCGCAAAAGCGGTCGCTGCGCGGCCGGCGTATCGGCCTCATCATGCAGGACCCGCGTTATGCGCTCAATCCGGTGATAACGGCGGGCGCGCAGATCGCCGAGTGTTTCAAGCTGCATCATGGGCTCACCGGTAAAGTGGCGAAGAGCCGGGCGCTGAACCTGCTCGAATCCGTCCGTATCAACGATCCGGAGGCTGTCTACGATCAATATCCGCACCAGCTCTCCGGCGGCATGGGCCAGCGGGTGATGATCGCCATCGCGCTCGCCGGCGAGCCCGAGCTGCTGATCGCCGACGAGCCGACCTCCGCGCTCGACGCTTCGGTGCGTACCAGCTTCCTCGGTCTGCTCGACCAGATCATTCGCGAGCGCGGCATGTCGCTCGTGTTGATCAGCCACGATCTTCATCTCGTCGCCAATTTCTGTGATCGCGTGATGGTCATGTATGGCGGGCAGGTGATGGAGGAGTGCACGGCCGCCGATCTCGTGGCCCCGCACCACGCCTATACGCAGGGGCTGGCCGCCTGCCGCCCATCGCTCACAGAAAGGTTGCCCGAACTGCGCACCTTCACGCGCGATCCCGCCTGGATGGAGGCACAGTCATGATCGAGATCGAAGCTGTTTCGGTTGATTTCCACACCAAGCTGCGCAGCGTGCGGGCGCTGAACGAGGTTTCCCTCAACGTGCCGCAGGGCACTGTCTTCGGCCTCGTCGGCGAATCCGGCTCCGGCAAGACGACGTTGTTGCGCGCCATGATGGGGCTGACAGCGGTCAGCACCGGTCGGGTCAAAATCGGCGGCGAGGTGGTGAAGCCGAACCCGCCGCTCGCCTTCCGCCGATGCGTGCAGATGGTCATGCAGGATTGTTACGCCTCGCTGAACCCGGTCCATACCGTCGACCAGATCATCGGCGAGCCGCTCGCCATCCACCGCTTCGACAATCCGGAAAAACGCATCCTGCAGGCCTTGAAGGATGTGGGCCTCGGCCCGGAGCATCGTTTCCGGTTTCCCCACCAGCTTTCCGGCGGTCAGCGCCAGCGCGTCGCCATCGCGCGCTGCCTGGCGATCGAACCGCAGGTCATGCTGCTCGACGAACCGACCTCGGCGCTCGATGTCTCCATCCAGGCCGAAATCGTCAATCTCGTCATGCGCCTGCAACGGGAAAAAGGCCTCACCCTCTTCATCATCAGCCACGACCTGCCGCTCGTCGCCCATATGTGCGACCGGCTGGCGATCATGCACAAGGGCGTGGTGCGGGAGGTCATCACCAGCGAGGATCTGATCGGGCAGAACGTGACCGACGCCTATACGAAGGAGCTTCTGAGCGCGTCGATGTGAGGTCGACTTGATCAGGCTGCGGGTCGCCGGGAGAGGAGCCGAAGCGCGAAAGCAGAGGCTTCAACCTTGCGTCGCCGCAACATCGCATTTGCGTGCAAGCAGGGCGAAGAGCACGTCCAGCATCACATACATCGGTGCGCGGCCGGTCGGTACGATGAGTGGGTGGGTAGAGGCGCGGTAGGCGTTGAGGTTGATGTTCTCGTCGGCGAGCGAAGCGACGACAGAGCCGCCGGGCGCGATGGAAAGAATGCGCGCGCCAGCCTTCTTGGCAATCTCCATGTTTCCGATCAGGTAGCTGGTGCGGCCGGAGAAGGAAAGCACGAAGAGTACGTCCTCGGATGTCAGGCGCGGGGCCGAAACCATCTGCAGGGTCGGGTCGGAATAGGCGACGCTGGCGATGCCGAGCGAAGCGAGGCGATGCTGTGCCTCGCCTGCCAGGAAGCCCGATCCGCCATAGCCGTAGACATCAATGCGGCGGGCGTCCGCGAGAAGGTCGACGGCGCGGCGGAGGGACTCGAGGTCGAGGTCGTGGCGAGCCTCATGCAGCGATTGTGCGGCTCGGTTGAAGACATCGTCGACGAGGCCGGTGAACGGGTCGTCGCCGCTTTCTGCCATGCTCGCCGGCGCCTGACGCACGGCCAGTTGCTGGGCGAGCTTCAGGCGGAAATCCGGAAACCCGTCGCAGTCGAGCCGCCGGCAGAAGCGGATGATCGACGGCTCGCTGACCTTGGCGATGCGCGCAGCATCGGTGATCGACCAGGTGATGGCCGTGCTCGGTGTATCGAGGATCGCTTCAGCGATCCTGCGTTCGGCGGGCGTGAACTGGGCGAGGGACTGCCTGATCAGGTCGAGCATGAAACGCTTTGTTCCGGCATGGCGATGCTTTCGCGCTTGAAGACTACAATGTTCCGTCTGTCATCAGCGTCGACAGGCAGGACGATTGATAGTCAAAACCAGCCTGCGCCACAACGAGCCTTTTGACGGATGCCAGTGCATCTTCGCGGGGCTCGATGCGGAGACCGTCCGCATCCTGTGCGACGACCTGTCCGCCCGCCGCCTCGACGAGCTGGATGCCGGCGGCGATGTCCCAGGCGCTGAATTTCGATTCATAGGCGATCGCCGCACGTCCGATGGCGACGTAGGCGAGATGCAGCGCGCAAGAGCCGAGCCGGCGCACGGCGCGGAAGGCGTTGACGAGATCAGCATGGTTTTCCTGCGCCGCGCGCGAGGGGCGCTCACCTTCGTAAGGGGCGTTCGTCAGCACCTCGACCTCGCGGTCGGTGCGCCCGCGCAGGAAGGGCTTGACCGGCTCGCCGTTCAGCGTCAGGCGTCCGCCACTCGCCATGAACAGCTCTTCGCGAACCGGGTCGTAAACGATGCCGCAGACCGGCTTGCCGAGATGGTAGGCGGCTATGGAGACGCAGAAGAAGGGCAGGCCCGAGGCGAAGTTGCTGGTGCCGTCGATCGGATCGATGATCCAGGTTATGTCACCTTCGCCCTGCCAGCCGCCTTCTTCACCAAGGATGCGCGAGGCTGGCAGGCGCGACCAGATGGTGTCGCAGGCTGCCCTTTCCGTGGCCCTGTCGGAGGCCGTCACGATATCGAAGAAGCCGGCCTTCTGTTCCGTTGCTAGCGCTTCCGGGCTCGCATTGACGAAACCCCGGTGCGCGACGATGCCGGCGGCGAGGGCTGCTTCACAGGCGACAGTCGTGATCATTTCGTGGAGATCGTTGGTCGTGGGCTTGATGAGGATCATGCGGCTTTTCCCAGTACGGCGGTTTCCGTTTCCGGCAGGATCCAGACCGGCCGGCTGTCGATGGAGAGTTTGAGCGTCTTGCCGACCTCGGCGACGCCGGACTTGTAATAGTCCGTGTCGAGGAAGACGCATTCCTGGCCTTCGAGGTCCGTGAGATATTCGACATAGGCGCCCTGGAAGACGACGCGGCGCACCTTCGCCTCCATCGTACCGGCGGGGTCAACGCGGATATGCTCCGGTCGGACGACGCATCGCAAGGCCTCACCCGGCTTGAAGGCGCGATTGCCGCGCGCCAGCGTAAAGGCGACCGTTGAGGCGATGCGCACGCGAACCGTCGTCTCGTCCATCGTCTCGACCTTGCAGTTGAGGATGTTCGCCTTGCCCATGAATTCTGCGACAAAGCCGGTGCCGGGGCGGGAGTAGACGTTGAGTGGGCTATCGTCCTGTTCGATCACGCCGTTGCGCATGACGACGACGCGGTCGGAGATCGCCATGGCCTCGCTCTGGTCGTGGGTGACATAGAGGCTGGTGATGCCGAGGCGCAGCTGGATGGCGCGCAGCTCGTCGCGCATGCGCTCGCGCAGCTGCGCGTCGAGATTGGAGAGCGGCTCGTCGAACAGCAGCACCTTCGGCTCGGTGACGACGGCGCGGGCAAGCGCTACGCGCTGCTGCTGGCCGCCGGAGAGACGGGACGGCGAGCGGTCGGCATATTGTGTGAGCGCCATGGTATCAAGGATGGCGTCGACGCGATCCTTCATCACGTGGCGGGTGATGTTGAGGAGGCGCACGCCGTATTCGACGTTTTCGCGCACTGTCATGTGCGGGAAGAGGGCGTAGCTCTGGAACACCATGCCGACATTGCGGGCATTGACCGGCACATTGGTGACGTCGCGCCCGCCGATGGTGATCGTACCGTCCGACGGCGTCTCGAAACCGGCGAGCATGCGCAGCGTCGTGGTTTTTCCGCAGCCTGACGGGCCGAGCAGGGTGACGAGCGTGCCCTCCTCGATGGTCAGGTTGAGCCGGTCGACGGCGGTGGCGCCGGCAACGCCGGGAAACCGCTTGGTGATATTGGAGAAGATGACTTTCGACATGGGGACTACCTCTTCGATGTCGAATTGAGAATGAGCTGCATGACCGCCAGGATGGTGAGCACGACGAAGACGAGAATGCTGCAATAGGCCGCCGCGACGCCGAGCTTGAGTGTTTCCACCTGTGACAGGATGGTGACCGTGATCAGCGTCCAGTTGGCCGAGACGAGGAAGATCACTGCCGAAAGCGTCGTCAGCGAGCGCGTGAGCGCATAGGAGAACGAGGTGAACAGCGCGGGCTTCAGGAGCGGCAGCGTGACCTGGAAGAAGGTCCGCGTGTTCGAGGCGCCGAGGATGGCGGAAGCCTCCTCGATCGATTTGTCGATCTGGCGCAGCTGGTTGGAGCCTGCCTCGATGCCGACCTGCAGGTTCTTCACCACCATGGCGGCGACAACGATGAGGGCAGTGCCGGTCAACAGCAGCGGTGGTGCGTTGAAGGTGCTGACATAGCCGATGCCGAGAATGGTGCCGGGCGCCGCGAAGGAGAGCAGCGTACCCCAGCGCAGAAGGAAGCTGCCCGGGAAGGCCTTGCGGATCAAAAGATAGGCGATCAGTATGCCGGCGACGGCGGTGATCGGTGTCGCTATGCCTGCCAGGAGGAGCGAATTGCTGAGCGTCTGGAAACCGGCGGTGAAGACGGTCGCGTAGTGGTCGAGCGTCAGCGTGTTGTTGACGCCCGGCAGCTTGGTGAAGGAGACGTAGACCACCGTCAGGTAGAACAGCAGGATGGCGAAGACGATGGCGTAGCAGGCAAGCGCCAGCGGCACCACGACCCCGCCGGAAATGCGGATCGTCTGGGCGGACGGCTTGCCGGTGACGGTGACGTAGCTGCGCTTGCTCACCCAGTAGCGATGGACGAGGAAGGCCGTCATGGAGGGAACCAGCATGAGGCTCGCGAGCAGTGCGCCGGCCTGCAGGTTGAAATAGCCCACCATCTGCGAATAGGCCTCGACGGCAAGCGTGTTGTAGTTGCCGCCGATCAGCATCGGATTGCCGAAATCCTCGACCGATTTGACGAAGACGAGCAGTGTCGACGAGAGGATCGCCGGTGTTACCAGCGGAAATGTCACGCGCGAAAAGGTTGTCCAGCGCGAAGCGCCGAGCGAGGCGGACGCATCCTCCAGCGCGGTGTCGATCGATTGCAGCATGCCGCGGATGTTGAGATAGGCGATCGGCGTGAAGGCGAGCGACTGGATCAACACCAGGCTATGGAAGCCGTAGACATTGGCATTGCGGATGCCCAGCAATTCGCGGGTGATGAGGCCCGAGCGGCCGAACAGGATGACCACCGCAAGCGCCATGACGAAGGGCGGCGAGATGATCGGCAGCAGCGCCACGCCATGCACGAAGGCTTTGCCCGGCATGGTGGTGCGGGTCGCAGAAAAGGCGAGCAGGAAGCCGGCAGCAGTGGCGATCACAGCCGAGGTCGCGCCGAGCAGCAGCGTGTTGAACAGTGATTCCCAGACGAAGCGCTGCGACAGCGTGTCGATCAGCACGCCGAAATCGAAACCGTGCTCGGTGATGACGGCCTGCTTCATGACGGTGAAGATCGGCAGAACGGCGAAGACCAGCACGGAGAGCGTGACGAGGGCAAAAATACCGAACAGCCACGGGTCGACGACGATCTTGCGCAGGAAGGCCGGCGATGTCCCGGTCCTTCCGGACGGGGTCGCTTGCGAGACGAGGGTCATGCGGGGGCTCCTTGGGCAATTCCAGGAACGGCTTTCCGCTCGGAATCGCATAAAACAAAACGGCAGGAGCATTCCCGCTTCGGAGAAAAGCGGGAATGCTCCTGCCTGCTGTTACTTGGCGTCGGCCTTGTGGCGCACGTCGTTTTCGTAGCGCTCCAGCAGGCGTGCTCGGTTCTCTCCGGCCCAGGTGAAATAGTAGTCGATCATCTTCACATTGGAGAGGTTGATCTTGGCTTCGGGGTTCTTGTAACCGGGAATGATCGGCCCGCGGAAGGTCGCGCCGATGGCGGCCTGGCCCTTTTCGGTCAGCACCCAGTCGAGGAAGGCAGAAGCGCCCTTGGCCTGATCCTCCGGTGCATTGGCAATAGCGGCGGCGGCATTCACTTCGAAACCGGTGCCTTCTTCTGGGAAGGAGTAGCCGACCGGATACCCCTGCGCGAGGGCCGCCTCGATGTCCTGCGTGTAGGCCATGGCGAGCGCGATCTCGTTGTTGGCGACCATGCGGGAGGGCGCGACGCCGGAGCGGGTATACTGCACGACGTTTTTGTCGATCTCCTTCATCAGCGTGAAGGCCGGCTCCTCGCCGAGGAGCTGGATCATGGAGGCGAGTGCCACATAGGCGGTGCCGGATGCCGCCGGGTGCGCGAGCGCGACGCTCTCCTTGAAAGCCGGATCGGCGAACGATTTCCAGCTCGTCGGCGGCTTGGCGCCGATTTCGTCCAGCACCTGCTGGCTATAGGCGAAGACGATGGGCGACAGCGAAATCGGCGTCCAGCGGCCGTCCTTGTCGGTGTAGCGCTGGTCGACCTTGTCGACACCGGTCGCCTTGTGTGCGGCGAGAAGCCCTTCGCTGGCGGCCTGAATGAAGTTGTCCGCGGCACCCGCCAGCCAGAGGCCTGCCTGCGGATTGGCCTTTTCAGCGCGGATACGGGCGAGGATTTCGCCAGCGCCGATGCGCACGAACTGCGCCTCGATGCCCGTATCGTCCTTGAAGGCCTTCAGCACGGCGCCGCAATCGTCTTCCGACATGGGGCAATAGACGGTCATTCCCGCAGCGTCGGCGCTACCGGCCGAAAAGACATGCGAGCACAGGACTACGAGCGCTGAAGCCAGCGCGAAACGGCGTTTCATATGATTTCCTCCAGGTGAACGCCACGGCCCCTTAGAAAGCTTTTTCCGAAGCCTTCAGGTCTCACTCGCCGTGCGTGATTGTCGGTATAATTAAGAAATCTACATTTGTCAAAATAAATGTAGGTAAGCTACATTTTCTTTTCGACATGTAACTTGAGCTCGGAAACCAGGCCATGACACACGGCCTATTCACCCGCGACCACGAGGCCTGGCACGGCGGCGGCCAGCGCTTCGAAGCCGGGCTTCTGGCGAGCTTTCGCATCGGTGATGAGATGGGCCATCTCTGCGGTCTCGCAGAAGACCGAGCGGCTGACGACGCCCACTTTCGAATGATCGGCGAGGATGATCGTGCGCCCGGAATTGCGCACCATGGCGCGCGCGATCTCGGCGCCGTGCAAAAAATAGTTCATCGCACCCATCGTGGCATCGACGCCCCAAGGGGCGAGCAGCGCAATATCCGCGCGGTAACGCTGGATATCGTTGATGGTGGCTTCGCCATAGGTTTCCATCGGGTCCTGCTTCACATTGCCGGCAAGCAGAATGACGCGCGTGCCGCGCGAAAGCTCGCCTTGTCGCTCCGTCAGCTGGCTCGCGACGTCGATGGAATTGGTGAGGATGGTGAGGTTGGTGAGCCCGCTCGGACCGGCAAGTGCCTCGGCCATCGTCGAGCTGGTCGAGCCGGCATCCATGAAGATCGTCTGGCCGCTTTCGAGGAAGCCGAGGGCGGTGGCGCAGATCGTGCGCTTCTCCTGCAGGCGCAGCGTGATGCGCACGTCGAAGGTCGTGTCCTCGCGCGCCACCGGAACCGCGCCACCGCGCACCCGGCGCAATTCGCCCGCCACTTCCATTTCCATGAGGTCGCGGCGGATCGTTTCACGCGAGACGCCGAAATCGTCGACGATACGGTCGATGGACACCTGACCATAGGCTGCAAGCAGCGACCGGATTTTCTGTTGACGCTCTTCTTGCCACATCACGACGTCTCCCGAACCGGTATCATTGATACGCGACGCCTCGCTTTGCCACAAGTGCCATGTGGGTTGCCTCATAAAAACTCATTTTGCCAATTAAAACACATATTGCCACATTGATGAAATCCATGTAGGTAAATTTCAGGCGCCGGAAATGGCCCACACGAATCCATCAATCGGTCGGAAAGCATCACCGGCACGCCAACCTGCATGACTTGTGGGAGCGATGGCGGCTGCTCGAAACCGGGAAAGTGCCAAAGAGAGAATGATCAACGCCGCCCCTATCGCAGATCAGCATGTGGCATTCGCCGTGGAGCTGGCAGAGGTCGCCCGCGCTGTGCTCCGGGAAAACGACCTGGCACGCGTCGACGTCTCGGTGAAACCGGATCGCAGCCTCGTCACGGCGATGGATATTCTGATCGAGGACCGGCTGCGGATGATGATTTCCGCGCGCTACCCCTCTCACGGCATCATCGGCGAGGAGCGTGATTGGGTTCGTCCCGGCAGCGAGCATGTCTGGGTGCTCGATCCGATCGACGGCACGACGGCCTTCATCGCCGGCATGCCGGTCTACGGCACGCTGATCGCGCTCGCTGTCGGCGGCGTGCCGCGCCTCGGCGTCATCGACATTCCGGCCATCGATTCCCGCTGGATCGGCGCGGAAGGCCGGCCGACGACGCGCAACGGTACGCCCGTTCGTGTGCGTTCCTGCCCCTCGCTCGCCCAGGCGATCATGACCAACAGCAACCAGGATTATTTTGCGCTGAGAGAGCGCCCGGCGCTCGACCGGCTGCGGGCCGTCACCAGCGCGCGCGTCTATGGCGGGGCAAGCCTCAACTATGGCCTGCTTGCCGATGGCCGCACCGATCTTGCAATTGATGGCGGCCAGAAAGTTTTCGATTTCGCCCCCTTCCGGCCCATCGTCGAAGGGGCGGGCGGTATCGTCACGGACTGGGCCGGCCAGCCGCTGACGCTTGAAAGCTCTGGCCAGTTGCTAGGCGCGGGTGATGCCAAGGTGCACCGGCAGGCGCTCGATCTCATCACGGACCTGAAGGCCCAACCGGCCACCCCGGTCCACGCGTAGCCTTGAAGACAAAGAAGGGGGAACCCATGGGCATAGCGATTTCCAATCTCTCGGTGAAATACGGCGCCGAGACCGTCATTTCCGGCCTGTCGCTCGATATACCGGAAGGCTGCTTCTTCACGCTGCTCGGCCCCTCCGGCTGCGGCAAGACCACGTTGTTGCGCACCATTGCGGGCTTCGCGCCGGCAAGCGGTGGCCAGATCCGCTTTGGCGGTCGCGATGTCACTGAGCTTCCGCCGCACAAGCGCGCCATCGGTATGGTGTTCCAGGACTACGCGCTCTTCCCTGACAAGACGGTCGCCGACAATGTCGCCTACGGTCTGCGCGCCCGCGGAGAAAAGGGCGCGGGTGTCGAGCAAAAAGTGAAGGCAGCCCTTGAACGTGTCGGCCTCGGTCATTTGCTCTCCCGTCATCCGGCAGCGCTTTCCGGCGGCCAGCGCCAGCGCGTGGCACTTGCCCGCGCCCTCGTCATCAAGCCGGCAGTACTCCTGATGGACGAGCCGCTCTCCAACCTCGATGCGAAGCTGCGCGTGCAGATCCGCGAGACGATCATCGAGTTGCAGCGCGAGGCGAACATCACCACTGTCTTCGTGACGCACGACCAGGAGGAAGCCCTTTCCATGTCCGACCTGATCGGCGTGATGAACAAGGGCAAGGTCGAGCAGCTCGGCACGCCGCAGCAGATTTATGCGACGCCGAGCACGGGCTACGTCGCCGATTTCGTCGGTGCGGCGAACCGCACCGAGGTTACTGTGCGCCCGGCCTCCGCCGGCTTCGTCGAGGTAGATGTCGCCGGCAATCGCCTCACCGCGACCGATGCCTTGGAAGGCTTGGCAGATCGCGGCGTGCTGGTTCTGCGCCCGGAAGACCTGAAGATTTCCGCCGCCCCTGCGTCCGGCCTACAATCGCTGCCGGCGACCGTGCGCGGCCGGCAATATCTCGGCGCGCGCACCAGCTATAGCGTTGAATGCGCCGGTGGTCTTGTGCTCAACGCCGAAATGCACGGCGCGGGGCATGATGCCTTCCTTCCGGGCGCCCATGTCCATCTCGGCTTCGATCCGGCGGCGGCACGGGTGATCCGGTCATGAACCACTCGGCTTTCCGCTCCCCCTGGCCCTGGCTTTCCGCCCTGGCGCTCACCCTTCTCGGCGTCTTCGTCCTCTATCCGCTGCTCTACATCTTCACCGCGAGCTTCGTCGGTGAAGGGCGCTCGGGCTGGCTGCAGCTTGTGGAGGACGGGCGCAGCCTCGCCGCCATCGGCAACACGCTGATGCTCGCCTGCATCGTTACGCTGTTTTCCACGCTGATCGGCGTGCCGCTCGCCTATGTCTCGGCACGTTACCGCTTCCGCGGCAAGCTGTTCATCACGCTCCTGCCGCTCATCACCCTCGTCATCCCGGAAGTCGTGACGGCGCAGACCTGGCTGATGATCCTCGGCAACAACGGCGTCATCACCCGGTTCCTCAAGGGCTACGGCATCTTCCTGCCGAGCTTTTACGGCTGGTTCGGCCTCATCACCTCGATGAGTTTCATCTACTACACCTATGTCTACATCGGCACGGTGGCGGCGATCGGAAAATTCGATGCGCAGCTGGAAGAAGCTGCCCAGAGCCTCGGTACGGCGCCAGCCCGCTCGCGAATGCACGTCATGCTGCCGGTCATCCGGCCTGCCATTCTTGCCTCGGCGCTGCTCGTCTTCACCATGGTCATCGGCAATTTTGCCATCTCGACCATTCTCGGCCACAACGTGCCGCTGCTTTCGGTCGCGATCTACCAGGCCGCGGTGGCGGAAGGTGCGAGCAACCTCACCATGCAGAGCACGCTTGCCAGTGTCTCGGTGCTGATCGTGATGGGCGTGCTGTTCATCAACCGTCGCATCATCGCCAGGGGCCGCTACGAGATCGTGCAGGGGAGGGGCGCAAAACCCCAGCCGCTCAAGGGCGGGCAGGGCGTGCTGGTCAGCGCAGCTGCGGGCATCGTGGTCGCCATCTCGCTGCTGCCGCTCGTCACCATCGCCGTCGGTGCCTTCACGGTCTCGCGCGGCCCGGTCATGCGCTGGGGCGAGTGGACGCTCGACAACATGGCGCGCGTCTTCATCACGGCACCCGGTCCGCTGGTCAATTCGATCCTCTATGCCGGCATTGCCACCGTCATCTCGGTCGCCTTCTCGACGCTGGTCAGTTATCTTGTCGTCAAGAAGCCGAATCTCGTCACGCCCTGGATCGACTACGTCTCGGCCATTCCGCTGGCTTTGTCCGGGACGGTCCTCGGCGTCGGCCTGCTCGCCTCGTTCAATGGCGGCTTTCTGGCGCTGACCGGCACCTCGACGATCATCGTGCTCGCCTATGTCATCCGCCGCATGCCCTTTGGCATGCGCAACGGCCAGGCGATCCTGCACAACATCCCGAACTCGATCGAGGAAGCCTCGATCAGCCTCGGCTCGCCGCCGTTCCGCACCTTTCTGCGCGTCGTGCTGCCGATGATGCTGCCCGCCGTCGCCTCGGCCGCCATCCTGACCTGGACGACCACGGTTTCCGAACTGTCAGCCTCGCTGCTCGTCTATTCCGGCGGCCGCGAAACCCTGCCGATCCAGATCTTCCGGCTGATCGACTCCGGCCTGATGGCCTACGCCTCAGCCTATGGTCTGGTGCTCGTCGCCGTGATCCTGCTGCCGGTCGTCATCGCCACGACCGTGTTCAAGGTGGACCTGTTCGCCTCGAAATGAAGACCCGACCCCAAAACGAAAAGAGAGGAACTGTCATGAAGAAACTTGCCGCGACTACCCTCATGCTTGCCGGCCTTGTCACCGGCGCGCAGGCCGCCGATCCGGTCATCTACACTACCAATCCGGTGCCGGCCGTCGAAGCGGTGCAGGCCGTAATCAAGGAGAAGGCGGGCCTGACCACCGGCATCATCACAGGCGGCAGCGGCGTGCTGCTGCGCCGCATCGAGGCAGAGAACGCGGCTCCCCAGGGCGACGTCTTCTGGTCGTCTTCTGCCAACACGATGGGCGCCTTCAGGACGGTGCTGGAACCCTATGCCTCGCCGGAGCTGGCCGCCATGCCCGCGGACCTGCGCGTTCCGGAAGACTATTTCCAGCCGGCCAACGTCCATGTCGTGACCGTGATGGTCAACACCGACCAGCTGAACGGCGCCACCGCGCCCGCCGACTGGAGGGACCTCGCCGATCCGTCGTGGAAGGGCCGCATCATCCTGCCCGATCCGGCAAACAGCTCGACCGGCTACACGATCGTCTGGGGCCTCTCCAGGCTGCTCGACACGGAAACCTACAAGGCGCTCGTTTCCAACCTTGTCGTCTCGTCCTCCTCTTCGGCCGTGCCGAAGGGCGTCGCCATGGGCGAATACGCCGTTGGCCTGACCTTCGAGACGAACAGCTACAGCTATGTCGATGGGGGCCAGGCGGAAATCAGTATCGCCTACCCGACGTCCGGCACCTTCACGACGCTTGAATATGCGGCGCTGATAAAGGGTGCGCCGGCCGGTGGCGACGCGAAGAAGGCGATCGACGCGCTGCTTTCCAAGGAAGCGCAGATCGAACTTCTGAAGGTGGCCTTCCGCCGCCCGAGCCGCACGGATATCAAGGTCTCCGATTATGTGAAGCTGCCGGAACTCTCCTCGATCAAAATCTTCAAGATCAATGAGGACGAGGCCGCAAAGAGCCGTGACGCATTCCTCGCCGAATGGGCCAACCTGCCGAAGGCCGGTTCCAGCGAGTAACGAGCCTCCCGCGCAAGGAACCGG
This sequence comes from Shinella sp. GW821-FHT11G07, assembly GCF_058808115.1. Taxonomy (NCBI): domain Bacteria; kingdom Pseudomonadati; phylum Pseudomonadota; class Alphaproteobacteria; order Hyphomicrobiales; family Rhizobiaceae; genus Shinella; species Shinella sp. GW821-FHT11G07. Next base: position 289,552 of record NZ_JBXARJ010000007.1, read on the forward strand.
CAGAGGTCCGCGCTTCAAGCGTCGGCTTCCTTGCGAACTGGGGCGGCGTGCGGACAGTTCTCCCGTCCGCACGCCGCTTGTAACTAAAGCTGCTCGACGAAGGAGACATCGTTCCCTGCATCGTCGATGCCTTCCAGATTGACGCCACGGCCTTCATCGAAAAATTCATGGAAAAAGGAGAGCGCATTCTCACGTGGGTCAGCCTTGACGAGGCGGTGCGATGGGTGCGTGAAATCGAAACTAAATCGCGTCTTGTAAGAAACCTGCTTTTACCGGCTGCTCAAGGCCCAAGACCTGATCAACGGCCGGCCTACATGGTGATAAAGGCGGCTAACGCGCACCATATCAAAATCACCCGTCCCCAACGAGATGTGGCAGACCGACTTCACCTATTTCAAATCATCGTCTGGGGCTGGATCTAACTGGAAAATGCGAAGCCCAATACGGCACTAAGCGTCACTGGCACGCTGGACATGGCGCTGGCCGCTTCTGCCTGTGACAAGCCGCGTCCGATCAGCAATAGCGGCCCAGCTATCCGCGATCAAAGCCGAGCCAAATGTTCTGGCGATTGACACTTTTCACAGCATGTCCGATAAATCGATGCCGTAGAACGCGCTTTAAGAGAGAATAACAAGCAACGCTAGGTTACCAAAGAATGATTGTAATTCTATCTTAGTATAGCAAAATTAATCCTCCGCTGAACGGGCGGAGACGCAGAGTTGCGTTGATTTCGGGCTGCATTTTGGCCTGGCGAGCCAGTTGCATGTCGAGACGCTCGACGAGGTCGCGCGCCGTTTCGGCGTCTCCTCCTTCAAACTTTATATGATGTATAAGGGGGGGCGGCCGGAGCCGCCAAGGGCTTCACCGAGATCGACGACGCGCTGTTGTTCACCGCGCTCAGGGCGACGGCCGCCATTCCGGGCGCGGTCATGGGCGTCCACTGCGAGAATGTCGAGGTGATCCCGATCCTCCGCCAGCCGCTGAAGATGGCGGGCCGCAACGACCTTGCGGCGTGGAATGAGCAGAGCCCCGGTTTCCTCGAAGCCGAAAACGTCTTCCGCGTCTGCTATTTCGCGGCCCAGACCGGTACGCCTGTCAATATCGTGCATATGAGCAGCGGCGACTCGCTGGAGATCGTGCGCCAGCAGCGCAAGATGCGCGGCCGCGCCGGCCCGCCGATCCATGTCGAGACCTGCTCGCATTATCTCGTGATCGACGATGCCTGGCCGGCAGGCGTCCTCGCCAAGGTCAACCCGCCCGTTCGCGGCCGCGCCGATATCGAGGCCCTGTGGGGTGGAGTCTTCGATGGCTCCGTCACCACGATCGGCTCGGATCACGTCGCCCGTAAGCGTGAGACCAAGGATAAGGACATCTGGGGCGCCAGCGCCGGCTTTCCGGGTTCCGGCCTCGTCCTGCCGCTCTTGCCGCACGAGGGCTGTCACCGCAGGGGCTTGTCACTGGACAAGATCGTGGAACTGACGGCCTCGAACGCGGCCAGGATCTACAACATGCCGTCGAAGGGGGCGATCGCGGTCGGCAAGGATGCGGACCTGCTGATCGTTGATCCCAATCTGGAACGGACCCTCGATCACGCGGTGTCGGAATCTTTCTCCGACTATTCACCCTATCAGGGCATGACGCTCAAGGGCTGGCCGGTGCGCACTCTGGTACGCGGTCGCGCCGTCATGCTTGACGGCCGCATCACCGACGCGGCGCGCGCCGCCCCCTGGGGGCGCTACCTCAACCGCCTTTCGCCCAAATCCTGAACAGAAGCGAGCTTGAAATGACCACAAACACGAGAATCTAGGACCGTTTTCTGACGGAGCGCGACCAGTAGGTGCTGAAGGCCGCCGGCTACGGCAAGCGCGGCGGATTCGGCACGCGTCCGGCGCTGTTCATCATCGACATGCAGTACAATTTTTGCGGCGACAAGCCCGAGGACATCCTGGAAGGCCTGAAGCAGTACCGCACCCATTGCGGCCGCGAGGCCTGGGCGGCGGTGGAGCACATCGTGCCGCTGCTGGAACTGGCGCGCGAAAAGAACCTGCTGGTGTTCTACACCGAAAGCGGCCGCCGTCCCGATCTCTTGGATTCGGGCGTGCAGGTCGGCAAGAACCATCGCGGCGGCGAGAAGACCGTGGTCGCCGGCACCCATGACACAAGGACGGTGGAGCCGATCGCGCCGCACCCGCAGGCCATGCTGATCTCCAAGCAGAAGCCGTCCTGCTTCTTCGGCACGACTTTCATGAGCCAGCTGAACTTCCTCGACGTCGATACGCTGATCCTTGTCGGCTGCACCACGTCGGCTGCCTCCGCGCCACCGCGGTCGACGCCTATTCCTTCAATTTCAAGGTGATCATACTGGAGGAAGCCGCCTTCGACCGCTTCGAGGCGAGCCACGCGATCAACCTGTTCGACCTCAACTGCAAATATGCGGACGTCATTCCGCAGGGGGAGGTCGCCGAATATCTGCGGGCCTAGCCCGTCCGCGAGCCGCGCCGCTAAGCCGCCCCTTCAACCGTCCCCCGGCACTGGAAGAAACGACCGATGAACACGATCCTCACCACGCCCAAGGCGCCCGAAACCTCCCTGCCGCAGACCTCGGTCGATGCCGAGGGCGTGCGTCTCTACAGCATGTATATCGACGGCGAATTCACCGCGACGGACGGACGCGACCTGATCGATTCCGTCGATCCCGTCACGAACGAGGTCTGGGCGCGCATCACCCGCGGTTCGGTGGAAGACGTGGACCGCGCCGCCAATGCCGCCCATCGCGCCTTCACGGAAGGCGAATGGCCGAAGCTCAATCCCAGCCAGCGCGGCGCGCTGCTGCGCCGGATCGGCGATCTCGTTTCCGAAAATGCCGACTGGCTCGCCTATGTCGAGCAGCGCGACAACGGCAAGCTGATCGCCGAACTGTCGATGCAGATGCGCTATATCGCGAACTACTACTATTATTACGGCGGCCTCGCCGACAAGATCGAGGGCTCGGTCATCCCGACCGACAAGCCGGGCGTGCTGAACTACACCAAATACGAGCCGCTCGGCGTCGTCGCCTGCATCACGCCGTGGAATTCGCCGCTGCCGCTCGCCAGCATGAAGATCGCGCCGGCGCTCGCCGCCGGCAATACGGTGGTGCTGAAGCCCTCGGAATTCACCTCCGCCTCGCTGATCGAGCTGATGAAGATCTTCGACCGCGCCGGCCTTCCCAAGGGTGTCGTCAACGTGATCACCGGCCTTGGCGCCGAGGTCGGCGATGCGCTGGTGAGCCATCGCCATGTCGAGCGCATCGCCTTCACCGGCGGGCCGATCGCCGGCCGGATCATCAACGAGACGGCGGCCAAGCACATGAAGCGCGTGACGCTGGAGCTCGGCAGCAAGTCGCCCAACATCGTCTTCGAAGACGCCGACATGGACAATGCGCTGAAGGGTGCCATCGCCGACATCTTCGCCGCTTCCGGCCAGACCTGCGTCGCCGGCTCGCGCCTGTTGGTGCAGGAGAGCATCCACGACGTCTTCGTCGAGCGTCTTCTGGAGATGGTCAGGCAGGCGAAGTTCGGCCATCCCGCCGATCACGATTCGCAGATCACGCCGATTTCCACCCGCCCGCAGTTCGAGAAAGTGAAGTCCTACGTGGAGGTCGCCCTTGCCGACGGCGCGAAGCTCGCGCTGGGCGGCAAGCCCGCAGACGTTCCGGGTTGCCCGAACGGCCTGTTCTTCGAGCCGACCGTCTTCGTCGATGTCGACAACGGCATGCGCATCGCGCAGGAGGAGGTGGTCGGCCCGATCCTCTCCATCATCCGCTTCAAGGACGAGGACGATGCCGTGCGCATCGCCAACGATATCGAATTCGGCCTTGCCGCCGGCATCTGGACCCAGTCCATCGGCCGCGCCATCAACATGTCCAACCGGGTGCGCGCCGGCACGATCTGGATCAACAACTACCGCTCCACCAGCGTCACCTCGCCCTTCGGCGGCTTCAAGATGAGCGGTATCGGGCGGGAATGCGGCATCGCCGGCATGAAGGAATACATGGAGGTGAAGAGCGTCTGGATCTCCACCGAGACCAACATTCCCAATCCCTTCGTTCGCCGCTGAACCGCTGGAACCCGTGAAGGATCAGATCATGTTGGATCGTGACGTCATCGTCGCAGGGGCCGGGCCGGTCGGGTTGGTGGCCGCGCTGGTTCTGGCCAAGGCCGGATTGAAGATTTCCGTCTTCGAAAAGCGCGAGCAACTGAACCAGGTGTCGAAGGCCTCGACCTTCCATGCGCCGACGCTGGATGTTCTCGACCGCGTCGGCGTCTATGAGGCGTTCAGCCGTCAGGCGCTGCATATCGACCGCCTGCAATACCGCACGGTGGAGGGCGGCGTTCTCGGCGAACTTACCTTCGACCTGCTGGAAGGCGTGACGCCTATCCGTTCCGCAAGCATCTGGAACAGTCGCTGCTGACGCCGCTCCTCTCGGAACGGCTGAAGACCTATCCGAACGTGGATTTCAGCTTCGATACTGAATATGTCGGCGTCGAGGACCATGGCCACGGCGTCACCGTGACGCTGGAGCAGGACGGCCGGCGGCAAAGCCTGTCGGCCCGGCTGCTGCTCGGTGCCGACGGCGCACACAGCGCGGTTCGCCAGTCGGTCGGCATCGCCTTCGACGGCGCGGCCTATCCGGGCTTCCAGCTGCGCATCCGCACCGACGACAGCATCCACGACGTCGTGCCGGATCTCGGACCCGTCACCTATCTGGTGGGAAAAACTCATTCGGTCAGCTTCCTGCACATGCCGGACAACTGGCGCGTCATCCTGCGCGTGCCCGAGGGCATTTCCGAGGAGACCGCGCTGACGGACGAATGGGCGGTGGAGCGCCTCGACACCCTCCTTCCCGGTTTCCGCATGCCGAACGTCGTCGACAAGGATTGCTATGCGGCCCGCAAGTGCCTGGCCTCCGCGCCGGGGAGCGGCAACGTCTACCTCGCCGGCGATGCCCTGCACGTGACGAACATGCGCGGCGGCATGAACATGAACTGCGGCATCCACGACGGGCTCGTCATCGCCAATGCGATGGTGGAGGCGTTGGCGAACGGCGATGCGGGCGGGCTCGAAACGGCCGCCGCCGAGCGCCACCGGGTCGCCAGGGAAATGCTCCTGCCGCGCACCGATACCATGGTGTCGCAGGAAAAAGCCTGGATCGAAAAGGTCGAAGGCCTGCTTTCCAGCAAGGAAAAGGGCGCGGCCTATCTCGCGGAGACCGCGATGCTCGACATGGTTGATCTTCCGGCGCGCGCTTAATTCAAGGGGAACGTATCCATGACCGCTCATCTTCCGCCCTTGCCGGCCCCGAAATTCTGCTTCGGCGCGCTCGTGCCGCCGGCCAACCCGACCGTCGAGATCGAATATCCGGTGCTGCTGCCGGCGGATGCCGCGCTCCATACCATGCGCCTGCCGGTCCTGCCGGGAACGCTCGACGACCGCAATCGTGGCTATGTCGAGAGCTTCCCGCAGATGATCAAGGGCTTCGGCGCGCTGAAGCTCGACGCCATCGCCATCGCGCTCACCGGCTCGCAATACCGCCTGTCGCCGATGGGCGACCGCGAGCTTTGCGACCGGCTGTCCGACCAGGCCGGCATTCCGGTCGAGACCGGCACCATCGCCATCGACCGGATGCTGAAAGCGCTCGGCATCGACACAGTCAGCCTGATGTCGCCCTATCCGAACGTCCAGACCCAGCTCGCCATCGGCTACTGGAAGGAGGCGGGCTATCAGGTTCACAGCGTTAGCCAGTTCGAGGACGACCTCGTGGCCTACCGCGTGACGCCGGAGGAGATCGGCAACGCCCTCAAGCGCATGGACGTGGCGGAGGGCGGCGCGATCATCCTCAGTGGCACCGGCATGCGCACCGTCGACATGCTGGCGACGACGGCGGCGGAAATCCCGGCCCCTGTGCTTGCCTCCAATATCTGCAGTGTCTGGAGCCTCACTCGCAACTGGGGGGCGGCCTCCGCCTGGATGCGCGCTGTCATGCCGGCCAGCCTTCCGGATTGATGGAACGCGGCGAATGCAAAACTGACCAAACCTGAAACCATAGGGGATACAAATGAAACGCAAACTTCTGACTGTCTTGGCACTGTGCATCGGCTTTGCGGCCTCCGCGCAGGCGGAAGACAACTTCACGCTGGCTCTGGCGCGCAACACGCTGACTGCCGCCGAGGAAACCTTCACCTATGCCATCCCGAAGCAGCTCGGCTACTTCACCGAAGAGGGGTTGAGCCCGGAGATCCTGCAGACCGACGGCTCCACCGCCGCGTTGCAGGCCGTCGCATCCGGCTCCGCTGATATCGGCTATGCCTCCTCCGCCGCCATCGCAGCCGCCATCGACAAAGGGGTCGGCCTCAAAGCATTTGCCGGCATCACTGTGAAATGGCCCTATTTCATCGGCGTTCCCAAGGGCTCGGCCATCAAGACGATCGACGATCTCAAGGGCAAGCGCATCGGCGTCATCAGCCTTGCGTCCGCCTCCTATGCGGATCTGCGTGCCAACCTGAAGATCGCGGGTCTCACCGAGGCCGACCTGACGGTTGTTCCGGTCGGCGCTGGCGCCCGTGCCGCTGCGGCCCTCAGTGCGGACCAGGTGGATGCCGTCGACAGCTATTCAGACAGCTTTACCGTCATGCGCCAGAACGGCGTCGATCTCGACCTGCTCGCCCGTCCGGCGGAGAGGGAAAAGCTGTTCAGCGTGACGATGGTCACCAGTGAAAAGACGCTTGTGACCCGCGGTAAAGAGCTCGCTGGTTTCGCGCGCGCCGCCTACAAAGGTATCGTTTACACGCAGCTTTATCCCGACAGCGCCTTGAAACTAGCCTTCGCCGAGTTCCCGCAGCTTGCGGGCGCTGCCGATCCCACCAGCCAGGACGCCAAGAACACGGCCGAGGCCATGATGATCGCGCTGGGCGATTCGATACCCGGCGAGCAGGATCCGGCGAAGTGGGGCGATTGGCTAAACCTGCCGGAAGAGCGTTGGGAAGCCCTGCTGACCTTCGCGAATGAAACCGGACAGACTGAAAAGAAGCTCGCCGTTTCCCAGGTCTGGGATGCATCCCTGATGCCCGAAATCTACAAGTTCGACGTAAAGGCGATCGTCGAGAAGAAATCAGGGGGCTACCCCGACGGAAAGAGATGACGATGGATAGCATTTCCCAACCGCTGATCCGCATCAACGGCCTGTGCAAGACTTATCCCACGCGGGGTGGGGATACGGTGGCGCTCGACCGGGTCAACCTGGACATTGCCGATGGTGAATTCATCGCCCTGGTCGGACCGTCTGGATGCGGCAAGACCACCCTCCTGAAAATCCGCGCGGGACTGAGGGCGGCTTTTCCGGGGAGGCACTGCTCGGCAATGTCGCCATCACAAAGCCGTCTCTAGAAGTCGGGGTCGTCTTTCAGGAACCCACGCTGCTGCCGTGGCGCACGATCCTCGAAAACATCATGCTGCCGGCCGAATTGGTGCGCATGGACATCAAGGTCTACACCAAACGGGCCCTTGACCTCATGGAGATGATCGGCCTCAAGGGTTTCGAGAAAAAGTACCCCCGGGAGCTTTCCGGGGGGTATGCGCCAGCGCGCCGGCATCTGCCGGGCGCTTGTGCGCGATCCGAAGGTGCTGCTGATGGATGAGCCCTTCGGCGCGCTCGACGCCATGACGCGCGAGTTCCTCAACGCCGAGCTGCAACGCATCTGGCTGCGTTCCGGCAAGACGGAGGTCTTCGTCACCCATTCCCGAAGCCGTATTCCTGGCCGACCGGGTGGTGGTGATGAGCCCGCGGCCCGGCCGTATCAGCGAGATCGTGCCCGTCGGCCTCCCACGCGAGCGCAAACTTGGCGATCTCAGTGGTGCCGGCGTCGTGCTCGCCCGTATCCGCGGTCACTTCGCCGACAGTTCGATGATCGATTGATGGCCTGCCGCCGCCCCGCCGCCCTCAACCTGCCGTCCATTTCCGGGAGACCGTCCCATGTATCGTGAAAGCTCGAAATTGCTACAGGCCATCCTGGTTTTCTTCCTCGTGACGGGGGGCTGGGAATTCTATGTCTGGATAAGCGTAACGCCGGCCTTCGTGCTGCCCGCGCCGAGCGTGGTGGGCAAACAGCTGTTCTCGCTGCTGGGAAATCCCCTGTTCTGGGACAATTTCTGGGTGACGATGTACGAGGTGCTGATGGGCTATATCCTCGGCATCGCGATCGCCGTCGTGCGCGGCGTGTTGATCTCGCAGGTCCGCTTGCTCGATCTCGGCCTGATGCCCTACATCGTCGCATTCCAGACCATCCCGAGCGTCGCTTTGGCGCCGATCTTCCTGCAATGGTTCGGCTACGGCCTCGCGTCGAAGCTCGTGATGGCGGCGCTGATCGCCTTCTTCCCGATGCTGGTCAACCTCATTGCAGGCCTGCAGGCCTCCGGCCGCGACGAGGTGCAGATGCTGAAGGCCTTCGGTGCCAGCCGGCTTCAGATCCTCTTGAAGGTGCGTGTGCCGAATTCACTGCCCTATGTGTTCGCGGGTCTCAGGCTTGGCGTCGTCTTCGCGCTTGTCGGGGCCATCGTTGCCGAATTCGTCGGCGCGCAAAAGGGCCTCGGCAAGATGATCTTGCAGTTCAACATTGCCGGCATGTTCGCCATCCTCATCGTTCTCGCCGCCATCGACATGACTATGCATTCGATCGTCGGCATCGCCAAGCGCCGCATCGTTTTCTGAGCGGGCGACCACTGAGAATTTTTCGCGCGGCGGTCCTGGCTAGCGCGCATGCCTGAAAACACGGATGATACGCCTGTTGCGGATTGTCCATCAAGGAAAAGATTAATGATCACGCATCGTGAAACGCCCGTATTTTTAAACTCCATGCAATACAGGGACTACGCCGTCCAGCATCTGGCCAACGGCGTTTCATCAACGCCGCGCACCGCACAGCTGCCCATGCCAGTCGCCATGGAGCACGCCTGCGGCGTCACTCTCACCGATGTCGATGGCAACGAATATATCGACTATACGATGGGTTACGGGCCGCTGATCCTCGGCCATAGTCCGACGGAGGTCATAACCGCCCTGAAGGCGGAAATCGACCGGGGTTTTCGCACCGCAAGCGTTCATCGGGGTGAGGGGCGGCTGGCCGAGCTTATCGCCGAAACGATGCCCTGCGGCGAGATCTCCTCTTTCGTGAGCACCGGAACTGAAGCCATGCAGCTCGCCCCGTCGCATCGCCCGCGCTGCGACGGGGCGCACCCGCATCATCAAGTTTCGTGCCAACTATCACGGCTGGTTCGACAATGTTCACATCGCCAACGCGCCTGGCAACGACGGTCCGAGTTCGGCTGGCCAGGATCCGCAGGCCGTGGAAAATATCACGGTGATCGACTGGGGCGATGCCGCCGCTCTGCGGGAGGTGATCTCGAACGAATATGCCGCCGTCATTCTCGAACCCGCCGCGATCAATGCAGGTTGCTTCGCGCCACCGGAAGGCTTCCTGCAAAGTGTCCGCGACCTGACGCGCCAGCACGGCGTCGTGCTGATTTTCGACGAGGTCATTACCGGCTATTGGCTGGCGCTCGGCGGCGCGCAGGAAATGTTCGGCATAGCTCCCGATCTTGCGGTGCTGGGAAAGGCCATCGGTGCAGGTATGCCGATCAGCGCTGTAACCGGGAACAGAGAGGTCATGGAGGCGCTGCTGGATGGGCGCGCAATGCATCGCGGCACGTTTAACGGCAATCCCTTGTCGGTGAGTGTGGCCATCGCCTGCGTGGAAAAACTGCAACGGGACGGGGCGGAAATCCGCGCATGAATGCGCAGGCAGCGGCGATCCAGCGCCACCTCAAAGCGGAGGCTGCGGCCCTCGATCTCGACGTCTGCGCCAACGCCGTCGGGTCGGGGGTCCAGATCTTCACGGGCGTCCGCAAAATGACTCGGATCGGCGATCTCGCCAGCGCGGACAGGATCAGGATCGCCAAATTGACGGAGCTGCTGCAGATGAATGGCCTGATGCCGCTGCCGCGCGGCCTCATATATCTTTCGCCGCTCATACGGACGCGGATATCGAAAACACGATGCGCTCTCTTTCGGAAGGGCTGAGAGCGTTCGGTGCACTCTGACATCTCTGTCGTCCGAGTTTACCCGCTGCGCACCGTGTGTGCAGGGAGGGTGGCTAGTTGAGCGCGGCTATCGCGTTAGGCGCACCGCTCCGTCTCTCCAAGTGGGGCGACGGCAGAGCGGTGCGCCGTCTTTGTAAGGAAGTCGCCCAGTGCCTTGGCGAGCAACTACTGCCGCGCGAGTGTTCGGCCAAGGCCGTAGCGTCGCCTATGCCTGCCTCGCCGGCGGCTGAAGTCTCCTCGGATCCGTCGACGCGAAGTATCTCGCCGCGCAAATGAATCCGGTCTCCGCGAATTTGAGACAGTCCGGCGATCGGCGTCTGGCAAGATCCATCGAGGATCGCGAGGAAAGCGAGTTCGATCGCCACGCCATTGAGCGGAGCAAGTAGTTCCGCGATACGGTCGTCGCCGGCGCGGCACTCGATGGTCAGTGCACCTTGCCCAACAGCCAGTAGCATGTCGGCAACGTCGATCGGTTGTTTGATGACGTCAGCCATGCGCAGTCGATTGAGGCCGGCCATGGCCAGGAGCGTCGCCGCGGCGACACTGTCCTCGAGCTTCTGGAGGCGAGTCCCGACATTACCACGGAACTCGACGATCCACAGATCGGGTCTGCGGTGCAAAAGCTGAGCCCCCCGCCGGACGTTCGATGTTCCCACGATCACGCCCTGCGGCAACTCCCACAAACTTTGCTGCTGCGCTGAAACAAATGCATCCCGCGGATCTTCGCGAACCATATAGCAGCCGAGAGCCCAACCTGGCTGACAGTCTGTTGGTAAGTCCTTGACGCAGTGGACGACCATGTGATTGTTCCGTCGAACAATGCGTCTTCGATTTCTCGGGTAAATAGGCCTCTTCCGCCGACGTCCATCAGCGCGCGATCTTGTACCCGGTAGGCGGTCGTCTTGATGGCGACGATCTCGAATGCCTCTTCCGGCAACGCATGGGCGACCATGAGCAGGGGCCGAGTTTCTACGGCTTGGACAATCGCCAAAGGTTAGCCCCGCGTCCCGATCTTTAAAGATGCGCTTTGTGTCGTGCCGTTCGACTATCATTGATGAATTTTGCGCGCAACGCGCGCGATCACCGAAGGGCTGACCGCAAATTGCGTGGCGCGTAAGCTGAGCGAACTGATCTGCCGGCGACATGTGACAACCCTACAGGTGGTGCACGAGGGAAGGCGCTCCGACAGTGTCATGTGAGTGGGTGGTTCGAATCCGCTCAGAGCTGGGGATGCTTCATTGCCGCTTGCAAGGTATTGGCGACGCGCGCCTGGCCGTTCGCTTGGTAATGCCGCGACGTTTCTTGAGGACGCCCTCTTAGGTACAAAGCTCATCACTAGCGCGCCGGAGAGGTTGACGTTGGGGACACCTTAGCCCCAGTTCGGCAGCGAAACTCTGTTCTGGAGCGCTTCGCTGGAACTGCTTTAGAACAGCATTTCGCCGAGGCTGAGCTTGCGCAGGGCGGTGGCGATGTTGGCGACGAGCGCCTCCTTTTTCGGGCCATGGTCCGGGTAGCGGGTCATGTTGTCGCCGTTGTGCATGAAGACAAATCCGCCGCGGCCGGTCGTCGTCGGATATTGCCAGATCCAGTCCGCCGGTTTCGGATCGTTTGCGGGGCCGACGTCGGTCAGCCAGATCGCGCCGGGCGGTGGATCACTCCATCCGCGGGCATATTGGCCGAAAATCCCCTGCCAGCCGTCGAAATCGTCCCCGAGGTCGCCGAAGATCGCGAAGCGGTCATTGCGCACGCGAACCTTGATATTGGCGAAGGGGCGCGGCGAAACGGCGTGGAACGGTGCCATGAAGGGCAGCCATGGCTGGCAGGCTTCCGCGCAGATGATGAGGTTTCCGCCCCGTTGCAGAAAAGCGAGGAGATTCTCCGCCTGGCTTTTCAGGAAGAACTCGTCATGACTGCTGGGGATGTAAAGCGTGTCGGTGCCATCAAGCAGGTCGGGGCCGAGATCATAGAGCGGCGCGAACAGGGGGGCAAAGCCCTCTCGCTTCAGGCTTTCCTCGATCCATTCGGGGTGCCACTCCGAGGGGACATGCGAACATTGCAGGTAGGTGAACCGGTTCCTTGCGGGTCGTTCGATGCCGAGCACGCGATTCAGCCAGGGATAGAAGGATTGCAGGAACCGCGTCGTCGCCGGCATGAAGCGCTGGCCGTTGTGCGAATGGGGATCGAGTGTGGCGAGCATCAATCGCCCGCCACCGGGCAGTGAGGGAAAATCAAGGAAGAGGCTGCCGCTGCCGTCGTCGATCTCGACGATGGAGCGTGCGCCCTCTGGTACGTTGTAGGCGCCGCCCCAGTGCCAGCTCATATGCGAAAGCGGCAGGCTTTCGGTGATTGGATGGTGCGGGGCGGAGAGTCTGACCTCCAGCATCTCGCCTTTCGTCCACCACAGCCAGTCGCGGCAGTTTCCGGGTGTCCAGGCGAGGCCCGCAATGTCGAGCCAGTCGGCATGGCCTTGCAGGCAGACGACAAGAAAACCGCCGCCTTGAAGATAGGCGTTGAGCTGCCGTGCATGCGTGCGCGGCGCCTGCGCATCCATGGCGTCGGGCATGACCACCGCCGCATAGGCGGAGAGATCAACCTTCGGCAGATCGTGGATATAGATGAGGTCGTCGAGATAATGACGGAAATCCTGAAAGCTCCGGAGCTGCCAGCTATTGCCCCAGTGAATATAGGCGATACGGTCAACCATCGAAATTCACACCTCCATGGCGGAAAACCGGTGCGTAGGTATGTTTGGTAAGGCCGGCGAAATCCGCCCGGGCGATCGGCAGATCGTAGAGGACCGTCAGGTTTTCCGCACTGAGCGCATCGGCGGTCGGCCCGCAGACATAGCTGCTGGCGCCGGTCATCAGCAGGACGTCGCTGGCGATCTCCACCGCGTGCTGCGGCATGTGGGTGGAAAAGACGATCGTCATGCCCTGTGCTGCCTGCAAATGCGCGAGAAGATCCAGAACCTTGTCCTGGTTCTTGTAGTCGAGCGCTGCGCAGGGTTCGTCGAGCACCAGCAACTCGCATTCCGAAGCGAGCGCCTGGGCGATCATCACGAGCTGGCGCTGGCCGCCGCTCAGCGCATTGAAGCTGCGCGTCTCGAAATCCTCAATGCCGAGCATGTGAAAATAGCGCCGCACGATCTCGTAGTCCCGCAAGCCCGGAGATCCGAATAGGCCGAGATGGCGAGCCCTGCCCATCAGGGCGATGTCGAGCGCGGAATAGGCGAACGGCGCATCGAACAGCTGCGGTACGAAGCCGACCTGCCCGCCGATGCGAAGTCGCCCGGATTTCGGCTTGAGGACGCCGATCAGCGTGTTGATGAGCGTGGTCTTGCCTATGCCGTTGGCGCCGAGCACGGCGAGCGTGCGGCCGCGCTTCAGGCTGAGGCTGTAGTTCCGCAGGATGACCCTGCCACCGCGCTCGACGGTGAGCTCGCTCGCCTCAATCACTGGACCAGCCTCCCTTGGCGTGCAGGCGGCGCAGGACCACCGCGAAGACGGGAACGCCGATCAGCGCTGTAATGATGCCGAGCGGGATTTCGGCGGTCGTCATCGTGCGCGCGAGATTGTCGACCATCAGCAGGTAGATCGCGCCAAGCACGCCGGAAACCGGCAGCAACCGCTGGTGATCGGCGCCGACGAGCGCGCGGGCGACATGGGGAATGACGAGGCCGACCCAGCCGATAATGCCTGATGTCGCCACAACGCCCGCCGAAATCAGTGCCGAGGCGACGAGGATGATCCACTGCACCAGCACCACCCTCGCGCCAAGGGCGCGCGCCTTCTCCTCGCCGAGCGACAAGAGGTTGATCTGGAAGCGCAGCAGATAGATGGCGATGGCGGAGGGCGCGACTGCGGCGGCGACCAGCATCAGGTCGAGGTAGTTGCTGGAGGCGATGCTGCCCATCAGCCAATAGGTGATCGCCGGCAGTTTTTGGAAGGGATCGGCCAACAGCTTGGCGATGGAGATCGCCGCCGAAAAGAATGCCGAGATGACGACACCCGCCAGAACCAGTGTCAGCATGCTGGTGCGGCCGCGAACCGTCGACAGCAGTTTCACCAGAAAAACACTACCGATTCCGAAGACGAACGCCATGCCGAGAAGAAGATAGCCCTGCAATCCCATGAGGATCGCCAACGTGCCCCCAAAACCGGCCCCGGCGGTGACGCCGATGATGCCGGGGTCGACCAGCGGATTGCGGAACAGCCCCTGCAACGCGGCGCCCGAAATGGAGAGACCATAGCCGATGACGATAGCCGCGAGGATACGCGGCAGGCGAACCTGCTCGACGACGACTTCCTGCACCGGATCCCAATAGGGCGTGACCAACGGGTGGATGTTGTCGACGAGGATATAGGCGACATCGCGCACCGAAAGATCGTAGCGCCCGATCGTAACCGAATACAGCACGGCGATGGCCAGCAGACAGAGCAAGGCCGGCAGGACGGAAACCGACGCCAGTTTCCGACCCATCCAGCCCACGGCCGGCGCCCTAGCCGAAGAGTTCGACATAGTTGTCCGCCGGGGCGTTGCTTTCGGTTTCGAGGATGGACTTCACCTGATCCTCCGTCAGCTTGGCGCCGTAGAGCAACTCATAGACGTCGGCGATCTGCTTCCTGAAATCCGGTGCATAATCGACGCCGTGGGCAATGGCGGCAAGCCATTCCGAGGTCAGGAAGATTTCCGGCGCATCGGGCGTGCGGGCGAAGACCGGCTGCTTGTAGACGCGTTTGTCCTTGACTGCCTTGAGGCTTGCCAGAACCGGATTGTCGAAAAAATCCTTCGGGTCAAGATCGTCGGCATAGGCCGGGATGACGATGATGTCGGGGTTCCACACGAGCAATTGTTCGAAATCGACGGTGCGCCACCATTCGCCGGTATTGTCGGCTGCCGGATTGGTGACGCCGCTCAGCGCAAGATTCTGCGAGCCGTTGGCGATGACCTGAATCTGGTCGGCCACCTTGTCGATGTGCAGCACGGAGGGAAGCTTGGATTTGTCGAGTTTGGCGACCTGGCCGTCGAGCGCCGCCAGCGTGTCGGCCTGCGCCTTCAGGATTGCCTGCGCGCGGTCGGTGCGACCGGTCATCTGGCCGCTCAGGGTGAGATAGTCGAGGCGGTCCTGCTCCGTGCAGCAGCGCCAGCCGACGACCGTGAGATCAACACGCTCCAGCGGCTCGATGAGCTTTTCGTCATGATTCCACTGGATAACCGCATCCGGCTTGCTTGCCAGGATCGCTTCGACATTCGGCACGAAACCGTCCTGCGCGGCGCTGGCCTCGATCTTCGCCATTTCCGGCAGCAGTTCGGTATAGATGCCCTTGGTGAAATAGCGCACCAGGGAATCCTTGTTCATGCCGGCAATATTGTCCGCCTTCTCATCGATCGAGCGATAGATGATCGGCGCGGACCGAACGATCGTTACGACCCGTTCCGGCGGCTTTGCGAAGGTTATCGACTTGCCGCGGTGATCGACGAATGAACTCTCGGCATGGAGAAGGCCCGGCAGGAGAAGCGAAAGCGAAAACGCCAATGCGGGCAATAGCTTGAGGCGGCGAGACATGGGTGCTTCCCTTGATTGGTGCGTATGTTCTTGCGCAGGGTGCCTACGCGGTTATTCATGAGTTTAATAGTCATGTTAATCGCGCGTGTCCATAGCGTTTGAGGTGTTGGGCCTCGTTGCAAAAACTCGCTGAGTGCGCGATCTGGGTAGATTTTTTGCAACAGGCTTTTCAATGAACGATTTCAAGTGGTGGCTATTTCGCGGAGACGTAATCCTGTGGGCGGTCCGTGGGTACTGCAAGTACGGCATCAGCTTGCGTGATCGTGAAACGATGCTGTGCGAACGCGGGGTGAACGTTTTGACCCCACAACGATCTGCCGCTGGGTTCAGCACTACGCGCCGGAAATGGAGAGGTGCCTGCGTTGGTACTGGAAACGGCCGCCGATGTGGCGCAGCTGGCGGGTCGATGAGACCTATGTGAAGGTCAAGGACAAGTGGCTCTATCTCTACCGGGCCGTCGCCAAACACGGTCACACGATCGACTTTTACCCGTCGCAGGCCCACAACGCCAAAGCTGCCAAACGCTTTCTGGGTAATGCGCTTGCTGGCTTGAGGATTGGAAAAAGCCGCTGGCCATCAATCAAGGCGCCGACCTATGACGTTGCCATCGCCGAACTGAAGACGGAGAGTAAGTGCCCGAAGGAAACGGTGCATCGGCAAGAGAAATATCTCAACAACGTTGTCAAAGCCGATCACGGTAAACTCAAACGGCTGATCAAACCGACCCTTGGCCTCAAGTCGATGAAGACAGCCGAAACCACGCCAAAGGACTTCGAGATGATGAACGCGCGGCGCAATGGCCAGGCGGCATTCTGGCTATACGAGGGTGGCGAGGTGGGACATCAATAGGCCGTTCGGGGTCTACTACGTCTGAAACAGCAACCGCCATCCGTTTCGCACCCGCTCTCGTTCTTCTCTAGCCACACCAGCGGCCGCTT
This sequence comes from Shinella sp. GW821-FHT11G07, assembly GCF_058808115.1. Taxonomy (NCBI): domain Bacteria; kingdom Pseudomonadati; phylum Pseudomonadota; class Alphaproteobacteria; order Hyphomicrobiales; family Rhizobiaceae; genus Shinella; species Shinella sp. GW821-FHT11G07. Next base: position 306,190 of record NZ_JBXARJ010000007.1, read on the forward strand.
CCGTCTCATCCCATCGAAACGGGATTGCGCGCCTCAGAACTGCTTTGCAGCCCGCACCCGTCCGCCTGCGGATGTCTCGCCGCCGTCGGCGATGTTGAGCAGCAGGCTCAAGTCCAGCATCCACAGGTTGGCGGTTTGCAACGAAACCCCGGCCGTCAGCGAGCCGAAGGCGCCCGAGCCATCGAGGCCCGAGTAGCCGCCCGTCAAGCCCAGTTTCGGTGTCACCTGCGTGCCGTTTTCCAGCGTGAACGACCGTGCGATCTCCGCGCCCAGGCTGACACGGAACTGCTCTGCGTCGAACCCTTCGATATCCACCGTCTCCCCGGCATCGTTTCGGACCGTGTAGTCGTCAACGCTTTCGGAGAAATACAGAATACGCAGTTTCGGCGTGAAGGTCGTCGCTTCGTCGATGTCCCATTGCCCCTCGAGCGAGGTGTCGGCCATCCAGCGTGTCGTGTCGAACGTGCCGTCCCAGAAGGCCGTGTCGATATCGTTGGATGAGCCGCCGTAACGCAGGCTGGCGTTCCAGAAGATGTTGCGGGCGATCTCAAACGAGGCATAGGGACCCGCAAGCCAGCCGTTGCCGGTCAGTTCTGCATCCGCATCGCTTGGGTCGGTCATCCGGTCATAGTGGAAGGACAAGCCCACAAGCACCTTGTCCGTGAGGAGATAGTCGGCGCCGGCATTGATCATCGCGAAGCTGCCCCAGCGCCCGTCATTGTCATCCCGGTTGTGCGCCAGGAAAGTGCCATCGATCCAGATGTTGAACGGCGAGGACGCGGCCGCACTCACGCCGTCGGCATTGTCGCGCGCCGCCTCCATCTGCCTCAGGCTGGTGGAAACGCTGCCCGTCATGCCCTCTTCCGACGGCATCATGCGCGCGGTGACCGGATCGGTCGCTGCCTCCATCTGCCGGCGTTCCAGAAGCCCGGGAACCTTGATGGCCGAGGAGATCATGTTCTGCCGCGTCTCGACGAAGCCGCGTACCAATGCATCGATGTCCTCGGCAACCCTGTCCGCATCATGCGCCAGTCGGTATGTGACGATCCCGATATTGGATGTGCCGAGTGCACTGATCAGCCTGTAGCCGACCTGTACTTCACCGGAATAGGTGGGATCGGGCTTGTATTGCAAATACCAGCCGGCAGGGGCCGCCGCCGCGCCAACCGCCGCCACCTCGCCACGAATGATCGTCGCTTTGCCTGCATTGGCCGGCTCGACAAAGGCAAGCTCAGCCCCCGTGAACGGACCACCCGTTGCACCCCGATTGAGGTAGACATTCGCAGGCGTCCCGCCAGCGGGAACCTCCACGACGAGGTCGACAACCGTGGTTGTCCGCCGCTTCACCCGCAAGGTGAACGTCGCCTTGCCGGTAGCGCCAGTGCCATCGCGCACCTGAATGGTAAAGTTATGCGTGCCGGCAGCGTCGGCTGAAAGCGGACCCGTGAGTTCGCCGGTCGAGATGTTCAACACCAGGCCTTTCGGCAACCTGCCCGAAACGACACTGTAGATCAGCGGCCCCGTTCCACCCTTCGCGGTGATCGATTGGCTGTAGTCTTCGCCTGCCATCGCTTCATCCAACGCGCCGCCTGGCGGGGTGAAGACGAATGTCACCTTGGGCGGCTTGATCTTCAGCGAATAGCTAGCCGCACCGCTCGTGCCGACTGTATCCGCCGCGGTAACGGTGAAGGAGAAATCACCGCTTGCCGTGGGGGTGCCGGTGATCGCCGCCGTCGCTGCATTGAGGCTCACGCCCGCCGGAAGCGTACCGGCCGTCACCGCATAGCTGATCGTACCCACGCCACCGCTTGCCGAGATCGAGGTGTTCGCATAGGCAACGCCTGCCGTGCCGGCCGAAAGCGTCGTTCCCGTTCCCGGTTTCAGCACCACTGCCGGCGCTTTGATCGTGATCGTGTAACTCGCAGCCGCCGAACCGGCCGTTGCGGCCGCCGCCGTTACCCTGAACGTCACCGTACCGAACGCACCGGATGTTGGCGTGCCACTGATCGCACCCGTCGATGCGTTGAGCCTCAGGCCGGCCGGAAGCGCTCCGCTGGTCACCGTATAGCCAATCCGGCCAACGCCGCCGCTCGCGGAGATCGATTTGTCCGAATAGGATTTACCCACAGTGCCGGCTGAAAGCGCCGTGCCCGTGGCTGGCGTCAGCACAACGGCGGGTCCACGCACCGTGATAGTGTAGCGTGCCGAGGCAGAGCCCGCGGTCGCAGCCGTCGCCTTGACTGTAAAGCCTGCCGTGCCGAGCGCACCCGCAGTCGGCTTGCCGGCGATCGCACCATTTGATGCATTGAGATTCAATCCGGCCGGAAGCGACCCGCTCGTTACCGCGTAGGTGATCTTGCCGACCCCGCCGCTTGCCGAGATCGCCCTGTCCGAATAGGAGACCCCGACTGTGCCCGCCGCCAAGGCTGTACCGGTTGCGGGCGTCAATGACACAGCCGGTCCTCGTACCCTTAACGTATAGCGCGCCGATGCGGCACCCGCGGATGCCCCGGTGGCCTTGATCGTGAAGCTTGCCGTACCGAATGCGGCGGCCGTTGGCGTGCCGGTGATCGAGCCGGTCGATGCATCAAGGCTCAGACCAGCCGGAAGAGCACCATGCGTCACGGCAAAGGTGATCGCACCAACGCCGCCGCTCGCCGAAATCGACGTGTTCGAATAAGGAACGCCGACCGTACCAGCCGAAAGCGCCGTGCCGGTTGCCGGTATCAGCACCACAGCCGAGCCGCGCACCGTAATCGTGTAGCTCGCCGAGCCAGTGCCGCTGGTTGCGGCTGTTGCCGTTACCGTGAAGGTCGCTTTTCCGAGTGCTGCGGCTGTTGGCGTACCGGTGATCGCCCCGCTCGACGCATCAAGACCAAGCCCTGCCGGAAGCGCGCCGACCGTCACAGCATAGCTTATGACGCCAACACCGCCTGTCGCCGAAATCGAGGTGTCCGAATAGGCGACGCCCACCGTGCCAGCCGAAAGTGCCGTGCCGGTTGCCGGCGTCAGCGCCACGGTAGTGCCCCCTACGGTAATCGTGTAGCTCGCCGCCGCGGAACCTGATGTCGCGGCCGTCGCCGTCACCGTGAAAGTCGCCGTGCCGAAGCCTCCGGCGGTCGGCGTACCGGTGATCGCACCGGTCGACGCGTTAAGGCCCAGCCCTGCTGGAAGCGCCCCGCTCGTAACCGCGTAGCCGATCGTCCCCACGCCGCCACTCGCCGAAATCGAGGTATCCGAATAGGCGACACCGACCGTACCGGCCGAAAGCGCCGTGCCGGTTGCCGGTATCAGCACCACCGCAGTGCCGCCCACGGTAATCGTGTAGCTCGCCGCCGCGGAACCCGATGTCGCCGCCGTCGCCGTCACCGTGAAAGCCGTCGTGCCGAAGGCTCCGGCGGCCGGCGTACCGGTGATCGCACCGGTCGATGCGTTAAGGCTCAGCCCTGCGGGAAGCGTCCCGCTCGTCACGGCGTAGCTAATCGTCCCCACGCCGCCACTTGCCGAAATCGAGGTGTCCGAATAGGCGACACCGACCGTACCAGCCGACAGCGCCGTGCCGGTTGCCGGCGTCAGCACGGTAGGCGGTGCTCCCACGGCGATCGAATAGCTTGCCGAGGCCGAACCCGCGGTCGCCGCGGTCGCCGTCACCGTGAAAGTCGCCGTGCCGAAGCCTCCGGCGGTCGGCGTACCTGAGATCGCGCCTGTCGATGCGTTAAGGCTCAGCCCTGCGGGAAGCGCGCCGCTCGTCACCGCATAGCTAATGGTCCCCACGCCGCCGCCCGCCGAGATCGACGTATCCGAATAAACGACGCCAACGGTGCCGGCCGTCAAAGCAGTTCCCGTTACCGGCGTCAGCACGACCGTTGGTCCGCCCACCGCAATCGAATAGCTCGCCGAAGCCGAGCCGCTGATCGCCGCCGTCGCCGTGACCGTGAAGTTCGACGTGCCGAGCGCGCCAGCCGTTGGCGTGCCGGTGATTGCACCCGTCGATGTATTCAGGCTCAGGCCTGCCGGAAGCGTGCCACCCGTCACGGAGAAGCTGACCGCACCAACGCCGCCGCCCGCGGAAATCGATGTATTCGAATAGGCGATGCCCACCGTACCGGCCGTCAAGGCAGTTCCCGTTACCGGCGTCAGAACGACCGCGGTTCCTCCCACGGCAATCGTGTAGCTCGCCGAGGCCGAACCGGTCGTTGCTGCTGTCGCTGTTACCGTGAAACTCGCCGTACCGAAGGCTCCGGCGGTCGGGGTACCAGTAATAGCGCCTGTAGATGCGTTGATGCTCAGACCGGTGGGAAGCGCCCCTGCCGTTACGGCATAACTGATTGTTCCGACACCGCCGCTGGCCGAGATCGACGCATCCGAGTAGGCGGCACCGACCGTGCCGGCCGTAAGCGCCGATCCGGTTGCCGGCGTCAGCACCATCGGCGGCGCTACCACCGTGATCGAATAGGCGGCCGAAGCCGTGCCTGTCGTTGCCGCGGTCGCCGTTACCGTGAAATTGGCCGTACCAAGCGCAGCAGCCGTCGGCGTGCCGGTGATCGCACCACTGGAGGCATTGAGGCTCAGCCCCGTCGGAAGCGAGCCGGCCGTTACGGCATAGCTGATCGTTCCCACGCCGCCGGTGGCCGAGATCGACGTATCCGAATAGCCTGTCCCGACCGTGCCGCCCGACAGCGCCGTGCCGGATGCCGGCGCCAGCACCATCGGCGGGGCTACCATCGTGATCGAATAGGCGGCCGAAGCCGTGCCTGTCGTTGCCGCCGTTGCCGTTACCGTGAAATTGGACGTACCGAGTGCAGCACCCATCGGCGTGCCGGTGATCGCACCGCTCGAGGCATTGAGGCTCAGTCCTGTCGGCAGCGAGCCAGCCGTTACGGCATAGCTGATCGTTCCCACGCCGCCGGTGGCCGAGATCGACGTATCCGAATAGCCTGTCCCGACCGT
>NZ_JBXARJ010000007.1:311239-340344 GCF_058808115.1 Shinella sp. GW821-FHT11G07
GCCGCCCGACAGCGCCGTGCCGGATGCCGGTGTCAGCACCATCGGCGGGGCAACCACGGTGAGTGAATAGTTGTTCGCGCTGGAACCCGACGTCGCCGCCGTTGCCGTCACCGTGAAATTGGACGTGCCGAGGGCCGCGGCCGCCGGTGTGCCGGTGATTGCACCGCTGGATGCGTCGAGGCCAAGCCCGGATGGGAGGGCGCCGGCGGTGACCGTGTAGGTGAAGGCGCCTAGCCCGCCGCTCGCCGAGATCGTCGTCGCCGCATAGGCCGTCCCCACCATGCCGCCCGTCAAGGCACCGCTCGCCGGCGTCACCACCACCGGCGGCGCCTCGATTTCCAGCGAGTAGCTGGCCGACGCCGACCCGGTGGTTGCGGCCGTTGCCGTCACGGTGAAATTCGCCGTGCCGAATCCGGCCGCCGTCGGCGTGCCGGTGATCGCACCGGTCGTGGTATTCAAGGCAAGGCCATCGGGAAGCGCGCCGGCCGTCACGGCGTAGCTCAGTGCGCCAACCCCGCCGCTCGCCGAGATCGACGTGTTCGAATAGGAAACGCCAACCGTGCCGGTCGAAAATACGGTTCCGGTCGTCGGCGTCAGCACCACCGGTGGCGCCACAATTGTGATCGGATAGGTGGCTTGCTCCACGTTGCCGAACATCGACATTACCGCGACGTCGACGCTTGCGGTACCAAGGGCGACGGCCGTTGGCGTGCCTGTGATCTCGCCCGTTAAAGCGTTTATCGTCAGGCCGTCCGGAAGTCCGCTTGCTGAGAAGGTAACCCCACCCAAGGGGGAACTCGCGGAGATCGACGTGTCCGTATAGGCCGAACCGACAACGCCGCCGGTCAATGCAGTGCCTGACGCCGGCGAGAGATTCAGTGGCGGCCCGACGGTCGTGATCTGATAGGCCTCTGCAACCGAGCCGCTTGTCGCGGCAGTCGCTGTAATGGTGAAATTGAACGTGCCGATAGCGGTCGGCGTGCCGTTGATTGCTCCGGTCGACGTGTTCACGGTGAGACCTGGCGGAAGCGCACCTGCCGTCAGGGCATAGGTGATGGTTCCCACGCCGCCGGTTGCCGAAACGGTCGTCGAATAGGCGACACCCGCCGTGCCTGATGTCAATGGACCGCCGACCGGGGCCAGGACCACAGGTGGCGCGGTGATCGTGATCGAATAGCTGGCGGCGGCCGACCCGGCCGTTGCGGCCGTCGCCGTCACCGTGAAGTTCGTCGTTCCAAGTGCCCCGGCTGTCGGCGTGCCCGTTATCGCACCTGTCGATGTGTTGAGGGTGAGCCCCGCCGGCACAGAGCCGGAGGTTACGGCATAGGTGATCGTGCCGACACCGCCGGTCGCCGAAATGGACGCGTTTGAATAGGAAGAGCCGACTACACCGGCGGTCAGGGCTGTGCCGGTCGTCGGCGTCAGCACCACGGGCGGAGCGGTGATCGTGATCGAATAGCTGGCGGCGGCCGACCCGGTTGTTGCGGCCGTTGCCGTCACCGTGAAGTTCGTCGTTCCAAGCGCCCCGGCTGTTGGCGTGCCCGTTATCGCACCGGTCGATGTATTGAAGGTGAGCCCCGCCGGCACCGAACCGGAGGTTACGGCATAGGTGATCGTTCCGACACCACCCGTCGCCGAAATGGACGTATTCGAATAGGACGAGCCGACCACGCCGGCGGTCAGGGCCGTGCCGGTCGTCGGCGTCAGCACCACGGGGGGCGCCGTCACCGTGATCGAATAGCTGGCGCTGGCCGCGCCGCTGGTCGCGGCCGTCGCCGTCACCGTGAAATTCGCGGTTCCGATCGCGCCCACCGTGGGCGTGCCGGTGATCGCGCCGGTCGATGCATTGATGCCGAGGCCTGCCGGCAGCGCGCCGGCGGTCACCGCATAGCTGATCGCACCCGATCCCCCGCTCGCCGAGATCGATGCGTTGGAGTAGAAGGTTCCCACCACGCCGGCCGAAAGCGCCGTGCCGCTTGCCGGCGTCAGCGACACCGGGGGGAAGGCATTGATGGTGACGGTAACGTCCTGCAAGAGGAAGTGTACGCCGCCGGTCGAGATGGTGGTGCTGTCCTGGACCTTCAATTTGAAAGTCGAACTGCCGACCGCCGATGGCGTGCCGGACAGGAGACCGCTGCCTGAGAGACTTAAGCCCGGGGGCAGGCTGCCGCTGTCGCGGGTATAGGTGTAACCCGGGGTGCCGCCGCTTGCCGAAAACTGCACGCTGTAGGCCGTGCCGACACCGCCGTCCGGCGGGCTGTCAGGCGTCACGTCGATGGCAGGCGCAGCGATGAGGACGCTGTAGGCCTTGTCGAGCGTATTGGCCGTCGGCGTCGTCGAATCGGTCACGCGGACGGTAAAGTTGTAGGGACCCGAGCCGGTCGGCGTGCCGGAGATGACACCGGCGGAGGAAAGGGTGAGGCCGGGCGGCAGATTGCTGCCTGCCACGAGCGAATAGGTATAGGGGGTGGTTCCGCCAGACGTGCTAAGTGCCTGATTATAGGACGTGCCGATCGCCGGCGTGGCAACACTTGATGGTGTGACTGTCAGCGGGGAGGTCGACGGATTGATCGTAATGTTGAATGTAATCGCTACTGCGAAGTCATCCTTGACGATGAACGTGTCGGATGTCGCGCCGTCACCATTGTTGGTGTAGATGAGCAGGTTGGTGTTCGTCGGTATCCCGAAGGTCAGGTTGCCGTGGGACGGAGACTGGATGGCCGGCTGATCGAAGCCGAAGTCAGCGCAGTTGAAGGTCGCCGTACCGCCTGAGATTATGGTTGCCGTCTGTGGGGAGGTACAAGCCGCCTGAGCCACCGTTGCCGGCCACAGGACGATCAGCCAGATCAAGGTCAGAAATGACAGAAAAAACGCCGGCTTGGCGCGATGCCCGCGCGAAATGCACGACTTATCAAGCCATTTCTTATACATTGTCCCGCCCCTATTCACACAGAATACCACGAGGGGGAAAATCCCACGTCGCGGCCAGCCCGTTCTGCGCTTTGGCTATTGACTGGCATGAAATGCGAGGCAACACAACCCTGCATCGTAGCGGACGAAAGAATTCGCTTATAAAAAGATTGCTGTAACGCTCTTCCCAAGATGCCCGTTATGAGCGAAAGTGGGTGTGAGGGTAAATTCAAAGTCGTTAAATTGTTGGTGGGGGCAGCCATGGCCGAATTCTATCTCGGGCAGATCATGATGAGTGGGTATGCGTTTGCACCGCGCTATTTCGCGCTCTGCAACGGCCAGATTTTGGGAATCGCCCAGAATCAGGCCTTGTTTTCACTGCTGGGAACCTATTACGGCGGCAACGGTACGACCACATTCGCCCTGCCCAATCTGCAGGGTCGCACACCGGTCTCTGCCGGCGCATCCGTCGATCCATCCTGGCAGCCTCCGGCTTACAACATCGGCGAGACCGGCGGGGTTGAAACCGTGACACTGTTGTCGACGCAGATGCCCAACCACACGCACCAGGGCACCGGCACGACCTCCGATGGCAAGGTCCGCAATCCGACAGGTGCCCTCTTCGGAAAGAATTCCGTCCCTGTCTATGCGCAGACACCGGGGGCCCAGGTGCCTCTGTCGCCGCAGACCGTCGCATCGGCGGGCGGCGGGCAGGCGCATTCCAATATGCAGCCGTACAGCGTCATCAACTTCTGCATTGCGCTTTCGGGCGTTTACCCGTCCCGCAACTGAACCACACCGCCGGAGGTCAAAGATGAGCACTCCCTATCTCGGGGAAATACGCATGTTCGGTTTTCCCCGCGTTCCGGTTGGCTGGCAGCCATGCGATGGCTCGCTGCTGGCGATAGCCGAATACGATGCCCTGTATAATCTACTGGGCACCACCTATGGCGGCGATGGCCAGATCACTTTCGGCGTGCCCGATCTGCGCGGGCGGCTCCCCATGCATTGGGGAACCGGCCAGGGCCTGTCGCCGCATGTCGCCGGCGAGCGCGCCGGTTCCGAGAGCGTCACCCTGATCCCCAACCAGATGCCACAACATACACACACGTTCTTCGCGACGACGACGGCGGCCGATATCAAGACGGTCGAAACGACGGCAGAGCTGGGCGCGCTTGGCAGCGATACGCTGTATGCCACGGATGTCACCGGCCTGACGCTCTTCACCATGTCACCGTCCTCCACCAAGGTTGCCGGCAATACGCAACCCCACGACAACACGATGCCGACATTGACGGTGCAATTCTGCATTGCGATTTACGGTGTCTATCCGTCGCAAGGCTGATCCGAACTCCGTTTCACGATAGGGGATAAAAATGACACAGCCTTTCATTGGTGAAATTCAGCTGTTCGGTTTCTATTTCGCACCGCGCGGCTGGGCGTTCTGCAATGGTCCGACGCTGGCGATCCGGCAAAACACCGCGTTGTTTTCGCTGTTGGGCACGACCTATGGCGGGGACGGCATGACGACGTTCCAGCTGCCGAACTTCACGGGCCGCTCGGCGAACAACCAGGGCGCCGGGCCCGGCCTGACGCCACGAACGGCCGGAGAGACCTATGGGCAAAACGGCCTCACGCTGAGTTTGTTGGAAATGCCGGCGCACGCGCATGCATTCGGAATCTACAATCAAGGCGATGTCGCGAAAAAGACGGGAACACCGGCTGCGGGCAATTCGTTGACCCCGCCGAGCCAGAGTACGCCTCTGTCCAGTGATGGTCAGCCGGACGCGCCGTTTGCCCCAAATATGCTTGGCCCGGCCGGAAACAGTCAGCCGCATGAAAACCGACAACCCTATCTGGCGGTGAACTACTGCATCGCCCTCGAGGGTGTCTTCCCGGCCTTCGGCTAATGTTCGCGCCCGGGGTAGCAATGCTGCCCGATTTTCCGGTTCGGTCCACGCCTTCCGTCGTGACGGCGGCGGGGGTGGATTTGCGGCACGCCGCGTCGAGAGACATGCCCTTCCTGATGGACCTCTATCGGTCGCTGCGGACGGAGGAGTTTGCGGCGGTGCCTTGGCCGCTCGAGCAGAAGAACGCCTTTTTTGATCAGCAGTTTGCGTTTCAGCACCGGCACTACCTGTCGGTTTTCCCCGACGCGCATTTTCTTGTTATCGTCTGCGGTGGCGAGCTGATCGGCCGTCTTTACCTGGACGCCGGCACGGATCGTTGGCAGGTCATCGATATCGGGTTTCTGCCGGAGCATCGCAGCCGCGGGATTGGGACGGCATTGCTGTCTGCTATCCAGCGGGAGGCCGTGCTTGCCGGCGCCGTAGCCGTGGCCCTCAGCGTCGAGCACCATAACAGCCGGGCACAGGCACTCTATCGCCATCTCGGCTTTGCCGCGGTGCAGGATGGCGGATCACATATCCAGATGGCATGGCCGTGCGTCAACGGCTGCGTATCTCAGGCCTGATGAAACGTCAGTTGAAGACAGCCTGGTAGACAATGCCGTCCTTGTCGCGGGCAACCGGGACGAGGAAGATATCCAGGATGCCGAGCGATATGTTCTTCAGGCGGTAAATCTGCTGCGGCAGGACGATCGCCGAATTGCTGCGAAACAGCAGGGAAAACGGCTCTCGCCGCATCCCAGGCAGAATGTGCGGCGCACCTGGCCTTGCTTCCGAAAGGGTCAGCGGCACCGTGCTCTCACCAAGGGACACATCAAACGCCTGACCGACGCAACCCGCAAAATGTTGAAGCGTCAGCAAATCCATGCGCAGTCTTCCTCCGTCGTTTCCAATCGTATCGATCAGGGTTCTTTCTACAACAGGAAGGCGAAATACAGAAGACATATAGGGATAAACACCATTGCCGGACGCACTGTTATAGGTCCGATAGTGGATGCTCTTGGGTGCGTCTGATACTCGTCAATGACCTGACCTCCCTCCATCGGGGAAGGGAATGAACTCAGCGGCGGCGTCGGATGGCTACGGCGTTTGTGCTGCCGATGGCGAGGTGCTGGATCTCAGCGAGCAAATGGAAAAATGGCACCACCTTCCGCGGTGATGCTATCATTGTTTCAGCAATTTCGGGCATGGATATGTGCAGGCAGCAACCGGCGTTGGGATCGGTCCCTGCCCATTCTATTGACCAGTGCTTACTTCAGCCGCTTCAGCAATTCCTCGGCAACTGCGAGGGCAGATGCAGGGTTCTGGCCGGTAATCAGCTCACGGTCGGTGACGACATTGGGTGTGCAGGGCGTTTGATTGCTGCATATTTTGCTCCGACTCGTTCGAGCGCCGTCTGCGGGTAGAACTTCATCTCTCCACCGTTCAGCAAGCCCTTGGCCATCTCCTCTTCCGCGTTGCTGAAGGTGGTAAGCTTGTACCCTGCGTAAATCCACTCCGGCGCCTGCTTGACGCCGTTCTCCGCTGCAAGCTCGCTTGTAAAGCCTTTCGCATCCGGCAAGGTGGAAAGCAGGGCGATTGGGCCATGGCAAGCAAGCGCCGTCGTTTTGCCGTTGGTGTGAAAGTGGAGAGTAGCTTGCCCAACTCCGGGCTCACGAGCAGGTCTTGCATCGGGGCATGGCCGCCGGGGATATAAACGGCGTCGAAGTGATCGTAGCCGATCTATTCCACGCGGGCGAGGCTGATCACCGGTGATTTGTTCGTCGATGTCAGATTGAGTTTGTCAAGCAGGGCCCTGCTCTCCTGCATCGCCGCCTCGTCGCCGCCGAAGTACATCTTGTCGACTGATAGCAGGTCGAGGCTCGGCGTCGACCCTTTCGGGGTCGCGAAGGTCAGGTCGTGACCGGTATCGAGCAAAGCCTTGACCGGCTGCATCAGCTCGTTGAGATAAAAGCCCGTCTGAAAAATCTTGCCGTCCTTTAGATCGAGGCGGTCGGAATCCGAAAGGACGATCAGGACGTTAGCCGCCTGCGCATTCAGCGCGCTGGCGCTCAGTGCAAGGGCGATTGCGGAAGTGCGGATAGGTTTCATGTTTCTTCAGATATGACGACCCGCATCCCCAAGCGCGCAAGGAATGGGGACTACAGGTCGTCGTTGCGATTGGCTTGATGCCTTGCCATCGTCAGGCGGAAAGAAGATCCCGTATGGCTTCGCCGACGCCAGTCGCGGATTTTGTCCCGTTACCAACGTTCCATCGATGACGATTTTCGCTGTCCAGTTAGGAGCCGGATGATGATGGGCGCCGCGGGCAGACAGCGTCGTGGTGAGCAGGAACGGAACAACCGTGTCCAGGTTTACGGCGCGCTCTTCATCATCGGTGAAGGCCGCGACATTCTTGCCGGCGACGAGATGGACGTCGTTGCTAAGCTTGATGTTGACCAGAGCCGCAGGGCCGTGGCAAACGGCAGCGACAACGCCGCCCGCCTCGAAGATGTCGCGCGTGACGGTCTGCACGGCGGGGCTGGCTGGAGAGCCCCACATCACGCCGTGCCCTCCCGCAAAGAAGATCGCGGCATAGCGTCCGGCGTTCACGTCGGTCGGACGCAGCGTGCTGCGAATGGCGCTGCGGAAATGCTCGTCGCTCCAGTAGCGCGCGTTGGTCGCGTCGTCGAGGTCGAGGCCATCGACCGGAGGGGCGCCGCCGTCGGTAGAGGCGAATTCAACGGGAATCCCCGCAACATCGAGAGAGGATGGGTGACTTCACCGAGGTAGAAGCCGGTCGGCTCGCCCCCGTCGCCTTTGACGCTATGGCTTGTGAGAACGAAGAGGACCTGTTGTTGTTCTTGAACCGTGCTTGTCATGGTTATGTCCTGAAATCAGTAGGCAGTTGATGCTCGGTGGCGGTGAACGATGCGACCCTATTGAGAGCTTAGAAGTTGATAAAGTAGCCTTGCTGGAATTGATTTGTTCCAAGGAAGACCAAATTTCAATTTTGGCCGCGCCACATTTTGCCGCGTTGCCGTGTCAGGCGGCCACCGGACATAGGCAATCAGACGCCGGCGTTGCCGATGGATGCATCGACATTCACGAAGAATGTTTGGCCTGTGAAAGGCAGTGTCTTGCACACCTTTCAACTGTCGTTTCACCCACTTTCAGTGTTGCCGCTCGGGATGGAACTGATGAAGTGACAGAGGCTCCGGGCCGCGTTCGAAGCGTTGCGGGGAAAGGCTTTTTTGGCGCCGCTATCGAGGATAAAGTCGCAGGAAAGAAACAGATTTATTCGCAAAAGGTTAGAAATGGCGCGTCGGTTTGACCATCTTGGCGGCGTGGAAGCGTTCGTCACCCTCGTTGAAAGAGGCTCGATGACCGAGGGGGAATTGCCCTGTCCACGACGCCCTCGGTTCTCAGTCGCGCGATAAGCCGACTTGAAGCGAGGCTCGGCACCCAGTTGATGCGGCGAACGACATGCCGCCTGAGCCTGACAGACGCCGGGCGCTCCTATCTTGAGCAGGCGCGCATCGCTTTTACGCTGATTGACGATGCCGAGCGGGCTATCCAAGGTCAGGACATGGAGTTCTTGACTGGTCACGTGCGCATCAGCGTGTCGACGACCTACGGCCACTACCGCCTGCCAGCCATGCTTGCCGGGTTCAGCCATGCCTATCCCCAAGTTCAAATTGACCTGAGCATTACCAATCGGAACGTCGATCTGGTGGCGGAGGGCTATGACCTGGCGATCCGCCCCGGCCCGTTGCCGGATAGCGGATTGGTCGGGCGCAAACTGGAGGACGCTGCGCTGTGTGTAGTTGCTGCGCCAGACTACCTTCCGCGCGCTGGTGTGCCGCAGACGATCGAGGATCTGGCCGGTCATCGGTGTCTCCCGTTCGTGATGCCGAGCACGGGGCGCTGCGCGCCATGGCTTTTTCGTCACGAAGGCCGCGATGTCGAGTGGGCGGCAACGGGGCCGATGCGGATTTTTGACGACGTGTTCGGTGTGGTTTCATCGGCCGTGAACGGTTTGGGTATTTGCCGGACCTATGACTTTATCGTGCGCGACCGGATCGAGCAGGGGAGGCTCGTTGAAGTTCTCGAAAATGCACGCGGGCGCTCGCGGCCGTTTTCCATCATCTTTGCGCCGCATCGCCGCCTCTCCGCCGCGACACGCGCACTCATCGATTTCCTCGCCATGGCCCGCTAAATCAAGCGATTGCCTCCTTCACGTTTCGCTTTCACCCTTCAAAATCGTGTTGCAATGCCGCCTAGACGCACTCTCGGGCGGGCAGATACGGGGACGCCGTTGATGCGCGGATATGACGCCCAGCGCGTTGGAGGGGCCAATTGTCAGCGAAGATATCCGGTTGTTCGAAAAGGATAGTGTCTCATAACAGACTGCAAAGCCGCACGGGAATGGCGTATTTGGCGCCGACAATTGGAACAGGGGCCGTGTAGGCCTAGAGGAAGCGTCCGGGTAGTGGTGGGCGGCGCATCCAGGGCCCAATCATGGCCACGAGCAGCGCGATCGCGCTGAGCAGGAGCAGGGCGTCGGCGTAGCTCAGGACGTAGGCCTCCCTCTGGACGGTGCGGGCGAGCAGCATGGTCGCCTGCGCCATGGCGTCCGCGGCTGAAACGCCTTGGTGACGCAGTTGGGATGCAAGCGTGTTCAGCCGCGTTGTCGTTTCGATATTACCGCTCTGGATGTGCAGGCCCAGGAGATTGGAATGCACCTGCTCCTGAACGCGAACAATGGTGGTGACGAGCGCCATGCCGATCGCGTTGCCGAGGGTCCTGACGATGTGCACGAGTGACGCGATCCACGGGATTTCCGGGAAGGTGATGTCTTCCGTCATCAGGACCATCATCGGAACGGCGATGAGCGGCGCGCCAACAGCCTGCAGCATGACTGCGAGAAGGAAATCATCGGCCACCCAGGTGCTCGTCAGCCCTGCCGCGATTAACATCCCGCCTGCCGTCAGTGTACCGCCGAGCATCAGCAGATGCCGGGGGTCGAGTCTGTATGAAAGCCAGGCGACGAGCGGCGTCAGCAGGAACTGCGGTGCAATCGTTGCCAGGAACAACTCGCCGCTTTCCAGCGCGCGGTAACCCTGCACGCGCATGAGATATTGCGGAATGACGACGGCAGAGGACATGATCGCAATGCGGGTCGCCAACATTATGATCAAGCCAAGTCCGATGTTGCGGCGCAGGAGCAGCGATGGACTGACCACCGGATTGGGATGGCGAAGGGCGTGCACGAGGTAGGCCCCGACGAGGAAGAGGCCAGCGGCGAAGAGGCCTACGATCAGGCCCGAATTGAGCCAGTCCAGACGATTGCCCTGATCGAGCGCGGCGATCAGCGCGGCCAGGCCAAGCGAGAGGCTGAGCAGCCCGAACCCGTCGAAACGGCGAAAGCGCATATATTTCACGGGGTCCATGACGAGGCCGTAGGCCGCCGCGACGGCGGTCACGGCGCCCGGAACGGCGCTCAGCCAGAAAAGGAACTCCCAGGAAAGACGCTCCAGAATCCATCCTTCGATCGACACGGAAAGGCTCGGCGTTGCGGCGGAGACCAGGGCGTAGAGAGACAGGCCGTAAAGGCGCTGGTTTTGCGGCAGGTGGCGCATGATGACGGCATAGGCCATCGGTATGAGTATGCCGGCACTCAGGCCGCGTAGCGCCTGTATGGCCAGCAACCCGTGAAGGCCCGGACTGAACGGTGCCGCAAGCGAGAAGAGCGTAAAGAGCGCAGCGCCGATCATCACCCCCCGTGCCGGGGACAGCAATCCGCGCAGCCAGACCGCAGCCGGAATCGCCGCTACCTCGCTGACGAGATAGGCTGTCGTGATCCAGGAGGCCTCATCGACATCAAGCCCGAGAGCGCCCCTGATGTCGGCGAGGCCGATCTCCGTCAATCTCGAATTCAGGATCGATGTGAACGTGCCAAGAAGCACGGCGGCAATGGCCGTCATCGTCTTGAGATCGGGCAGGCGCCGAACGGTTGCAGTTACTGCTGTGGTGCCGGACATGGCAGGGTTTCCACTTTCTCGTATCGGGAGTCAGTCAAGGGGGCGATCGGTATGGATCACTGACGCGACGGACATGCCTGGACGCAGGAGGGTCGCTAGATGATCGGGAACATCGGTGAGTTGGATCTTCACGGCGATCCGTTGCGCCACTTTGGTGAAATTGCCCGTTGCATTGTCGGGCGGCAGCAAGGCGAATTCCGATCCGCTCGCTGGCGAGATTTGCTCGACCCGGCCGGCCAGCGCCTCACCAGGAAACATGTCGACGTCGATCGTAACGGCCTGACCGACGCGGACCCTGCTCAACTGGGTTTCCTTGTAGTTCGCGACAACATAGACGTTCGGAAGCGGCACGACCGAGATGATGCGTGTACCGGCAGAGACATACTGGCCGGCGCGCACGCTGCTTGCATTCACGACGCCGTCGATCGGCGAGACGATGCGTGTGCGGCCGACTTCGATCTCGGCGAGCCTCAGTTCCGCCTTGCGGCTGGCGAGGTCGGCAATGGCCTGGTCGTGCTGCGTGGCAAGAACATCCAGTTGCTGGCGTGCTGCGTCGGCTTCTGCCTGTTTTTCGGCAAGCTGTGCGTCGAGCCTGCGGATCGAGGCGAGTGCATCCTCAAGCCGCTGGCTGGTCGATACGCCGCTGCGCGTGAGCGATTCTTGCCGCGCGTGCTCGGCTGCGGCCTTGTCACGGTCGGCTGTCGTGGCGAGAGCCCCCGCATCAACTTGTGCAATCAGCAGCCCTTGGAGTTGCACTCTGCTGGTGACGTTGCGGACTGCCGCCTGGGCGGCATCTACGGCCGCTCCGGCACGGTCCAGCTTTGCACGAAATTCGCTGTCGTCGATTTGCGCCAGCAGATCGCCGGCGCGGACGCGCTGGTAGTCTTTTACCGCGACGGTATCTATGAAACCGGCAATCTGGCTGCTGACCGGCGTAATGTCTGCGCGCAGGGCCGCATTGTCCGTCTTCTGGTTCGTCAAGCCCGCAACCCAGTGGCTCCAGCCCAGCGGGATCACCGTGGCGAGCCCGATCGCGCCGACGATAGCCGCTGCGCGGGCGAGCGAAAGATAGGCACGGACGCGCCGCTTGCGGGTGTTTTGGGGTTTTGTGGGGCCCGTGTCGGGCCGGGCGTCCCCGGGTGCGAGTTTGCTCTCCGGCACCAAGTGCGTGACTATGGCATTCATGGCCGTCAATCCTTTTCGGCCATGCCGGCCGCTTCAAACTGACGACAATATGAGGCTCTCAGGCTCATGAATGAAATGATATTCCATCATTTGCATCATGAGCGCTGTTCATGTCATGGAATGACGTCGTTGCCGTGGAGAACCGGGGTCAGGGCACTGCTGATCAGTTCCTGCCGAAGCCATTGGATGGAGGGATGTGCTCCCATCGTACGATGGGAGATTATGGAAATCTGCAGGGGAGGTGACTCGTAGGGTGGTTCGCGCCACACAAGGTCGAGTGCAGTTGCCGCGCGCAACGCCAGGCGCAGCGGTGTGAACACGATCATGTCGGTCGCAGCCGCAAGGGATGGTGCCACGAGTATGTGCGGAACCGTCGCGCCGACCTTGCGCTTCAAGCCTTCCGCGGCGAGCACGGCTTCGATCTGCTTCGGATTGCTCGTAATATGCGCCCGTTCGAGCCCGCCCTGATCGACGATGCCGCCGTCACCGAAACTGTCTTGGTCGGACATGCGGATGTCCACATGCGGATAGGCGGCGAGTTCCCGCAGGCCGAACGCGCCGGCCGATGCCGGATGCCCGTTGCGCATCAACCAGACGCTGCGATCAGTAAAAAGCCGTTCGCTGACGAAGCGCGATGGCGTTTTGCCGAACACGCCGATGGCGACATGCATGGTGCCGCGATCAAGCTCTTCCGTAAGGTTCACTTCGTTCAGTGCACGGACCCGGCAGCGTGCATTTGGCGCTTGCGCCCGCAGGCGCGACAGGAACTCGGCAAGCACGGTCGCGGTGATGTAGTCGGACGTAGCAATCGAAAACTCGATTTCTGACGAGGCGGGGTGGAATGTCGGTTCGCTGATGGCTGCTTCGATCTGGAGCAAGGCAGGTTTGAAGGCCTGTGCCAGCTCGACCGCCCGCGGTGTCGGATGCATTCCGTCAGGTCCCCGGACGAAGAGTTCGTCGCCGATGGCTTCTCTGAGACGCGCAAGCGCGTGACTGACCGCTGACTGGGTTAGATGCAGCCGCTCTGCCGCGCGCGTGACGCCGCGCTCGTCCAGGACCGTATTGAAGATCCGCACCAGGTTGAGGTCGAGGCCGTAGACATCACGCATGATCCAGATCGTGTCCATGTTTGATTCGCGCTGTCGGTCGGCAGCCGCCTTCAAGCAGGGCCAGTCTGTTTCGTCGCCCTGCCTCCCAGCTTTACACGTCGGGTGGGTGAGCCGGCAACGGGGGCCGGCGCCAAGACCAGCGATGCCGATTTTATCGAACGTAACGATCGATTTTGTCGGGGCTGCTCAATGACGCGGACCGTGTCAGTTTCGACCTCGCACAACCTGCATCCAAACGCTCCGAAGGGAATAGTTTCATGGCAACCACTCCGTTTTCCAAAGTCGGCCTTGGGGCCATGTTGACGCCGGACAACTGCGTTTTGATGCTGATTGACCACCAGCCATTCCAGGCTGCGGCCGTGAAGAACATCGACGTCGGCACGATGATCAACAACACGGTCGCTCTTGCCAAGACGGCCAAGGCTTTCGAGGTTCCCACGCTTCTCACCAGCGTCTTGAAGGATCGTGGCGGTCTGATCTTCCAGCAGATCACCTCGGTTTTTCCCGAACAGACCCCGATCGATCGTACCTTCATCAACACATGGGAGGACGAGCGCTGCGTAAAATGGGTCGAGAACACGGGCCGAAAGAAGGTCGTTATCGCGGCCCTCTGGACTGAGGTCTGCTTGGCTTTTCCCGTTATCCAGGCGCTCGGCGAAGGGTATGAGGTCTATTTCGTGACCGACGCTTCCGGTGGAACCAGTGTCGAAGCACACGAGATGGGGATTGCCCGCATGATCCAGGCAGGCGCTGTGCCGCTCACCTCGGTCGTATTCATGTCCGAGCTGCAGCGCGACTGGGCGCGCGAGGGCTCGGCCGCCAAAATCGCAGAAATCATTCTGGACCATGGTGGTGCCGCTGGAACGGCCCTGGCCTGGGAGCTGCAGTTGCTGTCCGGTCAGCATACCCCGTCTGCATGAGATTCCGACGAGCTGCTGGTGCTCGCCGACTTGCTGTATCGCATTCATGCGAACCTGGATCGGCGAGCCTCGGAGAATTTGGATGGGACCTATAGCGCCACCACACGATTGCCGGGATTTGGGCCGTCCTTCAAGCGCGTCAACGCGTTGGGCAGGTTGTCGAAACCAGTGATTTCGATGATCTGAGGAGGTCAGCGAACGGCAAGCATAAAGATCGGTGAGAGTGGGTCTGGAAATGCATCCCGGTCAGTGAGCTACGAGCTCGTAGGGCTGATTTTGCACCTGATCCGCGTAGCTTCATACCGGCCAGCGGTCGTACTTGAGCCGCAACAACAAGCCTGATACGTGGCTGCGCCTGATCACACGTTCAAAACCGCTCGAGGAACGGCATGCATGAACGGGGGCATCCACGCATGACGCGAGGCACTTAACCGCCTGCGCATGCGGACGGCACGGCTCGGCCAACGCCCCATGATAGTTGCCCCTGTACGATGGTCAGCGTGTGCCGGCCGTTCGAATAGGTCGTGCCGTCTGACCCCATGAGGGGGAGGTCGACCGCGGCAGCACCGTTGACGGATACCGAAGCGCGATCACCGAGGAGCCGCACTGCCAGACGCGTGCCGTCCTGGCAAGTATAGTCGCTGACGGGATAGGGGTTGCCCACGCCGATCGACACGTCAGATGCGGCGACCTCGAAGCTTGCAAGCATCAATGCGCCGATTGTTAAGACTGACAGATTTCTCAACATGATAGTCCTCCAACTTGCATATCTCGCGCATAACACCCGTCACTTTCGTGACGGCAACAAGTGCTGCCATAACCAGAGCCGACGAACGTTGTCATCTGAGCTCGTAAAACATCGGTGGGGCAGATAACCTACTCGGGATAGGTTTCAACGCCGTCTTGCGTCGGCTTGTTGAAAAGGACGAATACCAAGGGGTTGCCGGGCTCGGACATTGCGTCGCTGCGCAGCCCCGATATCTCTCCAGCCACTCCACTCGTATACTCCGCCACGACTTCGCCGAAGCTGTTGCGCTGGATGGCCACCCTTTGTCCAGGCACAACCTTGTCATTGAGTTTGACCAGATGTTCGACGATACCACCTGCGGTGGCCAGCACTGGAAACCCGCTATTGCCGACAAAGACAGCCATGCCTTTGGCTGTGCGGCCCATCGGTCCGTCAACGATCCCATAGTGCTTGAGAACGTTCATCGTGCCTTCCACGAACACCGCGATCATCTCGTGATTTAAGACGCGCGCAGCGCCGATCTCTGGTGCGATGGCCGGGATTCCCGCGTCTATGAATGCATTGTGCAGGACGGCGGGATAGGCGGCTTTCGGCATATTGAGGATCTGGCTAACAGGATAGAGATCCAGCATTGCCTTGACTTCGGGCCTGTCTACCTCGCCGATGTTGAACGCAGTGACTTCGAATCCGGTCGTTCCGGTATGGAAATCAATCGCGGCGTCGGCGTTAGGCCGCAGCAGTCGGTTGAACAGCAGCCCGGCATGGCGGCTTGGCGCCATCGCGCCATTCTCATCTCCGGGCCATATCCGGTTCCCGTCGATCAGATCGATGCCTCTGCCCTGGTTCGGCCACCGGCGCTGCATGCTTTCCAGGGCCGGGCGGGATATGTCGGTGACGGCCATCACGGTGCCGGACATCTTCGCCGGATCGAGCTGGTTCATCACGGTGTGGACGGTATGGATGGAGCTCATCTCGTCACCATGCACGCCGCTTGTCAGAACGACACGCTTACCCGGCTTCGTGCCCCTGGCGACCGTCACGGACACGTACCAGTGCTGTCCGGTGGGCGTCTCCACGCCCTGAAAATACAAATGATGTTTCTGCCCGGCCTCCAGTTCGTTCACGTCGAGCGAACTGATGACCTTTTTCCCGCCGATGACATCGCCTGTATAGACGGTTCCCGTCTTCGCGCCTGCTTCTGTGCTTGCGGGCGCGTCGGCCGTTTGTGCCTGTGCCGGTCCCGCGATCAGCGCGGCTGCAGCGCCGATCGCGGCAGCCGATGCAAGCATGAAGTCGCGGCGATCCACACCCTCGCCATTTTCATTCGCGATCATTGTCGTTCCTCGCTGATTTGAATCGCACCGAGGGTTTTCTGCCCCTAAATACAGGCGATTGGACCAGGTTCGTCGATTTGAACGGATGCAAGACCGCCCATCCTATGATTCATCGAATGCTTCAGGGAGTACAGTCCACGCGAAGGAAATGGATACTGAGCCTAGACCTAGGACGTTGTGCATAGTTGCGAAACGCGACGCTTGATAAAACCTCCGTGCCGTTCACGCTCAGGAAACGAACTTCCGCCTCGCATCTTCAATTTCGGTCAGATGTGTACTCACCCAGGAGCAAATACCGCTGACCAACGACAGCAGGCTATGGCCGAGCGGGGTTAGTCGATACGCGACCTTTGGCGGCACGACGGGATAGACTTTGCGGCTAAGTAAACCGTTGCGTAGCGTGACGCGGGCCGGTGCCGCGGTGGCGTTCGGCTACGGTCCCGACGGTGCGCGGACTATCAAGCGGTGGGCCCTGGGCGAGAGGCTCTATCCGAATGCCAGCGTCGAGATCGACAGCAAGATCGTAGGCAACGAGATCTGCACGCGCTATGCGCATCCGGACGTCAAGATTGTCACGACGGCGGTCGCCTCGACAAACAAGGCCTTCCTGCATCGCGACCACCTATCCTCGGTGCGTCTGGTCACGAACATCGCCGGCACCCTCGCGGAATCGACGACAAATGCCGCCTACGGCGAGCCGACCAACGAAGCCATGCAGCCCCAGAAGGGCTAAGTTGGTGAGCGCTTCGATGCCGAGACCTGTCTCATGTGCCTCAATGCACGCTACCACGATCCGATATTCGGACGGTTCGTCCCGAGCGACGAGGGGGCCAACGCCGCCACCGACCGCCTCAGCGAGATGCCGGCAATGAAAGCGACGGGCAAAGCCACGCCCATATGCAAGGCGATGCTGCGCTGAACCGCCCAACTGAGCGGCGGCCAAGTCGCTCCGACCCACCTCTCCTGGTCTCCGTCCAGCACTCGCAACCCAAGTGGGCGCCTTCCTTCGTAAGTGCTTCGCCCACAGTCTCAGCCTGCTCTTCGGCTCGTTCGCACAATCGGCCAATGCCTGTTTCATCTCACCAGACGACTGGGACCCACGATGGAAGGCATCGGTACAAACCGATACGCCTATGCCGGTAACGATCCCATCAACAAAAGCGATCCCAATGGGCATCAGAGTGCGATGGGTGATCTGGACGGATCAGGGCTATCGGAGAGAAATGCTGACGCCGGAATCGCGGATAACGCGGCAATGGTATAGGTGTGGTGGATCTCGCAGGGCAGAAGGACTGCATATTTCTTGCGTCAGTTGAAATAGGTGGCCTGGCTGATCCTGGCCTCCCGACAAATCTCAGCCACCGGCACGCCATCATCGCTTATTTCAAGTAGACGCCTTCTGCGCGTCCGAAAATTCGATATCTTCATCGCTTCCGCTTCCGTTCCCAGCCAAGAACCGAGCGCGATAAACCCGATCAAAGCGATCCAGCTTTTGGGAGGGCAGAGCTCAGGGCTAGTGTGCTCCCGAGGTGATTTTACCACCAAGATCCACATGATCTGCGACAGCTTGGGCCAACCGCTGCGGTTCATGCTCGCCTTTGGCCAGCTGCACGGCAATCTCATCACAAAAAGCCTTGCTTGAAGGTTTCTAGGCCTAGGTTGTGCTGGCCGAGAGGGCCTACGATAGCTAGTAACTTATGTCAAGCCATCGCTGGCATGAACGCCGGGGCGGTTATCCCTTCTGCTTCAACAAGCTCAAGCACATCCGACGCCTCGCAATCCGATGCGATCGACACGCCGAAGGCTTCTTTGCCTTTATACATCTCGCAGCCACCATGCTGTGGATGCAATGAATGTGGGTTCATCTTAGACAACGGACCAAGGCTACGCGAACTGGAGGTTCTCTTTGAGCAGCACCTCGATGCGGATCCGCTCCTGCGAGGCCAGAAGTTCGCGGTGGTCGGCGCGGGCGCGCATGATGCGCAGCGCGCTACGCACCGCGTGGCCCGGGTCCTGTGCGATCACGGCATCGATGCGCTCGTCCATCAGTGCCTGTTCGCTGAACGGGGTGCGCTCGTGGGCGACGACGGTGAGGGGACGGGCGCCCTGCGCGTTCCACACCGCCGTCAGCGGCACCCGTGCCTCCGAGCTCAGCACGTAGACGGCGACGGTATCCGGATTGTGCTGCAGGGTGCGCTGGATGATCAGTTCGGCGCGCTTCTCGTCGGCATAGGTTTCCAGCGATGGCAGGCTCTGGAGATGCGGGAACTGCGTGTTGATGATGCTGTCGAAGCCGAGGCGGCGCTGGATGCTGTCGAGTGCCATCATGGTCTCCGCCACGACCATGATCTTGCCGCCGCGTTCGCTGATGAAGCGGCCGGCGATCTTGCCGGCGGTCGCGCCGGCCGCGAAGTTGTCGACGCCGACATAGTCGGCACTTTCCAACCGTTCCTGGCCTGACAGGAACTGCACGACCTTGACCCCTCGCTCGACGAGCCGCACGAGCGCATCGCGCACCTGCGGCGATTCCGGTGCCATCACCGCGACGCCATCCACGGCCTCGTGATCAATGGCCGTCAGGTACTTGGCGACGTGGTGGGGGTCGGACATCGGGATCTGCACGGCATCCACGTCGATGGAATCGGCGCGCAACGCCTCCTTCGCCTCGCTGACGCGGCCGGTCAGTTCGTTGAGATACTGGTCGCCGGACGTGGGCAGGACGAAGCGGAAGCGATAGGTCTTGTTACGTGCGAGCGCGACGGCGGCCGGATTGCGGATGAAGCCGATGCGCTCGATCGCGTCAGCCACGCTGCGCGCAGCCTTTTTGCTGACATTCGGGCGTTCGTTGAGCACGCGGTCGACCGTCGCGAGGCTGACACCCGCGGCTTCTGCCAGATCTTTCGCGGTTGGCCGCATACGCCCGCTGTCTCCTCCCAAGAGTCTGAATCGGATTTCTCTAGCAAAAGCAGGTGAAAAGCAAGAATTGAAGTGCGCACCTCAAAAATTGCTTGCATTGAGGTGCGCACCTCAATATGACTCTCTTCATGGTCGCGAGGAGGAACACCGGGGCCATAGAGGTGGCGTGGAAGAGGAGCGGCCCACTGAGGCGTCCTTCCGTGCCTGTTGCCCGCCACGGGCGTTTTCACCTTTCGATGGAGGTCGAAAGGAGGGGGAGGAGGCCCCAGCCATGAATTTTCACAAAGTCAGATCATTGGCCGCTTTCGGCGCCCTGTTGGCTGCCGGCGTTGCAGGCACTAGCCAGGCCAGCGCAAAAGACTTGACGCTCTGCTGGGCCGCCTGGGATCCCGCCAACGCGCTCATCGAGCTCAGCAAGGATTTCGAGGCCAAGAGCGGCGTCACGATGAAGTTCGAATTCGTGCCGTGGCCGAATTTCGCCGACCGGATGCTCAACGAGCTGAACTCCGGCGGCAAGCTCTGCGACCTCCTGATCGGCGACAGCCAGTGGATCGGCGGCGCGGCGGAGAACGGCCAGTACGTCAAGCTCAACGATTTCTTCGACAAGGAAGGAATCAAGATGGAGGACTTCATTCCGGCGACCGTCGTCGGCTATGCCGAATGGCCGAAGAACTCGCCGAACTACTGGGCGCTGCCGGCCTTCGGCGACGTCGTCGGCTGGAGCTACCGCAAGGATTGGTTCGCACGTCCCGAACTCCAGGCGGCCTTCAAGGAAAAGTACGGCCGCGATCTCGCCGTGCCGAAGACCTTCGCCGAACTGAAGGACATTGCCGAATTCTTCCAGAAGCGCGAGATCGACGGCAAGACCGTCTACGGCGCGGCGATCTACACGGAGCGCGGTTCCGAAGGCATCACCATGGGCGTGATGGACGTGCTGTACAGCTTCGGCTTCCAGTACGAGAACCCCGACAAGCCCTATGAACTGGAAGGGTATGTGAATTCCGCCAAGGCGGTGAAGGGCCTGGAGTTCTACAAGGAACTCTACAATTGCTGCACGCCGCCCGGCCATTCCGATGCGTACATGTCGGAGGACATCGACGCCTATAAGTCGGGCCAGGTCGCGCTGCACATGAACTTCGCTTTCACCTGGCCCGGCATCAATGCCGACGCCAATGTCGGCGGCGAGAAGTCCGGCTATTTCCCGAACCCGGCAGGCCCGGATGGCGTCGCCTTCGCGCAGCTCGGCGGGCAGGGCATTTCCGTGGTCGCGGCCTCCGAAAAGCAGGAAGACGCGCTTGCATACATCAAGTGGTTCGCCCAACCGGACATCCAGCAGAAATGGTGGGAAATGGGCGGCTACTCGGCGCTGCGCAAAGTGGTCGAGGACCCGGGTTTTGCGACAAGCCAGCCCTATGCGCAGACCTTCCTCGATTCCATGGCGATCGTGAAGGACTTCTGGGCCGAACCGTCCTACGCCTCGCTGCTGCAGGCGGCGCAGAAGCGCTTCCACGACTATGTGGTCGCCGGCCAGGGCTCGGCGCAGGAAGCGCTCGATGGCCTCGCCAAGGACTGGACGCAGGTCTTCGACGACGAAGGCAAGTACTGATACCATCAGGCCTTGCGCCCGCCGCCTCCCAGCGGGCCACGGCGCGGCCGGAGCCGGGGATCTGCCCCGGCTCTTGTGCCGCACAGTCATATATCTAGGGGAACACCAATGCTGAATTCACCAGTGGACCGGGTCGCGCAAGCGACGCCGCACGCCATTGCCAAACGCATGCGCGGCCTTTCCGATCGCTCTCTTGCCTGGCTTTTCGTCACACCGTCGATCGTGCTTCTGCTCGCGATCAACATCTTCCCGCTCATCTGGACGATCCGGCTGAGTTTCACGAATTTCCGCGTCAACCGCCCCAATGCCGAAGTCGAGTTCGTTGGGCTGAAGAACTACCTGAGCATCCTGTCCGACCGGGACATCTGGCTGACCATGCAGGCGACGGCGCATTTCCTGATCTGGACCATCGTCCTTCAGGTGCTGATCGGCTTTGCGCTCGCTTACCTGATCAACAAGAAGTTCCGCGGCAACGATCTCTGGACGACGATCATCGTTTTGCCGATGATGCTGAGCCCGGCGGTGGTTGGCAATTTCTGGACCTTCCTCTACCAGCCGCAGATCGGCCTCTTCAACTACGCGGTCGGGTTCCTCACCGGTGCCGATCCGTCGAGCTTCTCGATGATCGGCGACGTGTCGCTGGCGCCCTGGGCGATCATCATCGTCGATACCTGGATGTGGACACCCTTCGTCATGCTGATCTGCCTTGCGGGCCTGCGCTCCATTCCCGGCAGCATCTACGAGGCGGCCGAATGCGACCGGGCCAGCAAATGGCGGCAGTTCTGGACGATCACCATTCCACTCGTCCTGCCCTTCCTGATGCTTGCCGTGCTCTTCCGCGGCATCGAGAATTTCAAGATGTTCGATCTCGTCGTGCAGCTCACGGGCGGCGGACCGGGCTCGATCACCGAGCTCACCTCGATCAACCTGAAGCGCGAAGCTTTCGAGAAATGGCGCACCGGCTATGCATCCGCCTATGCCGTCATCCTCTTCGTCACCGTCTTCGGCCTCGCCTCGATCTACGTCAAAGCCCTGAACAAGGTGAAACAGCGATGAGCAGCTATTCCGTCACAGAGCCGTCGCTCCGGCAGAAATGGTTCGCAGGGGTCCTCGTCATTGGCTACGCGCTGATCACCATCCTTCCGCTGGTCTGGATCATCGCCACGGGTTTCAAGACGCCCGCGGACGCCATCGCCTATCCGCCCAAGACCTTCTTCACGCCGACGGTGGAAGGTTATGTCAACGTCTTCACGACGCGCACCCGCCTTTCCGCCGAACAGCTGGAGGCGATCGGCGAGCCGAAGACCTGGTACGACAAGCTGGTGCGCAAGGACGGGCTCGTCATTTCCGGTCCCTCGCGCTTTGCCGAGCGTTTCACCAATTCGGTGATCATCGGCTTCGGCTCGACGGTGCTGTGCATCGTGCTGGGAACGGCCGCCGCCTACGCCTTCTCGCGCTTCAAGGTACCGTTGAAGGATGACCTGCTGTTCTTCATCCTCTCGACACGCATGATGCCGCCGATCGCCGTCGCCATCCCGATCTTCCTGATGTTCCGCTCGCTCGGTCTCAGCGATACGCATGCCGGCATGATCCTGCTCTATACGGCGGTAAACCTCTCGCTCTCGGTCTGGCTGCTCAAGGGCTTCATCGATGAGATCCCGATCGAATACGAGGAGGCGGCGCTGATCGACGGCTACACGCGGTTCCAGGCCTTCTACAAGGTCGTGCTGCCGCAGGCGGCGACCGGCATCGCCTCGACCGCGATCTTCTGCCTAATCTTCGCCTGGAACGAATATGCCTTCGCCGTTCTGTTGACATCTGGCAACGCCCAGACGGCGCCGCCCTTCATTCCCACCATCATCGGCGTCAGCGGCCAGGACTGGCCGGCTGTCGCGGCAGGCGCGACCCTCTTCCTCGTGCCGGTCATGGTTTTCACCATCCTTCTGCGCAAACACCTCCTGCGCGGCATCACCTTCGGAGCGGTGCGCAAATGACAAGATTCTTCAATGGCCTGCTGCATCTGCGGCGCGGCGCCTGGGAAATGCTGGCATCGGTGCTGATCGCCGCGGGCGTCGTCATGCTCATGCAGCCCTTCGCGCTCGTGCTCTATTCCTGGTCCTTCGTCATAACCTTGCTCGGTACGGTGATGTTCATCATCGTCAGCCATTTCCCGGAGTAGGCCCATGGCGCAAATCAGAATCCAGAACGTGCGCAAGGAATTCGGTGCGTTCACCGCGGTCCGCTCCTCCAGTTTCACCATCGAGGACGGCGAGTTCTTCATGCTGCTCGGCCCTTCCGGCTGCGGCAAGACGACGACGCTGCGCATGATGGCGGGCCTGGAGCTCCCCACCTCCGGCGAAATCTTCATCGACGGCGAGGAGGTCGGCATGAAGCCGGCCAGCCAGCGCGACATCGCCTTCGTCTTCCAGATGTTCGCGCTCTACCCACACATGAACGTGCGCAAGAACATCTCCTATCCGCTGGTGAGCCAGGGGCTGCGTGGCGACGAGGTGAAGACGCGCGTCGCCGAGGTCGCCCGCATCCTCAAGATCGAGCATATCCTGGAAAAATCCGTTGGCGGCCTTTCGGGCGGCGATCGCCAGCGCGTGGCGCTCGGCCGCGCCATCGTGCGGCGTCCTAAGGCGTTCTTCATGGATGAGCCGCTGGGCGCGCTCGACGCGGAGTTCCGCGAACACATGGCGGAAGAGTTGCGCGCGCTGCACGACCGCATGGGCGCCACCACCGTCTATGTGACGCACGACCAGTTGGAGGCCATGCAGATGGGCGACAAGATCGTGGTCATGAACCACGGCGTCGTCGAGCAGTTCGGCAAGCCGCAGCAGATCTACGACTGGCCGGCAACGAAGTTCGTCGCCCAGTTCATCGGCTCGCCGTCGATGAACTTCCTCGATTTCGAAGGCATGATCGGGATCAACGGAGACAGCGTCGATCTCGGCGGCGTGAAGGTGAATGTGCCGGGCGCGCGCGAAGGCCGCGCCGGCCGCCTGACACTCGGCGTTCGTCCGGAGCACGTGACCTTCCGTGACGATGCCGCCTATCGCGGCCGCGTAGTTGCCGCCGAATATCTCGGCACGACCCAGATCGTGACGCTGGCAACCAGCCACGGCGACCTGAAGGCACGCATCCCGTCCGGCCATGTCGTGCGTGAGGACGAGCTGATCGGGCTGGATTTCGATCGGCGCACGCTGTCGCTCTTCGATGCGGAGAACGGCAAGGTGCTCCTCTCCGAGGCCAATGAAGGAGTGTTGTCCCATGGCTGAAGTTGTCCTCGAAAACGTGACGAAGACCTATGGCGGCACGGTTGCGCTCGACAATGTCTCGCTGACGGTGCCGGACGGCGCATTCGTCGTGCTGCTCGGCCCGACGGGCGCCGGCAAGACGACGACGCTGCGCATGGTGTCCGGCCTCGATAGTCCCGACAGCGGCGAGGTCTATCTTGGCGGTCGATCGGTGAAGGGCCTGTCACCGGCTGAGCGCAACGTCGCCATGGTCTTCCAGCAATATTCGCTCTATCCGCACCTCACCGTTCGCCAGAACCTGGAATTTCCGCTGAAATCGCCACTCTTGAAGACGCCGCGTCCGGAGATCGACCGGAAGGTGAAGGAAGTCGCCGAGGTGCTGCAGATCGCCCACAAGCTGGAGAACAAGGCAACTGCGCTTTCCGGCGGCGAGATGCAGCGTGTCTCCATCGGCCGGGCGCTTGTGCGCGACCCGCGCATCTTCCTCATGGACGAGCCGCTGAGTTCGCTAGACGCGAAGCTTAGGGCGGACCTGCGCATCGAGCTGAAGCGCATCCAGGCGAAATCCGGCGCGACCCTGCTCTATGTCACCCATGACCAGATCGAGGCGATGACCATGGCAACCCATGTCGGCGTGCTGAACGAGGGCAGGCTCGTGCAGTTCGGTTCGCCGCGCGAGGTCTATGAACAGCCGGTCAGCGTCTATGCCGCCACCCGCCTTGGCCAGCCGCGCATTAATGTGCTGCCGGCCGATCTCTTCGCCGGCGCTCCGGCGCAGGCGAAGAGCATCGGCCTTCGCCCGGAGCATATCGCACAGGGCGAGGGGGAGGAGGCACTGGTCAAGCGCGTCGAGCATCTCGGCGACCAGACGCGCCTGCACCTCAATTTCAAGAAGCACGACCTCATCACCGTCACCGATGCGCACACGCCGCTTCGGGGCGGTGAAACCATCCGAATCCAACCGTCGCGGCCACTCTACTTCGATGCGGCAGGCATGCGCTTGTAGCGCTGCCCCGATTGCATCGGGTGGGCAAGACAGCTTTTGTTTTTCTGCATGACCTCGCCGATTCTCGTTTCACGCCGGTCGGATCATGCACCAGCTTAGGGAGTAAGAATTCATGGCGCAATTCATCAACAAGCGCGAAGACGTTGTCACCGAGGCGATCGACGGCGTGTTGGCGTTTTCCGGCGGCGCGCTGACCCGCCTCGACGGCTATCCGCATATCCGCGTCGTGCTGCGCAGCGACTGGGACAAGTCGAAGGTGGCGATCGTTTCCGGCGGCGGCTCTGGCCATGAGCCCGCCCATGTCGGCTTCGTCGGTAAGGGCATGCTGACGGCCGCCGTCTGCGGCGATGTCTTCGCATCCCCCAGCGTCGACGCCGTGCTCGCCGGTATCCTGGCGGTGACCGGTCCGGCGGGGTGCCTCCTCATCGTCAAGAACTATACCGGAGACCGATTGAACTTCGGCTTGGCGGCCGAGCGCGCCCGCGCCTTCGGGCTGAATGTCTCGATGGTGATCGTCGGCGATGACATCGCGCTTCCCGAGCTGCCGCAGGCCCGCGGCGTGGCCGGTACGCTGTTCGTGCACAAGGTAGCCGGTGCGCTCGCCGAGCGCGGCGCGGACCTCGAAACGGTGACGGCCGCTGCCAGGCGCGTCATTGCCCGCACACATTCCATCGGGATGTCGCTCGATACCTGCCGGGTGCCGGGCTCCCCCAAGGAAGACCGCATCCCGGAAGGCAAGGCGGAACTTGGCCTCGGCATCCATGGCGAGGCTGGCGTCGAGCAGATCGATTTCGCCGGCGCCCGCGCCTCCGTCGCGACCATGGCAGAGCGGCTGGCCGCGGTGATGGGCGAGGGGCAGCACGTGGCGCTGATCAACAATCTCGGCGGTGCCTCGGTGCTGGAAATGTCGGTACTCGCCCACGACCTCGTCGGCTCCGCGATCGGCGCGCGGATAAGCCACGCAATCGGCCCTGCACCGCTGATGACCTCGCTCGACATGCAGGGCTTCTCGATCACCGTCTTTCCCGCCGACGCGGACGAACTGGCGCTCCTGAAGGCCCCCGTGCCGATCGCCGCCTGGCCCGGCGTTTCGGATATCCGGCCGATCGCCATCGCGTCGCTGCCGGATGGCCTGACGCCGATCACGCCGATGGCCTCCAATCATCCCGCGACGCGGGCATTCGTCATCAATTGCTGCAACGTGCTGATCGCCGCCGAACAGGACCTCAACGCCCTCGACGCCAAATCCGGCGACGGCGATACAGGCTCGACGCTCGCCGGCGCCGCGCGTGCGCTGATCAACGCGATCGACCGCCTGCCACTCTCGGACCACACCCAGCTCATGCGCGCCATCGGCCAGGAACTGAGCCAGACGATGGGTGGCTCTTCCGGCGTGCTGCTCGCCATCTTCTTCGCCGCTGCCGGCGACGGGGCATCAAGCGGCCTGCCGATGCGCGAGGCGCTGCGTGCCGGGCTTGCCCGCATGCAGGAGATCGGCGGCGCGAGCATCGGCGATCGCACGATGGTGGATGCCCTTGCCCCGGCGCTCGAAGCGCTCGGGGAAAGCATGGCCGCCGCTGCGGGCGCGGCGCGCAAAGGCGCGAACTTTACGGCAACGCTCACGCGCGCAAAGGCCGGGCGTGCTGCCTACATCAATGCGAAGCAACTGGAAGGTCATGTTGATCCGGGTGCCGAAGCGGTCGCCCGTCTCTTCGAACATCTGGCGACCTGAGCGCCCCTGTTCTGCGGGTCGTATTGCCGCCTCTCGTTGCCAGCACGAGCGCCCTTGCCGGGGCGCTCATACTCGACAGCTGTTGCCCGACACGCTAGATCGTGCCGATGAGTTTTAGGTTCGATCCCAAGTCTTTCACGCGCGCCATTATCCTCATCGCGATTTTGATACTGCTTGCGACGTTCGGCCGTAACCTCGGCTGGATCCGCAGCTTTGTCGGCGATGTGCTGGCCGTCGCGTGGGTCTTTTACGCCATACGGACGGTCATCACAGCGAGGTCAAGTTCGATAGCCCTCATCGCCTTCGCCATCGGCGCGGCGGTGGAGTTGGCGCAATATGTCCTGGCCACCATCGATGCGCAGATCCCGAACCCGATACTCCGTGTCGTCTTCGGCGCGACGCCTGACTGGTGGGATGTGTTGGCCTATGGGATCGGCGCTGTGCTTGTCCTCGGCTTGGACGCCCTGGCAGGGGAACGCGGAGCCGCGAAACAAGGCAAGGGTTGAGTAGCTAGTCTGCGTGGAGCCCGCCGGTGTTTGGGCGTCGCGCCGCTGGCTTTCTTGAAGACGGTGGTGAAGCTGGATGGTTGCCGTAGCCGGCGAGGTAGGCGGTCTGCGAGATCGATATGCCGTCCCG
Source organism: Shinella sp. GW821-FHT11G07 (assembly GCF_058808115.1). NCBI lineage: Bacteria > Pseudomonadati > Pseudomonadota > Alphaproteobacteria > Hyphomicrobiales > Rhizobiaceae > Shinella > Shinella sp. GW821-FHT11G07. The sequence continues at coordinate 338,532 of NZ_JBXARJ010000007.1, forward strand.
TTCGAGGGCTGCGCGCGCTACCCAGCCGTTCCTGCCGAGTGAAATCCGATACGATGATGCCGAAGCGCTCCTTGAAATGGCGCCGGATTAAGTACATGCTGATGCGACTTTGCGGACGATCCGGTCGAGCGTTAGGTGTGGTTTGGCATTTAAATGGGGGCTTCATTCTCCAAGTTTCGTCGAAACACGGCTACGATATGCCGCGAATCGCGCAACCGTGGCCAGACCGACTCTAAAAACGCTCTGTCCTGCCGTCGATGAAACAATGTGGCATCACCAGTGCACTGTCGAAGAAATCCGCATCGGTCTGGCGACAAGTGGCACCTCGATGAGCTTGTCATCGTCATTTGCGGTGAATTCGTTGTCACATTTATAGACGCTGAGCTGGCCAACCCTCATGGGGGGATCCGGTTTAGGTGTTAAAGTATGCTCTAGCGCCGGAGTTGAACCCGGTCCGTTCCGACACGGCCACACTGTGGCTTGGAGTGCGGTTGGCTTGTGGCTCAGTGATGAGTGCGGCCGCGAGGTGTTGTAGTGCCGTGGCCAGCCTTCGATGATGACCTTCGCCGCCCTCAGCGTGTAGAAAATCTCTCGTTGAGCCGTTCGGCCCTGAGCTTGGAGTTGAAGCTTTCACAATGGTTCTCGCAGGGGCTCTCGGGATGATGTAGGCCGTCTTGGCACCGACTATGACAACCTATTCCCTCACCGCCTTGGCGATGAATTCAGGACCGTTTTCGGAACGAGTGGGTGGGAGCGCCGTGAAGGATTAAGAGATCGGCAAGCACGTCGATGACATCGACGGCCTTCAACTTCCTCTCGACCCTGATAGCAACGCATTCCCGTGTGAACTCGTCGATCACATTCAACATACGGATTTTCCTTCCATTGTGCGTGCGATGCTCGACAAAGTCGTAGGAACAGGTTGGTATTAAAGCGGGAGCCGGATGCACGAGCTGTCGTTCAGCCACAGCCGCCCCGCTTTGGTTCCTTGTGGGGCACTGTCAGCCCTCCCGCCGCAATATCCGCTCAACCCGTTTGACGTTCACGATTCAGCCAGCCTGGTGCAGCATCCCCGTGATGGCGGTGGCCAATGACGCTTCATCATCCGGGGTCTTTGCGGTCTTACGGCTCACGCGCAATGATTCTGACCGAGACCTCCCGGCAGGAATTCTCCATCAGGTGCCAACGGTCAGTGACCTGCTCAGCATCAGGCAAGCCCTTTGCGATAGCCTAATCATAGCCGCCGCCTCCATCGCAGGCGATGATCGATATCGACGGATGCTCGGCAAGCCATGCTCGAGATGTATCCAACTCGCGATCTGGCAACAGGCTTCCGCCGCTCCAGATCGCAGACGATTGTTCCGTAGGTCTGGCCGCGCCCGAAGGCGAAATCATCAATACCTATAACGGTGAGCTCATCGCTTTGATCGGCAATTCGGCGGCGAACAACCCGTACAGTGTGTCATTACTAACCGGTATCATCAGACGATTGGCAAAAGCCGCGGCAGGTCTGCCGCCGAGCGCCAGACCAAGATGGTGGACGATTGTCTCCCAGCCGTTGAGTTCGCCGACCATAGCGAGCCAACACGGTGTCACCGAACTGCTCGCTAAAAATACGCCGTCCCGGGCTATACTGATTTTCCAGCTAAATTATAGATCTACAAGGCAGACTTCACGCCGATTTCACGTCACCTTGATATTACCCTGACGTCATAATGGAACATCTGCCGGGCTCTGGTAATCCTCCCGTTTTTAACGGGGCTCTACGGTAGAATTCACGCAGCCCTCTTCAGTTTTTGTGCGGGTGTGATGC
>NZ_JBXARJ010000008.1:0-334696 GCF_058808115.1 Shinella sp. GW821-FHT11G07
TCTTCATCAAAATCTCCTCATGCATATTGCCGAGAAAATTCTACTTTTGAACCCGATTAGTGCGCGGGAGGATTACCAGAAGGCTACCCGCAGGCGGGGAGATTGCTTATCACGTCTGTACTTTCTTCAGCGCCGCCGTCCCAAACCTTCACCCAGCTGATGTTGGCGGAGAATAGAATTCGTCGTCGGTCCGTTGTAGCAAAAAGGAGTGCACCATGCCCGCCTATATGATTGGCTACGACCCCCGGACGGCCAAGAACTACGACGCGCTGACCCAGCAGTTGAGCGAATGGAACTGTGTCCGGCCCTTGGAATCGCTGTGGTTTGGAAACCTGAATGGCGATGCCCTGACAATCCGCGAGAGGCTCAGGGCCCTGATCGGCGGTAATGACGGACTTTTCGTCTGCGAGATCAAGCCTTCGAGCGATTGGGCTGGTGTGAAACTGCATGAAGCCGTCACCGCCTGGGTCCGCGCAAACATCGGGCAATAATCCCTACCTCGGTACTTCCGAAGTATAAGATCGGTGACTTGCCGTTTGTCCTGCGGGCTGGCATCTGTTCGGCATTTGCACCGGGAAGGCGGCCAGGCCGTCTAAGTCGATATCCTTGCCTGATAGCGCGAGCGTTCGACAGACCCGGCCTTCCCAATCTCAACAGGGGACGGGACCCTCACCCGTTACGACCATAGCCCTACGTCTCCTCGCCGCCGCTATAGGCGAACCCTAATCTCGTTCGGGTTGACAAGCGCGGAGGCCATCCAACCGGCCGGCCGGATAGCCCGGACTTGAGTTGCGTGCCGCCTGGGTAAGTCGTTGGCCGAAATGCAGGAATGTTTTCAGGTCGCGACCACGCATGCAAACCGGATGGTGCAGCCATTTTTTAATCCAGCGGCAAAGCGTTCGTTTCATTCATTGCTTTTTCTTGGGAGATCGGCGGTTTCGCTGCTGTATTGCACGACTCCAGTCCCAACTGCGGGCCGTGATCTCAGCATATATGAGGAGTGCTTGAGATTTCACCCCACCAATTTCACCAGAGGAACAAGACCATGACCGAACGCAAATTTCCCAACCCGAAATTGAAGCCTCGATCGAGTAAACACCGGAGCTGCCATTGCTGTCATCACTGCTACCGGCCGAGATCCCTCGACGTTGACGCGCGACGAAATGGAAACTTTCGTCAAGTCGATCGATCTGGCACCCGAGGAATTCCGCAGCAGCGGCGAGCTGGAAACCCACCAAATGGTCTCCGTCGACCGGTAATCGCATCATCCAGACGCTCAACGACAATAAATGCCATGTGCACTCAAATACATCATTCCCTGCCTCCAGGCGTACTTCGCTGCGCTGGACCCCATTGAACTCAAGGTCGTCGCCCAAGTGGCGACCTCGGTTCTCTTCACCGCGAAGACAATCCCGGAATGACAGACCGGCTATAGCCGGTAGCACCAAACAGGAAAATTGGAGAAAGATCATGAACGGACCGTCTCCAGCCGGGAACGATGCTATGCTCAAAGACCCAAGCCCCGAGCACTGGGCTGCCTGGGCGAAGTGCCGCGACCTTGGCACGCAGCTCTCGCAGGCTTTACAGGAAACTGGCGACAAAAATCACGCGTTCGTGCGGCCCGCATGCGCTCCTACGCAATCCTCTTCGGGTCTCTGGAACGCGACAACACATCGGCATCAGGCTTCGTTGGCACCACCGTCGACCGGGTAGAGCGCTGAGCAACCGGCTTTCCGTCGGGCTTGACGACCGGAACGCACAGACTGACAAGAACCCTGCATGGCGCACATCTCCCCGGCGTCGAGCAGGCGCCCTTTCTGGTTTGAGAACATAGCCACCACTTCATCTCCTAAAATCAAAGCCCTGCACCTTGAATTGGGCCAATGGCCCCATCCGAGGCGGACACGCCAAGTAAGCCTCCTTTTATTTTAGGTGGCAGCGGCTTCTTCGAACTATGTTGCGCCGCCTCCGACAACGTGGTGCGCAAAACAAACCGAAGAGGCATCAGCCAGTTTCCCGTCAGAGCGCGAACAACTTCTTGCTATCTAATCTGAGTTAGAAAGAGAACACACAACAGAACCGCTTCAAAGTAGCAACATCGGCTCGACCCCCAAAAATTACTTTTATCTGCGGTCGAGAGTTGCTATTCATCACAGCCAAAGCCGCCGTTGTGGGAGCATTGATTTGACCATAAGACTCTTCGACAAGAAAATTGCAGAATTCGACGCCGAGTTTGAACGGTGGCTCTTGAAGAACCCTACTGGAAAGTTCTCCACGTTCTCCGTGAGCGTTCTCCGCGATAACTTGATAAAGGGGCGATCTCACGCGACGCTTGGTAGAAACCTAAAGAATGGGAATGACTGGAAAGCTGACGGTGTGAGCAACACCCAACTCATCTACGACCTCGGCGACATCACGTCCCAAACCAAGATATGCGACTATGGGTGCGGTAGTCTTCGGGTCGGGGTGCATGTGATGGAGCGGCAGGCGAGCGGCAACTATTTCGGGATAGACCCATCGGACTATCTGATAGCCGAAGGAATTGAGTTGGTGGGGCCTGAACTCATCCAACAGAAGAACCCCGTCATCGGCACGATAGAAGACAAACTCCTTGACGTGATTCATGCCGCAGTCGATGTGACTTTCAGTTTCAACGTTGCCTCACATATCCACCCGGACGAACAGGATAGCTACATCGAGAATCTGAAAGCAATTTGCCACAAACCTGGCGCACGGTTGCTACTAAACGTCACCACCCATTCTGAACCTGTCCGATTTCAGACGTCCGGCTGGGCGTGGACAATCGAGCACTATGTACGCTGGCTGGCTCCTATGACGCTCACCAACACAGTCTACTATGGTTCAACTGATAAGGATGGCATTTTAATCGACGGCAATCGGCTCACATTCCAGAGATGCTAGGAAAGTCACGGAAATACGTAAAAGATAAGGCATAAATATTAATTTTGGAAATACTTCGTGCGACGGTTATATTCTAAACCCCTGCTCATTCAAAATGATTAGGTGGAAATCAGACTGAGAATACCTTCAAGTAAATATTCTGCGTTCAAAACTTGACCGCGATACGCATTGCTTGACCATCTGGCGGCACAGACCACCTGAAATGGCTGCCGATGTCACCCCATCACCAATTGTGCTGCATAGGACAGTATCACCAGCAGTCCCCGGAAGGCGAAGCCCACGAATTATTACTTTTCGTGGGCGATGATGACCATAGGGTCGGCGTTTTGCATATATTGCTCGAAAAGGTAGTCAAAACCACGGATTTCTGCTGCCTTGCGGAAGTCTACGCGGTGCAGCCGGCTGGAGGCCTAGAAGAGCGAGGTGGAATTGTCGACACGGCGGGGCAGCACCACGAGAATCCTCAGCACGATGGAAAAGACCAACGCAAGGGCGGGAAGGCCGAAAAAGATGTCCGAGGTCCAGTCGCCCTCGGCATGGCACGACCCGTTGCTCGGCTTTCCGCAGAGGTGACGAGGAGAGCCGGCATGAAGGTGAAGATATAGGCGGCCTTCTGGCCGAAAAGCTTCACCTGGTCGTAGAAGGCATCGTTGACGCAGCGGATATGGTCGAAATGTTCGAGCGCGGCGCCGTCCCGACTGCCGAGTGCCGGATCGAGGATTACCCCCATTCCTCTGCCTTTGCCATGCTCCCGTCCTTTTCCTTTCTTCCCTTGGTAGCGAAGCGCTTCCGGAAAGCAACATTAGCGGTGCCGGCCGCTTGACTTTTTCAGGGGGATGACACGTGCATGGAGACATGCGCAACGTCCTGTCTTCCTTCGGCGAGACTCCATCCGCCCCTCGGCCTGTTCGTCTGGGAGCCGCCGCATGACCCTCGCCTTCCCCCATCCCGGTCTATGGTCCCGGCGTTCGCGGCGGCTGGCGGCCCTTACCTTCGCGGTCACCGTTCTGGTTTCGGGCCTGGCACAATTCCCGGCCTGGTCGCTCGCCGATCTGCGTGCCTTCGACTATCTCTCCACGATCGACGATCCCCGACCGCCCGCCGACGGCCCTGTTGTCGTGGCAATCGATGAGCCGTCGCTGGCCGATATCAATGCGCAATGGCCCTGGCCGCGCGAATTGCACGCCCGGCTGGTCGAAAGCCTGCGCAAGGCCGGTGCCAAGGCGATTGGCCTCGATATCATCTTCGCGGAACCCTCCAACCCGGCCTCCGACGATGCGCTGGCCAGGGTGCTCGGGTCGGATGTCGTGCTTGCGGGCGACGAGAGCCTGATCGTCACGCCGCAGGCCGATCAGCTTCTGCGCACCACGCCGCTGCCGGCCTTCACCGAGGCCGGCGCGGTGACGGGCATTGCCTCCATTGCGCTCGGCGGTGACGGGGTTTTCCGCGATCTGCCGGGCTATGATGACGGCTTCGCCATGGCGCTCGCCCGCATTGTTGGGAAAGAGACAGTGCCGCCGGCTGATAAACTGCTGCAATCCTTCGGCCCATCGCGCAGCTATCCGACGGTTTCCTATTATCAGGCGCTCGATCCGGAAAACATGTTGCCGAAGGACACGTTCAAGGGACGGGTGGTGATCGTCGGCCTCAGCCTGCAGAACGCGCCGGCCCTCAATTCCGGCGGGGCGGATGCCTTTGCGACGTCCTACACCCTTCATACCGGCCAACTCGTGCCCGGCGCAGAGATCCAGGCGACGATTTTCGACAATCTGACGTCGGATGTCGCGATTACGCGCGCCGGCACGCCCGTCGCCATCGGTGCCGTTGCGCTTGCGGCCCTGCTTTCTGCCGCCATTGTACGCAACGCGACCCGCTGGGAGACTATTGCGCTTGGCCTTTTTGCGGTGGTGGCGATCGGTCTTGTCAGTTTTGCGCTCATTCGCACGGCGAATGTCTTTGTTTCACCGATCGGTCCGACGATCGCCCTGCTGCTGGTCGCGGCCGGCCAGACGGCGCTCGACTATGCGGAAGAACGGCGACGGCGGCGCGAGATCGTGCGCGCCTTCTCGCAATACCTTTCCCCTGCCCTCGTGGAACGTCTGGCGCGCGATCCATCGCAGTTGAAGCTTGGCGGTGAGCGCCGAACGCTCTCGATTCTTTTCTGCGACGTGCGCGGCTTCACCACCATCGCCGAGGCGTTGAAAGACGATCCGGAGCAATTGACCGCCCTGATCAACCGGTTGCTGACGCCGCTCTCCGACATCGTGCTCAAACATGGCGGCACGATCGACAAATATATCGGCGACTGCCTGATGGCCTTTTGGAACGCACCGCTCGACGATCCGGAACACGCCCATCATTCCGTCGCCGCCGCGCTAGACATGCTGGATGCCATGGCGGCACTCAATGCTGAACTGCGCGCTGAAGCGACCGCCAGCGGCACTGTCTACCATCCGCTGCGAATCGGCATCGGCATCAACACGGGGGATTGCGTGGTCGGCAACATGGGCTCCCTGCAGCGATTCGATTATTCCGTGCTGGGCGACGCGGTGAACCTCGCCTCACGCCTCGAGGGCGCTTCGAAGCTGTATGGCGTGCCGCTCTTGATCGGCGAGCAGACGGCGCGGTTTGCCGAGGCGGATTTCGCGGTGCTGGAACTGGATCGCATCACGGTGAAAGGCCGCACGACGGCGGCGCCCGTCTACACCGTCGTGCGCAGCCTGCCGGAGGAAATCAAGACGCTGCATGCTCGACTCGTAGAAGACATATATGTGGGCCGCCTTACAGCCAACGAAACTGCCTTTGGCAACCTAGCGCGGCAAAATCCCGCACTCGCTGCCTACTACGAAACAGTGCGGACCGATAGCTCGCGGGCGGAGCATAAGAATCTTTAACATCGGATACATTTAGCGATTTTCGATATTTCCCGATTTTTGGAAAAATCGCGGGGTTTTCCGGGGGAAATCATCAACTAAAGTAATTTTTTAAACAAAAAAGTATAAAAATTCACTAGTTATTACTGGATACATAATTGATTTATTTATCCATCCCCTCTAGATATGCACATCTTCATAATTTCGAGGGTGAAATGAACTTCACAAAGTCTATTGGCGGATCTTTTAAGAAAATTCATTATGATCACAATCTAAATATATATCGTATATTGCTTTCCGGTGGAGAAGTATTAGATATCGATTCCCCTTATCAAAATGCGTTTTCAACCTTTTACAGTGGCTGGATTTATGATGGCCCAGGATTTCCGTCTACAATTAACGCGACAGATTTCCTAACGGGAATGGGACCGAGTGTTTTCACCCCATCGAACCTTTCACTGTACAATGACGATTCTGCAGCAAGTAGCCTTGATTGGTCATTTTTCGAGCAAATTAAGAGCCTTCGGGATTCTTATGCGCCCGGGGTATCTTGGAAGATTTCGGTTTACGGCGCTGGCGGTGACGACAAGATCATAACTGGTTCCACGAAGGATTGGGCTTATGGCGGTGACCATTCCGATACGATCCACACGGGCTCCAACAATGATTTCCTGTTCGGTGGAACTGGCGCCGACATTCTGACCGGCGGGGCAGGAAATGACAGCTTCGTATTTAATACCGCGCTCGGCTCGTCAAATATCGATTTCATTTCGGATTTCAACAACGGTAACGACACTATCCGACTGGACAATGTTGTCTTCAAAGCCCTCGGCGCGAGCGGCGCGCTGAATGCGGATGCTTTCCTGTCATCGGCCAACGGCATAGTGGCGGCCGACAGCGAAGACCGTATCATCTACAACAAGAGTTCTGGTTTGCTTCTCTACGATGCCGACGGCGTGGGCGGGAGCGGCCCGATGGCATTTGCCAAACTCCAGAGCGGCCTCAATCTCACCGCGTCAGACTTCCTCATTATCTGAACCGCGTAAAAACGAGACGTTGCTCTATACGATGAGCATCGCCTCGTATCCGCCTTTGACCCACCGAATGGGTAAAGGCTGCGCATGCACCACGCGAGCCCCTTCTTGCGCCGGAAGCTTGGAACAAAACCATTCGTACAGAACGGTTTTCCGCCGGCGCGTGACGTCAGGCGGACTGCTTCGGGTGAGTCGGTGCGAATTCAGCGACGAGTTCGTGTTTTTCGCCGGGATAGGTCAGGCGGACGTGGGTGATGTAGACGCCGCCGCTCCAGGTTCGGCGTTCGACGACGAGACAGGGTGTGCCGGGCGCGATCGCCAGGAAACCGGCGGTGCGGCTATCGGCACCGACCGCGCGGATGCGGTGTTCGGCAGCACTCCAGGGAACGCGGCTCATCAGCCAGGCGCCGGGGGCGATCGCGTCGAACGATTCGTCCGTGACCTCGGGCACCGCGGCGAGGTTGATCAGGCGATCCTCCAGGCAGAACGGCTGGGAGCCGGCAAAATGCAGCGCCGAAATCTCCGCCAGCCGCGCCGATTCACCAAGCTCCATGAGGCGCCGGTCGGCGGCCTTGGCCGGGCGATCGACGCGTGTGCGGCGCTCGTAGCGATACGGCAGGCCGAGCGATTCGACTTCCAGGCGGATGTCATGGATTTCCAGCACCGCGGATTGGGCATGCGGGTGGGTGACGTAGCTGCCGGACTTGCGGCGGCGCTCGATGAGGCCGCGCTTGACCAGGTCGATAATCGCCTTGTTCACCGTCATGCGCGAGCATTGGTACTGCTCGGTCAATTCGTGCTCGAAGGGAATGCGGTAGCCGGGCGGCCATTCGCCCGACAGAATCTTGCCCTCCACCTCTTCGAGGATGCGGCGGTGCAGCGAGGGCTCCTTTGCATCGGGGCGCGTCTTGTCCTCTTCGGTGGAAATGGTCGCCTCCGCTGCTGCCGGGCGCAGATTCGCCCGGGCTTTAAAATGTCATAGGAAAGGCCGAAAAGCCTTTCAATACATCCTCAGGCTTCGGCAAGCGCCCGCATTGTCCTGGTGAAGCGTTGGCCTATCGCCTCACGCGTCACGTGACGCCCGCCCTCGACCTGCTTGCGGCCATTGACCCAGACGCAATCGACCTCGGCACCATTGGCAAAGATCCAGCCGTCGAGCAGCATGTCGCCGGCAAGGTCGAGGCCGTGACGGGCCTTGACGCTGACGAAGTCCGCGGCGCGTCCCGCAGCAAGTCCGGCTTCGACGCCGAGTGCTGCCGCGCCGCCGGCAACCGCGCCGTCGAACAGCGCCCGGCCAGTGGAACCACCGGGTGCGGCCAGCACATTGCGGGCGCGATGGGCGAGCCGCTCAGAATATTCGAGCTGGCGCAACTCGTCCGGCAGGCCGATCAGCACGTTGAAATCCGAACCGACACCGAAGCGGCCATCGGCGACAAAGAACTCCGCCGGGAACGTGCCGTCCCCGAGATTGGCTTCGGTGATCGGGCAAAGACCGGCAACGGCACCGGCTTCGGCCATGCCGCGCGTCTCGGCGTCCGTCATGTGCGTTGCATGGATGAAGCACCAGCGGCCATCCACCTTTTGATTGTCGAGTAGCCACTCCACCGGGCGGCGACCGGACCAGGCGATGCTGTCCTCGACCTCCTTCACCTGTTCGGCGATGTGGATATGGATCGGCTTGTCGCCAGCCATGGCAACGACGGCGGAAAGCTCGTCCGGCGTAACGGCACGCAGACTGTGCGGGGCGACACCGGTGATCCCTTCGGGCAGAGCGTCGGTGAGCGCACGGCAGCGCTCCAAGAGGGCCGCGTAGGAATCCCGATCGTTGATGAAGCGGCGCTGCCCCTCGCCCGGCGCGGTGCCGCCAAAGCCCGCATGGGCATAGAAGACGGGCAGCAAGGTGAGCGCGATGCCGGTCTCGGAGGCAGCCGACGCGATGCGCGCGGCCATCTCTGCGATGTCGGCATAGTGCCCGCCGTCCTTGTCGTGGTGCAGGTAGTGGAATTCGCCGACGCGGGTAAAGCCGGCCTCCAGCATTTCGACATAGAGCTGGGCGGCGACGGCCTCGACATCGTCCGGCGTCATGGAAAGCGCGAAGCGATACATGACGTTGCGCCAGCTCCAGAAGCTGTCGTTCCCCGGCCCGCGGGTTTCGGCCAGGCCCGCCATGCCGCGCTGGAAGGCGTGGCTGTGCAGGTTCGGCATGCCAGCGACGATCGTGTCGTGGCGCTCATCGCCGGGTGCGGCGGCAACGCCCGTTTCGACCTCGGCAATGCGACCGCTCTCGATGCGAATGCGGACATTGCTCGCCCAGCCGCCCGTCAGCAGCCCCTGCCTTGCATGAATGACGCCCACGGCGTGTCTCCTCTCCCGGTGTGCCTGTTCGACGCCGAATTTCAAAATGGCTCTTGCGTCGATTGCGATTATGTATATACATTATATTCATCGCAGGGAAGAGGCAATCACCATGGTGGCAACGGAAAAGGACACGGTCCGCGTCTGGCGCAATGCGCGACTGGCGACGCTCAAGGAAAGCCTGCCGGGGCTCGGCATCGTGGAAAATGGCGCCATTGCCGTGCGCGACGGCCGCATCGCCTTTGCCGGTCCTGAAGCCGATCTGCCGGCCGAATTCTCCGCTGCGGAAACGACCGATTGCGAAGGCCGCTGGATCACGCCGGGCCTTATCGACTGCCATACCCATCTCGTGCATGCCGGCGACCGCGCCCACGAATTCGAGCTTCGCCTTGCCGGCGCCTCCTATGAGGAAATTGCGCGGGCCGGTGGCGGCATTGTTTCGTCCGTCAAGGCGCTGCGTGCGGCAAGCGAAGACGACCTCGTGCGCCAGACCCTGCCCCGCCTCGATGCGCTGATCGCCGAGGGCGTGACGACCGTGGAGCTGAAATCCGGCTACGGCCTCGACACCGAAAACGAGATGAAGTCGCTGCGTGCTGCCCGCCGTGTCGGCGAAGAGCGCGACGTCACCGTGCGCACCACCTTCCTCGGCGCCCATGCGCTGCCGTCGGAAATGAACGGCGACAAGACCGCCTATGTCGACAAGGTCGTGAACGAGATGCTGCCGGCCATCGCAGCCGAGGGGCTTGCCGATGCCGTCGACGGGTTCTGCGAGGGCATCGCCTTTTCTACCGACGAGATGGCAAGGGTCTTTGACGCCGCCACGGCGCATGGCCTGCCAGTGAAGCTTCATGCCGACCAGCTTTCCAACCTACACGGCGCGGCACTCGCTGCCTCCTATGGTGCGCTGTCAGCCGACCACCTCGAATATACCGACGATGCGGGCGCGGCCGCCATGGCCAAGGCCGGCACCGTCGCCGTCATCCTGCCGGGCGCCTTCTATTTCATCCGCGAAACGAAGAAGCCGCCGGTCGATCTCTTCCGCAAGCACGGCGTGAAAATGGCCGTTGCCACCGATAGCAATCCCGGCACCTCGCCGCTCACCTCTCTGCTTCTGACCATGAACATGGCTGCAACCCTCTTCGGCATGACCGTCGAGGAATGCATTGCCGGCACGACGCGCGAGGCTGCGCGCGCGCTGGGCCTGGTCGATGAAGTGGGGACGCTCGAAGCCGGAAAATGGGCCGATTTCGTCCTCTGGGACATCGGCCGGCCGGCGGAACTGGTCTATCGCATGGGCTTCAACCCCATGTTTGCCCGTATCCGCAGCGGACACTGAACACGTCCCGCCGCAAAGCCCAACGTGCTTTGCCGGATGTGCTCGAATTCGATCTTTGCGCAGCCGCGTGCTGCATCGGGAAATCAATCATGACGATCACCCTTCACCCGGGCTCCGTACCTCTCAAGACCCTTGAAACCATCTACTGGACCGGAGAGGCGACCAAGCTCGACGCGTCCTTCGATGCCGGCATCCAGAAGGCTGCCGCCCGCATCGCGGAAATCGCCGCCGGCGACGAACCGGTCTACGGCATCAATACCGGCTTCGGTAAACTCGCCTCGATCAAGATCGCCTCCGCCGACGTGGCGACGCTTCAGCGCAACCTGATCCTGTCGCATTGCTGCGGCGTCGGCAAACCGCTTGCCGAAAACATCGTGCGCCTGATCATCGCTCTGAAGCTGATCTCGCTCGGCCGCGGCGCTTCCGGCGTGCGCATCGAGATCGTGCGCCTCCTCGAAGCCATGCAGGCGAAGGGCGTTATCCCGGTCATTCCGGAACAGGGTTCCGTTGGCGCCTCCGGCGACCTCGCGCCGCTCGCCCATATGACGGCGGTGATGCTCGGTGAAGGCGAAGCCTTCTATGCCGGCGAACGGCTGCGCGGCGGTGAAGCGCTCGCCAAGGCCGGCCTTGCGCCCGTCGTGCTCGCCGCCAAGGAAGGCCTTGCCCTCATCAATGGCACGCAGGTTTCGACCGCTCTGGCGCTCGCCGGCCTCTTCCGCGCCCACCGTGCGGCACAGGCAGCACTCGCCACTGGTGCGCTTTCCACCGATGCGGCCATGGGCTCGTCTGCGCCCTTCCATCCGGATATCCATACGCTGCGCGGCCACAAGGGCCAGATCGATGCGGCGGCCTCGCTGCGCGCCCTGCTTGCCGGTTCCGTCATCCGCGAAAGCCACATCACCGGCGACGAGCGCGTGCAGGATCCTTACTGCATCCGCTGCCAGCCGCAGGTCGATGGCGCCTGCCTCGATGTCCTGCGCACCGCCGCCCACACGCTCGAAATCGAAGCCAATGCCGTGACCGATAACCCGCTCGTCCTGTCGGACAACAGCGTCGTTTCCGGTGGCAACTTCCACGCCGAGCCTGTCGCCTTCGCCGCCGACCAGATCGCCATTGCGGTCTGCGAGATCGGTGCGATTTCCCAGCGGCGCATCGCGCTTCTGGTCGATCCCGCCCTCTCCTTCGGCCTTCCGGCCTTTCTCGCCAAGAAGCCCGGCCTCAACTCCGGCCTGATGATCGCGGAAGTCACCTCGGCCGCGCTGATGAGCGAGAACAAGCAGATGGCGCATCCGGCCTCGGTCGATTCGACGCCGACCTCCGCCAACCAGGAAGACCACGTCTCCATGGCCTGCCATGGTGCGCGCCGCCTGCTGCGCATGACGGAAAACCTGTTCGCCATTATCGGCATCGAGGCGTTGACGGCCGCGCAAGGCATCGATTTCCGTGCCCCGCTCACCACCAGCCCGGAGCTGCAGAAGGTCGTGGCAGCGCTGCGCACCGTCGTGGCAACGCTGGAGGAAGACCGCTACATGGCGCCGGATCTTGCCGCCGCCAGCACCTTCGTCTCCTCGGGCGCGCTCGCTGCTTCCGTAACGAAGGGCATCCTGCCGGTGCTGGAGGCGTAAGATGGCGCTGTTCGAACTTCACCAGGGCACCTCGCCCGTCATCCTCGCCTTCCCCCATACCGGCACGGATGTCCCGGCCGATATCTGGGAGCGCCTCAACGGCAACGGCCGCATCCTCGCCGATACGGACTGGCATATCGAGCGTCTCTATGACGGTCTTCTGCCTGATGTCACGACGGTGCGCGCCACGTTCCACCGCTATGTCATCGACGCCAACCGCGATCCGGCCGGCGTCAGCCTCTATCCCGGCCAGAACACGACGGGCCTCGTTCCGGAGACGGATTTCGACGGCAAGGCGATCTGGAAGGACGGCGAAGCGCCGACCGAGGCGGACATCGCCTATCGGCTGGCCAATTTCCACGCACCCTATCACGCGGCCCTTGCCGCCGAGATCGAGCGCGTCAAGGCGATCCACGGCGTGGCGATCCTCTATGATTGCCACTCGATCCGCTCGCTGATCCCCTTCCTGTTCGAAGGCCGGCTGCCGGATTTCAACGTCGGCACCGACATGGGCCGCACCTGCGACAAGGCCATCGAAACGGCCACGTTCGAGGTCTGCGCCGCAGCCGAGGGCTATACCAGCATCCTCAACGGCCGCTTCAAGGGTGGCTGGACAACACGCCACTACGGCAAGCCGGAAACCGGCGTGCACGCCATCCAGATGGAACTGGCACAAGTCAGCCATCTCGCCACGGAAGTCCCGCCCTTCGATCTCGACGAGGAGAAGGCCGCACGGCTCCGCATACCCCTGAAAGACATCCTGACCCGTCTCGAGGCGCTTGCCTCCACCCTTCCACGCTGATCCGGGAGAACCAGCCAATGACCACCAATCCCCGCCACAACATCCGCGAAGTACGCGCTGCCCGCGGCACCGAACTCACCGCCAAGAGCTGGATGACGGAAGCGCCGCTGCGCATGCTGATGAACAATCTCGACCCCGATGTTGCGGAAAACCCGCATGAACTGGTCGTCTACGGCGGCATCGGCCGCGCCGCCCGCACCTGGGCCGATTTCGACAAGATCGTCGCCTCGTTGCGCGATCTCGAAGAGAACGAGACGCTGATCGTGCAGTCCGGCAAGCCGGTCGGCATTTTCCGCACGCACAAGGATGCGCCGCGCGTGCTGATCGCCAACTCCAACCTCGTGCCGCACTGGGCGACGTGGGACCACTTCAACGAACTGGATAAGAAGGGCCTTGCCATGTATGGCCAGATGACGGCCGGTTCGTGGATCTATATCGGCAGCCAGGGCATCGTTCAGGGCACCTACGAGACCTTCGTGGAAGCCGGCCGCCAGCACTATAATGGCGACCTCAAGGGCAAGTGGGTTCTGACCGGCGGCCTCGGCGGCATGGGCGGCGCCCAGCCGCTCGCCGCCGTCATGGCCGGCGCGTCGTGCCTTGCCGTTGAGTGCAACCCCGACTCGATCGATTTCCGCCTGCGCACCCGCTATATCGACGAAAAGGCCGAAACGCTCGACGAGGCGCTCGCGATGATCGACCGCTGGACGAAGGCCGGTGAGGCCAAGTCCGTCGGCCTGCTCGGCAACGCCGCCGAAATCCTGCCGGAAATGGTCCGCCGCGGCATCCGCCCGGACATGGTCACCGACCAGACCTCTGCCCACGACCCGATCAACGGCTACCTGCCGAAGGGCTGGACGATGGCCGAATGGAAGGCCAAGCGCGAAAGCGACCCGAAGGCCGTCGAAAAGGCCGCCCGCGCCTCGATGCGCGAGCATGTCGAAGCGATGATCGCCTTCCAGGACATGGGCATCCCGACCTTCGACTACGGCAACAACATCCGCCAGGTCGCCAAGGAAGAAGGCCTCGAAAACGCCTTCGCCTTCCCGGGCTTCGTGCCGGCCTATATCCGCCCGCTGTTCTGCCGCGGCATCGGCCCGTTCCGCTGGGCGGCCCTTTCCGGCGATCCGGAGGACATCCGCAGGACCGACGCAAAGGTCAAGGAACTGCTGCCGGACAACAAGCACCTGCACAACTGGCTCGACATGGCCGCCGAGCGTATCGCCTTCCAGGGCCTGCCGGCGCGCATCTGCTGGGTCGGTCTCGGGGATCGTCATCGCCTCGGCCTCGCCTTCAACGAGATGGTCAAGAACGGCGAACTGAGCGCGCCCATCGTCATCGGTCGTGACCATCTCGACTCGGGTTCCGTCGCCTCGCCGAACCGCGAAACGGAATCGATGAAGGACGGCTCCGACGCCGTGTCCGACTGGCCGCTGCTCAACGCGCTGCTCAACACTGCCTCGGGTGCCACCTGGGTGTCGCTCCATCACGGCGGCGGCGTCGGCATGGGCTTCTCGCAGCATTCGGGCGTCGTCATCTGCGCCGACGGCACGGATGCGGCAGCCGAGCGCCTTAGCCGCGTGCTGTGGAACGACCCGGCGACGGGCGTCATGCGCCACGCCGATGCCGGCTACGACATCGCTATCGATTGCGCCAAGGAAAAGGGCCTGCGCCTGCCCGGCATCCTCGGCAACTGAGGATGCGACTTCTTCGCAACAGCGACCATCGCCGCATGCCGTGGAAGAACGGCGGCGGCGAGACGGTCGAGGTAATCGTCACTCCGGAAGGCGCAAGCCTTTCGGATTTCGGCTGGCGCGTCAGCATGGCGACGGTGGCGAGCGATGGACCGTTCTCCGTCTTCCCCGGTATCGACCGCACGCTGGCGGTGCTGTCGGGCGATGGCATGGCGTTGTCCATCGAAGGGCTCGGCGACAAGCTGCTGACGCCGGTCTGCGCACCCCTCGCCTTTCCGGCCGATGCACCGACGACCGCCCGGCTGACGGGCGGACCGATCACTGATCTCAACGTGATGACGCGGCGGGGTGCTTTCCGGCATTCGCTCACGCACCACATCGCGGAAGGGTCCAAGGTGCTTCGCGATTCCGCTGGCGAACGGCTCCTGCTGGCGCTGTCGCCGCTTGGCGTTTCCACCGCCGAGGGGCTCATCGGTCTCCAGCCGCTCGACGCCCTCGTGCTTGACGGCTCGGAGAAGGCGGAGGTTTTGTCTGTCGGTGAAAGTGCCGTCTTCTATCTGGTAGAAATCACTCCCGCCTGAGCCATTGGCGGAAGCGATTTCCTTGTCCGCGCTTGAGCGGAGTGCTACCTCCCGGCACATCAATTTGCCGGGAGATATTTTCATGAGACATCGCAAGTTCGGCCGCACGGGTTTCACCACCACCGATATCGGCTTCGGCGCCTGGCAGATCGGCGGCGCCTGGGGCGACGTCACCGAGGCGGATGGCCGCGCCGCCCTCAACGCCGCGCTCGACGCCGGCATGACCTTCATCGACACAGCAGACGTTTATGGCGACGGCCGTTCGGAAAAGATTATCGCCGATGTTCTCAAGGATCGTGGCGGCCAGCGCCCGATGGTGGCGACCAAGGCCGGCCGCCGGCTCTCTCCGCATGTGGCCGATGGCTACAACAAGGAAAATCTCGAAGGCTTCATCGACCGCAGCCTGAAGAACCTCGGCGTCGAACGCCTCGATCTCGTGCAACTGCATTGCCCGCCGGTGGAGGTTTACTACCGTCCCGAGGTCTTCCATGCGCTGGAAGAGATCAAGGCCGCCGGCAAGATCGCCAATTACGGTGTCAGCGTCGAGAAGGTCGAGGAAGCGCTGAAGGCCATCGAGTACCCGGGCGTCGTCAGCGTGCAGATCATCTACAACATTTTTCGCCAGCGCCCGGCGCAGCTGTTCTTCAAGGAGGCTGCCCGTCGGCAGGTCGCGGTCATCGCCCGCGTGCCGCTGGCGAGCGGCCTGCTTTCCGGCAAGATCAACCGCGATACCGCCTTCGCAGCCGATGACCACCGCAACTTCAATCGCCACGGCGAATCCTTCGACGTTGGCGAGACCTTTGCCGGCGTGCCCTTCGAGACCGGACTGCAAGCCGTGGAGGAGATCCGCGCGCTCGTGCCGACGGGCGCCACCATGGCGGCCTTCGCGCTGCGCTGGATCCTGATGGCGGACGCCGTCAGCGTCGTCATTCCCGGCGCACGCAATGCCGAGCAGGCGAAAGCCAATGCGATCGCCGCCAGCCTGCCGGCCATTCCGGATGCCGTGATGGAAGCGACCCGCGAGGTCTATTACCGCCTCGTCGCGCCCCATGTGCACGACCGCTGGTAAGACAATCCGGGAAGGGCGGGTGCATAAACTGAAATGATAGCCAACATCATGGCTATCTATTTCGTTTATGCACTCGCCCGCGCTACCGTTTCCTCGGTCATAATCAGAACAGGGGAACGACCATGAAAAGAATGCTTGCCGCACTTGCTCTCGCAGGCTCTTGCCTCCTTTCCACGGCGGCTTCAGCCGAAACGCTGAAGATCGGCACGGAGGGCGCCTACCCGCCCTTCAACTTCCAGGATTCCGCCGGCAAACTCGGAGGCTTCGACGTCGAGATCGGCCTGGCGCTCTGCGAGAAGATGAAGGCCGAGTGCGAAGTGGTCGCGCAGGATTGGGACGGCATCATTCCCGGCCTCGTCGCCAAGAAATACGACATGATCATTGCCTCGATGTTCATCACCGAGGAGCGCAAGAAGCAGGTCAACTTCACCGACCCCTACTATCTCGCCGCCATGACGCATGCCGCACCGAAGGGTGCTGGCATTACCGACTTCACCAAGGAAGGCATGAAGGGCAAGACGATCGGCGCGCAGGCCGGCACGACGCAGGCTGACTATGCCGCAGCGGTCTATCCGGATTCGGACATCAAGCTCTATCCGACACAGGATGAAGTGAACCTCGACATGGTCAACGGCCGCCTCGACCTGCAGGTCGGCGACATGATCCCGCTGCTCGACTGGGTCACCAAGAACGACGATGGCAAAACGTGCTGCGAACTGATCGGCGAGCCCATCACCGACACGAAATTCGTCGGCGAAGGCGTCGGCATCGCCGTGCGCCAGGAAGACAACGACCTGCGTGAAAAGCTGAACGCCGCGCTGCAGGCCATTCGCGAAGACGGCACCTACAAGAAGATCAACGACAAGTACTTCTCCATCGACATCTACACGATGAAGTAGGATTCTCGGGGCGGTTTCGGCCGCCCCTTTTCGTTTGAGGCATCAAGGACCGCGCTGCGTATCCCCAACAGGTTTTGTTCCGCGATAAGCGGTCGAAGGGGCCAGTTCGCTCGGATCGTTTTCGATCGGGCTGACGAGAAACGGAAACGGGTCGAATGCCCGCCGCGGTCGGAATTCCATATGGGCTTCGACGCCCGCTGCCAAAA
This sequence comes from Shinella sp. GW821-FHT11G07, assembly GCF_058808115.1. Classification (NCBI taxonomy): domain Bacteria; kingdom Pseudomonadati; phylum Pseudomonadota; class Alphaproteobacteria; order Hyphomicrobiales; family Rhizobiaceae; genus Shinella; species Shinella sp. GW821-FHT11G07. Next base: position 17,394 of record NZ_JBXARJ010000008.1, read on the forward strand.
GCTCATCAACATAGGACCCCGCGAGTCCGCTGGTGCTAAACCGTTCCCACATATGGTATTTCCCCTTCTTTCAGGGTGCCCAATGCGCTGGAAACGAAATTGGTTCCGCCAAAAAACCCACCGGCCGCTCACATTTTTCGCAGTCTCGGACCGCCTCCCCTTGCCTCTCATTGAGCTGCCATTCTAACTACACGCATGCCGATAAATCGCCTTGAACGCTTTGCGCACAACCTCGACTGGAACCTGCTGCGCACCTTCGTGGTCGTGGTGGAAGAAGGCTCGATCACGCGGGCGGCGAACCGGCTGCTCTTGCAACAGCCGGCTGTCAGCATGGCGCTGAAGCGGCTGGAGCAATCGGTCGACCATCGACTGATCGATCGCAGCCCCGGCCGCTTCGAACTGACGGAGGCCGGTGAGCGGCTGCACGCCCTCTGCCATGATATTTTCTCGGCAATCGTGCGTCTTCCAGAGGCGATGGAGCCCTCCGGCGGGGATATTGCCGGGCATATCACGCTCCATTCTGTCAGCCACGCCCTTAACCCCGCCTGGGACCGGGCGATCGCGGATTTCTTCCGGCTGCATCCGCGCGTCACCGTGGGCGTCACGGTCGAGACGACGACGGACGTCATCCGCTCGGTGGAGCGCGGTGTCGCGACGCTCGGCCTTTCGGACGGCATCATTCCGGAGGGGCTGGACAGGGTGCCTTTCTGCTACGAACGCTACGCGCTCTATTGCGGCCGCGGGCACCGGCTGTTCGGCGTGCTGGATGCCCGGCCGCAGGACCTGCGTGGGGAGCCCTATGTGAGCTTCCTCGCCGATGTCCTCGGTGGGCCGCATATGGGACCCGTAACAGCCGTGCGTGCCGTCGGGTCCTTCGGCCAGCAGGTGCGGGCGCTGGCCTTCAATGTGGAGGAGGTGCTTCGGCTGGTCGTGGCCAATGCGGGCATTGGCATGCTGCCGGTGCATCTCACAGGAGCGGCCTTGGCGGCCGGCGAACTCTGGCAGTTGCCGCCCTATGAAGACCTGCCGATCGCCGAAACCTTCCGCATCACCAATCCCGGCTCGGCACTCAATCCGGCGGAGCGCGCTTTCCTCGCGCACATGGCCGACGTACCGGCATGGCGCTGGGGCGAGCCACATCAATCCGGTTAATATCGACCTTCATCCCTATAAATTTGAAGAATGCCGAAAGCTTTCGTACGGCTTTACCATCATAGGGAGGCGGCCATGCAGACGTTCGACATCGCAATCATTGGCGGCGGCATTGCAGGGATTTCGCTCGCATACTTCCTCAGCCCACACCGTTCCGTCGTCGTGCTGGAGCAGGAACCGGCACTCGGCTATCACAGCACCGGCCGCTCTGCCGCGGAATTCACGCTGCGTGACAACGCGCCTCTGGTGAATGCGCTTGCCCGCGCCAGCCATGCCTTCCTGGCCACGCCGCCGGAGGGCTTTGCCAGCGTACCTCTTCTTATCCCTCGCGGCAGTATCCTCTTCGGCACCCATGGCAAGGAGGCGCAGGTGCGCGAGCGCTTCGAACAGGCCAAGGCACTCGGCGTTGCCGTGGAGTGGCTCGACGAGGCCGCATTGCTGGCCCGCGTGCCCATTCTGAACCCCGCCTACACTGCCGCGGCCTATTTCGATCCCGACTATTGGGACATCGAGGTCGACGCCCTGCTGCAGGCCTATGCCCGCCATGCGCGGCGTCACGGGGCGCACATCCTGGAAAGCCGCCGGCTTGCCGGCGCCCGGCGCGTCGGCGAGAAATGGTTGATCGAGACGAACGAGGAGACGATCGCCGCCGGGGTTCTGGTCAATGCGGCGGGCGGCTGGGCGGACACGGTCGCAACCCTTTCCGGCGTCGCTCCCGTGGGCATCGTGCCGCACCGTCGCACCGCAATCACCGTCGACCTGCCTGAAGGCGTGGATGCCGGCCGCCTTCCGGAAATCAACGAGATCGAGGAAATCTTCTACTTCAAGCCGGAAGGCGGCCGCCTGCTCGCCTCGCCGGCCGATGCGACGCCGTGCGAGCCGGCGGACATGCAGCCGGAAGAACTCGATATCGCCTATGCCGCCCATTACGTCGAAGAAGCAACAACGCTCAACGTGCGCCGCGTCTTCAAGAGCTGGGCCGGCATGCGCAGCTTTTCCGCCGATCGTCTGCCCGTCATCGGCCCCGCACAGGACGAGCCGAGCTTCTTCTGGCTCGCCGGCCAGGGCGGCTACGGCATCCTGACGTCGCCAGCACTTGGTAGCCTTGCCGCTGCCCTCCTCGCCGGCAGTCCCGTGCCTGAGCCACTCGCTCGCGAGGGCATCGGGGCTGAAACCTTCAGCCCCGCACGCTTCTCCTGAAACGAAACGGGCGCCTCAAGGGCGCCCGTTCTGTTTTCACGCTTCCGTTGCCGGCGCGCCCGGCGTGGCGACGGCGCGATCCTTCCAGTAACGGTTGAGGAAGAGCAGGATCGGGCCGCCGATATAGATCGACGAGGTCGTCGCGACGATGACGCCGAACAGCATCGGCCAGGCAAACGGCTTGACCGTATCGCCGCCCCAGATCGCCATCGGCAGCAACGAGACCGCCACGGCGACCGAGGTGAAGATGCATCGCATGACCACCTGGTTGATCGACAGGTCGATGAGATCGGAGAACGGCATCGACTTGTACTTGCGCATGTTCTCGCGCATGCGGTCGTACACCACCACCTTGTCGTTGACCGAATAGCCGATCAGCGTCAGCACGGCGGCGATGGCCGTCAGGTTGAAGTCGATCTGCATCAGTGAGAAGAAGCCGATCATCTTGGTAATGTCCAGGATCAGCGTCGCAATGGCGCCCACGGCGAAGTGCCATTCGAAGCGCCACCAGATGTAGATCAGGATCGCCAGCATGCCGAGGCCGACAGCCAGGAAGCCGGAGCGGGCAAGCTCCGTGCTGACCGTCGGGCCGACGACTTCCGTGCGCTCGAAGCTCGCATCCGGGATCACTTCGGCAACGCCGTCGCGGATCTTCTGGAGGGCCGCGGTCTGCACCTCTTCACCGCCCGGCTGGCGCTGGACGCGCACGAGCACGGACGTGCCCTGACCGAATTCCTGCAGCGCCACTTCGCCGAGGTTCAAGCCTTCCATCTTTTCGCGCAGCGGTGCGAGGTTGATCGGCGTCTTGGACGTCGCCTCGACCTGGATGCCGCCAACGAAGTCGATGCCGTAGTTGAGGCCTGGCGTGAAGAACAGGATGATCGAGCTTATCGAAATGAAGGCCGACATGGCGATTGCGATATAGCGACCGCGCATGAAGGAGAAGGTCGGGATGCTCCAGACCTGGCCGAACATCGAATGGATGTCGATCTTCTTCATTTTGCGGCGGAGAACCACTTCGCGCATCAGGAAGCGCACGAAGGTGATGGAGGTGAACATCGAGATCGCCAGACCGATGATCATGGTGATGGCGAAGCCGCGAACCGGGCCCGAGCCGAACATGAAGAGCAGGATCATGCCGACCATGGTCGTCATGTTGCCGTCGACGATGGTCGCATAGGCCTTGTTGAAGCCGACATCGAGCGCCTTGATGGCCCCCGCCCCCGCCGCCGTCTCTTCACGGATACGCGCGTTGATGAGGATGTTGGCGTCGACCGCCATGCCGATGCCGAGGATGATACCGGCGATACCGGGAAGGGTAAGTGTGGAGCCCAGGATGCCGAGCAGGCCGATCGTCAGGATCGTGTGCAACACGAGGCCGAGATTGGCGATGAGACCCCAGGAGCCGTACAGCACCTGCATCAGCACCACGACGGCGGCGAGGCCGGCGAGACCGGTATAGAGGCCCATGCGGATCGAGTCCGAACCGAGGTTCGGGCCGACGGTGCGTTCTTCGATGATGGTAAGCGGTGCCGGCAGCGCACCAGAGCGCAGCAGCGCCGAAAGAACGGTCGCTTCCTGCGGGTTGAAGTTGCCGGAAATCTGGCCCTGGCCGCCGATGATCGGCTCGCGGATGACCGGTGCCGTCAGCACCTTGCCGTCGAGAACGATGGCGAAGGGCTTGCCGACATTGGCCTGGGTGATTTCCGCGAACTGCCGCGCGCCGGTGGAGTCGAAGCTGAACGAAACGATCGCCTCGTTCGTGCGCTGGTCGAAGCCGGCCTTGGCATCGGCAAGGCGGTCGCCGGAGATCGCGACGCGCTCTTCGACGGCGTATTTGCCGGGGTCGTTGGCGCCGGGCAGGATCATCACGCCGCGCGGGGCGACGCTGTTCGGGTCCACCGTCTGGTCGACCATGTGGAAGCTCATCTGCGCGGTCGAACCGAGCAGCTGGCGCAGGCGCGTCGGATCCTGAAGACCCGGCAGCTGCACGAGGATGCGATCGCCGCCGACGCGCTGGATAAGCGGTTCGGCCACGCCGACCTGGTCGACGCGGCGGCGGATGATTTCAAGGCTCTGCTCGACGGCAGCCGACATGCGTTCGTTGATGCCGGCTTCCGTCAGCGTGACGTTGATCACGAGGCCGCTGGTGGCGACGTCGATATCCGAGGAGCCGCCGCTGAAGCCGAGCGTGGTGGTCGGCGTCGCGAGCTTGCGCACCTCTGGCAGAACCTTGTCGAGTGCGGCCTGGTCGGGGAGCGTGACCGTCAGCGTCGTACCGGCGAGGCGTGCCGCCGAGGCGCGTTGGCCGGCCGTGCGCAGGATGGCGCGCGTGTCGTTGAGCAGCGAATCCATGCGCGCCTTGCGCAGTGCTGCGGAATCCACCTCGAGCACGAGGTGCGAACCACCCTTCAGGTCGAGACCGAGGGTGACCGGGTTGGCAGGCAGGTAGCGCCCGTATTTCGCCTGTTGCTCAGGCGTCAGCACGTTGGGCACCGCCGCAAACATCCCGAACAGGATGATAATGGCGGAGACAAACAATGCCCATTTGGAGGTTTTCATGGGATGTTCCACTTAACTGCCGGAAAGGCGCGACAGGTTTGCCGGCGCCGTCCGTGGGATCGGAATTTCAATCGAATGGCGCGGCGCGGAAGCGCCACAAGGCCTCAGGCAACAAGAGCCGGAGGCGCGCGGCTGCGGAAGGATGCCGGGCCGGACAGCACCGGCGCCACATCATCGGCAGCAGAAAAGGCCTCGGCCAAGGCGGTTTCAAAGGGGTAAAGCAGCGCGCCGGCACCCGCAACGAGCGCCTTGCCGCCGGAATCGCCTTCCGGCAGGCCGGCCTTAGCCTTCGCGGTACGACGCTCGGCATGGCCGCTTGCCGGGAACCATAGATCGTCGGCTGTAGACAGCGGCGACGGCGCAACGCCGCCTTCGGCGGCCGCGCGGTCCGGGTGGCCGGCCGGGCGCGTCGTATCCGGCAGGGAGAATTGCGAGAGGAACAGGGTAACAAGCAGCACGAGGAAGCCGACGGGTGCAAAACCCCGCTCCCACATGCTCGCCTCTTTCCCGGTCCTCATCGTCATGCCTGTCCGTTTTGCGAAGGCGGAGCGCCACGCGAAGCAGTCTTCGCGGCGGTGCAGATGGTGCGCCAAGAACCACTTACCGCCCGGCGAGTCAAGTTCCGGGCGGCAATGCCTGCCTAGGGAACCAAACGTTTCAGCCCTTACAATTCATGCAGCGTGACGTCCGGGCAAGCTTCCAGCGCCAGATCGCGCAGGTGCTGGTGGTGCGTCAGGTAGATCACCTGCCCGCCCTTCGCCATCTCACCCATCACGCGCAGCGCATTCAGCGCGCGGCGATCGTCGAAAGTCTCCATGATGTCGTCGGCAATGAAGGGCGCGATCTCGCGGCTGGCAGCAATCTCATGATAGCCGGCGACGCGCAGCGCCAGATAGAGCTGGAAGCGCGTGCCCTTGGAAAGGTCCTTGGCGAGCTTCGAGCCACCGGAGGCGGCATTGACGACGAGGTACTCGCCGTCCTTTTCCAGCATCGTCGAAAGCCCGGCATATTCACCGCCGGTAATGTCGCGGAACGTTTTTGAGGCCCGCTCCATCATGGCGCTGCGATGGCGCTCGCGGTAGAGCCGCAACGCCTGCTCCGCGGCCAGGATGCCGGCGCGTGTCGCCAGATACCGTCGCGACTTTTCCGCAAGCTCAATCAGCGCCGTGCGCCGCCGCTCCTCCAGCACCGCCGCCTCATCGCTGCCGGCGACCCGCGACAGGGCCTCCTGTGCCCGCGCCCGCGCCAGATGCTGCTCCTCGACCGCCTGATCGAGGCCTTCGAGCTGCGTCGAGAGATCCGCCCTCTCCGCCGCCAGCTGGTCGTCGTCAACCGCCGAAAGCAGCGCCTCGGCCTCCTCGACCGTTTCGGTGCGCATCTGCTGCTCCAGATCGCGCACCGCATCCTCGATGCGCCCGCGAACATCATCGCGCTTGCGATAGGCTTCAAGCAGGAGATCGGCTTCCGCGAGGCTGTCGCAACCGAGGAAGGTGAAGATTTCCGCAAGCCGTGACGTCAGGACGGCGCGGCGCTCGTCCAGCCCCCTCTCCTCCTCGTCAAGCCGCACCAATGTCTTATCGATCGCCTCCCGCCGTTCGCGCACGATCTTGGCGGCGGCGAGCCGCAGGGCAAGGGCGGCGACGGTAGACAGCGGGTCGTCCGCATGGAACGGCTCGGAAAGCCGTTCGGCAAGACGACGTGTATGGCTGCCGTATTCCTGTTGGTCACGGCGCATTCCGGCGATGCGATGGTCGAAGTCACGCCGCCGCTCGACATTCTGGGCAAGCGTTTGCAAGGTCGGAAGAAGCGATGCGAGGCGCTCCGGCTCGGCGGGCGCGTTCTCGGTTGCAAGCCAGCTGCCGGCAATCGCGCTGTCCCAGCCCTCCTGCCACGCTGCGAGCGCCAAGGCAGCCTCCTCTGCCGCCTTCCGGCGCATGTCCACATCCGCCTGCGCGCGTGCCAGATGCTCGACAGCGGCAAGCCGCTGCGTACGCGCCGCTTTCATGGCCTCCAGACGATCCTCGGCGACGAACAATGTTTCGTCGAGCGTTGCATCCCCGTCGGACTGGCTGCCAAGGAGCGCATGGAGCCGGGCATATAAGGTGCCAGCCTCCGCCTCGACCAGATCGGCTTCGATCCTCTGCTGCGCAACGCCGCCGAGCTTCTCCCGCGTCATCGAGCGCCGCTCAAGCCAGCCGCTCATCTCCGCAAGTGACGTTTCTTCAGGCAACCCCATGGAACTGGCGAGCGATGACACCTCTGCATCGATTTCCGCCCTGACCTGCTCCAGCCGCGCGACGTCGGCACCCAGTGCATGAACGCGCGCGATGGCCTCTACCAGGCTGCGTTCAAGGATACGCATCTCCGAAAGGCGATCGGCATTGCGAAGGAGGACATCTCTGGCATGGTCATCCCGACGCATGCTCTCCTCGAAAATCTCCGCCGTCCCACTATCAAGCTGTGCCAGATGCGACTGCCATTTCGACTCGCGTTCCGAGCGCAGTTGTCCAGCGGCATCCTGCCCAACCACACCGGTCTCCTGTTGAAGAGCCGTCAGCATGGTTTTGCTGGACGTGACATCAAGCTCAAGCGCCGTGACCTGTTCCTGCTGCCGATGCAAGGCCTCGGTTGCCGCGTCGTATCGCTTGCGCAGGGTTTCCAGTTCCGCCGCCGCCGGGACGGCCAGGCCTTCCAGCGCCACTGCCGTGCCGGTCCAGGGCGCAAGACGCGCCATCGCACCGAACGCCTCCTGCCGGGCAAGGGCGACGAGACGACGGGCTTCTCGCAGGCGTGCCAGGAGATCGCCGGAACGGGCGGCGCGCACGACCGCGCCGAGGGTGGACACAAGCTCCTGTTCCCTGCCCGCATCCTCCTCCGAAACTGCGCCGGCCTTGCTGCCGGTGGCAGCCAGTGCCTTTTCCGCTTCGGCACGCTCCCGAAGGGCTGCTTCGGAGCGTTCGACAAGCGCCGTTCGCCGTGACAGGAGGGCCGCGAGCTTTTCACCGAGACCCGGTGGCAGCAGGGTTCCCGCGGGATCGGCATCGGGCGAAAGGCCGAGCGCGGCGATGCCCGCGCCAATCGTTGCGACGACGCGGTCGCGCTCCGCCTCGCGGGAGGACAGGTCCATCGCCGCAGTCCGGAAGCGGGCTTCGAGAGCGGAGCCGGCAAGAGCCGCAATGTCCGCCTCGGCCGCGAGGACGGCATCGTCTTCGGAAAGCGCCGCGCGCTCCCCGACATGGCGTTCATGCTCGGCTTCGACGCGCGCGGCCCGCGCCGCGATTTCGGCCTCCTCGCGCGCCAGTTCGCCAGTGAGAGACCGCCAGGCCGCTGGCGGGGAATCGCCCAGATCGAAGGCCCCGAGTTCCGCCCGCAGGGCGCGCAAGCGCCGGAGATAGGGCAGTGCGGAGAGGCTGCGCTCCACCTGCGCGAGGGCAGCGCGCATGCCGGAACGGGCGGCGGTCACCTCCTCATGCCGATGGGCGGCGGCGTCGCGTTCGCGCACCAGAATGCCGTAGTCGCGGGCGGCAACGTCCAAGGCCTTGCGCTCCGCTGCCAGCGCCTCGATCTCGGCCTTCAGTGTCGAGAGGCCGTGTTTGCGGCCCGATGGACGATAGAATTCGTCCGCTTCCAATTTCAGCGCGGCAAGCCCCGTAGCCATGTCCGAAAGGCCGGAGCTGGCGGAAAACAGCATCGAGCCGAGTTCACCCTCGCTCTTCAGGATGTCCTCGCCGCCCTTTTCGATGCTTTCGTCATCCAGCGAGAACATGGTGCGATAGGCGTTGCGGTCCATGCCGCCGAGCACGGAAGCGAAAAGCGTCTCCGGCAGTGGCCGGTCATCGACGGAAACGAGCGAAGCCTGGTTGCGTTTGAGGCGATAGGCGTCGTGGTGCTCACCGCCGATGGAAAGCCGGCCGCCGACGCGCATCAGCGAATAGGGGTGCAAAAAGCCGTAGGCGCTCGATTTTTCGATACCAAAGAGCAGGTCGAGATAGGCGGAGAACAGCGTCGACTTGCCGGCCTCGTTGGGGCCGTGCACGAGGTGGAAATCCGGCTTGCCCGGCCGCACCGTGCCGAAATCGAGGCTGCGATCGGTGAATTTTCCATAGCGGACGAGGTCGAGGCGATCGAGACGCATGGCGTCTACGTCCTCTCGCTGTCGCCGCCAAGGCGGGCGAGCACGGTATCGGAGCCCTGAAGGGCGAGTTCAGAGAGCAACGCTTCCTCCGCCATTTCATCCGCTGCCAGCAGGCTGCGCGCCTCCTTAGGCAACTGGCGCAGAAGGTCGGTCACGGTCTCGCGCAGTTCCTCGCGAAACGCATGGCTCTGCACCACATCCTCATGCATCAGGCGCGAAAGCTCGGTGACCGGCCCCGCATCGGCATTGCTCGTCGCCAGCGGCAGGGAAACGGCAAGCTCCACCGCCTCGATCCAGCATTCGCCAAGCGAGGCGGCGAGGTTCTGCAATTCGCCCAGCAACAGATCCTCATCACGGCGCAGGCGCCAGGCGAGCGGCGTGGCGCCGGTCAGGAGTAGGCGTGCCACCAGATGCGCGCCGGCGGCGGCCTCCCTCGCCCGCACCAGAACGGTCTCGGCACGGTCGAGCATGCCGCGCCAGTCGTCGATACCGGCAAGATCAAGCGTCAGCCGCTCGAACACGGCAACCGCAACCCCATGCTCCTCGCAGATGATCGTGCCATCTTCCGCGATGGTCGCGAGCGTCACGCCTTTCGGTCCGCCCTCATTGATGTCACGGCCCTGCGGATTGCCGGGCATGACGATCCACGGCTTTTCCAGGTGCACGCGGCGCTGGTGGATATGGCCGAGCGCCCAGTAGTCGAACCCGTGGGCGGAGAGGTCGGCGATGCTCGTGGGCGCATAGGGATCGTGGCTGCTCGCGCCCGCAAGGCTGGTGTGCATGAGGCCGATGTTGACGGCATCCGCCACCGGCCCGCGATAGGTCGGCAGCAGCGAGGTGGGCGCATGTGGCTGGGCGAAGCTGACGCCGTGGATGTGAATCTCCCGGCCGCTGTCGAGCGCGCCGGCTTTCACCGGTTTGCCGCGACCGTCGAAGACGTGCACGTTCGACGGAAAGGTCAGTTCGCGGGTGATCTGCGACTGCGCATCGTGGTTGCCGCGGATGAGGAAGACGCGAATGCCGGCCGCCTCCAGCCGGCGCATCTGGCCCATCAGGAAGAGCGCCGTCGCCATCGAGGTCTGCGAGCCGTCATAGAGGTCGCCGGCGATGATGACGGCGTCGACCTCCTCCGAAATGGCGAGATCAACGATGCGCTCCAGCGCCTTGCGCGTCGCGCCGCGCACGAGATCGCCGAGTTCGGCGTTGCGCAAAGCGAGCGATGTGAGCGGCGAATCGAGGTGGAGGTCTGCGGTATGGATGAAGCGGAAAGGCATGGCCGGACAATCACCTCAGCCCTCCTGCCGGTCAATGCTTGCAGTAACGTCCGCCGGGTTATGCAAGAAAGAAATCGATCCCTCCTGAAAAGGCCGGAGAAGAAACAGGAAAAAAGCCCGTTCCCTGACCGTTCGCATTTACACGCATCGTTCAATATCTATGATCAAATTATCTGAAAACCTTCACAATCATTTGACATGGTCCCTCATAATACCTATATTTCCCCTCATGAGTAGCACGATAGAAATCTCCCAGGGCATGTTCAAACTCTACCATCAGGTCAGCCGCCTGGTGAATGAGTGCATGATGGACGAAGGCGTATCGCTCGCGCGCAGCAAGTTCCTGCTTCTTCTGGAATGTCAGGGCCCGCAGCGGTCGACGGATATTGCCTGCGCGCTTGGTTTCGCCCCCCGCACGGTGACGGAAGCGATCGATGGTCTCGAACGTGACAAGTTGGTCAAGCGCGAGCCGGATCCGAAAGACCGTCGAGCCAAGATCGTTTCGATTACGGATACCGGCCGGACGGTGATCTCCGCCGCTCAGCAGCCGCAGCACAAAATGATCGAGGCGATCTTCAACGTCCTCACCGAGGAACAGAAGCAGCAGCTCAAGGGCATTATCGGCTGTCTCAGCGAGAAGACAGACGCGCTGCAGCGGGAAAGAGACAAGACCGAAGGTGGCGCCGACGCGGCGCCCGTTCGCCCTTTGCAAGCCGTCGGCTAAGCCCGCCGACACCATGAATGACAAAAGGCCGGGATCGCGAGATTCCGGCCTTTTCAGTTTGGCAATGTGCCAGATGCAGCGTCTCCCCCAGGAGGATGAGACGCCGCACTCCGGTGTTTATTACATCGCGTTCATCGGGCCGATGCCGAAGAACAGCGTCTCACCGGACGAGTCGTCGACGCCGTCATTGTCCGTCACGACGAAGCCGTTTCCGGCAGCATCGATGGTGAAGCCTTCGACCTTGTCGACGACGAAGCCGTTGGTGGCACCCTTCAGGTCGGGAATGAGGTCGCGGACCTCTTCCTTCTTGACGACCGGCAGGTCACCGCCAAGCTTGGCCGGCTTCAGGTCGGCAAGCGCCACGCGGTAGAGCTTCTTCAGCTTGGCAGCCTGGCCGATCAGGTTGTCACGCTCGATGATGTAGGCGTAGTCACCGCTAGCCGTGATTTCGGAAAGGCCGACCCAGCCGGCTTCGGTCTTTTCGAGCGGATAGCGCACGGCGCCCCACTCTTCCGACGACGGCTTGTAGGAAACGAGCTTCACGAAGCCCTTCTCGTCATCACCCCATTCGCGCTGCATGGCCATCCAGAGAACCTGGTCATCGCCTTCGCCAACGCTGGTGATGCCTTCGAAGCCAAAGCGCTTCTCGCCGGCACGCAGCTCGGCGGGAATGGCGATTTCCTTCTCGATCTCGCCCTTCTTGTTCACGTGGATGATGGCGTGGCTGTACAGCTTGTCGGCATCGCCTTCATTGACGAGCCAGAAGCCGCCCTCGCCATCCGGCGTCAGGCCTTCGCTGTCGAGCTTCTGCGCGGCAGCGCCATTGCGCGTAATGCGCAGGGCATCGACGATCTTCGCAGGCTTGGCGGTTGCGTCGATCGTGAAGACCGTCGGCTGCGAAGCGTAGAAGGAATCGTTGACGGCATAGAGCATGCCCGGCTTGTCCTTGACCGGAGCGAGGCCCGAAAGCGCGCCAAAACCGATCAGCTCGCCTTCCTTCTCAGTGGAGACGATCTGCGGATAGGCGGCTTCGCCTTCCGCGCGCTCATAAATCATGACGTGCGAACGGGCACCGCCGTCTTCGACGAGGTCGGTTTCGTTGGCGGTCACGAAGAGGTTGCGGCTCGGAATGGCGACGGCGCCTTCCGGACCGACACCCGACGGCAGAAGCTGAAGAAGCTCAGGCTCGGCACCGGTGTCCTTGTAGACGCCGACGATGGAAGCACGCTCGGCGAGCACGAAGAACAGGTTGTCGTCACCGAACTTGGCGGCTTCCAGGCCTTCCGGTTCGACGCCCTTCTTGTTGCGCTTGTCCGGGTAGTGACCGATCTTGGCGATCTCGCGCTCGAAGCCGGCGCCGTTCTCGTAAACGACCTTGCCGGTCTTGTCGAAGATCGTGAAGCCGCGCGCACCGCCCTCCCAGTCGCCTTCGTTGGCAACGACGAAACGGTTGTCGTCCAGCCACTTCACGGCGTCGGGCTCGCGGGCGACATCCTTCATCTCGCCGGTGAACTTCAGCGCACCGTCCTTCTTGGTGTCGATGCCTTCGAGGTTGACGGTGCCAGCCGAGAAGTGGCTTTTCACGTCACCCGTCTTGCCGTCGATGATGACGATGTAGTTGTTTTCCTGCAGCGTCAGCGCGATCTCGTCCAGGCCGTTGAAGGCGACGAATTCGGGCTCCGGGTCGTCACCGGCGACGTCGGCAAGGCCGGTCAGCGTGACGTGCTTGATCGAACCGCAATCGACGATGCCGTCCTTAAGCGACAGGATCACCAGATCGCCGGCCGGCATCTGCGGAATGGCGCCATCATTGACCTCTTCGTCGCGCTCGTTTTCGATGGCGATCGCGGCGATCGTCTTGTCCTTGTTGAGGGCAATCGAGTCCGGCTGGCCGCCAAGGTCGCAGGTCGTGTCGATGGCCTTCGAGGCCACATCGACCTGGGCAAGGACGCCGGACGGCTTGACGAAGCTTTCGCGAGTGTTGATCGCGACGAGCGCCTTGCCGCCGGCAATCGTTACCGAGGTAGGCTCGCCTTCGAAGGCGACGGTGCCGCCGGCCTTCGGCGCCTTCGCATCGGTAATGTCGATGAAGCCGATCGCCTTGTTCGGGCTGTCGGAATAGACGAGCGTGTTGCCATCCTCGGACGCAGCAATGATTTCGGAGGAGGTCGGTGTTGCCTTGTCCTTGCCTTCCGGCAGGTTGTCGGCAACGGCAAAGGATGCAATGCGATTGAATACAGGCTCGGCGCTGGCGGCAGGGGCCACCGATGCGGCGAGGACCGCTGCCAGGGCAGCAGTGAGCGAACGGGTTTTCATGAAAGCCTCCGGGTCAAAAGGAACCCGGCGGTTCTGAGGCTTTCGTGTTACAGGCCGATGACAATTCGACTACAGCCGCGGACCATTCCCCGCAAATAAAAGGGGGCCCGGATGAACCGGACCCCGACCCTGAAATTCAGGATTGGCGGCGGAGTGGGTAACCGCCCTCCCCCACAGCGTCGCGCATGACACGCAAGGACCCTGCAGGCCTTTGAAAGCCGAATGCGCCCTCAAGCCGAACCGGCCAAAGGACGGATGCAGCAGCAGCGGATCAGCTGTTAACGGCGTCCTTCAGACCCTTGCCGGCCGAGAACTTCGGCACGTTGCGGGCCGGGATCTCGATCTCGGCGCCGGTCGAAAGGTTGCGGCCCTTCGAAGCTTCACGGCGCGACACGGAGAAATTGCCGAAACCGACGAGACGAACGTCGCCGCCGCTCTTGAGTTCGCCCTGGATCGTCTCGAAAATGGCGTCTACAGCAGATGCTGCGTCCGTCTTCGACAGGCCCGACTTCTCAGCGACCGAGGATACGAGTTCATTCTTGTTCATGTTTCCACCCCTTTCTTACGGTTTGAAACGACTCATACAAGTCGGGGGCAGAATACGCATCGGCCTTCGCCTCGCAAGAAAATTTCGTCGCAATCCCCTGAGAATCCGGGGTTTACACACGTTTTTCAACGAAAAAGACCGGCACGAAGGCCGGTCTTTTCCAGTTTCACTCCAAAACGCCGGATTGCTTAGCCGGCATTAAGGCTCAATGCGCGATCGCGCCGTTGGCATCTTCGGTCGATTCGACCGCCGGAACCTTGGCCGCTTCGGCGGTTCCGTCCCATTCGATCGGCTCGGGCCGACGCACGAGCGCATGCTTGATGACCTCGCCCATGCGCGAGACCGGGACGATCTCCATGCTGTTCTTCACGTTGTCCGGAATGTCCGCCAGATCCTTGGCGTTCTCTTCCGGGATCAGCACCTTCTTGATGCCACCGCGAAGCGCTGCAAGCAGCTTTTCCTTCAGGCCGCCGATCGGAAGGACCCGGCCGCGCAGCGTCACTTCACCGGTCATCGCCACATCCTTCGAGACCGGAATGCCGGTCATGATGGAGACGATGGCGGTTGCCATGGCGATACCAGCCGATGGGCCGTCCTTCGGCGTCGCACCTTCGGGAAGGTGGACGTGGATGTCAGTCTTGTCGAAGCGCGGCGGCTCGATGCCGAAATCGACGGCGCGCGAGCGGACGTAGGAGGCCGCCGCCGAAATCGATTCCTTCATCACGTCCTTCAGGTTGCCGGTCACCGTCATGCGGCCCTTGCCACCCGGCAGGCTGACGCCTTCGATGGTCAGCAGCACGCCGCCGACTTCCGTCCAGGCAAGACCGGTGACGACACCGACCTGATCCTCGCCCTCGGCTTCGCCGTGGCGATAGCGCGGGACGCCGAGGAAGTCGTGGATGTTCTCCGCCGTGACTTCAACATTCTTCGACTTGCCCTTGATGATCTCGGTCACCGCCTTGCGGGCGAGCTTCATCAGTTCACGCTCGAGGTTACGCACGCCCGCCTCGCGGGTGTACTGCTGGACGACCGCCATTAGCGCGCCGTCGGTGACCGAAAATTCCTTCGGCTGCAGCGCGTGGTCGCGGATCGCCTTGGGCAGCAGGTGCCGCTTGGCGATTTCCAGTTTTTCCTCTTCCGTGTAGCCGGCAATGCGGATCACTTCCATGCGGTCCATCAGGGGTGCCGGAATGTTCAGCGTGTTTGCCGTCGTCACGAACATGACGTTGGACAAGTCGTATTCGACTTCCAGGTAGTGATCCATGAAGGTCGAGTTCTGTTCCGGATCGAGCACCTCGAGCAAAGCAGACGACGGGTCGCCACGGAAATCCATGCCCATCTTGTCGATCTCGTCGAGCAGGAAGAGCGGGTTGGACTTCTTCGCCTTCTTCATCGACTGGATGACCTTGCCGGGCATCGAGCCGATATAGGTGCGGCGGTGACCGCGGATCTCGGCCTCGTCACGCACGCCGCCAAGCGCCATGCGGATATATTCGCGGCCGGTCGCCTTGGCGATCGACTTGGCGAGCGAGGTCTTGCCGACGCCCGGGGGACCGACGAGGCACAGGATCGGCCCCTTGATCTTGGTCGAGCGGGCCTGCACGGCGAGATATTCGACGATGCGCTCCTTGACCTTGTCGAGGCCGAAATGATCCTCGTCGAGGATCTTTTCCGCGGCGTTGAGGTCGGTCTTGATCTTCGACTTCTTGCCCCACGGAATGCCGGTCAGCCAGTCGAGATAGTTGCGCACGACGGTGGCTTCCGCCGACATCGGGCTCATCTGGCGCAGCTTCTTCATCTCGGCATCCGCCTTTTCGCGGGCCTCCTTGGAGAGCTTGGCCTTGACGATCTTCTCTTCCAGTTCGGCCATCTCGTCGCGACCGTCTTCGCCGTCGCCGAGTTCCTTCTGGATCGCCTTCATCTGTTCGTTCAGGTAGTACTCGCGCTGGGTCTTCTCCATCTGGCGCTTGACGCGCGAGCGGATGCGCTTTTCGACCTGCAGAACCGAGATTTCGCCTTCCATGAAGCCGAGCGCCTTTTCAAGCCGTAGCTTGACGCTCGTCGTCTCGAGCATTTCCTGCTTCTCGACGATCTTGATGGAGAGGTGCGAGGCGACCGTGTCGGCGAGCTTCGAGTAATCCTCGATCTGGCTCGCGGCACCGACGACTTCCGGCGAAATCTTCTTGTTGAGCTTCACATAGTTCTCGAACTCGGAGACGACGGAGCGCGACAGCGCCTCGATCTCGACCGGGTCCTCTTCAGGCTCGGCCAGCACATGGGCCAGCGCTTCGTAGAACTCTTCGCGTTCGGTGTAGCCGTCGATCTCGGCACGCGCGCGGCCTTCGACCAGCACCTTGACGGTACCATCGGGCAGCTTCAGGAGCTGGAGAACGTTGGCGACGGTGCCGATGCGGTAGATGGCGTCGGTTTCCGGGTCGTCGTCGGAAGCGTTGATCTGGGTCGCAAGCATGATCTGCTTGTCGGTGCCCATGACTTCCTCGAGCGCGCGGATCGACTTCTCGCGGCCGACGAACAGCGGAACGATCATGTGCGGGAACACCACGATGTCGCGCAGGGGCAGGACCGGGAAGGCCGTGGAATCGTGCGGCGCAGACGTCTTTTTCGTCATGTCATTTCCTTTCAAACGTCCCGTTTCCGGGAACCGGTCCTGTCGGCGCTAAAAGCATAACGGGCCGGCGATCTTTTCCATCCACAAGTGGCGTGCGGTTAACACTTTTTCAAGCCCGGCAACGGAGTGCCCCACCCCGTGTCGGGCCAGACGAACCAACGGAAGGAAGTGTAGTCTTCCGCGCTGTTGCGGAACTTGCGGCCTTCCCCCGGCCTGTCGCCGGAGCATACGCAAAACAGAATCGAAGTCTTCCATCTTCGCCCGCAACGCATCGTTTCGCAACGTCTTACATACACGGCAGGTCCGGCATCATGCCTCCTTCACCCGCCAGCGGCCAGTCACGAAATGTCGCGAGTTGACCACAAACGAAAAGACCCGCCGGGGCGGGTCCTTCCTGAAGCGACAGAGGCGACACGATCAGGCCGAGACGTTGGCCTTCTCGTCGGAGCGCTCCGAGTAGATGTACAGCGGGCGGGCAGAGCCCTTGACCACTTCGTCCGAGATGACGACTTCGCGCACGCCTTCGAGCGTCGGAAGCTCGAACATCGTGTCGAGCAGGATCTTCTCCATGATCGAGCGCAGGCCGCGCGCACCGGTCTTGCGGATGATGGCGCGCTTGGCGATCTCGCGCAACGCGTCCTCGTGGAAGGTCAGTTCCACGTCTTCCATCTCGAACAGGCGCTGGTACTGCTTGATCAACGCGTTCTTCGGCTCGGACAGGATCTGGATCAGTGCATCCTCGTCGAGGTCTTCCAGCGTCGCCAGAACCGGCAGACGGCCGATGAATTCCGGGATGAGGCCGAACTTCACCAGATCTTCCGGCTCGAGTTCGCGCAGCACTTCGCCGACGCGGCGATCTTCCGGCGAACGAACCTGTGCGCCGAAGCCGATCGAGGTCTTTTCGCCGCGCGCCGAGATGATCTTGTCGAGGCCGGCAAACGCGCCGCCGCAGATGAACAGGATGTTCGTCGTGTCGACCTGCAGGAATTCCTGCTGCGGGTGCTTGCGGCCGCCCTGCGGCGGTACGGAAGCGACCGTGCCTTCCATGATCTTCAGCAGCGCCTGCTGCACACCCTCGCCCGAAACGTCACGGGTGATGGACGGATTGTCGGACTTGCGCGAGATCTTGTCGACTTCGTCGATATAGACGATGCCGCGCTGCGCACGCTCGACATTGTAGTCGGCCGACTGCAGAAGCTTCAGGATGATGTTTTCGACGTCCTCGCCGACGTAACCGGCTTCGGTCAGCGTCGTGGCGTCTGCCATGGTGAAGGGCACGTCGATGATGCGGGCGAGCGTCTGCGCAAGATAGGTCTTGCCGCAGCCGGTCGGGCCGACCAGCATGATGTTCGACTTCGCCAGTTCCACGTCCGAGCCCTTGGCGGAATGCGCCAGGCGCTTGTAGTGGTTGTGCACCGCGACCGACAGGATGCGCTTCGCCTGCTGCTGGCCGATGACATATTCGTCGAGGACCTTGATGATGTCCTGGGGCGTGGGAACGCCGTCACGGGACTTGACCATCGAGGTCTTGTTCTCTTCGCGGATGATGTCCATGCACAATTCGACGCATTCATCGCAGATGAATACGGTCGGTCCGGCGATGAGTTTCCGGACTTCGTGCTGGCTCTTTCCGCAGAAAGAGCAATACAGGGTATTCTTGGAGTCGCCGCCGTTGCTGCCGCTGACCTTGCTCATATCACTTTCCTTCCAGCACGCCGCTCATCTCCCGGAAGATGGCCGGACCACTCAAACCGCCCTTACAGATAGCGCTTGCGCGCTCTTCAAAGGCTCCAGGGGCACTGACCGGACCGGGACCAAGCCCGTGAAACCGGTCGCAACGCATTCCCCGCTTAAACACCGAATGCTAGACTGTCACAAATCAACATAGCATTAACGGCCAATATTACCGGCTTTATGGCGCTGATAAAGCCCCGCGATCATTACAAATCACACGATTGCGTTCATTCGCGCTTTAAGCCAAGATCAGCGCGCGCCTTGCGCGTCAACTTGGCCGCAACCAAACCGTGACTTTCTCTTAGATAGTCACACAAGGCCGCGTCGTCCACTGATTCGCCCGTTTGCCGCTGAATCCACTTCATTCCGCGAGTAGCGAGATAGGGTGCCGGACGGCACCCCGGCTGCTCGCGCAGGATATCGAAGGCAAGCTCCGATACCTTGAAGGTGACCCCCAGCAACTCCTTTTCGCTCCATCCGGCGACGGCAAAAACCTTGTCGCCGACCTTCCAGACATGCGCCCCGCCCCATTGCACGACATGTGACGTGGCAGGGAGCGAAGCGCAGAAGGCGTTGTATTCGTCGAGCGTCATGGCATCCCGCCGCGTGGAGCGTTGCATCGAACCGCGATGCTTACGCCCCTTCCGCGCCCTCGATCGCCTCGCGGCTCGTGATGACGCGGTCCACCAGACCCCAGTCCTTCGCCTCGTCAGCGCTCATGAAATGGTCGCGATCCAGCGTCTGCTCGACTTCCTCATAGGTGCGGCCGCAATGCTTGACGTAAATCTCGTTCAGCTTGCGCTTCATCTTGATGATGTCGCGGGCATGGCGCTCGATGTCGGACGCCTGACCGGAGAACCCGCCGGACGGCTGGTGCACCATGATGCGGGCGTTCGGCGTGGCAAAGCGCATGTCCTTGTGGCCGGCGGCGAGCAGCAGCGAGCCCATCGATGCGGCCTGACCGATGCAGAGCGTCGACACGGCCGGCTTGATGAACTGCATCGTGTCATAGATCGCCATGCCCGACGTGACGACGCCGCCCGGCGAGTTGATGTAGAGCGCGATTTCCTTCTTCGGGTTTTCGGCCTCGAGGAAAAGCAGCTGTGCGCAGACGAGTGTCGCGATGTGATCTTCGACGGGACCCGTCAGGAAGATGATACGTTCCTTGAGGAGACGCGAATAAATGTCGTAGGAACGCTCGCCGCGGTTGGTCTGCTCGACGACCATCGGCACCAGAGCCATGGCGGTATCTACGGGATTTCTCATATCAATCCTTCATCGGTGTGGCCCTGAACCCCTTCGCCAAGCGTTGGGAATCAGCAAGTTTCATCTTCCCTACATAGAGTGTCAGGGTAGCGGACTTCAAGACGGACGCGCGTTTTGCGGCGCTCTATGCCAGAATGCGGTTAATCGGTGCGACGTGGAGCCATGATTTCCACAACCGCGCTGCCGGCAAGGTAAAGAAAGCGTGAATCCCGCGCTGCCCCGCATCTGCCGTTTTCGAATGCCCGCACTATATTCTCCACCTATCGGAGGCAACCATGACACTACGAACTCTTGCAGCCCTCGGGCTTGTTTTCCTGACCGCGACGGGCGCTTCAGCCCAGCAGGCCTCGGATAGCGTTGCACCCGAGCGCGCAACCGGCCTCGCCGCCGCCAAAGTCGTGACGGCGAAGGAGCATATGGTGGCGGCCGCCCATCCGCTGGCGGCGGAGGCCGGCGAAAAGGTCCTTGCCGAAGGCGGCAGCGCGATCGACGCCATGATTGCCGTCCAGACCGTGCTCGGCCTCGTCGAGCCGCAGTCCTCCGGCCTCGGCGGCGGGGCCTTCCTTCTCTATTACGATGCCGGCGCCAAGCGCATCACGACACTCGATGGCCGCGAGACCGCGCCGATGGAGGCGACACCGAAACTCTTCCTGGATGAGATGGGCCAGCCCCTCAAATTCTTCGATGCCGTCGTCGGCGGGCGTTCGGTCGGCACGCCCGGCACCGTCATGCTGATGCAGGAGGCGCACAACCGCTGGGGCCGCAAGGCGTGGAAAAGTCTCTTCGCATCGGCAGAGGGGCTTGCCCGCGATGGCTTTGCCGTCTCGCCGCGCCTTGCCAAACTGATCGCCGCGGAAGGCGACAAGCTGAAGACCTTCGAAACGACGACCTCCTATTTCTTCGGCGCCGACGGCGCGCCATTGAAGGCCGGCACCATCCTCAAGAACTCCGCCTATGCCGAAACGCTCTCTGCAATTGCGCAAGGCGGGGCTTCGGCGTTCTACACCGGCCCGATTGCCGATGCGATCGTCGATACGGTGCGCATGTCCGGCAAGAATGCCGGCGTGCTCTCGCTCGCCGACCTCGCCAATTACCGCGTCGAGGAACGGCGCCCCGTCTGCATCGACTATCGCGCACTCGACATCTGCGGCATGGGACCGCCCTCCTCCGGTGCGGTCGCCATCGGCCAGATGCTCGGCATGCTGGAGAATTTCGACCTGAAGGCGCTCGGCAGGGACAATCCGGAAAGCTGGCGGCTGATCGGCGATGCCCAGCGCCTGGCCTTCGCCGACCGCGAACGCTACCTCGCCGACACGGATTTCGTGCCCATCCCGGTCAAGGGGCTCATCGACAAAACCTATCTCGGCGAACGGGCCAAACTGCTCGATGGCGACAAGGCGCTTGGCGACGATGCGGTGACATCAGGCAAACCGGAATGGGACCACGCCTTCAATTTCGGCCGCGACGCGGCCATCGAACTGCCCTCCACCAGCCACTTCGTCATCGTCGACAGGCAAGGCAACGTCGTCTCGATGACCACGACCATCGAAAACGGTTTTGGCTCACGGCTGATGACCGGTGGTTTCCTGCTCAACAACGAACTCACCGACTTCTCCTTCAAGACCCATGACGACGGCGTGCCCGTTGCCAACCGTGTCGAGCCGGGAAAACGCCCGCGCTCCTCCATGTCGCCGACGATCGTGCTGAAGGACGGCAAACCGCTTTTGGCCATCGGCTCGCCCGGTGGCAGCCAGATCATCGGCTATGTCGCGCAGGCACTGATCGCCCATATCGACTGGGGCATGGATGTCGGAGAGATTGTCGCCATGCCGCACCTCATCAACCGTTTCGGCCCCTACGACCTCGAAGCCGGCACCGACGCCGAAAAACTCGCCGAACCGTTGAAGGCACTCGGCTACGAGGTGAAGGTAGGCGAGATGAATTCCGGCTTGCACGCCATCGAACTTTCCGCAGATGGCCTCAAGGGGGCCGCCGATCCGCGCCGTGAAGGTATCGCCATCGGAAAATGATGCGGCTGTTGACCACGAGATCGTCGCGCTTTCACGGCGCGACGAAATCCGCTAGGTCATCTCCATGACGACGACAGATTTTCCCTTCCTCTCCATCGATCCCGCGAGCCGCCGCGTCTCCCTCGACGGCCGCAATCCTGATTTCTACCGCGATCCGAACCCGGTCTATGCGGCGCTGCATGCGCGCTGTCCCACCTTCTGGTGGGAAGAGCAGAAGATGTGGTATTTCTCTGGCTACGACCATGTGAACGGCCTGCTGCGCGACCGCCGTTTTGGCCGGCAGATCCTGCATGTGGCGACGCGCGAAGAACTCGGCATGCCCGAGCCGCAGGCCCATCTTGCGCATTTCGATGCGGCGGAAGCCTGGTCGCTGCTGGAGCTTGAACCGCCGGAACACACGCGGCTGCGCACGCTCGTCAACCGCGCCTTCGTCTCGCGCATAATCGACCGGCTGACGCCCGAAATCACCGACCTCTGCCACCAGGCGATCGACCGTTTCGAGAAGGACGGCAAGGTCGAACTGCTATCCGCCTTCGCCGATATCCTGCCGGTGACGATGATTGCCCGCATGATCGGGATTCCGGACGAGATGGGGCCGCAGCTGCTGAAATGGTCGCATGCCTATGTGCGCATGTACATGTTCGGCCGCACGCCGGAGGACGAACGTAACGCCGACAAGGCGGCGCAGGAATTTTCCGACTATGTGCGCAGCGTGATCGCCGAGCGCCGGGCAGAGCCACGCGACGACCTGCTCTCGCACATGGTGCACACCGAGCACCGCGGCCAGCTTTTGACCGAGGACGAGCTGATCTCCACCACCATCGTGCTGCTCAATGCCGGTCACGAGGCGACGGTGCACCAGATCGGCAATGCCGTGCGCACCATCCTCGAAAACAATGCCGACCCGGCTTTGCTCTTTGCCGACGAGAAGGCAACGGAACGCACGGTGGAGGAATGCCTGCGCATTTCCGCCCCGGTGCACATCTTCGATCGTTTCGCGCTGGAGGACGTCGAACTCGACGGCATCCAGTTCCGGCGCGGCGACAAGGTGGCGATGATCCTCGCCGCCGCCAATCTCGATCCGAAGAAGTTTTCCGATTCGCTCACCTTCAAGCCGGATCGCAACGAGGGCGCCAACCTCTCCTTCGGTGCCGGCATCCATTTCTGCATCGGTGCGCCGCTTGCCCGGCTGGAGCTGAACATCGCGCTGCCGATCCTCTTCCAGCGCCTGCCAGGGCTCAAGATCGCGAAAAAGCCCGTGGTCAAGGATGTCTACCATTTCCACGGGCTCGAGACGCTGGACCTGACCTGGTGATGCTCAGGCCGTCGCGTAACGCGCGGCCGGCTTGTTGTGGGAAATGTTGGGGCCGAGCGAAAGACGCGTGGCTTCCAGCTTTTCCCAATCGGCCTTTTCCGGCAGCGACGGAATGGTGACGAGTTCACCCTGATCCAGCCCCGCCAAAGCAGCATCGACGAGATCGGCGACATCCATGACGCGGCTCGGATCGAGGTTATCGATCGAGCCCCCTGCCCGGTCGAAGATTTCGGTGCGCGTCAGGCCCGGCAGCACAGCCTGGAGACGCACGCCCGTGCCATCCAGTTCGCGGGCAAGTGATTGGGTGAAGGCGAGCACGAAGGCTTTCGTGCCGCTATAGGCGCCGTTGAACAGTTCCGGGATGATGGCGACGCCTGAGGCGATGTTGACGATCGTGCCCTTTTTGCGCGCGACGAAGGTTTGCGCGGCGGCCACCGCGAGGCGGTTGGCGGCGGTTACATTGAGGGCGATCATCGTGTCGAGATAGTCGATGTCGTCGGCCAGCAGCGCACCCTTTGGCCCGATACCGGCATTGTTGATGAGAAGCGTGATTGCCGCATCATCGCGGATGCGCTTTTCGACGGTGCGGACATCGGCGGACGCCGAAAGGTCGGCGCGCTGCACATCAACTGCAACGCCGTATTGTTCCGTCAGTTTCTCGGCAAGCGCCAAAAGCCGCGTTTCATCGCGCGCTACGAGCACGAGATCATAGCCGCGGCGGGCGAGCCGGTCGGCATAGGTGGCGCCGATTCCGGCCGATGCGCCAGTAACAACGGCGGTTCCAAGGTTTGCAATGCGGGTCATGTCAGGTCTCCGGTTTGAATTTAGTGGCATATACCATTATATGGGTGAGGCCCATTTCAGCTTGCAAGTGGCACGCACGATTTTTATCGAGAAAGAAGCGAGGTGAGAGATGAGCGAAACCGACGGCGTCTGGCAGCACTGCACGAACAGCGCGATCCGCCGCGCCGCGCGGCAGCTTGGCCAACTCTATGATGATGTAATCGAACCGAGCGGCCTCAAGGGCACGCAGTTTTCCCTGCTGTCGCAGATCGCGCGTTCCGGCAGGAATGGCACGCCGTTGAAACCTTTGGCGGAAGCGCTCGTGATGGACCTGTCCGCGCTTGGCCACACGCTGAAGCCACTGACCCGCGACGGGCTGGTCGAACTCATCCCCGACGAAACCGATGGCCGTGTCCGGCGCGCAAGGCTGACGGCGCTCGGTGCCGGGAGACAGGAAGAAGCGCTGGGGCTCTGGCGCGAGGCGCAGGAGCGGTTCGACGCGGTTTTCGGCGCCGAACGGTCGGCCGAAATGCGCAGCCTGCTCGGGTTCGTGTCGTCGCCCGACTTTGCAAAAGCCTTCCGGGCGACGAAACCGAAAGCCGAAACTTAAAGACGGATGACGTAATCCTTGCGAGTCGTTTCAACGACTTCCCAGCTTCCCTTGAAGCCGGGTCTCAGGATCAGACGGTCACCGGCCTTGAGAACAAAGACCTCGCCTTCGTCCGAGGTGACGATCGAATGGCCTTCGAGGATGTGGAAATACTCCCACTCGTCATATTGAATGCGCCATTTACCGGGCGTCGACTGCCAGATGCCGGAATAGATGCCGCCCTCGGCCTCCTCGATGTTCCAGCTGGTGAAGACCGGATCGCCGGAAATCAGCCGGTCCGCGGCCGGCTTGCCCACTTCGGGTTCGATGCCGGCAATGTCGAAGGGTTGCGCCTTGCTCATGTTTTTGTCCGTTCAATGAAGGAAGAACGGGCGACCGATGAAGGCCGCCCGGAAAGGGATCAGGCCTTGGCCAGCGCCTGTTCGATATCGGCGATGATGTCGGCGACGTCTTCGATGCCGATCGACAGCCGCACGACATCCGGAGCGGCACCGGCGGCCACCTGCTGCTCCTCGGTGAGCTGGCGATGGGTCGTGGAGGCCGGGTGGATGACCAGCGAGCGGGTGTCGCCGATATTGGCCAGGTGCGAAAGCATTTCCAGCCCTTCGACGAAGCGCTTGCCCGATTCGTAGCCACCCTTCAGGCCGAAGGTGAAGACGGCACCCGCGCCCTTCGGCGAATAGCGCTGCTGCTGGGCGTGGTTCGGATCGTCGTCGAGGCCGGCATAGGTGACCCAGGAGATCTTGTCATGCGCCTTCAACCACTTGGCGACGGCGAATGCGTT
Source organism: Shinella sp. GW821-FHT11G07 (assembly GCF_058808115.1). Lineage (NCBI taxonomy): Bacteria > Pseudomonadati > Pseudomonadota > Alphaproteobacteria > Hyphomicrobiales > Rhizobiaceae > Shinella > Shinella sp. GW821-FHT11G07. The sequence goes on from NZ_JBXARJ010000008.1 coordinate 42,455, forward strand.
GTCGCAATGGCGCTGCATCCTGAGCGGCAGCGTCTCGATACCGGTCAGAATCTGGAAGGCATTGAAGGGCGAAATGGCGGGACCGAAGTCACGCAGGCCAAGGACGCGGCAAGCGATGGCGAAGGCGAAGTTGCCGAAGGTCGCATGCAGCACCACGCCGCCATATTCCGGCCGCGGCTCCGACAGCGCGGGGTACTTGCCGGAAGCCGTCCAATCGAACGTGCCGCCATCGACGATGACACCGCCCATGGAGTTGCCATGGCCGCCCATGAACTTGGTCAGCGAATGCACGACGATATCGGCACCATGCTCCAGCGGACGAACGAGATAGGGCGTCGCCATCGTGTTGTCGACGATGAGCGGCAGGCCGTGGCGGTGCGCCACTTCGGCGATGCCTGCGATGTCGACGAAGGTGCCGCCGGGATTGGCCAGGCTCTCGATGAAGATCGCCTTGGTCCGGTCGTCGATCTGGCTTTCGAAGGAGGAAAGGTCACTGGTATCGGCCCAGCGCACCTGCCAGTCGAAACTCTTGAAGGCATTGCCGAACTGGTTGATCGAGCCGCCATAGAGCTGGCGGGCCGAAATGAAATTGTCGCCCGGACGCATGATCGTGTGGAAGACCAGGAGCTGCGCGGCATGGCCGGAGGCGACGGCGAGTGCTGCCGTGCCGCCTTCCAGCGCCGCGACGCGCTCTTCCAGCACGGCCTGCGTGGGGTTCATGATGCGCGTGTAGATATTGCCGAAAGCCTGCAGGCCGAACAGCGAGGCGGCGTGGTCCGTGTCGTTGAAAACGAAGCTGGTGGTCTGGTAGATCGGCGTCGCGCGCGCGCCGGTCGTCGGGTCCGGCTGTGCGCCGGCGTGGACGGCGAGCGTGGAAAATCCGGGTTTGTTCTTCGTCATGAAATGGCCTCCCTGGCTAAAGTCGGCGCACTATTTCAGAGCGATAAGAGCCGGTCAAAGAAAGATTTTCTGGAAATGGGCAGCAGCGACAATCCGTCTTGCGCGCCGGAAAACCTCACGCGACGAGGCGCGGATATTCGATGGCCGGGCAACGATCCATCACCACCTTGACGCCCGCCGCCTCCGCTGTTGCGGCAGCCGCATCGTGACGCACGGAGAGCTGCCCCCATATCGCCTTTGGCAGCGGGTCGAGTGCCAGCGCCTCTGCGACAACCGACGGCAGCGCATCCGCCGCGCGAAAAACGTCGACCAGATCGATCGGCTCGACGATATCGGCAAGGCGGGCGACGACGGGCTGGCCAAGGATTTCCTTGCCGGCCTGGCCGGGATTGACCGGAATGACGCGGTAGCCCTTGCGCAACAGGAAAGCCATGACGCGATGGCTGGGCCGTTCCGGGTTCGGCGATGCACCGACAAGCGCGATGACCTTCGTCGAACGGAGGATGTCGGCGATATAATAGTCCGGATAGGAATCGTGATTCATGGTGCTTTCCCGTTTCTCGGTGGAGAATTGGGGTAACGCAACGTGAAGTCAATGTTTGACGACCGTCAGGACGCCTTGAGCATCAGCACCGGATACTCCGTCACCGGACAGCGATCCATCACGACCTGCAGGCCGGCGGCTTCCGCGCGGGCGGCAGCCGCATCGTCACGCACGGTGAACTGGCCCCAGAGTACGGAGGGCAGCGGGCGAAGGGCCAAAACCTCGTCGACCACCGCACCCAGCTGGTTTGCAGCCCGGAAGACATCGACCATATCGATCGGTTCGGGAATATCGGCGAGATGGGCATAGACGGTCTGCCCGAGGATGGTTTTGCCGGCATGGCCCGGATTGACCGGAATGACGCGGTAGCCCTTGCCGAGCAGGAAGCCCATCACGCCGTGGCTCGGGCGCCCGTCGTTCGGCGATGCGCCGAGTACGGCGATCGTGTGAACCGATTTCAGGATGTGGCGGATATAGCTGTCGGCATAGTGATCGTGGTTCATCGCTGCCTCCTCCGGCGTTCGCGACCGTCTCTCACTTGTCTTGCAAGTTGTAGTCTAGCGCAGAACCTTAAAGAAGACGACTGTGTTTATACGCGGCCCCGGGGAGAAACTGTTCCGTTTCGGGCCAGTTATCACGGAATTTGCCGTCCAGATCACAAGATTTGCTGGAAATCCCGATTGCAAATCCCGGCCTTTGGGCAGATGAAGGGCGCTTCTTCCGCCTGTGCCTTCCTCCTCGAGGTTCCAGATTGCCGCTAGACGTTCTTTTTCTCGTGCTGTTCGGCGCGGCCTTGCATGCGACCTGGAATGCCCTCGTCAAATCCGGCACGGACAAGTCGCTCGATGCCGCGATGGTCTCGCTCGGCGGCGGCATGGTGGGCCTCGCGTTCCTTGCCTTCGTGCCGCTGCCCCATCCGGATGCCTGGCCGTTCATCCTGACGTCGGCCGTCCTGCAGTTCGCCTATTTCCAGCTCGTCGCGGCCGCCTACCGGGCGGGCGACATCGGCCTCGTCTATCCGCTGATGCGCGGCGCTGCACCGCTATTGGTCGCCACCACGAGCGGCTTCATTCTTGGCGAACATCTCACGCCCACCGCCATGGCTGGCGTCCTGGTCATCTCCGCCGGCGTTTTGACGCTGGCCTTCGAGTCGCGCCACGGCAGCCGGCGCGCCATCGTCTATGCGCTGGCGAACGCCGCCGTCATCGCCACCTATACCTTCGTGGACGGCGCAGGCGCGCGCGTCTCCGGCAACGCTGTCTCCTATACGCTGTGGATGTCGCTGCTGCCCCCTATCCTGCTTTTCAGCTGGGCAATCCTTCGGCGCGGTAGCCGCCCGGTCTGGAACCATGTCCGTCACAACTGGGCACGCGGCCTGTTCGGCGGCGCCGGCTCCATCGCTTCCTATGGCCTCGCGCTCTGGGCGATGACCAAGGCGCCCGTCGCGACCGTCGCCGCGCTGCGCGAAACCGCCATCCTCTTCGCCCTCCTCATCTCGGTCTTCATCCTCAAGGAGAAGGCCAGCATCTGGCGCTACATTGCCGGTGCGGTGATTGCAGCGGGCGTGCTGGTGCTGAAGCTGGCGTAAGCGGTTACTTGAAGCCGAATTCTGTCTTCATGATATCAAACAGCTGACGCGCAGCCATTTCATCCAACTGGATCGTCTGGCTCAACTTGCCCACCTCTTGGCGGTCCGGTCGACCATAGGTCGAGATCTGTAACAATCTTCGCCCATCATAGTCTTGGACAAACAGCTTGGCCTCAACCTCATCGTGAAGCTGAAGACGGTCCATTTGATCTCGTTGGAAACGTGCAATCCTCGCCATTATGTCTGCCCCCATTCCGGCATGCGCTTGCCGAGAAAGGCGCCAATGCCCTCCTGCGCGTCGTCGGCGAACATGTTGTCCACCATCGTCGCGACGGCGATGTCGTAGGCCTCCGCCGGCGGCAGGCCGGCCTGGGTGCGGAAGGCGGCCTTGCCGATACGAAGCGCTTGCGGTGACTTCGAAGCAATGACGGCGGCGTATTTGTCGACGACCTGACGGAGATATTGCTGCGGCACGATGCGGTTGACGAGACCGAAATCCTTGGCGGTCGAGGCGTCGATCGTTTCGCCGGTGAGCAGCATCTCCATCGCCTGCTTGGGACGGGCGGCACGGGTGACGGCAACCATCGGCGTCGAGCAGAACAGGCCGATATTGACGCCCGGCGTACAGAAGGTCGAGGTGTCGGTGCAGATGGCAAGATCGCAGCTTGCAACGAGCTGGCAGCCCGCAGCCGTCGCTAGGCCGTCGATCTCCGCCACCACCGGCTGCGGCTGCGCGGCGATTTTCAGCATGATATCCGCCGCCATGCGCATGGTCTTCTCGAAGAAGGCGCGGCCGCCATCTGCGTCGCTACGGCGTGCGGTCATTTCCTTGAGATCGTGGCCGGCGGAAAAGACTTTTCCCGTCGAGGCCAGCACGACGATGCGAATGGCCTCGTCATTGGCGACGGCGTCCAGCGCCTCCCCCAGCGCCTCCATGACGGCGATGGAGAGGGCGTTGGCGGGCGGATTGTTGAGTGTGATCCGCAGGATCGGCTCGTAACGCTCGACCCGCAACAGCCCCGCCGGCTCCTCTTTCCTGAACGATACCACATCCGCCATGACCGGCCTCCTTCGCTGCTCTCTTTCCTTGGTCCTACGCCCGGCCGCAGATGGTTTCAAGCGCGGCAGCATAGACTTTGAGAGGGCTTGCCGCGGCCAGCAAATCGGTCTGTAACACCCACGACAGGAGACGAGAGCCAATGAAACTGACGCCGGTCATGGATGCGGAAGCGCTAAACCGCTTCCTTGAAACCGATTTTCCGCAAATTCATACCGACGGCAAGGTCTTCGACGTCAACACGGTCGGCCCCGGCATGGTCGTCATGCGGCTCGTTCCAAACGAGCGGCACCTGCGTCCCGGCGGCACGATCTCCGGCCCCACCCTATTCGCCCTTGCCGACGTGGCGGCCTATTGCGTGGTGCTCGCCCATATCGGGCCGGTGGCGCTTGCCGTCACCACCAACCTCAACATCAACTTCCTGCGCAAACCCAAACCCGGCCCCCTCTCCTGCACCTGCCGGATTCTCAAGCTTGGCAAACGGCTGGCAGTGGTGGAGGCGTCCATTTTCGACGAAGATGGCGACGATCTGGTGGCCCATGCCACCGCGACCTATTCGATTCCGCCGCGATAATGTGTGGTATTAAAATACCTCTTTCGTAACGCATTGTTTTTGCTTATTTATCTTTAGCGCCAGCCAAATCGCATCCCTTGACGCCCTATCGGCTCTCGCTTATAAGCCGCTCCAGATCGCGGTCCTCAGGGGCCGCGTTCGATTTTTGGCATCCGCAAGGGGCCAAACCAAGCAACAAGAAACGCCCAAGCCCCACAAGGCTTCGGGACTCTAAAGAAAGAGCTACTCCCATGGGAACCTTCGTACAGAAGCCCGCCGAGGTAGAGAAGAAGTGGATCCTCATCGACGCCGAAGGCCTCGTTGTCGGTCGCCTCGCTACCCTCATCGCAAACCGCCTGCGCGGCAAGCATAAGGCCACCTTCACGCCCCACGTCGACGACGGTGACAACATCATCGTTATCAACGCTGACAAGGTCGTCTTCACCGGCAAGAAGTACTCCGACAAGACGTACTACTGGCACACCGGTTACCCGGGCGGCATCAAGGAGCGCACGGCTCGCCAGATCATCGAAGGCCGCTTCCCGGAGCGCGTTCTCGAGAAGGCTGTTGAGCGCATGGTTCCGCGCGGCCCGCTTGGCCGTCGCCAGATGAAGAACCTGCGTGTCTACGCCGGCTCCAACCACCCGCATGAAGCCCAGCAGCCCGTCACCCTCGACGTCGCCAAGCTGAACAGCAAGAACACAAGGAGCGCCTGATAATGGCCGACCTCTCCTCGCTCAAGGACCTCGGCGTCGCTGCCGCAGCTCCCGCTGCCTCCGCCCCGGTTCACGTCAAGAAGGTTGACGCCCAGGGCCGTTCCTACGCCACCGGCAAGCGCAAGGACGCCGTCGCCCGCGTGTGGGTCAAGCCGGGTTCCGGCAAGATCACCGTCAACGGCAAGTCGTTCGAAGCTTACTTCGCCCGTCCGGTTCTGCAGATGATCCTGCAGCAGCCGATCATCGCGGCTGCCCGTGATGGCCAGTTCGACATCGACGCGACCGTCGCTGGCGGCGGTCTGTCCGGCCAGGCCGGTGCCGTTCGTCACGGCATCTCCAAGGCACTGACCTACTTCGAGCCGGGCCTGCGTCCGGTCCTCAAGAAGGGCGGCTTCCTGACCCGCGACTCGCGCGTCGTCGAGCGCAAGAAGTACGGCCGTGCGAAGGCACGCCGTTCGTTCCAGTTCTCCAAGCGTTAATCGCTCGGAAGACTTGTTCTTCAGGAAAGGCCGGGGTTCGCCCCGGCCTTTTCGTTTTTCGGCCAGGTTTCCCGGCGCTACGGGCAAGCAACGCGCGGCCTGCTGAAGAGAAGAATTGCTGCCGTGACACCGGCAAGCTGCAGCAGCGCTCCTGTCCATTCGGCCGCATCGGGCCAGCGCATTTCGAACAGAAAGCCATAAGCCAGACCGAACACGGTTTCCGCGACGATGAGTTGTGCGGCGAGTGCTAGCGGCAATCTGCCTGAAGCGATGACCCAACAAAACGTGGCGACCCACGATCCCGCAAGGCCCATCAGCAAAGCCCAGGCGAGAAAGTTTGCCATCTCGGCACTTGCGATGTCCTGCGTCGAGAACGACGTCAACGGCAGGAGCATCATGCTGCCGATCGCCGCTCCAATCCCCTGCACGCCGGTCCAGTGCAAACCATCGGGCGCATCCGGGGCGGACATGACGGCCGCATTGGCGAGGCCGTAGATGATCCAGACCACAAGCGCGATTGATGCGGCAAGGACGCCGAGCAGGATGGCGTCGCGCCCCTCCCGTCCGACCGCCTCGATCACCGACATGTTGACGACGGCCACGCCCGCGGCGATCAACCCCAGGGGAGAAGCGAGCGAGCGCCACGGGACGGAGCGATCCCGCCAGTTCGCAATGAGCGCCAACAGCACCGGCATGGTGCCGATAACGAGCGGTGGAACAGCCGCCCCCGCCAGCTTCACCGCATAGGCAGCGGCGACGAAATATCCCACATATCCCACACCGCCCAGTAGCAGGCCGACCAGCCAGCGCCTCGCCGTAAGACCGCGCGGCCGGAAGCGCGGGTGAAGCATAAGCAGCACGGAAGCCATGCCGAATATCCCGTACCGTGCGACCGTCAGGTCGAAGGTGGAAAAGGGATCCACGGCGCGAGGCGCAATGAACGTCAATCCCCACAACGCGCATGTTGTGAGGCCGGCAAGAATACCAATCAGCATGGGTCACTCCTATGACGCACGATCATGGAGGGTGAAAGGTACGAATTCCATGGATAAGCAAAGGTGAAATGGCTATCATGGCATCATGTCCAGCTCTAAAACCTCAAATGGCCTTCAATCTGGAAAGTCTCAGATTGATGGGGCCGATTCCCGCATACTGACTGCGCTCGACGCCGATTCGCGGCTGTCCATGAGCGAGCTGGCCCGGCTCGTCGGCATGTCCGCGCCCGCCGTGTCGGAACGGGTGCGCAAGCTGGAGGCCGGCGGCGCCATACGGTCCTTCACACTCGACGTGGACGTGCGCGCCCTCGGTTATCAGATCCGGGCCATGGTGCGCATCCGGCCGCTGCCCGGAAAGCTGCACGTGGTGGAGAAACTGATCCAGGACACCCCGCAATTCATAGAATGCGACAAGATCACCGGCGACGACCCGTTTCTCGCTCGCCTCGTCGTTCATTCGATAGAGGAAATGGACGACGTCCTGGAGGCTCTTTCGGACCATGCCGTGACCAGCACGGCCGTCATCAAGGGAACATCCGTCGCTAGGCGCCTGCCACCCCTGTGACCACGGCCACCCTCTTTTCTTTTCTGTGACGGGGCTTGCCGTCGTGCCGGCATTTTGCTGAAACAGCATATCCCTCCAAGGGCGACAGCAACCGGGAACCTCATCGTGGCCAACAAGACGATCGATCATGCCATCACTGCCAAGACGCTGAAGAGCGCTGCCTCGGACCCCACCCATGCGGGCATTCTCTCCTTCATGCGCCGGCGCTACAGCAAGGTCTTGAAGGATGTCGATGCGGTCGTCTGGGGCATTCCCTTCGATGCCGCGACCTCCAACCGCCCAGGCACGCGATTCGGGCCACAGGCGATCCGCCGCGCCTCGGCGATCATGGACAACGATCCACAATATCCCTTCGAGCGCGACCTCTTCGAGGATATGGCCGTCATCGACTATGGCGATTGCCTGCTCGACTACGGCAACCACCAGAAGACGCCGGGAACGATCGAGCGCGAGGCGAAGAAGATCCTGAAATCCGGCGCCTATATGCTGACGCTCGGCGGCGACCATTTCATCACGCTGCCGCTTTTGCGCGCGCATGCGGAAAAATACGGTCCCCTCTCGCTCGTGCAGTTCGATGCCCACCAGGATACCTGGGCCGATGAAAAGGGCCGTATCGACCACGGCTCATTCGTCGGAACTGCCGTGCGTGAAGGCCTGATCGATGCCGAGACCTCGATCCAGATCGGCATTCGCACCCATGCGCCGGAGGATTGCGGCATCCGCATTCTCTATGGCTACGATGTCGAAGAGATGAGCGCCGCCGAGATCGCCGATGCGATCGTCCACCATGTCGGCGACAGGGCGACCTACCTCACCTTCGATATCGATTGCCTCGACCCGGCTTTCGCGCCCGGCACCGGCACCCCGGTCTCCGGCGGCCCGTCGAGCGCCCGCATCCTCTCGGTCCTGCGTAAGCTCGGCGCGCTGAACATCGTCGGCTCGGACGTCGTCGAGGTCGCGCCCGCCTACGACCACGCGGATATCACCGCCATCGCCGCCTCCAACATCGCCATGTACATGCTGGGCCTTCACGCCGAGACGCTGGCGGAGCGACGCTGACGGCGCGGCATTGAATGCGACAGGTCGAGGGTCTATATCGGGCCGCGAAATCTCTTTTCCGCACGTCCGGACGCAAAACCGTTGCATAGTTTTGCTGGAATGCTGGAAGCTCTGACAGGATTGGATTGCAGATGAAACCGAAGATCTTCATCGATGGCGAACACGGCACGACAGGCCTGCAGATCCGCACGCGCATGGCCGGCCGCAACGATGTCGAGCTGCTTTCCATCCCGGAAGCCGAGCGCCGCAATGCGACGTTGCGCGAAGACCTGCTCAACAGCGCCGATGTCGCGATCCTCTGCCTGCCGGACGATGCGGCCAAGGAAGCCGTGGCCATGGTTTCCGGCAACAATTCCGTCCGCATCATCGACACCTCGACCGCGCACCGCGTCGACCCGAACTGGGCCTATGGCTTCGCCGAAATGGACCACGACCAGCCGAAGAAGATCGCGGATGCGCGTTATGTCGCCAATCCGGGCTGCTATCCGACCGGCGCGATCGGCCTGCTGCGGCCGCTGCGGCTCGCCGGCATCCTGCCGGAGGACTACCCGGTCACGGTCAACGCCGTTTCCGGCTACACGGGTGGCGGCAAGCAGATGATCGCGCAGATGGAGGATGCCGGGCACCCGGAGCATATCGATTCGCCGCACTTCCTCTACGGCCTGCCGCTAAAGCACAAGCATGTGCCGGAAATGCAGGTGCACGGCATGCTGTCGCGCGCACCGCTCTTCTCGCCCTCCGTCGGCAAGTTCGCGCAGGGCATGATCGTGCAGGTTCCGCTCTATCTGGCAGGCCTCAACGAGCACGCCTCGCTCGGCTCCATCCATGAGGCGCTGGCCGAGCACTATGCCGACCAGGACATCGTCGAGGTCGTCGATCTCAAGGAAAGCGCCAACCTCGCCCGTGTCAACGCCGTGGAACTCGCCGATACGGATCGCATGAAGCTCTACGTCTTCGGCACCGCAGGCAGCCCCCACGTCAATCTCGTCGCCCTGCTCGACAATCTCGGCAAGGGCGCCTCGGGTGCGGCCGTGCAGAACATGGATCTGATGCTGAAGGGATGACGGGCAAACATCCGGTCTTCCCTATCGCGTGGCGCATCGAAAGTGCCGGTCTTATCGCCGACACTCCTGCCGGCAGCGTCTATGACGCGACGCTTGCAGATGGCACGCGCGCGATCGTCAAGCATCTGAAACCGAAGGTCCTGGAAGACAGCCTACGTGGTGCGGATTTCCTTGATTGGCGGGATGGTGTCGGCTGCGTGAGGCTCCTTGCCCGCTCCGACGACATGCTGCTGATGGAACATGCCGGCACGACGACGCTGCGGGATCATTTGTTTTCCCACGGCGACGCGGACGCGACGCGCATCGCCGCCGCGGTGTTGCGAGACTATCATCGTCCGTCCGACACCCCGCCGCCGGCAAGCCTGCTTACGCTCCCGCGCTATTTCTCGAGCCTGTTCGACAAGGCCGAACGGGATCACCGGGAGGGCGTCAAAGGTCCGTATTCGGAGGCGGCGGCCATCGCCGAGGCGCTGATCGCCGGCCAGCGGGATATCAAGCCGCTACACGGCGACCTTCACCACGAGAACATCGTGTCCGGCCCGCGCGGCTGGCTCATCATCGACCCGGCGGGACTGATCGGCGACCCGGCGCTCGATGTCGCCAACATGTTTTCCAACCCACTCGACCGTTTCGACCTCACCCGCGACGAGGAGAGAATCGCGGCGATGGCGGATATCTTCGCCGAAACGCTCGGCCGTGATGTCCGCACCATACTGCGCTACGGCTTTGCCTATGGCTGCCTGTCGGCAGCGTGGCATGAGGAAGACGGAAACGAAAAAGATCGTGACGACGAACTTGCCGTTGCCGCGGCGGTCCGCAACGTCCTCATGCGCACCTGATCGCGATCAGTCGTCCGCCATGGCCCGCGGATATTCTCCATAAAACCCGCGCCAATGCGCCATGGCAAAACCGAGCACGACCAGCGCACCGCCCTGGTGGGCGAGCGCCCAACCCAACGGCACCTGCCAGATCAGCGTCAGAATGCCGATCGTCGCCTGAAGACAGACGAGGCCGAAGAGTACGAGCGCGCGGCGGGCATGCGTTGTCTCGGGGGCGGCGCGAAGCGACGAGATCATGTGAATGACGACGAGCGCGAAGAGCACATAGGCGCCGATGCGGTGGACGAACTGCACGGTCTTCGGGTTTTCGAAGAGATTGATCCACCAGGGCTGCTGCACGAACAGGCCACCCGGCACCACGGCACCGTCCATCAACGGCCAGGTGTTGTAGGTGAGGCCGGCGTCGAGACCGGCGACGAGCGCGCCGAGATAAATCTGGAAGATCGCCATGCAGGCGATGATACCGGCCATGCGTCTCGAGGTCGCGGTCGGCGCCGGATCGTCGCTGTGCGGCGAAAGTGCGCGCATCAGCCACGTCGTCCAGGCGAAGATCAGACAGGCGATGGTGAGGTGGGTTGCCAGCCGGTACTGGCTGACAGAGACGCGATCCGCCAGGCCGGAGGAGACCATCCACCAGCCGATGAAGCCCTGAAAACCACCGAGCGCCAAAAGGCCGACCAGGGGCCAGCGCAGCTTCTTTTCGATGCGGCCGGTCAGCCAGAAGAAGGCGAGCGGCACGGCGAAGACGAAACCGATGGAGCGCGCGATCAGCCGGTGTGCCCATTCCCACCAGAAGATCGTCTTGAACTCCTCGACGGTCATGTCCTTGTTGATCTGCTCGTATTGCGGAATGCGCTTGTAGAGGTCGAATTCCTCCTGCCATTCCGTAGCCGTGATCGGCGGGATGACACCATGGATCGGCTTCCATTCGGTGATCGAGAGGCCGGATTCGGTAAGTCGCGTTGCACCACCGACGAGCACCAGCACGAACAGCGTGAACAGCACGAAGCCCAGCCAGCGGCGGACCTGTCGGCGATTGCGTTCGGTCCTGTCCGTGTCGTTCTGGCTGCGATATGCAGTCGCGGTCATGGCGCTCATTCCATCGGCTCCTTTTCCAAAGCGTCGGTTAGGCTGTCGCTTTGGCTAAATTTGCGCAGTTCCGGACGCAAAACCGCTCGCGCGCTTTTACCGGACCTGCTCTGGCGTTGATTTGCCTGACCAGCCCGTGCAAAACAAGGCCCGAAGCTTTGCGGCATGCCGTCGCGCCCTTGCCGCCTGACCTCTTGTTTTGCGCATGTCGTTATCGCAAAACCGCTCCACACTTTTGCGCGACATGCTTTGAGATTGAAAGACCGACAATGCCCCCTCGCCTCAGAAAACTGATCGGCACGGTACTGATCATCATCCTCGTCCTCGTCTATGCGCTGGTCGCGACCACCGTCGCGGTTGCCACGCTGGGACAATCGCCCTGGTACATCCACCTGCTCTATTTCACGGTCACCGGCGTGCTGTGGATCCTGCCGGCCATGTTCATCATCAAATGGATGGAAAAGCCGGGCAAGCCGCGCGACGAGTAGACGTCATGCGGATCGCCGTCATCGCCGATATTCATGGCAACGATCTCGCACTGGACGCTGTCCTTGCGGACATCGAGCGCCGGGGCATCACCGAAATCGTCAATCTCGGCGATCATCTGAGCGGCGCGCTGAATGCGAGCCGCACGGCCGATATCCTGCTTTCACGGCCGGACATCGTCTGCATTCGCGGCAATCATGACCGCTGGCTCGTCGAGAAAGAACGGGCGGCGATGGGAAGCTGGGACCGCATAGCGCATGCGCAACTGGAGGTGCATCACCTGAACTGGCTGGCGCAGCTGCCGGCAACGGCGGTCCTTCACGACGAAATCTTCCTCTGCCACGGAACACCGCAGACAGACACGGTCTACTGGCTGGACGAAGCATTCGAGGGCGGAATGCGACTTTCATCGATCGAGCGCATCGAGTCCCTGGCAGAAGGCAATGACTATCCTGTCCTGCTCTGCGGCCACACGCATCTCGCCCGCATGGTCCGCCTGCGTGATGGCCGGCTGGTCGTCAATCCTGGCAGCGTGGGCTCGCCAGCCTACGACGATGACGAGCCGTTGCCGCACAAGGTGGAGACCGGCTCGCCGCATGCACGCTATGCCATCATCGAAAAGCGTGGCGGCACGTGGGACGCATCCTTCCATCTTGTAAGCTACGATCACATGGCGATGGCCCGGCTTGCAGAGAGCCGCAGCCAGCATGAATGGGCGAGTGCTCTTTCCACCGGCTGGCTTCGATAAAACCTATCACCGATTGACTCGCACCAGATGCGCAGAAAGTCCGCTAGGGTAGAGCTCCACGCCATCCGGAAGCGCATGCGGCATGAACCAGCGCGCCGTCCAGACCGAACGGTCGTGTTCGACAAGCGTGATTTCGGAGCGCTGGTAGAGGCTTTCGTCGAGCAGACGGATATTGGCTGCGAAGATGAATTCGTGACCCTGCGCGCCCTCGTGCCAGAACAGGTTCTCGAAGGTCGCCCAAGGCCCTTCGATCGCGATGCCGCAACCGAATTCCTCCTGGAACTCCCGCACCAGCGCCTCCTCCCGCGTCTCGCCGAACTCGATAGCGCCGCCGGGCGGGCGAACACCCTTCACGGTGCCGTCATCGCGCGTCACTTCCGCCGCCAGCAGGCGGCCGTCGTGCCAGGCGAGGCCTAGCACCTTCACGTGGATTTTCTGCGGCGGACGCCATGTCTGCATATCTCTCTCCTATCCCGTCGGCTTTTGTCGGATTTCGTTATGAAATTGCTAACCGCGCCGGCCAATTTCTCCGGGCATACCCGGCACGGTCAGTGGATTTAAACTCTTTTCCTAAACCTCATGCCTATGGTGTTTTCGCGGCGGTGCGGCCGCTAGCCAGAGGCATAAGGGTCGAGCCCATGGGAGCGATGCAACTCAATTTCCAGGTCATGCCATCCGAGCGCGAGCTCGCGGTCCGATACCTGGGGTCGGTTGCCGATGAGGGGCGCACGCCCTCGGTCGTGCCTCTGTCCATCCGCCTGCATGACCGCATGGAAACGCTGGAAACCCGCTGGCGGGCCCTTGAAGCCGACAACAATCTTTCGCTTCACCAGAGCTACGACTGGTGCCGCGCCTGGGCCGAAACGCACGCCTGCAAGCTCTTGATCGTCGAAGGTTTTTCCGGCGGAAAAACGCACCTTATCTTACCGCTGGAAATCGTGCGCCATGGCCCCGTGCGCACAGCGCGCTTCCTCGCCACCCCGTTCAGCAACATCAATACGGGCCTCTATACCGAAGAATTCCGTTTTCTTGCGGCACCGCCGCGGCTGCGCCAGGCTTTCGAGCAGGCGCGCGCGCAGTTCGCCCGCTACTTCGACCTCTTCCTTTTGGAAAAGGTGCCGCTCGACTGGCGCGGCCAGACGAATTCCTTTGCCGACCTGCCGTCGGTGCTGAACCAGAACGCCGCCTTCCAGCTCGAACTGTTCGAGAGTTTCGAACGCACGCTGGCACAGGTCAATGCCAAGCGTCGCCGCAAAAAATTCCGCAATTCCGAACGTCGCGTCGAAGCACTTGGCGGTTACGAACACGTCGTCGCCGACACGGCCGAAGAGGGCCGCCTCCTGCTGGAAACCTTCTTCCTCCAGAAAGCCGCTCGTTTCGACACGATGCGTCTGCCCGACGTCTTTCGCGACGAGGAAACGCGAAACTTCTTCCGCAAGCTGGTCGCCGTCGAAAGCGACGCGGACACCTATCCGCTGCAGCTTCATGCCGTGCGCCTCAAGGGCGAGCATGAAGGACATATCGTGGCGATTGCCGGCCTATCGCGTAAGGGCGACCATGTGATCTGCCAGTTCGGCTCGATCGACGAGAGCATCGCGGCGGATGCCAGCCCCGGTGAATTCCTGTTCTATCTGGCAATCCACAAGCTGTGCGGCGAAGGTGTTCGCCTGTTCGATTTCGGCATCGGCGACCAGGCGTACAAGCGCTCCTGGTGCACGATCGAGACGCCGCAGCACGACCTGCTCTGGCCGACGACGGTTGCTGGCAGCGTGGTTGCCGCCGTGCATCGGGCAAAGGCGGGTGCAAAGCGCCTCATCAAACAGAACCCGCAGGTCTACGCCTTCCTGCAGCGCATGCGCTCCGGCAAGACAGAATTCGTCCGCGCCGGCGAAGGCGCGGACTGAACCGTCAGGCAGCGCGGCGGCGGGGACGCCGGGGCGGCTCTGCCCCCTCGCCCGTCATCAGCACGATCTCGCTGTAACCGGCCTCACCGAAGGCGCTGATCAGGTCGACGATCTCATCTTCTTCGGCGCCCGGAATGGAGAGGATGATGTCCGTCTCCTCTCCCCGCGTCAGGCGACGCACGCCCTCGACCTCGGCCGGGCCGCACTCCACGATCACCGTGTCATAGGCGTCGGCGAGCGAATCGATCACCATGGCCAGCCGGTCGATGCCGCGCATTGCGCGCTTGATGTTGGCATTGCCACGCGGAATGATATGCGCGCTGGAAAGACGGTCACCGTGGATGATGTCGCCGAAGGCGGCATCGCCGACGAGAAGGTCCGTGATACCCGGCACCTGGGTCGATTGCGCCATCAGCCGCGTCGGGCAGGCCGAACCGGTCAGGTCGATCAGAAGCGTCTTGCGATGATCTTCGGCAATCCGGCGGGCCAGCATCACCGTCGCCGTCGAGCCGCGGTCGCCGGAAGGCGAGACGGAAATCGCAACGGAAACATTGTTCTCGATCATGTGCCGGGCAACGGCCGCGACCGAAAAATCGCCTTCGTCTTCGAAGGCGGGCATATCAATCAGGGAAGGACGCATGCTCTGCTCCTCTTCTTCCTCGTCTTCGTCTTCAGGTTCAATGCTCGACAGCAGGGATTTTGCCGGGGCATGGATGTCTTTCACGACGCCGGGATCCTCGCGCACCAACGGCACCCGCTTGGCGACGGGCTCGACCACGACGGTCTCCGCCACATCCTCGTCGATCTCTTCCTCGCGCCGATGCGGCACGACGGCCGCCGCGCCGACCGGCTTCAGCGCGCGGCCGCTGAAAAGCTCGGAGAGCAGGATGGCGATAGAACTCAAGGTGAAACCGACGACGCCGCCGACGATGGTGATCGGCAGGACCTTCGGGAAGGCAGCTTCCGTGGGCTCAGCGGCAGCGGAAATGATGCGCGCGTCGGCCGGTGTCGAGCCGCTGTCGGTACGCGACGTCGCCTCGCGGTAGCGGGCGAGATAGGTTTCGAGCAGCTGGCGCTGGGCCGTTGCCTCGCGCTCCAGCGCCTTGAGACCGACTTCGTCCTCGCCGGCACGCGCACTGTCGGCCTTCAGCGTGTTGAGCTGCTGGACAAGCTGGGCTTCGCGCAGCCGCGCCGTGTTGGCCTCGTTTTCGAGACTGGCAAGGATTTTCTGGGTTTCCGCCTTGATCTGCGTGCGAATGCCCACGAGCTGCGAACGCAACCCCTTGAGACGCGGATGTCCGTCGAGAAGCGACGTCGAAAGATCGGAAATCTGGCCCTGGATCTGCGATTCGCTTTCCTTGAGCCGCTGGATCATCTGCGAGCCAACGACATCCGCCAGCGTGTCCGGCGCGCCGCCATTCTTCAGCACGGCGCGCACACTTTCCGCCCGCGCTTCCGCATTGGCACGCTCGGCGCGCACACGGGTGACTTCGGCCGAAATGTCCGTCAGCTGCCGCACGGCGAACGTACCATTCTCCCCTGTCGGCAGGAGATCGGATTGCGAACGGTATTCGGCAACCTTCTGTTCGGCTTCGCGCACCTTTTCGCGCAGGTTGGCGATTTCCGGCTCCAGCCAGCGCGTCGCCTCGGAATTGGTGTCCAGCTTGGCGCCGCTCTGCAGCGACAGGAAGACCTTTGCCATCTCGTTTGGAATCGCAGCCGCAAGGCGCGGATCCTTCGAGCTGAACTCGATGGCGACAACGCGCGAGCGTTCCACCTGGTAGACGGTGAGCTTTTCAGCAAATTCCTTCAGCACACGGTCTTCCGGCGCGAGATCGAGCGGGTTCTTCTTTAGGCCGAAGACGACGAGCAGGTCGGAGACAGCGGATGGCTGGGCGGTCGGGTCGAATTCCTCCAGCTCCGACAGCTTCAAGTTCCGCGCGACCTGTTTCATGAGGTCGGCGGATTTCAGGAGCTGAACCTGGCTGGCAATGCCAAGTTCGTCGAAGGGCGGCTGCTCCCGGCTCTGCGTCCGGTCCGTGCCCGTCGTGAAGGCGGGTTCGCGCGTTTCGATGAGGAGCCGGGCTTCACTCTTGTATTTGGGCGTGATCAGGCTCGCGCCCGCGAACGCGATCCCCGCGCCGACCACGGTCGCCATGAGCACACGCATACGGTTGCGCCAGATTGCGCCGAAAAGACCGCCAAGGTCGATATCGACATCCTGCTGGCTTCCCTGAACGCCTGACATATCCCTACTCCGAACGCGACGAATTGCCCGCACCGTAAACAAACATGGTAACCTAAGCGTTAACCACCAAGAGTAGAACGGTCGCTGGATCACGCGCTCGGCGTGAAAAAATCTGCATTTCCCGCCCTTATCCACCCCCGTCCTTTACCAGCCATTAACCCTAACGGATCGATAACGAAGATCAGACTTCTGATTTCCGGGATTGGGAAAGCGAATGGCGTTCGCAACGATCAACAAGGGCATGCTGCTCGCGCTGGCACTCATCGTGCCGGCCGTTTCGAGTTGCAGCGGCTACCGCCCTGCCCCCAAGGCCTTCCACGAGGCGACCATCCAGCCCTATCGCCTCGACAGCGGCGACCGCTTGCGCGTCACGGTGTTCGAACAGCCAGGGCTCAGCAACACCTATACAATCGACCAGGCCGGCTATGTCGCCTTCCCGCTGATCGGCGGGGTGCCGGCACGCGGCCAGACGCTCCAGGAACTGGAAAGCATCATCGCTGCAAAACTGCGCCAGGGCTATCTGCGCGATCCCGACGTCTCCATCGAGGTCGATCGCTACCGTTCCATCTATCTCATGGGTGAAGTCGGCCAGGCCGGGCAGTACAGCTATGTCGCGGGCATGACCATCCAGAACGCCATTGCCGTTGCCGGCGGCTTCTCGCCGCGCGCCAACCAGGGCGATGTCGATGTGACGCGCAAGATTAACGGAAAGATCATTACGGGCCGTGTATCGATTTCCGATCCGGTCCTGGCCGGCGACACGATTTATGTCCGCGAACGGCTGTTCTGAAAAACATGACGGACGAACGTCCTCTGCGCATCATTCATTGTTTCCGGTCGCCCATCGGTGGAATCTTCCGCCATGTGCGCGATCTGGCCGAGTTCCATGCGAAGGCAGGCCATGAGGTCGGCATCGTCTGCGACAGCCTCACCGGGGGCTCGTTCGAGGATTCGCTGTTCGATGAAATCCGTCCCTATCTTTCGCTCGGCCTCATTCGTGTGCCGATCAGCCGCGCCGTCGGCCCGCGGGATATCGGCGCCTTCTGGAAATGTTACGGTGAAATAAAAAGTTTGCAGCCGGATGTCCTGCACGGGCACGGCGCCAAGGGTGGCGCCATTGCCCGTCTCATCGGCTCAGCCCTGCGGGTGAACAGGTATTGCGTAGCCCGCCTCTATTCGCCGCACGGCGGCAGCCTGCACTATGATCGAAAGACCATGGCCGGTTTTTCGATCCTCGCCGCCGAGCGGATGCTCGAACGGTTGGGCGATGCGCTCGTCTTCGTCTGCGATTTCGAGCGCGACGCCTATCTCGCCCGCGTAGGCAAGCCGCGCATTCGCGCCGAGCGCATCTATAACGGTATCCACGATCGCGACTTCGAGACCGTCTACGCCCGGGAAGACGCGGTCGACTTCCTCTATATCGGCATGCTGCGCGACCTGAAGGGACCCGACGTCTTCGTCGACGCCTTCGCCCGCACCGAACGCTTCGTCGGCCGGCCGCTCTCCGCCCTGATGATCGGCGATGGTCCGGACAGGGAAAAATACCAGAAGATGATGCTGCGCTGGGGGCTTGGCCGCCGTATCGGCCTGCTGCCCGCCATGAAGGCGCATGATGCTTTCGCAATGACCCGCAACGTCGTCGTGCCGTCGCGCGCCGAGGCGATGCCCTATATCGTCCTGGAAGCGCTTGCCGCCCGCAAGCCCGTCATTGCAAGTCGCGTCGGCGGCATTCCCGAAGTGCTCGGGCCAAACAGCATCGCGCTTGCCGACCCCGGCGATGCGGACGCGCTTGCCAGGGTGATGGTCGACGCTGTCAGCGATCCCGCGTGGTTCGCCAAGGTGATGCCGGACTCCGCCACCTTCAAGCAAACCTTTTCCGCCTCGGTCATGTCCTCGTCGCTGCTGCGCCTCTACCGCGATATTCTCGCCAAGCAGAATGGCGGAAATCGGCACGCTTCCTGATCCGACGATCACCCACCACGTAAACGTTTCTTAGGGGCTTCGTGCTATCTCCGGTGCAAAGCCTCTGCAGGTGCGTGCCATGAACCATGTCGACAAGCCCGACTCCTTCGATCCTGAAGCTCTGAGACGAAAAGCTTCCGAGATCCGTACGATCACAGCCGGTTCGCCGTCGGAAGAATACGACGGCGGCAAGACGGTCGATCTCAACCCGCTTGCCCAGAAGATCGCGCAGCAGTTCCGCGCCGATACCTATTCCCCGAGCATGATCATCGGGCTGCTGCGCCTTTTCGAATTCGTGGCGCTGCTGGCGATCGGCTACGGCATTCATCTCCTTTATGTCAGCACGCCCGGCATGGGCGTAACCGTATTCTACCTGTCGGTGCTTGTCGGCGGCGCGGCGATGGGCGTCCTGCTGCTTCAGCTTGCCGATGCCTATCAGGTGCCGGCCCTGCGGTCGCCCTGGCGCATGACGCCGAGAATCCTCGCGGCCTGGGCGATCGCCTTCGGCGCAATGGCGCTCGTCGTGTTCTTCTTCAAATCCGGCGAGGAATATTCCCGCGTCTGGTTCGCGTCCTGGTTTGCCACCGGCGCGGTCTACCTCGTCATCGAGCGTCAGGTGATCGCCTACTCGATCCGCCGCTGGGCCCGCAACGGCACGATGGAGCGGCGCGCCGTCATCGTCGGCGGCGGCGAGCCGGCAAAGGAACTCATCCGCACGCTCGAGCAGCAGCCGGAAAACGATATCCGCATCTGCGGCATCTTCGATGATCGCGACGAACGCCGTTCGCCCTCGATCGTCGCCGGCTATCCGAAGCTCGGCACGGTCGCCGAACTCGTCGAATTCGCCCGGCTTGCCCGCATCGACATGCTCATCATCTCGCTGCCGCTTTCGGCGGAGGCGCGCATCCTGTCGCTCCTCAAGAAGCTCTGGGTGCTGCCGGTTGATATTCGCCTTGCCGCGCACGCCAAGGGCCTGCGCTTCCGGCCGCGCAGCTACTCGCAGATCGGCAGCCTGCCGATGCTCGATATCTTCGACAAGCCGATCGCCGACTGGGACAATGTCGCCAAGCGCATCTTCGACATCTTCTTCAGCGTCCTCGCGCTCGTGCTGCTCTGGCCGGTGCTGATCGGCGCCGCCATTGCGGTAAAGTTCACCTCGGCCGGCCCGATCATCTTCAAGCAGAAGCGCCACGGCTTCAACAACGAGGTCATCGAGGTCTACAAGTTCCGCTCGATGTTCACCAACATGTCCGACCCGACGGCCAAGGCCGCGGTGACGAAGGGCGACCCGCGCGTAACCCCCGTCGGCCGCTTCCTGCGCAAGTCCTCGATCGACGAACTGCCGCAGCTCTTCAACGTGCTGAAGGGCGAGCTTTCCCTCGTCGGTCCCCGTCCGCACGCCATCCAGGCCCAGTCGCACGACCGCAAATATGTCGACGTCGTCGAGGGCTACTTCGCCCGCCATCGCGTCAAGCCCGGCGTCACCGGCTGGGCGCAGATCAACGGCTGGCGCGGCGAGATCGACCATGACGACAAGATCCGCTTCCGCACCGAATTCGATCTCTACTACATCGAGAACTGGTCGCTCTGGCTGGATCTGAAGATCCTGTTCCTGACGCCCTTCCGCCTGCTCAATACGGAAAACGCGTATTGAGCGACGCGGCTCTCCCCTATGCTCCGCCATTCCGGCCGCGTCTTGCGGCCGTTGGCATTATCGGTTCCATGCTCGTGGCCGTCGGTGTCTTCCTGTCGGGCTTCGTCATCAGCGAGCCAGCACCTTACGAAGTCTTCATGGCTGGCCTCATCGGCCTCTGGGCAATCATCGGCCTGCGCATCTCGCGGGGCATCGCGCCGCTGCTGATCCTGCTCGTGCTCTTCAACGTCGGCGGCATGCTGTCGCTCACCGTGCTCGACGACTTCTCCGTCGGCCCGATGTACATCGCCGTCTCGTTGTTCCTGGCACTCTCCAGCGTGTTCTTCGCCGCCATCATCGAGGCCAAGCCCGCACGGCTCGAACTGATCTTCCGCGCCTGGGTGGCGAGCGCCCTCATCACCTCCATCCTCGGCATCCTCGGCTACTTCCACGCCTTTCCGGGCGCCGAGGCCTTCACGCTCTATGACCGCGCCAAGGGCGCCTTCCAGGATCCGAACGTCTTCGGCCCGTTCCTCGTCGCCCCCTCGCTCTACCTGATGCACGGGCTGCTTGCCGGCCGCATTCTCGGCGCCCCGCTGAAGGTCATCGGTGTGCTCATCCTGGCGCTCGGCCTGTTCCTGTCCTTCTCGCGCGCCGCCTGGGCGCTCTACCTGTTTTCGGTGGTGGCACTCGTCTTCGTCATGCTGCTCAAGGAGCGCACGGGCGCGTTCCGGCTGAAAATCCTCGTGCTCAGTCTGTCGGCCGCCGCCCTGTTGATCGTCGCGCTGATCATCGCGCTGCAATTCGACAAGGTGGCCGATCTGTTCTCCAGCCGAACCCAGCTGGTGCAGGAATATGACGGCGGGCACCTCGGCCGCTTCGAGCGCCACCGCATCGGCTTTCTGATGGCCATGGAAAAACCCTTCGGCATCGGCCCCATGGTGTTCAGCACGATCTTTCCGGAAGACGAGCACAATATCTGGCTGAAATCGCTGACCAGCTATGGCTGGCTCGGCTTTGCCTGCTACTTCGCCCTCATCATCTGGACGCTCCTCGCCGGTTTCAAGGCGCTGCTGCGCAATCGGACCTGGCAGCCCTTCCTGATGATCTCCTTCATCACGCTTGTCGGCCATACCGCGATCGGCTTCGTCATCGATACGGATCATTGGCGCCATTTCTATCTCTTGCTGGGGATCGTCTGGGGCTGCATCGCGCTCGAACGGCGCCACAACCGGCAGACCGCATCGGGCCGCACCCCATCATGACCCCCTCCCTGGAAAAGAATCCACGACGAATGCGTCTTCTCCAGGTGCTGGAACCGAGCGGCGGCGGCTCGGGCCGGCATTTCATCGATCTTTGCCAGGGCATGAAGGCACGGGGCCACGAAGTGCACGCCGTCTATTCGCCGGTGCGCGCGGAAAGCCGTTTCGTCGAGGAACTGACGTCGCTCGATCTGGCAGGCGTGCACATCGTCGCCATGGCCCGCTCGCCCGGCCCGTCGGACCTGCCCGCCTGGCATGCGCTGCGCGCGGTCATCCGCAAGGCGGGTCCCTTCGACGTCATTCACGGGCATAGCTCCAAGGCCGGCGCCCTTTCGCGCCTGCGCTTTCCCGGCCACCATGTGCCCCGTGTGTACACCCCGCACGCCTTCCGCACGATGGATCCCGGTCTCGGCGCGCTCGGCCACAAGATTTATGGCGCAATCGAAAAGCTGCTCGCCCGCGGGTTTACCGAACGCCTGATTTGCGTCTCCGCCGATGAATACGCCCATGCCCGGGCACTCGGCATGCCGCGCAACAAGCTGTCGATCGTCGTCAATGGCGTCGAAACACCGCCGGCGGATTCGCGCGCAACAGTGCGTGCAGCACTTGCCATCCCGGCCGATGCCCTGCTCTATGGCTTTGTCGGCCGGCTCTGCCATCAGAAGGCGCCCGAGCGGCTACTTGCGGCCTTCCAGCGCGTGGCTGAACGCGTCCCGAACGCCCATCTCGTGATGATCGGCACTGGCGAGATGCAGGACGCCGTCAACCGCCAGATCTCGGCCAGCGGACACGCGGACCGCGTCCACCTCACGACACGCTTCAGCGGCCCGCAAGCCATGGCGGCGATCGACGTGCTCGTCATGCCGAGCCGCTACGAGGCCATGTCTTATGTCATGCTGGAGGCTGCGGCGGCCGGAAAACCGATGGTGCTGACCGATGTCGGCGGCGCCTCCATGGTGCTGAAGGATGGCGTCAATGGCGTGCTCGTCGAAAACGACGACGATCCAAAACGCCTCGCCGACGCCATGATCCGCCTCAGCGACCCCGATCGCCTCGCCCGCCACACGACCGCCGCCCGCGCCCGCAGCGGTGACTACAGTCTGGAACGCATGATCGGCGAGACGGAAGCGATCTATCGCGGCCTGGTCGCCTGACGCCAAAGGCCGCCCCTCCTCCCGGAGAGACGGCCTTGAAGCCTAATAGCTGTTTTAGCGCCTGATCGCGCGCGCCAGGGCGATCAGTATGCAGGCACCGATAAAGCCCGCGACCAGATAACCGATCCAGCCCCCGAGCGAAACACCGATCAGCCCGAGCAGAAGATTGGCCACGGCCGCGCCGACAATGCCGAGAACGATGTTCATCAGCACGCCCATATTGCTCTTCATGAACATCTCGGCGAGCCAGCCGGCAATCCCGCCGACAATAATGGCTGCGATCCAGCCGATACCTGCGTCTTCCATGCGCGTCTCCTCAAGCTCCTGACACACCGGCAAAAGACCGGCGGCAGGGAAACGTGGAAACGCCCGCAAAGTTCCGAGGGGACTTGCGAATACGCTTGTAACAGTGAGGAAAAATTGGTCGGAATGGCGGGATTCGAACCCACGACCCCTTGACCCCCAGTCAAGTGCGCTACCGGGCTGCGCTACATTCCGGACCGCCGAAACCCCTATAGTCTCAAGGTTTTCGATGCAAGGGGGAAAATCACGGCAATCGCAAAAAAGGAACAAAAGGAGCCGAAATGAGAGCGTCGGAACCAAAGCCTCACCGGGTGCTCCTTGAGTGTTTCTCAGCAAGGAGCAACGGGCGGTTGGTTTGGGAAGGGCCAGTGAACGCAGTCAACCGACTCCCCGACAGACCGCTGAGAGACTAGTTGCTGCCGATAGACTGCGTGATCATCAAGATTGATTGATAAGTAAACATACTTGACTAAATTTAGAATCTAACCCAACGTTAGGGAGCCTTAATCTGTGACAAGACGGTACCCAGATGCCTCACCGTAGCAAGCATGAAGCCCAAATGCGAATGGCTATGAGAGTGGTGCGCGTCGCGGCGCTTCAAGGCGGCGATGGTCAGGAAGGCCTGCGTGCGTTCCACCAGCATATGGCGACGGTTGACGCTTTAGAACACTCGCAGACATCCCGAGAAAATCAGGACACGGGCTTGGAAGCCGCGACCCACTCGCGACGGTTGTCGGAGTAACTGGCGACCTGAGGCCTATCCCCGGTCCCTTTTCATAGGCCGCAGCCCTGCCAGAATATCGCCCGCGTCCAACAAGGCCATTTCAGTCAAGTAGGCGAGATACCAATCGACGTCCGCTGCGGCCTTATGGAGTTCCTTCAGCATCTGTCTGATGTAGGCGACTGTTTCGTCCGCTTCCGAGCCCTGCGTGAATCCCGGTTTCACCTTGGGAAGATGCTTGATTGCCATGTCAGTTATCCCCGCTTAATCGATTGCTGGTTGCAACTCAGACGGTACTCCACGGCTGACTTTCGGCAATACTTATTAATAACCGATGAAATATTACACCGCATATGAGAATCTCTCATCGAATGCAACCAATTGTAAACGCGCTATTTGACAATCGTTAACAAAATCTGTTCCGCATTTTTTCCGTTAGAAGACCCCCTGAAGGTTCACACCCAGGGACTTGGGGCAAGCCCGGTGACATCAAGCCCAACGCTCGCGAGTTTCGAGCGCCACGTCTCGGCTGCTATGGGTTTTAGTTCAATGACATGCTCTTGAGCTGCTACCCGCATGTCCACTGCCCCTCATTTTCTTTTCACAACCGTACCGGAATCGCCGATTCAGACCTTCCCCGGCATTAGACGAAAGTCGTAGAGTTGCCTCGCTCGCTTGTCATTTGCGAGCACTCCCCCGCGTCACGGAGAGCCAAGCGTGACGCCTGTTTGCCCCGCCACCGTGCGGGGCTTTTTCTTGTTTTGCGGCCACCAGCGCACTGTTGACTCCTCGCCAAAACGGAACATAATAAGAACGCATCCAAACGGATTTCCTTGTTCCTTACTCTCAGAGACGACTGTGTCCCCACAGGAGAATGCTGACGTGCGATCGCTTCCCGAGTACGAAGCGCCGGCTGGGCCGGCAGACAATCAGGGGGATGCCGTACGCGCCGCCCTTGCCTGGCATGACGGAGATGCACAGGCGACGAGCGCGACGCTGCTTGCCGACTGCGCCCACCTCCGGCGCCAGCTCGACCTGACCCGAGCGGCGATGGGACACGGCTTCGTGCGAGGCTGGGAACCCATGCAGCAACGCGATTGACGGAAAGGGTAAGCGCGAAGAGAAGGCCTTCTTCCGCAGGGGAGCAGAGGCCGATGCGCTTCATGCACTCACAGGTGACACCGGAAGCGGGCTAGTGACGCCATGGGCGGCACAAAGGCGGCCCCGCCTCCACAGCCACCCATCGATTGGCTCAACGCACCTGGTCGAGCAGGCGCTTGCACTCGAGGAGATCGTAGAGCGCTTCCTGAAGCAGTGCGCGATCTTCCTTGCCGACGCTGGTCTTGCCGATCGAGATTTCCGGCGGATCGTCAGTGCCACCGACGAAGGAGAAAAAGCGGCGGCTGGCCGGGGCCTTGGCGCGGCCGACGATCTGGTCGTCGTCGCTGCCTGCCTTTGGCGGCGTCGGGTCCTCATGGTTTGCGGCGGCAAGCGCCTCCACCGTGGCGAGGTCGCCGCTCGCGATCGCCGCGACGAACTTGTTGCCGTTGACCTTCAACAGCTTCTGCACGCCCTTGATCGTATAACCATGGTCATAGAGCAGATGGCGAATGCCCTTCAGGAGATCCACGTCTTCCGGGCGGTAATAGCGGCGTCCCCCGCCACGTTTCATCGGCTTGATCTGGACGAAGCGTGTCTCCCAGAAGCGCAGCACATGCTGCGGCAGGTCGAGATCGTCTGCGACTTCGCTGATGGTACGGAACGCGTCCGGACTCTTGTCCATTCTATCCTCGATGAAAGCTCACGGCGGCAGCATACGATAAACGCCACCGATTCGTATTCATTTCAGCGAGTTGTCGGACGATATTCAAGTTTCAAATTGCTGATGGAGCGACAATGATGTGAAAATCGCTCAGGAAGCGGGCGAAGCCGGCTTCTGTTTCGCCTTGCGCGAGAGATGCGACTTCAGCACCCGTTGCTTCAATACGTTCGATGCCTTGAAGGTCATCACTCGGCGCGGCGAGATCGGCACTTCCTCGCCGGTCTTCGGATTGCGACCGATGCGTTCGTTCTTGTCGCGCACCTGGAAGGTGGCGAAGGAGGAAAGCTTGACGCTCTCGCCCCGGACGATGGCATTGCAGATCTCGTCAATGACGGTTTCGACAAGCTCTGCGGATTCGGTCCTGGAAAGGCCGACCTTCCGGAAAACCGATTCGGCCAAATCTGCGCGTGTCACCGTCTTCCCGCTCATCGTCCCTCACCAATTTCTTATTGAAAGCGCATGGTTAAGTGGTGGGAGACTATTGCCCTTCCCCCGCGCGGTCAAGCGGCCCTGAGGGCCAACCCTAACCGTTCCCCACTCACCCCGCCGGAAACTGCCCCACAAGGACAGCGAGACGAGAGCCCGCATATTCCGATGCGGGCGCCGAACAAGCCATCTCATAAGAAGCGTTCAAACGAAGAGGTTCTACCAGCGCAGAAGGACCGCGCCCCAAGTGAAGCCGCCACCCATGGCTTCCAGCAGAACGATATCGCCTTCCTTGATTCGCCCGTCACGCGCTGCAGTGGCCAGCGCGAGCGGGATGGAGGCGGCAGAGGTGTTGCCATGCAGATCGACGGTGACGACGACCTTTTCGAGCGGAATACCGAGTTTCTTGGCCGAACCGTCGATAATGCGCTTGTTGGCCTGGTGCGGCACCAGCCAGTCGATGTCGTCGGCGGTGAAGCCGGTCGCATCGAAGGCGGAGACGACCACGTCGGTGATCATGCCCACCGCATGCTTGAAGACCTCGCGGCCCTCCATGCGCAGATGACCGACCGTACCCGTCGTGGACGGGCCGCCATCGACATAGAGTTTTTCGCGATGCGCGCCGTCGGAACGAAGCTGCGTCGTCAGCACGCCGCGGTCAGCAACGGTGCCAGTCCCTTCCTGGGCTTCCAGCACAATAGCGCCGGCGCCGTCGCCGAACAGCACGCAGGTCGTGCGGT
This sequence comes from Shinella sp. GW821-FHT11G07, assembly GCF_058808115.1. NCBI lineage: Bacteria > Pseudomonadati > Pseudomonadota > Alphaproteobacteria > Hyphomicrobiales > Rhizobiaceae > Shinella > Shinella sp. GW821-FHT11G07. Next base: position 69,312 of record NZ_JBXARJ010000008.1, read on the forward strand.
CCGTCCAGTCGAGAATGCGCGAGAAGGTTTCCGCACCGATGACGAGGACACGTTTCGCGAGGCCACCACGGATATAGGCATCCGCCGTCGTCACCGCATAAACGAAGCCGGAGCACACGGCCTGCACGTCGAAGGCAAAGCCGTGATGCATGCCGAGACGGTTCTGGATGTTGACGGCGGTCGCCGGGAACGTGTTGTCCGGTGTCGAGGTCGCAACGATGATCAGGTCGATGTCGGCGGCCGTCAGGCCGGCCTTGTCGAGCGCCGCACGTGCCGCGGCCTCACCCAGCGAGGCGGTCGTTTCACCCTCGCCGGCGATGTAGCGCTGGCGGATGCCGGTCCGCTGCACAATCCACTCATCGGACGTGTCGACCATGCTTTCCAGTTCGGCATTGGTGAGTACCCGCTTCGGAAGCGCCGTTCCGAAGCCGCGGACCACTGATCGGATCATTCTATACCTCGTCTGTCATGCCTTGTACGGCGCCCTCGACGGGGCGGCCGGCATGATATTTTTGCAAATCGCTTTCGATCTTTTCCTTGAGGCCGTTGCGGACCATGTCGTAACCGACATCCACCGCGGCCGCGAACCCTTCGGCATCCGTGCCGCCATGGCTCTTGATGACGATGCCGTTGAGACCGAGGAACACCCCACCGTTCACCTTGCGCGGATCCATCTTCTCGCGCACCCGGTCGAACGCGCTCTTGGCGAGAATGTAGCCGAGTTTGGCAAGCCACGTGCGTGTCATGGCGGCACGCAGATATTCCGCGATCTGCCGCGCTGTGCCCTCGGCCGCCTTCAGCGCAATATTGCCGGCAAAACCTTCCGTGACCACGACGTCCACCGTACCGCGACCGATATCGTCGCCTTCGACGAAGCCATAATAGTCAATCGTGTCGAAATTGGCCTCGCGGATGAGCTGGCCCGCGGCCTTGACCTCTTCCTGGCCCTTGATTTCCTCGACGCCGACATTCAGCAGGCCGAGCGTCGGCTTGTCGATCTCAAACAGCGCACGCGCCATCGCGCCGCCCATCAGCGCGAAATCGAAGAGCTGGTTGGCGTCGGCGCCGATCGTTGCACCGATATCGAGCACGATGCTCTCCCCTTTCAGGGTCGGCCAGATGCCGGCGATCGCCGGGCGTTCGATATTGGCCATCATGCGCAGGCAGAACTTCGACATCGCCATCAGCGCGCCAGTATTGCCAGCGGAAACGGCCACGTCGGCGTTGTTCTTCGCCACCGCATCGATCGCCTGCCACATGGACGATTTGCCACGGCCGCGGCGCAGCGCCTGGCTTGGCTTTTCGTCCATGGCAACCGCGACGTCGCAATGATGGAAGGTGCTTGCAGCCTTCAGTTTGGGGTGTTGCGCCAGAATCGGCTCGCATTCGGCGGCATTGCCGAAAAGCACAAAGCGGATGTCGGGATGGCGCTCGAGAGCCTTGGCTGCGCCAGGGATAGCGACTTTCGGACCGAAATCGCCTCCCATGACATCGATGGAAATTCTGACCACGCGTGTCTTGCCTTAATTCTTGTTTTCCAGCGGCGGAGAAGCCACCGTGGCCGAATTCGGCCAAAATACCGCTTTTCGCGGGGTGCACAACTGAATTATCCGACGCTTGCGAGCCGGTTCAGTCTTTTTTCCAGTCCTTCAGAACGGCAAAAGGCGACGGTTTTTTGTCGTCCTCGTCCGTGCTCTCGATATGACCCGAAAAGGCGACATCGGCCCTGCGCGGATAGGGATCGATGGCGAGCGCCACATGTTCGGCCGCGACCACACCGGCATCGATCGTATCGCCGGTGAAGATTTCCGGCGCATCGGGACCTTCGGGGTCAAGCAACATTTCGCCGCTTTCCGTCGCGACCACAGGCCGGGCGAGTTTCGAGCCCTCCGGCACGAAAACGACTTCGACCGGCTCGTCGATATGGGCCGCGACCGGGTCCAGCGTGACAACGCAGGCCTGCACGATATCCGCCGTGACGCGGCCCCTGAGGCGCACGCCGTCGCGTTTCCAGCGCTGCACCGTGAAGGTCGCCGAAAGCGCCTTCACCTCCAGCACGGACCAAAGCTTTGCCAGCCCTGACCGTTCCTCGGCATCGGCGCTGATCGTCACCTCGACCGGATTGGCCGAAATGCGCCCCACCTTGACCGCATAGGAGAACGGAATGTCGTCATCGTTTTTCATCGTCTTGCCTTCCCTGCCCTCAGGCAGCGCGTCCTTCGCGATCGGGTTCCGCTATGGTGAGCGCACCGATCCTGATGTCATCTTCGTTGGCGGCGATCAGCGCTGCCTCGGCCGCAAAGAGATAGCCGGCAAGCCCATCCATGGCTGGGGCAGTCTCGCCCCCCTCCGGATAGATATTGCGCCGCAGTGCCGCAGCCAAGGCTTCCCGATCAGCGGAATCGAGCGCCGCGGCATAGGATTCGAGCCGACCATAGAACATGCCGGCGAATTTCTTCATGCGCTTCGGCACGCCGACATCGCCCACGCCAAGCTCGCGAATCGAATGATCGACGTCTTCGAAAAAGGCGTCCACGATCTCCTGAGCGATCTCCTGGCCCGACGTGTCGCTTTTGCGGGTGCGCCGGAAGTAGAGGATCAAAATCGCCGAGAGCATCTCGAAACGACCCATCACCGTGTCAGGAACATCAAGCACTTCATAGAGATAGGGATGCCGCGCCGCCTTTGTGAGCGTCGCATACTGCTTTTCGACGATACGCCGGTTGCCGTTTTTTTTGCCGAACAGGCCGAAAATCATCATAAAGCCTAGTTTTGCCCGATTCAAACCATGGTGCCGTCGCAAGTCATGTTGCATGACGGTCGAAGCTGGTTTACCGAAGCAGGCATGAATTGCAATGGCTGCGCGGCCATCACAGTCCTGTGGATGTCGTTGAAGAGAGATGCCCTGAACATGAAACTGTTGCGTAACGCCGCCGTTGCCGTCACCCTCTCCGCGTCTGTTCTCGCCGCCTGCCAGGGCCCGAGCGAAATTCTGCACCAGGGTTATGTCGTCGACCAGGAAACACTGGCCCTCGCCCCCGTCGGGTCGTCGCGCGAACAGGTTCTGCTTTCCCTCGGCTCGCCGTCCGCAACCGCGACCTTCGACAACGAGGTCTTCTACTACGTTTCGCAGACGCGCAAGCGTTCCGCAGCCTTCATGAAACCGAAGCTCATCGAGCAGAGCGTGCTCGCCGTCTATTTCGACAAGGACGGCGTGGTCGAGCGTCTCGCGCACTACACGCTGAAGGACGGCAGGGTCTTCGACATGATCGCCCGAATCACGCCGACCGGCGGCAAGGAACTCACCTTCCTTGGACAGCTGCTGCGCGGCGGCGGCGCCAATCCCGGATCGGCGCTGCAGAACGTTTTCGGCAACACGTCGAGGTAGGTCGCACCGACATTCCCGAACAAAAAACCGCGGGGATCGCTCCCCGCGGTTTCTTTTTTGCCGGTCTTCCGATCAGGCGAGAACGGCGAGCAACAGGAGCGCCACGATATTGGTGATCTTGATCGCCGGGTTCACTGCAGGGCCGGCCGTGTCCTTGTAGGGATCGCCGACGGTGTCGCCGGTGACGGACGCCTTGTGGGCGTCGGAGCCCTTCATGTGACGCTGGCCGTCCTTGTCGACGAAGCCGTCTTCAAAGCTCTTCTTGGCATTGTCCCACGCACCGCCACCGGAGGTCATGGAAATCGCCACGAAGAGGCCGTTGACGATGACGCCGAGCAGCGACGCGCCGAGTGCCGCAAAGGCCGAGGCCTTGGAGCCGGAAATCAGCAGCACGCCGAAATACACGACGAGCGGCGCCAGGACCGGCAGCAGCGACGGCACGATCATTTCGCGGATCGCCGCCTTGGTGAGCAGGTCGACGGCACGCCCGTAGTCCGGACGCTCGGTGCCCGCCATGATGCCGGGCTTCTCGCGGAACTGCCGGCGCACTTCTTCCACGATGGCCCCTGCCGCACGGCCGACGGCCGTCATGGCGATGCCGCCGAAGAGATACGGGATGAGGCCGCCGAAGATGAGGCCGGCGACGACATAGGGGTTGGAGAGGTCGAAGGAGACCGGCCCCATATCCGCGAAGTACGGATATTTGTCGCCATTTGCCGCGAAGTAGGCGAGGTCGTTCGAATAGGCAGCAAACAGCACCAGCGCGCCGAGACCGGCGGAGCCGATTGCATAGCCCTTGGTGACGGCCTTGGTCGTGTTACCGACCGCGTCGAGCGCGTCGGTCGACTTGCGCACTTCCGGCGGCAGGTGCGACATCTCGGCGATGCCGCCGGCATTGTCGGTGACCGGGCCAAAAGCGTCGAGCGCGACGATCATGCCGGCAATGCCGAGCATGCCGGTGACGGCAATACCGGTGCCGAACAGACCGGCAAGCTGGTAGGTCGCGATGATACCGCCGACGATGACGATCGCCGGCAGCGCCGTCGATTCCAGCGAAACGGCAAGGCCCTGGATGACATTCGTGCCGTGGCCGGTGACGGAGGCCTGGGCGATCGAGTTTACCGGGCGCTTGTTGGTGCCCGTGTAGTACTCGGTGATCACCACGATAAGTGCCGTCACCACGAGGCCGAGCAGGCCGCAGATGAACAGGTTCGTACCGGTGATCTCCTTGCCTGCCACCGTGCCGATCGGGCCCCATCCGACCGTGAGCGACGTTGCAGCCCCAAGTCCGAGGATCGACAATGCGCCGGTGACGATCAGGCCCCTGTAGAGGGCGCCCATGATCGAGCCGTTCGAGCCGAGCTTCACGAAGAAAGTGCCGATGATCGAGGTGATGATGCAGGCACCGCAGATGGCAAGCGGATAAATCATGGTGCTCGCGAGAACCGGCGTGCCGGCAAAGAAGATCGCGGCAAGAACCATGGTGGCGACCACGGTCACCGCATAGGTCTCGAACAGGTCGGCGGCCATGCCGGCGCAATCGCCGACATTGTCGCCGACATTGTCGGCGATGGTTGCCGGGTTGCGCGGGTCGTCTTCCGGAATGCCGGCTTCGACCTTGCCGACGAGATCGCCGCCGACGTCGGCCCCCTTGGTGAAGATACCGCCACCGAGACGGGCGAAGATGGAAATCAGCGAAGCGCCGAAGCCGAGCGCGACGAGCGAATCAATGACCTCACGCGAGGCAGGATCCAGGCCGAGAACGCCGGTGAGATAGCCGTAGTAGATCGAAACGCCCAGGAGCGCGAGACCGGCAACAAGCATGCCGGTGATCGCGCCCGACTTGAAGGCGATGTCGAGGCCGGAGGACAGGCTGACGGACGCGGCCTGCGCCGTGCGCACATTGGCGCGGACGGAGACGTGCATGCCGATGAAGCCGGCGGCGCCAGAAAGCACGGCGCCGATCAGGAAGCCGATGGCAGCCGTTGCGGAAAGCAGAAGCCAGGTGCCGACGAAGACGACAACCCCGACAATGGCAATGGTCTTGTACTGCCGGGTGAGATAGGCCTGTGCCCCTTCCCGGATATAACCTGCAATTTCCTGCATGCGGGCATTCCCCTGATCGGCGGCAAGCACCGACCTCGTCGCCCAGATGGCATAAACCACCGAGAGCAACCCGCATGCGATAACGCCCAGCAATATGGTCATTTCGCTCTGTCCTCCTTGAAGACCACGGGGTCCTCTCCCCATAGCCGAATACGCGCCCGCTCCCGTTTGCCTCCTCACAAGGCGGGGGCCGGCGCGGGGCCAGAGTGCGTTTGCGAATCGGCTGCGTCAAGCCGCCGCACTGCGGCAAGCCGTGCTGAGCGCTGGATTTTTCGGCGTCGACCGTTGGAGGTGCTCAGGCCGTGGCGCGGCGGGTGCGCAAAATGAGAAGGAGAACGAGGATGAGGCTCACACCGGTGATCGGCCAGAACATCAGGTTGATCGCCTGCCAACCATAAGCGTTGAACACCTTGCCAGAGGAGAAGGAGGCGAGCGCCACCGCACCGAACAGCACGATATCGTGAAAACCCTGCACCTTGTCGGCTTCGTGCGGCCGGTAGCTGGAGGCGACGATGGCGGTGGCGCCGATGAAGCCGAGGTTCCATCCGAGGCCGAGCAGGATCAGCGCACCCCAGAAGTTCCAGAGCTCGATGCCGGCATGGGCGACACCCGCGCAGGCCATGAGAATGATGAGGCCGGCGGCTACCACCTTTTCCGTACCGAAACGCTGGATCAGGATGCCGGTGAAGAAGCTCGGCGCAAACATCGCAAGCACATGCCACTGGATGCCGAGCGTCGCGAGTTCCGGCGAGAAGCCGCAGCCGATGACCATGGCGAGCGGCGCGCCGGTCATCATGAAGGTCATCAGCGCGTAGGAGGAAATGCCGCAAAACATACCCGTCAGGAAACGCTGGGTCAGCACGATTTCCTTCAGCGGCCGCGCGGCCTGGCCGCTCGCGGTTCCCGCGGCCTTGTGATCGGGCAGGCGCAGGAACAGGAAGAGCGGGATGGCAGCAAGGCAGAGCGGCAGCAGCGCCACGAAGGCGCCGGCAAACAGCACCGGCTCGAACAGATCCTTGGTGAAGATGACCACTTGCGGGCCGAGCACGGCCGAAATCACGCCGCCGGCCAGAATCCAGGAAATGGCACGCGGCTTGTAGAACGAGGGCGACGCATCGGCGGCCGCAAAGCGGATTTTTTGCGCAAAACCACCCGATATGCCGATGAACACGAAGCCGAAGGCAAAGAGCCAGAAATCGCCGCGGAAAAGCGCGATGGCCGCGATGAGCCCCCCCGAGGCCCCCAGCAGCGCGCCGACAATGAAACCATGGGTTCGGCCGAGCAAGCGCGCCGCGATGGCGACCAGAACTGCACCAAGCGCGACACCGATGTTGAAGCCGGTCAGCGGGGCGGTGGCAAGGGATTTGTCCTCGCCGAGCAGGTTGTAGCCGGCGAGGCCGCCGATCGAAAAGGCGATGGGGCCGGCCGAGGCAAGCAGGGCCTGCGCAAATGTCAGCAGGAACACGTTGCGGCGCGCGGCCGAAAGTTCCCGTTCAAGACCTTCGACCGTACCCGTGCTCATGCCATTCTACCAATCTACTTGCGGATATCCGTCCGGACCTGCTTGGCGATACGGTCGAGCACCGCGTTCACCAGCTTCGGTTCCTCGTCTTCGAAGAACGCCTTGGCGATTTCGACATATTCCGTGACGATCACGGCGATCGGCACGTCCTTGCGTTCCTTCAGTTCGAACGTGCCGGCGCGCAAGATGGCGCGCACGGTGGAATCGACCCGCGAAAGCGCCCAGTCATCCTGAAGCGCTGCGCCGATCATCGGATCAAGCAGGCGCTGATCGCGCACGACCCCCGAGACGATCGAGCGGAACCACGAGGCGTCGGCCTTGAGATAGGTGTCGCCGTCGAGTTCCTGGCCAAGGCGGTGCGCCTCGTATTCCGCCACAACCTCAAGCACGCCAGCGCCGCCGACGTCCATCTGGTAGAGCGCCTGCACGGCCGCAAGCCGCGCTGCGCCGCGCTGGTTGGCCGGCTTTACCGGCTGCTGGTCCTTGTCCGTCGTCACTGTTCGCCGCCCAGTTTCTTCTTCAGCTCGATCATGGTGAGTGCCGCACGGGCGGCAAAACCGCCCTTGTCGCCTTCGGAGCGGCGCGCGCGCGCCCACGCCTGCGCGTCGTTCTCGACAGTCAGGATGCCGTTGCCGATCGGCAGGCTCTCGCTGACGGCGAGGTCCATCAGCGCGCGGCTGGATTCGTTGGCGACGATGTCGAAATGATAGGTCTCACCCCGGATGACCATGCCGAGCGCGACGAAACCGTCATACCAGGTGCCGCCGTTTTCCGCACCGTCGAGCGCCATGGCGACGGCCGCGGGGATTTCGAGCGCGCCCATGACGGTCACGATATCATAGGTGGCGCCAGCGGCGTCGAGCGCATGTTTGGCGCCGTCGAGCATCGCATCGGCCATGTCATCGTAGAAGCGGGCTTCAACGATGAGGAGATGGGGATTATCGGTGTTGGCCATAAATCACCTGAAAATTGGAAGCAAGCCACGCATCTGCGGGCAGAGGCGGCGGTCAAACCACGCCCGACGGTGCTTGGCAAGCATTTTCCGCCCCGTGCGGCGATTTCGGCCCCCGGCAAAGGCCCACCGCCTGAAACAGGATTGACATATCGGAACAAAATAAGAACGATATGTCAATTCCCGGTAGGAGGAAACCGACATGAGTGAACAGCAATCCCCGGTCGTCAGCATAGCCGGGTTGGAACTCGAACACTGGAGCCAAGGCACGCTCTACGAATCCCGCGACACATCCTTTGGCGCCCGTCTCGGCCTCAAGGACCTCGGCATCGGTTATGGCGAGGTGCCGCCGGGAAAATCCGGCTGTCCCTTCCACAATCATCACGTCGAAGATGAGCTTTTCGTCATCCTGGAAGGCCACGGCACCTACCGCTTTGGCACCGAGCGGTATCTCGTCGGGCCGGGCGACGTACTGGGCGCACCGGCCGGCGGCACGGAAACCGCGCACCAGATCATCAACACCGGTACGGTCCCGCTCAAATATCTCTCCATCTCCTCCATGGCGGCCACGGAAATCTGCGAATATCCCGATTCCGGCAAGCTCCTTGCCAAGACACGGGTCGCGATGGGCGGCAGGACGGAATACAGCGCCATGCGGCGGATGGGCGAAGAGATCGACTACTGGGAGGGCGAACCCGGCGCTTAGGGCAGGTCAGGCGGCCAGCGAGACGCGGTTCCGGCCGTTCCGCTTGGATATGTAGAGCGCCTTGTCGGCATTGCTCAGCAGGGAATCGAAGTTCACACAGTCCTCACCGCCCAAGGCGATGCCGGCGCTGACGGTGCAGGTGATGGAGCGACCACCGATGGGGATGAGCTTTACTGCGAAATCCATGCGGACGCGTTCGGCGATGTGCTGGGCGCGATCCGGCACGGTGCGGTCGAGCACGACGATGAACTCCTCGCCCCCGAGACGAGCGACGCAGGCGCCCGCGCCACAGGCATCGCGCAGAACATCGGCGAAAGCTTTCAGCACCGCGTCACCGGCGGCATGGCCGTGGCGGTCGTTGACCGACTTGAAACTGTCGAGGTCGAAGGCGATGGCCGCGGTGTGCGTCCTGACCGGTTCTCCGCCATAGGTGTCGAAGAGGGCGCGGCGGTTCAGGAGGCCCGTCAATGCGTCGGTCATGGCGGCGCGCTGGTGGTTGCCGGCCACACGCCATTGGTTGAGGGCAAGCGACATGGCGCCGATGCCGGTAATGCCGATGATCGCGGCAATCAGGTTGAGATTTTCCGCCCAGTTTTCCGGCGCGTGCCCCATCACCCACTGCCCGTCATGGAGCAGCACGCCGGCGCAAAGCAGGAATGAAACAGCCGTCAGCAGGTAGAGCATGACGATGCCGGTCAGCGGCAGCGGCGCCTCCGCACGGCCCTGCCAGTATTCGCGTGCTGTCGCGGAGAGGCAGCCGGCCAGCAGCAGATTGAGCGCGATGAAGCCGAGGCCATCAAAACCTGCGGCCAGCAGCGGCAGTGCAATGGCCGAGCAGGCGAGAAACACAACAGCGATGCGCTGGCGCCCGCTCTTGCCGGAACGGAACCGGTAGGCGGCGCCGTAGATGAAGGCGAATCCCAGGAACTGCAGCACGAAAGCTAGGCACGCGACCGCGACGGTCGGGCGCTCGACATAGACGCTGTAGACGATGACGGCCGGCACGATGAAGCCGATGCCGATCGACCAGGACAGGAGAAAACGCTCGACCCGCGCCGACATCCACGAAGCAAAGAGCGTCGCCGACAGGCAGAAGCCTGCAAGGCCGATCGCCAGCAAAAGAGTGTGGTAGTGAGGCGCCATGCGGCAACGGTCTCCAGCGATCCGATGCGCGCACCCTAGGGAGGGAGAGGTATCGATATCGTTACCGCAACCGTTGGTTTTTTATCGACGATTGTCCCGCTCCGTGACAACGCCGGCGACTGTCACGCCGACGTCACGCCTTGGGTGCGGGAAACTCCGCAAGCCGCGCCGCATAGCGCGCCATGGTGTCGACCTCGAAGTTGACGAAGTCGCCCGCCTTGCGCTCACCCCAGGTGGTCACTTCCAGCGTGTGGCGGATAAGCAGCACGTCGAAGACCGCGCCATCGACCGCGTTGACGGTGAGCGAGGTGCCATCGAGCGCGATGGAGCCCTTGGGCGCGACGAAGCGCTCCAAGCCTTCCGGCGCACGGATGCGGTAGCGCGTGGCATCACCCTCGGCTTCGACCGAGAGAATTTCCGCCTTGCCATCGACATGGCCGGAGACGATGTGGCCGCCGAGTTCGTCGCCGATCTTCAGCGAGCGTTCCAGATTGATCTTGGTGCCGGCCTTCCAGCCGGCGATCGTCGTCAGCCGCAGCGCCTCTTCCCAGGCTTCGACCTCGAACCAGCGGGCATTCGCCCCCTCTTCTGGAAGCGCGGTGACGGTGAGGCAGGTGCCGGAATGGGCAATCGACGCCCCCATGTCGATGGTGGCCGGGTCATAGTTGGTGCGCACGCGAAGGCGAACGCCTTCGTTCATGGGCTCAATCTTCTCGACCGTTCCGATATCCGTGACAATGCCGGTAAACATCACTCGTCTCTTTCGTAATCTTGCAAAACATCCGCACCATAGCGGGCCGTGTGGCTGAGCGAAAACCCGTCCGGCATCCGCTCCGACACAAATGGGGATGCGACGCCGTCTTTGCCAATGGTGCCGGTGCCGTTGAACAGCAGGACGCGATCGACCAGGCCCGCGTCGAGGAAAGACCGCGCCGCCCGTGCGCCACCTTCGACCAGCAACGAGGAAATGCCGCGCGTGGCGAGCGCGGTCAGCAGCGCATCGAGCCGGCGCGGATCGCAGATCAGCACCTCGACGCCGAGCGCCTCGAGTGCCTCGCGGCGAAGAGCGAGGGCCGGGTCATCCATGCTTTCCTTCGCCGTCACCACGATGACCGGCACCGCGCGCGCCGTCCCGGCGAGTTTTGATGTCGGCGGCAGTTCCAGGCGTGGATCGAGCACGATGCGGACCGGCGAGCGCGCTTCCAGCCCTGGCAGGCGGCAGGTCAGTTCGGGATCGTCGGCGAGCGCCGTGCCGATGCCGATCAGGATGGCATCCGTCTCGGCGCGCAGCACATGCACCTGTCCGCGCGAAACGGGACCGGTTATGGCCACCTGCCCTGCCCCCAGCCGGCCGAGCATGCCATCGGCAGAAACGGCAAGTTTCAGAGTCACATAAGGCTGCTTCTTCGTCTGGCGATTCAAGTACGCCGCGAGTGCCGCGCGGCCTTCCGCCTCCAGAACGCCCGTCTCGACCGCGATGCCGGCATCCCGCAGCATCGAAAGCCCCCTGCCCGCTACCCGCTCGTCCGGGTCCGTCACCGAAACGACGACGCGTGCCACACTGGAGGCAATCAGCGCATCGGCGCAGGGCGGCGTCTTGCCGTGATGCGAGCAGGGTTCGAGCGTCACATAGGCGGTAGCACCCCGAGCCGCTTCGCCCGCTTCCGCGAGCGCCTGCGTTTCCGCATGCGGCCGGCCACCCGGTGCCGTCACGGCCGAGCCGAGGATCACGCCGTCCTTGACGATCAGGCAGGCGACGGAAGGATTGGTGGACGTAAGCCCGAGATTGCGGCGGCAGAGGCGGATCGCCGCTGCCATGAAGCGTTCGTCTTCGGCCAGGCCGGACATCTAGCCGTCCGCGCCCGGATCCCGGGCGATCTTGGCGGCAACTTCGGAGAGGATCTTCTCGAAATCGTCGACATGGGAAAAGTCGCGGTAGACCGAGGCGTAGCGCACGAAGCCCACGTCATCGAGAGCTTTCAGGGCTTCGAGCACCTGGAGGCCGATTTCTTCGGACGAGATTTCCGTCTCGCCGGAGCTTTCGAGGCGCCGGACGATGCCCGAGACCGCGCGTTCGATGCGGTCCCGGTCGACGGGCCGCTTGCGAAGCGCGATCTCGAAGGATTTCACGAGCTTGTTGCGATCGAAGGGGGCCTTGCGGCCCGTCTTCTTGGCAACCATCAGCTCGCGCAGCTGCACCCGTTCGAAGGTCGTGAACCGACCGCCGCAATCCGGGCAGATGCGCCTGCGGCGAATGGCGGCCCCGTCCTCTGCGGGACGGGAATCCTTCACCTGCGAATCTTCCGAACCACAATAGGGGCAGCGCATTCTCGTTCCTTACATGTAAGGGTACATCGGGAAGCGGCCCGTCAGCGCGACGACCTTTTCCCGCACGGCCGCCTCGACCGCTGCATTGCCCTCGTCGGAATTGGCGACCTTCAGGCCGTCGAGAACCTCGACGATCAGGTTGCCGATTTCCGTGAATTCCGCTTCCTTGAAGCCACGGGTCGTGCCGGCCGGGGTGCCGAGACGGACACCGGAGGTGACGAACGGCTTTTCAGGGTCGAACGGGATGCCGTTCTTGTTGCAGGTGACGTAGGCACGGCCGAGTGCTGCTTCCGCCCGCTTGCCGGTGGCGTTCTTCTTGCGAAGGTCGACCAGCATCAGGTGGTTGTCGGTGCCGCCCGAAACGATGTCGAGGCCGCCGGCCTTCAGCGTCTCGGCCAGCGTCTTGGCGTTCTTGACGACCTGCGCGGCGTAATCCTGGAATTCCGGCTGCAGCGCTTCGCCGAAGGCAACGGCCTTGGCGGCGATGATGTGCATCAGCGGGCCGCCCTGGAGACCCGGGAAGACGGCCGAATTGATCTTCTTTGCGATATCCGCATCGTTCGTCAGAACGACACCGCCGCGCGGGCCGCGCAGCGACTTGTGCGTCGTGGTCGTCGCAACATGGCAATGCGGGAACGGCGACGGATGCTGGCCACCGGCAACGAGGCCGGCAATGTGCGCCATGTCGACCATGAGGTAGGCACCGACTTCATCGGCGATCTCGCGGAAACGCTTCCAGTCCCAGATGCGGGAATAGGCGGTGCCGCCGGCGATGATGAGCTTCGGCTTGTTCTTGCGCGCCTTTTCGGCAACGTCGTCCATGTCGAGAAGGTGGTCGCCTTCGCGCACGCCGTAGGACACGACGTTGAACCATTTGCCTGACATATTGACCGGCGAACCGTGCGTCAGGTGGCCACCCGAATTGAGGTCGAGGCCCATGAAGGTGTCGCCCGGCTGCAGCAGCGCGAGGAAGACGGCCTGGTTCATCTGCGAACCGGAGTTCGGCTGGACGTTGGCGAAGTCGACGCCGAACAGCTTTTTCGCACGCTCGATGGCAAGCTCTTCGGCGATGTCGACGAACTGGCAGCCGCCGTAATAGCGCTTGCCCGGATAACCCTCGGCATACTTGTTCGTCATGATCGAGCCCTGGGCTTCGAGCACGGCGCGCGAAACGATGTTCTCGGAGGCGATCAGCTCGATTTCATGGCGCTGGCGACCGAGTTCCTTCTCGATGGAGCCGAAAATATCCGGATCGGTATCGGCAAGGGAACGCGTGAAGAAAACTTCGGTGGCGGAAGACTGGCTCATCCTCGAGGCTCCTTAAGGGTGGGTGGCACGGTGTTTAACGTCCTCGCATGGCAAGGGCAATATCCGCTCCACGGTTTGCGCCATTTCCACGCGCCTTATGCGATAAAAACGACAAGGTGCAAAAAGCCGAAACGACAAAGGCCCCGCATTCCCGTGGAATGCGAGGCCTTTGAAAAAATCAGACAATTTGCCTTATTGCGGCAGAAGGTCGCTGTCGACGGCCTGGCCGCCTTCCTGGTTGTAACCGGTCTGGAGGGCAAGCTCGGTTGCGCCGTCCTTCTGGTAGATGTCGTCGCGGAACTGCACGACACGGTCCTTGGCCGACCAGGCGGTGATGTAGGTGAAGAAGACCGGCACTTCCTCGGCAAGCTTGACCGGCGTGTTGACGCCGCTCTTGATCGTCGCTTCCATCTGCGAGCGCGACCAGCCGGGTGTATCCTTGAGCAGCCAGAGCGAGAGATCGCGCACGTTCTGAACGCGCACGCAGCCCGACGATTCGAAACGCATCAGCTTGTTGAACAGGCCCTGCTGCGGCGTGTCGTGCATGTAGACCTGATGCTCGTTGTGGAAGTTGATCTTCGTCGACGACATCGCGTTGATCTTGCCCGGGTCCTGACGGAACATCAGGTTCGGTGCCTTTTCGGCATTCCAGTCGACCGTTTCCGGCGAAACTTCGCCGCCCGAACCGTCGAACAGGCGGATGGAGTTACGCGCGAGGTAGGTCGGATCCTTGCGCATCAGCGGCATGATGTCCTTCTGGATGATCGAGCGCGGCGCGGTCCAGTAGGGATTGAGGATCACTTCGTAGATCTTGGAGTTCAGCACCGGCGACTGGCGGTCGATCTTGCCGACGATGGCGGTGTGGCGCGAAGCGACGCGGCCGTTTTCGACAGCCTCGATGTACGCGGCCGGAATGTTGACCACGACATAGCGGCGGCCGAGATCGCCGGACATCGCCTGGAGGCGCACGAGATTCGTCTGGAGCTGGCCGAGACGAACGACGGCGGTGACGTTGAGGGCCTTCTGCGTATATTCGCCGACGGCACCGTCGGACGGCAGGCCGTGACGCGCCTGGAAGCGCTTGACGGCGCCGTCCACGTAGGAATCGAAGGCGCCGTTCGTACCGGCGGAGCGCGGCAGGTCGCCGGAAATGATCAGGCGCTGACGCAGCTGCTGCACGGCCGGGTCGGAGACGCCCATTTCAAGCTTCTGCTGGGTGTTGACCGACGGCCAGCCGCCGGTGGAGACGATGTTCTGGTAATCGACAATCGCCTGCTGGAGGTAGCCGGACGTACCGGAACCGAAGATCGGGTTGTTGGAGACCACGGCAGTGGCGGTACGCGAGGCTTCGGCATCGAACTGGTCGTCCCAGTTGCCGCGGCGCGGAGTATTGAGGATGTCGTCGAGCGCTGTCTGGGCGAGCGCGGGGCCAGCCAGGGCGGCGGCACCGAAGGTTGCGGCGGAGCGCAGGAAGGCGCGGCGCGAGAACACATCAAATCCGGGTTTGCGAGACATTTATCCTACCATCTCCTGAGCGCCGCAACGGGCGGCGAAGTGCACGCGGCACATCGACCAAAGGTCCATACCCGATGCAGCTATCACGAACAGGGTTAACAAACGCAAACCGGCCTTGCCACTCGCGCATACCTTAAGCCCCACGTTCGGGTGTCACAGCAATATGGCCAATTCGTGTCTCGGGGCCTCACACACCGCCCGCGCGGAGGGGCCAAAGACGAATCGAAAAGCCGGACGCGCAGGGAACGCGGCCGGCTTTTAAGGAGGAGGTCGGAAATTGCGCCTGGAATTACAGGCGGTAGAGGATCGAGTCGTTCCAGAAGCGGTCGAGGCGCTGGAGCAGCTTGTTCATCTGGTTGAATTCGCCCTCACCGATGCCGCCGACCTTCTGGATCGAGCCCGTGTGGCGCTCGTAGAGCTTGGCGACGGTTTCCGCGATCTCCTGGCCGCTTTCCGTCAGGCTGATGCGGACGGAGCGACGGTCGATGCGCGAGCGCTGGTGGTTGATGAAGCCGAGATCGACCAGCTTCTTGACGTTGTAGGAGACGTTCGAGCCGAGATAGTAGCCGCGGGAGCGAAGTTCGCCGGCGGTGAGCTCGGAATTGCCGATGTTGAAAAGGAGCAGCGCCTGGACGGCGTTGACGTCGGAACGACCAGCGCGGTCGAACTCGTCCTTGATGACATCGAGCAGGCGACGGTGCAGACGCTCGACGAGGTGGAGGGATTCCAGATAGAGGTTGCGGATCGCGTCTTCCTGCGGGTCGACGACGGGGGCCTGCTGCGGCTTCATCTTGGTGTTCATGGTTACTGCCTCACTGTTTTGTTTGGCGGTGTGGTTTGTTTTCCCGCCTTGAGTGAGAACCTAACGAATGCATCTAAAATTCTACTTAAACTGCAGGCTTAACAGCGCCTTACCGGAAGGCGACTCTGTCTCAGGGTGAATCAGTTCTTACCGGGCGGGTTTGCCGGCGCCGCTGAATGAAGAGCACCGCCTGGAAAAGAACGAAGACGATAGCCACCGCGCCATGCGCAAAAACAAGCAGTCGGTCGATGCCGAAAATGGATGGATAGACCTCGTGCATGGCGACCTCCGTCGCTGCCGCCAGGAGCCAGATCACCGGTCCCCAGGACACGAGAAGCCAGAGGCCGACGGCGGCCACGGGGTAGAGCACGGCAAGCGCCGTATAGGCTGCCTTCCATGCCGGCGGCAACAGATCGAACCGCCCCTGCCCGTTGAAGGTGAAGCCCGTCAGCATCGCCCAATATTGCAGCGCGAACCACAGCGAGCCCACCGCCACCAGGCGCAGGAACAGCATAAACAGCGTTTCGGTCAGGCTCGGCCTGGGGCCCTTGGCAGAATCAGCAACCATGGCGCGGACACTAAGGGCAAGGCCAGCCGGCATAAAGCCCGCCCGTGCATTTAGCAGCAAGACGGGAGCATATGGCCTTGCACACATAATGCGGAGGAACGCCTGCACGGCCATATGCCGCAGGCCTCCCCTGTGCTGGTGATTTGATTGCCGGACCCAGCGTGATAAGGAGGCGTCAATCGGATCGTGCAGAGGAAAAGGCAACATGACCGGCAGAACCATTGTCGACGACATCACCGGCAGCCGCCGCATGCGGCGCAACCGGAAGGCCGACTGGACGCGTCGCCTCGTGCAGGAAAACCGCCTGACGGTCGACGATCTCATCTGGCCGGTCTTCATCGTGCCGGGCACGAACGTGGTCGATCCGGTCGCCGCCATGCCGGGCGTCAACCGCATGAGCATCGACAAGCTCGTCGAAGCGGCGAAAGAGGCCGCCGACCTCGGCATTCCCGCGCTCGCCACCTTCCCGAATATCGAGATGTCGCTGCGCGACGAGACCGGCTCCCACTGTCTCGCCGCCGACAACCTCATCAATGAAGCCACCCGCGCCATCAAGAAGGCCGTGCCGAACATCGGCGTCATCACCGATGTCGCGCTCGATCCCTTCACCAGCCATGGCCATGACGGCGTGCTGCGCGGCGATGTCATCGCCAATGACGAGACGGTCGAACTCGTTGCGAAGGCCGCCGTCATTCAGGCTGATGCCGGCTCCGACATCATCTCCCCTTCGGAAATGATGGACGGCCGCGTCGGCGCGATCCGCCGCGCCCTCGATGACGCCGGGCACCAGAATGTCGGCATCATGTCCTATGCGACGAAGTTCGCCTCTGCCTTCTACGGCCCCTATCGCGATGCGATCGGCACCGGCGGCCTGCTGAAGGGCGACAAGAAGACCTATTACATCGATCCGGCCAACGGCACCGAGGCCATCCGCGATGCAGCGCTCGACGTCGAGGAAGGCGCCGACATGCTGATGGTCAAGCCCGGCCTGCCCTATCTCGACATCTGTTGGCGCATGAAAGAGGCCTTCAGCCTGCCGGTCTTCGCCTATCAGGTCTCTGGCGAGTACAGTCAGATCAAGGCCGCCGCGATGAACGGCTGGATCGACGGCGAGCGCGTCATGCTCGAAACCCTGCTCGCCTTCAAGCGTGCGGGCTGCGATGGTATCCTGACCTACTTCGCGATGGACGTCGCACGGCATCTCGCCCGCAAGGGTTGAACTCCAAACACGCTCCTCCCC
This sequence comes from Shinella sp. GW821-FHT11G07, assembly GCF_058808115.1. Taxonomy (NCBI): domain Bacteria; kingdom Pseudomonadati; phylum Pseudomonadota; class Alphaproteobacteria; order Hyphomicrobiales; family Rhizobiaceae; genus Shinella; species Shinella sp. GW821-FHT11G07. Next base: position 86,890 of record NZ_JBXARJ010000008.1, read on the forward strand.
CGTCATGCGAGCCCCCGGGCCGCCGTGACGGGGAACGTTTCTGCCTTTGACTCACCCGTTGTTTTCCATCAGAGCATCCCCATATCAGTGGCATGTTCCATTCGGGAGACAACGAGATGAGTGCCGATTTCAATGAAACGCGGGTTCCGACGACGGACTGGCAGGCCTATCGCGGCGTGCTGTCGCGCCGTATCTTCGCGTTTCTGATCGACTATGCGATCGTCGCGCTGCTCTGGATTCCGGCTGCTGTCGTGGTCTTCTTCCTCGGCATCCTGACGCTCGGCCTCGGTTTCTTCCTTTATCCCGCGCTTTTCGCCATCGTCGCCATGCTCTATTTCGGCCTGACCATGGGCGGTCCCAGCCAGGCGAGCGCCGGCATGAATGTCATGGGTCTTGCACTTGCCCGCGTCGATGGCCGCCCCGTCGATTTCCTGACAGCGATCGTGCATCTCGTGCTCTTCTGGATCGGCAATGCGCTTCTTACACCGTTCGTCGTGCTCGTCGGCCTCTTCACCGATCGCGGCCGCCTGCTGCATGACCTTTTGCTCGGCACCGTGGTGGTTCGCCGCGACCGTTATTGACAACAGCCAAAACGGGCAGGCGAAATCCTCCGGTTGACCTTTTTTTGAACTAGGCCATGGTATTGGCATAGAAGTGTCACACGACGGAGTCGCCTCACGGCCGATGAATACGCAGGCAACATCCTCCCCGCAGTTCTATCTCACCGCGCCGGCGGCTTGCCCCTATCTGCCGCAGGAGATGGAGAGGAAGGTGTTTACCCACCTGGTGGGTGAACGCGCGCCGGAGCTGAACGATCTCCTGACCCAGGGCGGCTTCCGCCGCTCGCAGAACATTGCCTATCGCCCGGCCTGCGAAACCTGCCGCGCCTGCATTTCCGTGCGCATCCTCGTCAACGAGTTCAAACCGCGCCGCTCCATGCGCCGGGTGCTTGCAACGAATGCCGATCTCATCGCATACGAATATCCGGCCGAGCCGTCGAGCGAGCAGTATTCCCTCTTCCGCCACTATCTCGATGCCCGCCACCAGAAGGGCGGCATGTCGGACATGTCGGTGCTCGACTATGCGATGATGGTGGAAGACACCCACGTCAACACGAAGATCATCGAATACCGCCTGCGCGAGGAGGGTGCCGGCCTTCAGGAGCGGCCGCAGGGCGAGCTTCTGGCCGTGGCGCTCACCGACCGCATGGGCGATGGCCTGTCGATGGTCTATTCCTTCTATAATCCGGAGCGCGCCGACCGCTCGTTCGGCACCTTCATGATCCTCGACCATATCCGTCGCGCCAAGGCGCTCGGCCTGCCGCATGTCTATCTTGGCTATTGGGTCAAGGGATCGCGCAAAATGGACTACAAAACAAAGTTTTTGCCGCAGGAACACCTGATGCCGCGGGGTTGGGAACGCTATGATGGGGAAAATACCGAAACCCAGCCGTAGAATCGATTCCCGCCTTGTCCCAGAAGAATGACCCGGCCCTTCATCGCAAGGGGCTTCTCATCACCGCCATAGGTGGTCTTGCCCTCTCCTTCGATATTCCGCTGATCCGCTCCGCCGACGGTGACGTCTGGTCGATGGTCGTCCTGCGCAATATATCGGTCTTCGTGATGGCGCTCGCTCTGTGGGCCGTCCTGAATTTCGTTTTCCGCCGCAAGACGGTGCTCATTCCCGGCCGCATCGGCCTGCTGATCGGCCTGGTCTATGGCATAAACGGGCTGACCTTCATGCTGGCGGTGTTCAACACGACGACGGCCAATGTCGTCTTCATCCTCGCCTTCACCTCGATGTTCGCCGCCATCCTCTCCTGGATCTTTCTGGGCGAGCGGCCGAGCAACGCGACACTCCTGACCATGGCCACCATGGTCGCCGGCGTGCTGCTGATCGTGCATGACGGGCTTTCGAGTGGAAACGTCTTCGGCGACGCGATGGCCGCCTGTTCGGCTTTTCTGCTGGCGATCGCCCTGACGCTCAGCCGCAGAAGCGGCGCCGACATGGGCTTCGTGCCGCTCGTTGCCGCCGTGCTCTCGGGCGTCGTCGCGCTGTTCTGTCTTCCCTCCGCCGGCCTGACGGTCGCCGAACCCGTCTACATCCTCTTCAACGGCCTCGTGCTGCTGCCCCTCGCCTTCTGGTGTCTCGCCACCGGCCCACGCTACCTCTCGGCACCGGAAGTCGGCATGTTCTACCTGGTCGAGACCGTGCTCGCTCCCATCTGGGTCTGGATCGTCTTCGCCGAAACCCCTACCACGCAAACCCTGATCGGCGGCTCCATCCTCATCCTCGCGCTGCTTGCCCATTCCTTCTGGCAGATGCGCTCAAAAGCCCGCGCCGCCAGGGCCGGCGATGCGGCGGCGGAATTTCCGTTCACGGGGTAAGCTTGTGGTAGATGACAGCGGATGTTATAACTAAGTTATAACTGAGGTAAAAACCATGAACATTACCATCCGCAAGATCGGCAATTCCGAAGGCATCATTATCCCGAAAGACGTCCTTGAACGCATGGGGGTCAAGGCGGGTGACGAGATTACGATGACGAGCGAAGGCGGAAAGCTCATTCTCACTGCGGCCGACGGCGATTTCGACCGGCAGCTCGGGCACGCCGAGAAATTCATGGACCGCTACAAGGTGGCGCTCAAGAAGCTCGCTGAATGAGCATCATCTTTCTCGAACGTCCTCTCGTTGAACGGTTGCAGGCCATTCAGATCCAGCGGTTCGGCGGAGCAACTGGTCTACGGGACGAAAACGCCTTTGAATCGGCGCTAGCCCGGCCCGTCAACAAGGCATACTACGGCTGCGAGGACATATTCGAACTCGCCGCAGCCTATGTCTTCGGGCTGGCAAGGAACCACCCCTTCGTCGATGGCAACAAACGCATCGCGATCGTCGCTGCGGCCGTCTTTCTGATGGACAACGGCTACGAGATCGCAACAGACGACGCGACGCTTTACACTTTCGTGCTCGCCGTCGCCGCCGGGGAGATCGACGAAGAGGGTGCGACCCGCTTCCTGCGCGACGTCAGCGTCGCCTATTCCGGCTGATCAGCCGCTGAACTTGCCGCTCCGCGGAAAACCCTTCGGCACGGTACGGCCGGCCGTCGCGCGGTCGGCGAGCCATTCGGCGAGCTCGTCCTTGGTGCGCACGAAATTGCGGCCGGCGCTGTCGTCCCAGGTCAGTCCGTCGGCGAGTGCGAAGCAGCGCAGGTCGGAAATGCCGCCGTCCTTGTAGCGCTGCAGGCGTACGCCCTTGCCGCGCGACATTTCCGGCATCTGCGCCAGCGGGAAGACCAGCATCTTGCGATTCTCGCCAACGACGGCGACATGATCGCCGCGCACCGGCACCACGAGCTTCGCCTCATCCGGCATGCCGACATTCATCACCTGCTTGCCCTTGCGGGTATTGGCGACCATCTCGGTTTCCGAAACGATGAAGCCATTGCCCGCCTGCGAGGCGATGATGACCTTGCGCGACGCATCGTGCACGAAGGCGGTCAACACGGCCTGGTCGTTTTCCATGTCGACTATGATGCGCAGCGGCTCGCCGTGGCCGCGGCCGCCCGGCAGCTTGTCGGCGCCGAGCGTGAAGACCTTGCCACCCGTCGTCACGATCAGAACCTTGTCCGTCGTCTGCGCCGGGAAGGCCACTTTCAGCGCGTCGCCTTCCTTGAACTGCAGGCCGGACGTGTCGGCCATATGACCCTTCAGCGCGCGAATCCAGCCCTTCTCCGAGATGACGACCGTGACCGGCTCCTTCTCGATCATCGCCTGCTGGATCGCCTCGACGTCGGCCTCCGGCGCGCTTGCGAACTGGGTGCGGCGACGGCCGAGCTCGGTCGCCTTGGCGAATTTCTTGCGAACCTCGCCGATTTCCCAGGCGACGGTCTGCCACTGCTTCTCATCAGAGGCGAGCAATGCCTCGATCTCCGCCTTCTCCTTCGACAGGGTGTCGAATTCGGTGCGGATCTCGAACTCTTCCAGCTTGCGCAAGGAGCGCAGGCGCATGTTGAGGATCGCTTCGGCCTGCACGTCCGTCAGCGAGAAGGTCTCCATCAAGGAAACCTTCGGCTCATCCTCCTCGCGGATGATGCGGATCACCTCGTCGAGGTTGAGATAGGCGACAAGATACCCGCCCAAAATTTCAAGCCGGCGGTCGATCGCCGCCAGCCGGTGGCGCGAACGGCGCTGGAGCACGTCGCGCCGGTGGGCGAGCCACTCGACGAGCACGTCACGGAGACCCATGACGCGCGGCACGCGCCCCATGGACAGCACGTTCATGTTGAGCGGAATGCGGCTTTCCAGTTCCGAAAGCTTGAAGAGCGATTCCATCAGAATCGTCGGATCGACGGTGCGGCTCTTCGGCACCAGCACGATGCGCACGTCTTCCGCCGATTCGTCGCGGATGTCCTCGAGCAGCGGCAGCTTGCGGGCAATCAGCAGCTCGGCAATCTTCTCGATCAGCCGCGACTTCTGCACCTGGTAGGGAATTTCGGTGATGACGATCTGGTAGCCGCCGCGTCCGAGATCCTCCGTCTGCCACTTGGAGCGCACGCGGAAACCGCCCCGCCCCGTCCTGTAGGCCTCAAGGATGCTTTCCCGGCTGTCGATGATGATGCCGCCGGTCGGCAGGTCCGGGCCCTGCACGAATTCGACGAGCTTTTCCACCGGCGCGTCAGGCTGACGGATCAGGTGCAGTGCCGCGTCGCAGAGTTCATGCACATTGTGCGAGGGAATGGACGTTGCCATGCCGACGGCGATGCCGGACGAACCGTTCGCGAGCAGGTTCGGGAAGGCGCCCGGCAGGACGACCGGTTCCTCGTCTTCCTCGTTGTAGGTCGGGCGGAAGTCGACGGCATCCTGGTCGATGCCTTCGAGCAGCAGCGTCGCGACATCCGTCATGCGCGCTTCGGTGTATCGATAGGCAGCCGCATTGTCGCCGTCGATATTGCCGAAGTTGCCCTGGCCGTCGACGATCGGATAACGCTGCGAGAAATCCTGAGCGAGGCGCACCAGCGCATCGTAGACCGACTGGTCGCCGTGCGGATGGAACTTACCGATGACGTCGCCGACGATACGCGCGCATTTCTTGAACGAGGAATTGGCACGAATGCCCATTTCGCTCATGGCGTGGATGATGCGGCGATGCACCGGCTTCAGGCCATCGCGGACATCCGGCAGCGCGCGTTGCGTGATGGTCGACAGCGCATAGGCAAGGTAGCGCTCTTCCAGCGCCGCCTTGAGGTCGACCGGCAGGATGTTGTCGTCTCCGCCATCCGGCGGCAAAGTGTTTTGTCCCATGGCCCTTGACTAGCGGTCCTACCGATTCGCGGCAAGGAATCCGGGCGATCCAGCTGTGGATAGCAGTTTGTAAAGCCTGCCGCGAAAATACGGCCGCAGATCGAGAATTCCATGGAAAGTTGCGCCGGCCCGAATATAGTCGCCGCGCCGCACGTCAATGAGCGGTAAACGGCAAGGCAGCCGTCCAAAAATCCAGAAAGAGAGCCAATCCATGATGCGCACCTCCCATTTCCGCACCCTCCTCGCCGGCGCAGCGCTCGCCACCCTGGCAAGCCCTGCATTCGCGCTTGATGGCGCGGATCTGCTGGCCAAGCTGAATGCCACCTATGCCACGAGTGGCGTGACCGTCACTTCGTCGAACGTCGCCGTTGACGGCTCGACCGTCACCCTCGAAGGCACCGAAATGAAGGCGACTGGTGCTGAGGCACCGATCAAGCTCGGCACCGTCACCATGGAAGGTGTCGAAGAAGACGGCGAAGGCGGCTACACGATCGAAACCGTCGCCTTCCAGGACATCAATGCCACGGAAGGCGAAACGTCGGTTTCCGCCAAGGATATCGCGCTCAACGGCGTGTCCATTCCCGGCACGGTGGTTTCCGGCACGCTCGAATCGCTGATGATGTACGAATCGGCCACGGCCGGCCCGGTCAGCGTTACCGCCAAGGGCAAGGAAGTCTTCTCCATGTCCGGCATGGAGGCGAACATCACGCGCATGGACGCCGATGCCGGCCTCGAATTCGACGCGACGCTTTCCGACCTCAAGGCCGACCTGACCGCCGTCGAGGACCCGAAAGCCAAGGACGCGCTGGCCAAGCTCAACATGCAGACGCTGGAAGGCAAGGTCTCCATGTCCGGCAGCTGGGAGCTGGCGAGCGGCAAGATGGCCGTCGATGAATACGCCTTCGACTTCAAGGATGTCGGCCGGCTCAACATCGGGCTGGAAATCTCCGGCTACACGCTTGATTTCGTGAAGGGCATCCAGGAGGCCATGAAGGCCGCCGAAGCCAACCCGAACAAGGAAGAAGCCAACGCCGCCATGGGCATGTCCATGATGGGCCTCGTCCAGCAGCTGACCTTCAACAGCGCCTCGATCTCCTTCGAAGACGCCTCGATCACCAAGAAGCTGCTCGACTTCGCCGGCAGCGAACAGGGCGTCACGGGCGACCAGATGGCCCAGTCGCTGAAGGGCCTGGTTCCGATCATGATCGCCCAGCTCAACATGCCTGACCTGCAGAACCAGATCTCGGCCGCCGTCAACACCTACCTTGACGACCCGAAGAGCCTGACGATCAGCGCACAGCCGAAGGAACCCGTTCCGTTCCCGATGATCATGGGTGCCGCCATGGGCGCACCGCAGACCATCCCGCAGGTCCTGGGCGTCACCGTCACGGCCAACGACGAGATGTAAGCCGCGTTCGGCAACCCGCTTGAAAAGAAAGCCCGGAGCATAGCTCCGGGCTTTCTGCTTTTGAGGTGACGTTCGTCAGCGGGCGTCTGCCGCCTGCGGTACCGGCGCCGACCACTCGACGCGGCGCGTCGCATACATGGTAGCCGCGATGGTGACGAAAGAAATCAGCGCGCCAGCGAGCAGCGCATATTCGTCTTCCCGCAGCACGAGATACATCACGCCGTAGGCGGAGAGCAGCACGGCACCGAGCGACAGCCCGTTCTTGCGGCTGCCCGTCGCGCTGCCAAGATAGGCAGCGATCAGGAGTGTCGTCGCGAGAGCGGCAATGACGTAGGCGATGGTGAAGCCGGTATGCTCCGCCAGCGCCAGGAGCAACACGTAGAAGACGATCAGCGCCAGGCCCGTCAGCACATACTGGATCCAGTGCACCATGCGACCACCCTTCAGCTCGACGACGAAGACGGCGAGGAAGACGAGCGAGATGAAGCCGATCGAGTATTTCAGCGTGCGGGAGATGACCTGGTAAAACTGGACGGGTTCCACGAGGTTGATCGACATCATGCTGCCCGACAAGGGCAGCGTCGAGCCGGCTGCGACTCGGTCGATGCCGCGGGCAAGATAGGGGATCGTCCACTTGGCCGTGAAGTCCGATGCGGTGATCGTCTTCTGCTCCGGCAGGAAGAGACCTTCGAAGCCCGGATGCGGCCAATTGGCCTTCGCCGCGAAACTCGTCGTCTGGCCGGCGGGCGCGACGGCGAAGCTGCGCGAGCCGTTGAGCGACAGGGCGATCTCGAAGGCAAAGCCGCTTTCGACGAGTGGCCTTTCGATCGGCCGGTGCACGCCGGTGCTGGATTGCGGCGTGGCATACCCATCGGCACCGACAACGGTCATGGCGGAAATCTGCCGCATGCCGGGATCGAACGGCCGCACCGCGCCGTTGTCGATCTTAACGCCGGCATCGGAGCGGATACCGGTAATGTCGTTGATGTTGAGCACGAGGATGGCGCGATCGAGCTGCGGCGTACCGGAGAACTGCGCGAGATCCTGAAGGATGTTGTTGGCGAAGCGACCCTTCAATGTCAGGGCGCCATTGTAGACCGGCAGCGTATAGATCGAGAGCCTGCGCTCCTCCGCCTTCAGATCCGCCGTGACATCCAGTGTTTCCGGCATGACGAGTGCCCATTCGGTCGTCTGCTCGACGATCGTGCGGCCATCCACTTCGCGGCTGCGCTGCACCTCGAACGGCACGGCCAGATACGGCCCGTTGATCGCCTGGTCGCCACCCCAGCCGTTGGCGATGCGGCGGGACACATCGGCAGCCCTTTGTGCCCGCTCCTCCGTCAGGCCCCAGACGAGCAGCAGCGGCACGAGCAGCGCCACGGATATGATGCCGATCATGATGAACTTTACGCCGGGCGAGCGCAGGAAAGTGGCGACGTTGCTGCGTGGCTCTGGGTAATGGGAATGCCGGGGTGGCGTCGGGACGGGATCGTCCGCTTCGGTCGCTGTCATGAAAAGTCCCTCCAGTCATGAATCGCCTCTTCTGGGCGCAACTTCACGCTAGGGGTGCATTTGGACTGATTGTGCGCGGAATTGGGCTCGACTCGCGGCGAATTCACGGCATTGTGACGTCTTTTCGCGAAACCCGGGGTTCGCGGCTGAACCCGACGCAACGCGCCGGGTTCTCGCGGGATATCAGGGCTATTCCAGAACCTGGACAACTGTCCGGGTTTGCGGGTTCACGATGACCCGGCGTTCATTGACGACCGTGTAGGCATAGTCGCCATAACCATCGACCGGATGAACTTCCACGGTATCGGGGATGACCTTGCCGATCAGCACATCGCCCTCATAGGCGACGGACGGAACCTGCTGTTCCAGCACATAGGTGCGGACTTCGCCCGGCACGACGACGGTGGATTCGGTCATGACCGGATCGGTCTCTTCGACGATAACCGTGCTCTGGGCATAGGCCGATGCGGACAGCGTCAGAAGGGCCGTCGTGGCAAGAATAAGCGTGTTTCGCATGTTCATTCTCCTCTGCTTGACGGGAAGAGAACGGCCCGGACGGGCAAGTGTTCCGACGGGCGAAAGCCGCAAGCAGCTTTCGCCCTGTCAGACGATCAGTCTTTCTTCTGCGTCGGCACGACGCGCAGTGCGAGCTCGCGCAGCTGTGCCGGCGTTGCCGGGCTCGGCGCGTTCATCAGGAGATCCTGCGCCTGCTGGTTCATCGGGAAGATCGAAATCTCGCGCAGGTTCTTTGCACCGACGAGCAGCATGACGACGCGGTCGATGCCGAATGCGCAGCCGCCGTGCGGCGGTGCACCGTACTGGAAGGCACGATAGAGGCCGCCGAAACGCTCTTCCACGTCGGCCTGGCTGAGGCCCACCTTCTCGAACGCCTTGACCATCAGCTCCGGCGACTGGTTACGGATCGAGCCCGAGGCGATTTCGAAACCGTTGCAGACCGCGTCGTACTGGTAGGCCTTGAGCTCCAGCGGGTCCTTGTTGTCGAGCGCGTCGATACCACCCTGCGGCATGGAGAAGGGGTTGTGCGCGAAGTCGACCTTCTTTTCGTCTTCGTTGTATTCGTAGAACGGGAAGTCGACGATCCAGCAGAAATCGTAACGCTCGCGGTCGACGAGGTTCAGCTCCTCGCCAGCGCGCGTGCGGGCTTCGCCGGCGAACTTGTAGAACTTTGCCGGATCGCCGGCGACGAAGAAGCAGGCGTCACCGTCATCGAGGCCGAGCTGCGTGCGGATGGCTTCCGTGCGCTCCTCGCCGATGTTTTTCGCCAGCGGACCGGCGCCCTCGATCTTGTCGGCTTCCTTGCGCCAGAAGATATAGCCGAGGCCCGGCTGGCCCTGGCTCTGCGCCCAGGCGTTCATGCGGTCGCAGAAGGCTCGGCTGCCGCCGGTCCTGGCCGGGATCGCCCAGACCTGAACCTTCGGGTTCGACGCGATCATGTTCGCGAAAACCTTGAAGCCGGAGCCGGCGAAGTGATCGGTCACAGCCTGCATGACGATCGGGTTGCGCAGGTCCGGCTTGTCGGAGCCATACTTGCGGATCGCCTCGTCATAGGGAATGCGCGGCCAGTTCTTCGTCACGGGCTTGCCTTCGGCAAACTCCTCGAAGACGGCCGTCATCATCGGCTCCATCGTGTCCCAGACGTCTTCCTGGGTGACGAAGCTCATCTCGACGTCGAGCTGGTAGAATTCGCCCGGCAGGCGATCGGCGCGCGGGTCTTCATCGCGGAAGCACGGCGCGATCTGGAAGTAGCGGTCGAAGCCGGCAACCATCAGAAGTTGCTTGTACTGCTGCGGCGCCTGCGGCAGCGCGAAGAACTTGCCCTCGTGGATGCGCGACGGCACGAGGAAGTCGCGCGCACCTTCCGGCGAGGAAGCCGTCAGGATCGGCGTCGTGTATTCGGCAAAACCCGCCTCGCCCATGCCCTTGCGCATGGAGGAGATTATCTGCGTGCGCTTGACGATGTTCTTGTGCAGCGTCTCGCGGCGCAGGTCGAGGAAGCGGTACTTCAGGCGCACGTCTTCCGGATAGTCCGGCTCGCCGAAGACCGGCAGCGGCAGTTCCTTGGCAGCCGAAAGCACTTCGATCTCCAGCGCGTAAAGCTCGATCTCGCCGGTCGGCATGGTCTTGTTGACCGTATCCTCGGTGCGCGCCTTGACGCGGCCGTCAATGCGGATCACCCATTCGCCGCGTACCGTCTCGGCCATCTTGAAGGCCGGAGAATCAGGGTCGGCAACGACCTGGGTGATGCCGTAATGGTCGCGCAGGTCGATGAAGAGCACGCCGCCATGATCTCGAACGCGGTGAACCCAGCCGGAAAGGCGGACAGTGCCGCCGACATCGGACTTGCGGAGAGCGGCGCAGGTGTGGCTGCGGTAAGGGTGCATCGTGGTATCCTGAAATGCTGAAAGGCCGCGCGGGAAGAACCCGGCGCGGCGACCAAGAAAAATCGGGCGGAAAAGCGCATGGCGGGGCCGATTTGTCAAGGCTTGCGGGGTGGCAAGCACCGACAGGGCGCCCTTCACCCGCTCCTGAGCGCTCGGCGCATCTTTCCTGACGGTAGCGGAAAACGGACGTCGCGTATCCCCTTCCCCACGTGAAAAAAGGGCTCGAAACAGCGATTCGTGCACATCCTTAAAAATCAGCAGTCGAATTGCCCAACAAAGCCTGATCGCCTGCACGTCCCGTGGTGAAGATTGCGCGAGGAAACAGCGGGATAATGACAATCGAAAGCACCGCCATGACCAGAAAGAACCCTTGGGAACCTATCTGCGTGGCTATGATGCCGAACAGGATCGGGCCTATGATAATGGCGATCGAGAGCACGACGAACACGGTTCCCGAGCCTATCGAAGGCCGTTCCCTGAAGAGCGAGATACCCCAGACAAGAAAGCCGTTTCCTGGCGCAATGGACGCCACGCCGAACAGGATGGCCGACGTGAGGACGACAAGCTGATTGCCTGGCGCCAGGGCGAGCAAGGCATAGGACAGCCCACATGCCGGCATGCTGATCGCCAACAGGCCCCTCACGCCCAGCCGCAGGACTGCCGCCCCCGTCAGCATTGCAGGCAGGCCCGCAAGGCCAAGCAGAACCCAGAACAGCCGGTCCATGGGAAACGCCATGCCGCCGGTGGACAGGACCAAATCGACGGCGAACGTCAGATAGATGCTGAGAAGCAGGCCATACACGAAGACGGAAACATACAGAGGCATGCAAGCGCGTCTTGTGAACAGGCTGAAACCGAGAGGCAAGGCCACGCCCGAAGCAGGACGTGGCAACCGGGCCGTCGGTATAAGCCAGAAATGCCAGAGGGTAACGACCAGCCCGATCGCGGCCATGACGATCCATGCCTGCTGCCAGGATGATTGCAGCCAATAGGCCGCCAAACCCGTCAGAACGATTCCCGGTGCCGCGCCGGCATTGACCGCGCCGATTGCCCGGGGTTTCCACGGGGCCGGCAACCAGGCTTCGATTGCCTCGAACATCGCCGGCGAGAGAATGCCTGCGCCTACCCCGGCAAGTACGATGCCCACAGTCGCCACGGCAACGCTCGTCGCCATCCCTGCAAGCAGCAATCCGGCCGTGGTTGTTACGCCTGAAAGAAGGATGAAGGTTCGCGGCCGAAAATGGATGGCCATGGCCGATGCGACAATGGTTGCGACCAGATAGAGGATCGCATTCAGGCTTGCGATGAGCGCCAGATCGAACGTCGTGAGATCGAGCTGCGCTCCGATCGACGGCAGGAACAGCCCGTAGGCATACCGCCCCATTCCGTACGTGACACTGGTCATCGCGACGCAGGCGGCGGTAAAGGCAAGCGGAAAGTGCTGATTTGACGGAGATGGCATGAAGCAGGACTTCAAAGAATATTTGATCACGCCAACATCATCGCGATTGTACACCGGTTAGGAAGCAAATAGCCTTGTTGGCGATCTGATAGAAAAATTTGAAGGTGGCCGATGCGACCGCGAACTCCAGGCGTTAGATCTCTGAGGGTGCTGGAGGCGGCCGGAAGACATCTCAATTTCACCCGGGCCGGCGCGGAGCTCAATCTCACGCCGGCGGCGGTCAGCCACCAGATCAAGGAATGGGAGGCGCAGCTCGGGTTTGCGTTGTTCATTCGGGCGAACCGATCCTTGCGCCTCACAACAGCCGGTGAGGCTCTCCACCGGTCAACCCAGGAGGCGTTGGCGAACCTCGACAATGCCGTCGCGCAAGCCCGCCGGCTTTCCGGCCAGGAACGCACGCGTCTCAATGTTTCTGTTTCGACGTCGATCGCGGCGAAATGGCTGGTCCCACGGCTCGACCGGTTCCAGAAAATCGAGCCAAACGTCGAAGTCCGGCTGAACGTGACCTGCCAGATACAGGATTTTCGCCAGAACGATATCGACCTCGCGATCAGGTTCGGCCCCCAGGACGTCGGGCTCCATACCGATCGTTTGTTCGATCACGTCATTTTCCCGGTATGCAGCCCCCGTCTGCTAAAAGGTGAGCGGCCTATGGTCGATCCCCGCGACCTTCGAGGCCGCAAGCTGATTCATCAATCTTGGAGCGGACGAGGCGTTGTCTGGCCGGATTGGCGGCAATGGCTGCAGGCGGCCGGGATCTTTGATTTCGACTTCGAGCCGGGGCTTCACTACACGGACACCCATCTTGCCGTCCAAGCCGCGATCGAAGGCGAAGGTATTGCCCTTGGCGATGAAGCCCTCGTGGCCGATGACCTTGCGGCCGGTCGCCTCGTGCGCCCATTCGATCTGTCGATTGGCGGCCCGCCAAGCTTCGCCTACTTTGTCGTGTCGCCACTTGAGACGATGGCTGACCCCTTGATCCGTGGCTTCAGGGCATGGCTGTTATCCGAAGCGGCAACCATGCGTTTGCCGTAGCCCGCAAGCACCCCCCTGGGAGCGATGGTTTGCATGCCCTTTCGCGGGAGTCGAAACGGCGCTTTTGCGGAATTCAAATGATCATCGATATCGTATAGTAATCTCCCGGTATCTTTCCAACTTCCCCCTGCCATTCCTCAAATCCTCCCCCATAGTGCCCGCATGTCCACGATTCGCCCCCTGATTCCCCTTCTCATCACCGCCGGCATTCTCATCGGGGGCAATGGCCTTCAGGGCACGTTCATTGCGCTGCGTGCCTCGCAGGAAGGGTTTTCGACCTCCGTCATCGGTTTTGTCGGGGCGGGCTACAGCATCGGGTTTGCGATCGGCTGTATCTATGTGACGCGCGTGCTGCGAGCGATCGGGCATATCAGGACGTTTTCGGCCATGGCGGCGATCGCGTCGGCGTCGGCCATTGCCATGGTGCTGGTGATCGATCCGATCTTCTGGTTCGTGATGCGGCTCGTCGCCGGCATCTGTTTTGCGAGCCTGTTTGCCACCGTCGAGAGCTGGCTGAACGCCTCCGTCACCAATGCCAACCGGGCGCGCACGCTTTCCGTCTACCGCGTCGTGGACCTCGGCTCGGTGACGGCGGCGCAATATCTCATTCCGGGCATCGGCATCGGCGGGTTCGAGCTGTTTGCCATCGTCGCCATGGCACTGTCGCTGTCGCTCGTGCCGATTTCGCTCGCCGACCGCTCCAGCCCGACCGTACCGGAGGCGATCCGCTTCGACGTCAGAAAACTCTGGAACATCTCGCCGCTCGCCACCGTCGGCTGCATCGTCGTCGGCCTCACCAATGCGGCCTTCCGCAATCTTGGGCCGATCTACGCGCATGATATCGGCCTCTCCGTAACGGCTATCGCGAACTTCATGAGCGCCGGCATCGTCGGCGGCGTGGTGCTGCAATATCCGCTCGGGATCTATTCCGACCGGCTCGACCGGCGGCTGATCATCCTGCTCGCGACCCTCGGCTCGGCCTGCGCGGCGCTCTACCTTGCCTTCTTCGCGGGCGGCAATGAACTGAAGAACCTCGTTGGCATCTTCGTTTTCGGCGCCTTTGCCATGCCGCTCTATTCGCTCTGCTCGGCGCATGCCAACGACCATGCCGGCGAAGGCGAACATGCGCTCGTGTCGGCCGGCATGCTGTTCTTCTGGTCGTGCGGCGCGATCATCGGTCCGCTCTTCGCCTCAGTGCTGCTACAGTTCTTCGGCCCGCAGGCGCTCTTCCTCTATACCGCCGTCATCCTTGTCTCATTCATGGGTTATACGGCGCTGCGCATGAGCGCCCGGCCGGCGGTGCCCGCCGGCGCGCGGCACAGCCGCTTCCGCAACCTGTTGCGCACCTCCTCCTTCTTCAACAAGCTCGCCGCCTCCGAGAAGGACCGCAACGGCGAGCGATGACACTGCGGCAATCTGGACGCGGGGCGCTTATTGCTGAGCTGTGGCCTCAGGTTTAGAAGCGGATAACGCATCCGGAGAGACTGCCATGCTGACACGCCGCACGCTGATGAAGGGCGCACTCGTCGCCGGGGCCTATGCGGGCGGCATCGGTCTTGCGGGGCGCTTTGCCGGGCTGGCGAGCGCGCAGGCGGCGACGTCGCTTGTGTCACGCATGGGCGAAGCGATGATCACCGAAAAGGGGCCGACGAAGGGCGTCATGACCTATGGCGACGGCGAGATGCCGCCGGTGCTGCGCATGCAGCGCGGCGCGGCCTTTTCGCTCCGGCTCGACAACCGGCTCGACGAGCCGACGACCATCCACTGGCACGGCCTGCGCATCGACAACAGGATGGACGGCGTGCCCTTCCTGACGCAGCCCTATGTCTATGGCGGCGACAGCTTCGACTATGCTTTCACGCCCCCCGATGCCGGCACCTTCTGGTATCACCCCCATTGCAACACGCTGGAGCAGATCGGCCGCGGGCTGACCGGCGTGATCATCGTGGAAGATCCGGCGGATCCGGTCTTCGACGCCGAAATCGTGCTCAACCTGCGCGACTGGCGCCTCGGCGGCGACGGTCAGTTCATCGCGCAGTTCAAGCCGCGCGATGCCGCGCGTGCCGGCACATTCGGCACTGTGCGCACAGCCAACTGGCGACAGTCGCCACAATATGACGCGCCGGCCGGCGGGCTCGTGCGCCTGCGGCTTGCTGCGACGGACGTCACGCGCATCCTTGCGCTTTCGGTCGAGGGCGCCGAAGCGCAGGTGGTCGCGTTCGATGGTAATCCAGTGGCGGAACGGTTTGTGCTCGACCACCTGATGATCGGCCCCGGCCAGCGTCTCGACCTCGCCCTGCGCATGCCAGACACCGAAGGCGCCATCGCCGAATTGAAGGATTTGCGCGGCACCAAGCCCGCCACACTCGCAACGTTCCGCGCGGTCGGCGCCTCGCTGAAGCGCAATATCGTCGACCTGCCAGCACTTGCCGCCAACCCCCTGCCCGAGCCCGACCTGTCGGCGGCAACAGAAATCCCCTTCGTTCTCAGCGCGTCTGCCGAAGAGCGGCCGAAGGACGGCATCTGCGGTTCGCTCGGCTATAATTTCTGGGCCATCAACAAGGTGCCGTGGGCGGACGATACGGGCGACCCGACCGCACCGCTCGCTGAGATGAAGGTGGGTAAGACCTATATCTTCAATGTCGAGAACCCGACGCCGCAGGTGCATCCGCTCCACCTGCATGGCCTGGCCTTCCGACCGATCACCTCGAACAAGCAGCCGATCCGCCCACATTTTTCCGATACCTACCTCATCCTGCCGGATGAAAAGGTGCAGCTCGCGCTCGTCGCCGACAATCCGGGCGACTGGGTGTTCCACTGCCACATCATCGAACACCAGAAGACCGGCATGACGAGTTATGTGCGTGTAACCTGAGATTTCAGCGGCCAAGTTTTCGATTGTGGCAAAACCGTGGAACGTCTAAAGCTGCCCGATCCAAAATTCGAGAAAAGTCCGCCCGAGCCCATGCAGATCATCGAGACCACCGCAGCCCTAACCGAAGCCTGTGAGACACTCGCCCGTTCCGAGTATCTGACGATCGACACGGAATTCCTGCGGGAGACGACCTTCTGGCCGGAACTCTGCCTGGTTCAGCTGGCCGGCCCCGAGCTTGAGGTCATCGTCGATCCGCTCGCCAAAGGCCTGGATCTGGCACCGTTCTTCGAGCTGATGGCCAACACGGCGGTGCTGAAGGTCTTCCATGCCGCGCGGCAGGATATCGAAATCATCTTCAACCGCGGCAATCTAATCCCGCACCCGATCTTCGACACCCAAGTCGCGGCCATGGTCTGCGGCTTCGGCGACAGCGTCTCCTATGACCAGCTCGTGCAGAAGATCAAGGGCGTACATATCGACAAGTCCTCGCGCTTCACCGACTGGAGCCGCCGGCCGCTGACCGACAAGCAGCTCGAATATGCGCTGGCCGACGTGACGCATCTGCGGGACGTCTACCTGACCCTCAAGGAAAAGCTGGAAGAGGCCGGACGCTCGTTGTGGCTGACCGAGGAAATGGCGGTTCTCGAATCGCGCGAAACCTACGACCTGCATCCGGACGATGCCTGGAAGCGGCTCAAGATGCGCGTCAAGAAGCCAATCGAGCTTGCGGTGTTGCAGAAGGTCGCCGCCTGGCGCGAACGCGAAGCACGCGCCCGCAACGTGCCGCGCTCGCGCATCCTGAAGGACGACACGATCTATGAAATCGCCCAGCAGCAGCCGGTCGATGCCGAGGCACTCGCCCGCCTGCGCACCATCCCGAAGGGGTGGGAACGCTCGCAGTCCGGCGGCGCGCTTCTGGAAGCGATCGGCGAGGCGCTGGCCATTCCGAAGGCCGACCTGCCGCGCCTGCCGCGCCAGAACCATGTACCGGAGGGCGCCGCCGCCGCCAGCGAAATGCTGAAGGTGCTGTTGAAGATCGTCTCCGAGCGCGAGGGCGTCGCCGCCAAGATCATCGCCAACACCGACGATCTCGAAAAGATCGCCGCCGAGGGCGAAACAGCCGATGTCGCGGCACTGCATGGCTGGCGCCGGGAGCTTTTCGGCGATACCGCCCTCAACCTGATCGGCGGCAAGGTGGCGCTGCGCTTCGTCGACAAGAAGATCGAAGCGGTGGAACTGTAAGAGGGCCGAGGATTTCGGCCCTCCTCTCAAGCCTCTCCTCAGAGAATGAAATCACCCACCTTGAGAGCGACGCTGGCGTCGAGAATGATGGAGAAATCCCTGACGCCATCGCCGTTGATATCGCCGTGGATGATAGTGTCACCCGATTTCAGCTCATAGCGCAACTGGCCCGCTTTATCGCCGAAGGCTGCCGTGCCGATGAAGGTGAAGGCCTGGTTGCCACTCAATACGGTGTTGGCGTCGATGGCCGAGAGGCTGATCTTGTCCTTCTCCGTCTGGCTGAAGTCGAGGATCTTGTCGCCATGGGCGGCCGCCTTGCTTTCGAAAACGAAGGTGTCGGCAGCGGCGCCGCCCTTGAGAACATTGACCTCGCCGTTCGCGATGATCGTGTCCTTGCCCTTGCCCCCCGTCGCATTCTCGAAATTGGAGATAAGATAGTCGCCGTTCGTCCCCTCGACATAGGATCGACCATTCAGATCGATAACCAACCCGCTGGTAAACGCCGAAAAGTCGACAGTATCGGAGTCCTTGGCTCCCACCAGATCGTCGGATATGCCTTCGCCGCCATGGACGATCGCGCTCTGGGCATTGGCGCTGAACTTGATGATATCCGCATCCTGCCCCAGATGAATGAAGTGAGCGCCGCCCGCCCCGAGCGAGACGATGTCATTGCCACGCCCCATATAGGCCGTTCCGACCCAAGCATTGCCGGTCGTCGTCAGCTTGTCATTACCCCGGCCGAGGTCCATGCTGCCAACTTCGCCGACGCCAACCACTGTAACCGTGTCGTCGCCCCGGTTCAGGCCAATATAGCTCGCCCAGTAGCCGATGGTCACGTTCTGGGAGGCCTTACTGCCAACCAGGGTTTCCACTTCGGCATTCTTCAGGGTGACGGTGCTCGTTCCGCTGGAGCCAAGAGAAATGTAGCTTATGTACACGCGGTCGTTATCGCCAACACCGGTCGTTGCATCGTTGATGGTCACGCTGGCGTTTCCGGCGAAGCGCAGCACGTCCGCACCCCATGACTTGCTGCTGAGCGTTAGGTTTACCGTGCGCAGCGGCGCGTTGTCGGGTGCCCATATCGCGAGCATGTCCAGCCAGCGGTTGGACCATGTATAGGTGTCCCCGCCGACGCTGAATGCCGTCGAGCCATTGAGTGTCCTGCTGATATTCGAAGTGATCGTGCTCACGTCCGTTTCCCCTTTGTCCCGATGGTTCAAGACCGCGCCGGAGGCCCTTTGCCTTGGGCTGGCTCTGAAACTCTGATTTAAAGTGCCGGATCAATTCGCGACGGTACGCACGAGCGAAACATGCGGCCCGGTCCCGACGCCTGTCCACTCGCTGTGACGAACAACCAGTCGTGCCGGGCTTTGCCCGGCAACGCCTTGCGCATTCCATCATGGATTGAACAAGCTTTTCCTAAAAAAGCAAGCTCCTTCCATCGTAGAACTCACGCGTACAGTTTCACCCCCTTTGTGATGCGATCCACCATCTTCTTGTCGGCATGCAGCGCGATACCGACGATCTTGGCGTCACTCGGGCCGAACATGGCGAAGACGGCGCGGTTGGCCGCGTCATGGCCGGTGGAAAACATCTCTTCGATGTAGACGGCGGCAGGGACCTCGCGCTCCAGCGCCCGTGCGTGAATCTTCGACAGCGTCGCGCCGTCTGACGCGAGCACGATGATCGGCTGGACGCTCAAGGCGTTGTAGACATTGCCGGCGGCATCGCGGTAGGCTTCGCCGATCAGCTCCGGCTTCTGGCCGATGATGCCGCTCGACAGAAAAGCGGTGACATTCAACTTCTGCCAGACTTCCAGATCCTCGCGCAGGATGACGGCAAACTTGGTATCGAACATGCAGGTATACTCCCGAAAAAAGGCTGCGGACCACTCCGCGGCCAATGCGGTAGCAGGCGCCGTCGATGCGCCGCTTGAACGTTTGTGCGCGGAGAAGGACCGCATCGTCATCGCGCCGGAGCTTGCCGGCATCGAGCGCATCGAGGCGCGGTTCCGCGGCAAGGGCTTCGAGCCACACCGGCATGATACCTATGCGCTCGGCGTCACCATGGCCGGCATCCAGACCTTTCGCTATCGCGGCGAAGCGCGCTTCAGCCTCCCCGGCAATGTCATCGTTCTCCACCCGGACGAGATGCATGACGGCGGCGCCGGCACTGATGACGGGCTGACCTATCGCATGATGTACATCCCGCCCGAGCGTTTCTTGCCGGTGACGGCAGAGCGCGGTCGTACATTGCCCTTTGTCGCTTCGCCGATCGTCGCTGATCCGCGATTGGCCCGGCTTTTGCTCGAAGCTATCGGCAGCATGGACGCGGCGATCGAACCACTCAAGCTGGACGAGATCGTCGAAGAGATCGCCGCCGCGTTGCTCGACCATGCTGGTCTACCGCAAGCCCATCCAGGAAGGCTCGCCCGCGCGGAGGTGCTGCGGGCCTGCGATTTCCTGCGGGAAAACCTGTCGCAACAGGTAAGTTCCACGGAACTGGAGGCGGTGACGGGACTGGACCGTTTCACCCTCGCCCGGCAGTTCCGCCAGTTGCTCGGCACCAGCCCGCACCGCTACCTCGTCATGCGCCGCCTGGAGCGGGCGAAGAGCCTGATTATCGCTGGCGAGAGCCTTGCCGAGGTCGCCTTTGCCAGCGGCTTCGCGGACCAGGCGCACCTCAATCGCCATTTCAAGAAGGCGCTCGGCATGACGCCGGGGCGTTTTGCGGTGCTCGCCGGCGGTCGCCAAGGCTAACCCGCACCGTCACGAAAGCGATAAGGAACTGTCAAGCAGCGGTCATGCGCGGCGCCTATCAACTGGCATCGTTTGCCGAACCATGGGACCCATTATGACCAAACATCTTTTCACCACCGCCGCTCTTTCGCTTCTGATGACGACCGCGGCACTCGCTGCCGACAAGGAATTCCCCGCAACCCTGAAGGCCCACGCGGTCCTTCCGGCCAACACGATCATCGCCGCCCCGGCGGATGCTGCCGACTACCTGAAGACCTCCGGCAAGTTTTCGACCGCAGACCGTAAGCGCGTCGACACACTCGGCAGTGTCATGGGCAAGGACGGAGTGCGCGAGACGGGTCTTGCGCTGCCCTTCGACGGCCAGCCGATGCAGGGTTTTTCGGGTATCAAAACGATGGAAGACGGCACGTTCTGGACGCTCTCCGACAACGGCTTCGGCAACAAGTTGAACTCCACCGACGCCATGCTGATGATCCACAATGTGCGCTTCGACTGGGACAAGGGCACGCTTGAACCGGTGAAGACCGTGTTCCTCTCCGACCCGGATAAAAAGGCACCCTTCCCGATCGTCATGGAAGGTGCGGAAAAGCGCTACCTGACGGGCGGCGACTTCGACGTCGAATCCATCCAGCCAACAGCCGATGGTTTCTGGATCGGCGAAGAATTCGGCCCCTACGTCCTGAAGTTCGATCTGGACGGCAAGCTGACGGACGTGATCGCGACAGAGGTCGATGGCAAGCCGGTCACCTCGCCGGACAACCCGACGCTCGCCGTACAAGCCGATCCCTCCAAGAAGATGCCGGCCTTCAACGTGAAACGCTCCGGCGGCTATGAAGGCCTTGCCATGTCGAAGGACGGCGCGAAGCTCTATGGCCTGCTGGAAGGCCCGCTCTGGGTCGACAGCGAATCGGTCGAACAGGCGGACGGCCGCCCGGCGCTGCGCATCATCGAACTCGACGTCGCGTCCAAGGACTGGACAGGCCGCAGCTGGCTCTATCCGCTTGCCGAAGGCGGCGAAGCGATCGGCGACTTCAACATGCTGGACGCCACCACCGCCCTGGTGATCGAGCGCGACAACGGTGCCGGCACGGCCGACAAGGCCTGCGCCGACCCGAAGGATGCCAAGCCGGATTGCTTTGCCACCGCATCCAAGGTCAAGCGCATCTACAAGATCGCCATGACCGATGAAAATGTCGGCAAGGCCGTCCGCAAGATCGGCTATATCGACCTTCTGAAGATCGCCGACCCGGACAACAAGAAGCGCCAGGGGGGCGGCGAAGGCTTCTACGACATGCCGTTCGTGACGATCGAGAATGTCGACCGCGTGGACGAGACCCATATCATCGTCGGCAACGACAACAACCTGCCCTTCTCCGCCGGCCGCGCACTCGACAAGGCTGACGACAACGAGTTCGTGCTGCTGGACGTGAGCGAGTTTCTGAAGGCCGAGTGATCCGCTGAAATGAAAAAGGGGGCGACCAGTGGCGCCCCCTTTTTCCGTCCGACACGCCGGTTTCAGAGAATGAAATCACCCACTCTGAAGTCGATGGTGGCATCGACGAGAAGGGAGAAGTCGGCCTTGCCGTCGCCGTTCACATCGCCATGGATGAGCGTATCGCCGCTAACCTTCTCGTAGCGCAGTTCGCCGGCGACGCTGTGGAATTTTTCCGTCCCGATAAAGCTGAAGGCCTGGTTGCCTGCGACCTTGGTGTTCGCGTCGATTGCGGACAGGCTGATCTTGTCCTTTTGTGCGCGGCTGAAGTCGGAGATCGTATCGCGGCCAGAGGCGCTGACCGTCGAATCCGATATTGACTTGAAGACGAACGCGTCCGCGCCACTACCACCAACAAGTTTGTCGGCTCCTGTGCCACCATAAAGCGCATCATGGCCGGCATTGCCTTCGATGGCGTCGTTGCCGGCACCGCCCGAAACAGTGTCGTTGCCGGCGCCGCCGAAGAGATAGTCTGCATATTGCGTGCCGACGATCGAATCATTGCCGGAAAACAGGTAGTCCCAGGCGCCCTTCGTGTCGGCAGCCATGAAGTAGTCGAAGAACGTCTTGGCCGAGAGATTGAGGTTACTGAAAGCGATCTGGTCGACGCCGCCAAGGCCGATATCGAGTTTCGTGACCGTGCCACTCAGGACATCCTCAATCGTGTTGCCGTTCGTCTTAAAGGAAAAATTCGAGCCGCTGAAGAGCGCATAGTTTGCGCCGCTCGCGTCATGCAGTTTGATGCTCGAGGGCGTCAACTGCCAATGGTCATATGCGGCAAGCGCGCGAATATCGAGCAGCGAAAGGTTTACACCCTGATTTCCCACCGGCTGCGTCTTAACGGTTGCCATGCCTGATCTCTCCTGTTCATCGACGTCTCAATGCGTCGTAGTGGCAGGAATGAGCCTTCTGAATATGAGGAAGGCAAGCGATGGGTGCTTTAGTACTTCCTTAACTCAAAGACATGGTTAACGCAGGCCAGAACGGCACATACTTGCCACAAGCAAGCAGAGCCACACGCGTGCGGATATGGCACATGTCCCAATTTTAGCCGGTCTGGAATTTGCGAACCACATAGCCAGGTCGTGCCCACAAAAAAGGGGGGCAGCAGCCCCCCTTTTCACTATACAGCAATGCTGCTTAGAGGATGAAATCGGCCAATTTCAGCGCAAGGTTCGCGTCGATGGCGATCATGAAGTCGGACTTGCCGTCACCATTGATATCGCCTTGAACGAAAGTGTCGCCATTCGAGTTGATGTAGCGCAGTTCGCCGGCCGTCTTGTGGAACGCCGCCGTTCCAATGAATTTGAAGGCCTGATCGCCGCCGAGCGTGGCGTTGGCGTCGATCGCCTTAAGATCGATGCGGTCGCCATCCGCCTGTTTGAAGTCGAGGATCATGTCGCGACCAGTCGCAGCGACCGTGGAGTCCGAAGCGGACTTGAAGACGAAGATGTCCGCACCGGCGCCGCCGGAGAGCTTGTCGCTGCCGGCCCCACCGTTCACGCTGTCGTTGCCGCTATCGCCGTTCAGCGTGTCGTTGCCCGCACCGCCTTCGAGCACGTCATTGCCAAGGCGGCCAAAGAGCTGATCATTGTCGGCATCGCCCTTCAGTATGTCGTTGCCGTCGCCACCATAGAGTTTATCGGCGCCTGCTCCACCGGAAAGCTTGTCAACCCCGGCACCGCCTTCGAGCATGTCGTTGCCGCTTTCGCCTGAAAGGGAGTCGGCCCCGTCACCGCCAAAGACCTTGTCATTGCCCGAGCCACCGGAAAGCACGTCGTTGCCGGCCTCGCCCTGCAGCAGGTCATTGCCGGAGCCGCCGAGAACCTTGTCGTTGCCGGCGCCCGCATAAATCGTGTCGTCACCGCCTGCTGCGGCGAGAATGTCGGCAAACTTCGTCGCGTAGATCGTGTCATTGCCAGCAAAGATGTAGTTGAATGCTCCAACGGGATCAGCGGCGACGAAGAAGTCGAAAAGCTTGGATGCGGAGAGCGAAAGCCCGGTGAGCGCGAATACTTTCACCCCACCGATGGAAAGATAGAACTTCTCAACTGTGCCGCCTGTGATATCGATGACTGTAGAGCCCGCTTTCTTGTATGTGAAGCCGCGGCCCTGGAAGAGGGCATAGTTGTCGTCATCGGCGAAGAACCTTGCGCTCGTCGCGGATGTACTCGCAAAATCATAGTCACCAAGCAGCCTGATATCGATGTCGTTTACATCGAGGCCCTTATTCCCCAAGGGCTGAATCTTCAAAATAGCCATGCGATCTCTCCCTTAATAGAGGCCAGCAACACTTGGCCCTGCTATCAGGAATAAGACAAGAAGCGGTGTTAAATAACAAGTAAATTCGCGCATTGAAGCGCCGTTCGACCGGACTATCTCGGGTCAACCAACTGCAGAATCAGTTGGTGTACATTGCCGCCATCGTTCAGTTCGACCTGATCGAAATCGCGGCTGCGGGCGCGTTGGGCCTGCGAGAGCTCGCTGAGGCGGGCCTGGAGCTGGGGGCGGATTTTCTGGCAGTTCGGATCGTTTTCGACCGTCATGCCGACGCTCATCGCCTCGATCTGTTTCACCATGTCCTTGATGAAGTCGCCATGCACCTTTTCATGCGCCGTCACACCGGAGATGAAAGTGTCCCAGCGATCCTTCAGCGGCCCGGAAAGCTTCGATTTCAGCTTGGGCAGCGTGTAGGTGATGACGAGTTTCGGCTTGTTGACCGTGATGGTGCAGGCATCGCCCTGGCGCTCGTATTTGCGCGTCCAGGTGAGCTTGAAACCGGTATGGGCGATAACGCGGGCGACGCCGAGCTGCGGGCCCCGCGCGCCGATCGACTGATAGATTTCCAGACCCGTCGTGCCCTGCACGGAATAGGGCACGACCCGCTCCACGGCCCGCCAATCCTGTGCCGCGGCACCTGTCGCAAGGAAGACGGCGGCGAGGAGGGAGACGATCCGCATCATCGGCCTCACTGGTAACGGAAGGCGAGTTTCTTGCCGGTCAGCTTGGCAAGCTGTTGGAGGCGCCCGTCGAGGCGTTCACCGGCAAGTTCGGAATAGTCCGACGGCACGATCAGCTCGAGATCCGTCTCCGATCCGCTCGCCTTGCGGAAAACGATATGCGGCACGACGCCGGGCATCGAGGCGGAGAAGAGGTACAGGATGCGCAACAGGCCGCCGACGAGCTTTGCGAGTTCGCGCAGGCGCGGTGTCGCAATGCCAGCCAGGGAACTGCTGACGGCGTCGTCGTTAAGGCCCTCGAAGCGGTAGTAGTTGGTGAGCGCGATGAAGGCGCGGCCAGGATGGGTGATGCCGATGAAGGTGCCGTGCGCGATGAGGTTCAGCGCCTGGAGACCACGGTAGTCCGGATGCGCGCGCCAGCTGATATCGGCCAGCAGGCAGGCAGCTTCACGGTAGCGGCGCTCCTCGTCGTTTTCGGTAATGCCGAACAGCGGCATCATGCGGCCGGTCCATTCGGCAAGCTCGCGGGCGTGCTCCGGCGAACGGGCGCGCAGGATGGCGAGTTCGCTGGCCGCAGCGAGCAGCGGGTCGCGCGCCTTTTCCCGGTCGGGCAGCAGGGAATAGAGATAGCCTTCGCGCACACCCTGCGCGGAGAAGAAGACCCGCGAGGGTTTCATGATGGCGATCGTCTCCTGCATGGCGACGGCGCCGAAGGGCAAGAGGTTGCGACGGCCCTTGGAGATCGCCGCATAGGCCGGATCCTTCGGGTCCTTGGCCGTGACGATATCGGTGAGGAAATCCATCGCGTCGGCGAAGCCGAGTTCGTAGCCCTGCATCATGTGCAGCGGATAGTTCTGCACTTCCATGTGCAGCTTGCCGATGGAGCGCCAGGTGCCGCCGACGGCGTAGAAGGCGCGGCCGGTGCCGTTTTTCAGGAGGTTGGCGGTGCGCAGGTACTTGCGGGCGACGATGCGGGCCTGTGCGGCGGAACCACCGGAGGCTTCCGACAGGCGGATGCCGCCGAGCGGCAGCGTAATACCCTTGCCGATCATGCCGCCGGCCACGTCGATCAGTTCGAGCGAGCCGCCGCCGAGGTCACCGACGATGCCGTCGGGATCATGAAAGCCGCTGACGATGCCGAGTGCGGAGAAATAGGCTTCCTCCTCGCCGGTCAGCACCCGGACCTTCTGGCCGAGGATCATTTCCGCCTGGTGGATGAAATCGGGACCGTTTTCCGCTTCGCGCGCAGCCGCCGTCGCGAGCGCGAACATGGTGGAGGCGCGGGCCTGTTTGGAAAGGGCCTTGAAACGATGGAGCGATGCGAGCGCGCGATCGACGCTCGCCTGGTCCATGCGGCCGGTCCTGGCGAGCCCCTTGCCGAGACCGCACATGACCTTCTCGTTGAACAGCATGGCCGGCGAACGGCTCATTCCCTCGTAGATGACGAGGCGAATCGAGTTCGAACCGATATCCACGACTGACACCGGGGCAATTCCAGGCAAACGCCCCTGGGCTTCAGATTCAACCATGCATATCCAGTTTTACTTCTTCCGGCGGCCTTGCCAGCCGGCGATCGCCTTCGGTGCGCTGGACTTCAGGGCTTCGCCCCGGCCGGACAGGCTGGGGTTGGTCATGAAGTAGTGCTGAGCGTTGAACGGCTCGGCACCGGGCTGCACTTCCATGCGCCGGGACGTTCCGTCCGCAAGAATCTCGTAGCTCTGCTGGTTATCGATGAGATTGCCCAACATGATCTGCGAGAGAACCTGCTCATGCACAGTCCGGTTGATCAGAGGCACAAGTGTCTCGACCCGCCGGTCCAGGTTTCGCGGCATCAGATCCGCGGAGCCTATATAGACCAGCGCCTTGTCGGATGGAAGCCCGTGGCCATTGCCGAAACAGAAGATGCGGGAGTGCTCGAGGAAGCGGCCGACGATCGACTTGACGTGGATATTGTCGGACAGGCCCGGCACCTGCGGGCGCAGGCAGCAGATGCCGCGCACCACAAGATCGACCTCCACGCCGGCCTGGCTGGCGCGGTAGAGCGCGTCGATGATGTCCGGATCGACGAGCGAGTTCATCTTCATCCAGATCGCGCCCGGCGCGCCGTTCTTGGCATGCGCGATCTCCTCCTCGATGTGGCGGATGATTCGCGGGCGCATCGTGTAGGGCGAGAAGGCGAGCTTCATGCCTGCTTCCGGTTCGCCGTAGCCGGTGATGAAGTTGAAGATGTTCGCCATGTCGCTGGCGATCGTCGGGTTGCAGGTGAAGAAGGACAGGTCGGTGTAGATCTTCGCGGTGATCGGGTGGTAGTTGCCGGTGCCGAGGTGGCAATAGGTGCGAAGTCTGCCCTCCTCGCGACGCACCACCATCGACATCTTGGCGTGGGTCTTCAATTCGATGAAGCCGAAGACGACCTGCACGCCGGCGCGCTCCAGGTCGCGCGCCCAGCGAATGTTGGCCTCTTCGTCAAAGCGGGCCTTGAGTTCGACCAGCGCCGTCACCGACTTGCCGGCCTCGGCCGCGTCGATGAGCGCACGCACGATCGGGCTGTCGTTCGAGGTGCGGTAGAGCGTCTGCTTTATCGCCAGAACGTCAGGATCGCGCGCAGCCTGGAGAAGAAACTGGACCACCACGTCGAAGCTTTCGTACGGATGGTGGACGACCATGTCCTTTTCGCGGATGGCGGCGAAGCAGTCGCCGGCGTGTTCGCGAACGCGTTCGGGAAATCGCGCATTGTACGGCTCGAACCGCAGGTCGTCGCGGGGCGCCTTTGTAATCTCGGAGAGCATGTTGAGCGCGAGCAGGCCCGGCAGGATGGCGACGCGGTTATCCGGTACGCCCAGTTCGCCGACGACGAAGCGGCGCAGCGATTCCGGCATTTCCGAATCGGTCTCGATGCGGATCACCGAACCGCGGCGGCGGCGCTTCAGCGCGGTCTCGAAGAAGCGAACCAGATCTTCGGCCTCTTCCTCCACTTCGATATCGCTGTCTCGGATGATGCGGAACGTGCCCGAGCCGCGCACGATGTAGCCCGGGAAAAGCTTGCCGATGAACAGGCCGACCGCGTCTTCCAGCGTGATGTAGCGGATCGTGCCATCGGCATCCGGCAGGCGGATGAAACGGTCGAGCGCCACCGGCAGGCGGAGCAGCGCCGTCATCGGCTCCTTACCCAGCGTGCTGTCGAGCTGAAGGCCGATCGAGAAGCCGAGGTTCGGGATGAACGGGAACGGATGCGCCGGGTCGATGGAAAGCGGCGTCAGCACCGGGAAGATCGACTGGGTGAATTCCTGCTGCAGCCAGACCTTGTCATTGCTCGACAGGGCCGAGGGGCGGATGATGACGATGTCTTCCTTGGCGAGATATTGCTGGAGCACGGCAAGCGAGGCCTGCTGCTCCATCTGGAGATTGTCGATCTCCTTCAGGATGTCGTTGAGCTGCTCGGCAGAGGTCTTGCCGTCCGGGCTGCGGATGCCGACGCCCTGGCGCACCTGGCCTTCGAGGCCGGCGACACGCACCATGAAGAACTCGTCGAGGTTCGCTGCCGAAATCGACAGGAAGCGCACACGCTCAAGCAGAGGGTGGGCGGTGTTCAGCGTCTCTTCCAGCACGCGGCGATTGAACTGGAGCCAGGAAAATTCGCGATTGATGAAACGTTCCGGGCTCGCCATCAGAGCTTCGACATTGACCGTCGCCCCCTCGGGCAGCGCGGTCTCGACTGGTTTTTCCTGAGAAAGGTCCGAAGTCGCTGTATCCATTGGATAGTCCGCCCCACTTTGTCGCCGGATCGGCCGCATGCCTGACGCTGGCCCGAACGGAAAACCGATTTTCACTTTTCCTCGAAGCGCTTAGCCTAGTTTGACGACAGAACTGTGACAGTCAATCCTTGCGGCAAAACTAGCTGGCGGAATCGTCCCCGCCGACCATTTCGCCAAGCACCTCCTGCGCCAGCGCCCGCGTGATGCGGCTGCCGCGGGCGAGCGCCAGACGGTCGAGACGCTCGACAAGCGTCTGCGCCGCTTCCAGCGAACGCTCCATGCGCGCCACGATGTAGGCGACCAGCCGATCATCCACGAAAAGCTGGCGATCGGCGAAGAGCTTAACGATGACCTGTGACAGCAGTTCGTCGTCCGGTTCGCCAATCTCGACCACGGTGGCCGCCTTGAGACGCGAACGCAGGTCCGGCAGGTCGACCGGCCACGACATCGGCCAGAGCCGGCTGGTGATGAGCAACGTATGGCCGTTCTGACGGACGTTGTTGATGATGTGGAAGAGCGTGCGGTCGTCGAAACCGTTGCGGTCCGCGTCCTCGATGAGCACGGGACCGTGTTCGGCGGCCTCTTCCGCGCCCTGCCCCGCCTTCGCCTCGATTGTCTCGGCAGCAGCCTTCTCACGCCAGATGGCCGCGAGGTGCGACTTTCCCGAACCGACCGGCCCCGCGATAATGACCACGGGCGACGGCCAATGCGGCCAGGCGTCGATCATCGCGACCGCGGCATTGACAGGTTCCGCGAGCAAAAGGTCGTCGCGTCCCGTCGCGGGGTCGTGCCCGAAGGCCAGCGGCAGCTGTTCGGCGGTCTTGCGCGATGTCATGTTTTTACTCAGGTACTATCTCTTCGTTTAACGCAATTCCGAACGGAAAACCGCGCACGTTCTTCCTGGAATTGCACCGCCGTCTATTCGTCGTTCGGCGTGCTCTCTTCGAGCAGAACGGGCTTGCTCGCCCCGTAATACAGGTCGCTATCAAGATACCGCTTGATGCCGAAGCGGGCAAGGACGCCAACCGCTGCCGCTGCCGGCACCGCGATCATCAGACCGACGAAACCGAACAGCGCACCGAAGGCGACCAGCGCAAACATCAGCCAGACCGGATGCAGGCCGACGCGCGAGCCGACAAGCTTCGGCTGCAGAATGTTGCCCTCGACGAACTGGCCGGCGAAGAAGATGGCGGCGATGAGCACGACCATCCAGTATTCCGGCCAGAACTGCACGATCGCCACGCCGACGGCGAGCACCAGCCCAACCAGCGAGCCGACATAGGGAATGAAGCTGATAAGTCCGGCGAAAAGGCCGATCAGCAGGCCGAAATTCAGGCCGGCAAAGGACAGCCCGATGCCGTAGAACAGGCCGAGGATGATGCAGATCGAGCCCTGCCCGCGCACGAAGCCGGCAATCGCCGCATCCATTTCCGCGGCGATCTGACGGACATTGGCGACGTGGTCGCGCGGCACCCAGCTGTCTACCTTGGCGATCATGCGGTCCCAGTCGAGCAGCAGGTAGAAGGCGACGACCGGCGTGATGACGAACAGCGAGACGATGTTGACCAACGCCATGCCGGAGTTCCAGACCTGCTTGAACACTGTGCCGAGGAAGCCCGCCCCCTCGGCAAGAATGGTCGAGAAGCTCTGTTTGATCGTGCCCATCTGGCTGCTGATCCAGGTCGGCAGCAGGTTCGGGTTGAAGTTTGCCACCAGTTCCTGGAGCTGCGTGACGTAGCCCGGCAGCTTTTGCAGGAAATCCGCGGCCTGGGTGGCTAGCAGCGGAATGACGATCATCAGCGAGAGCGCGAAGAGGATGACGAAGGCGATCAGGATCACCACCGTCGCCATCATGCGGCTCAAGCCCCAGCGCTCCAGCCGGTCAGCCACCGGATCGAGGAAATAGGCCAGCGCCATGCCGGCGATGAAGGGCAGCAGGATATCGCTGAACACCATGAGGAAGAGCACGAAGAAGACGAGCGCGATGAGCCAGAAGACCACCTGCCGCTTCAATCCCGCACCACTGATATGGGCTGCCATCGTGCTCTTTCCCGTGTTCTGACCCGAAGAAGGGCCGCCGCCGTTACCCGATGGAGATAGGATGCGTGGCAGAGAAAGGTCAAGGCTCGACGGGCCCGTGCGCAGGCATCACGGGTAAATCGGTGAAAAAACCCCGGCTTTTCCGGCATTCGTCTTGCACTTGCCGCCCCGGCATGCCAATCGGGCGCGATCAGCGTAGAGCATATGGGCTCATATTCGTTCGCTCATCTGCTCTGCCTATTTGTTTTGCCGCATTTGTGCGACGGCAGGGGAACCCACCTGCCTGCAAGATGCTCTAACGCCGGAGACGAGAGCATGAGCCAGTCGGAAAAGAACGGCCTGACCTACAGCGATGCGGGCGTCGACATCGACGCAGGCAATCTGATGGTCGAGAAGATCAAGCCGGCCGTGCGCTCGACGCGCCGCCCGGGCGCGGATGGCGAGATCGGCGGCTTCGGCGGCCTCTTCGACCTTAAGGCCGCAGGCTTCACCGATCCGGTGCTGGTCGCCGCCAATGACGGCGTCGGCACCAAGCTCAAGATCGCCATCGACGCCAACCGCCACGACACGGTCGGCATCGACCTCGTCGCCATGTGCGTCAACGATCTCGTGGTGCAGGGCGCCGAACCGCTCTTCTTCCTCGACTATTTCGCCACCGGCAAGCTCGATCCGGATCAGGGTGCGGCCATCGTCGAAGGCATTGCCGAAGGCTGCCGCCAGGCCGGTTGCGCGCTGATCGGCGGCGAGACCGCCGAAATGCCCGGTATGTATTCGCATGGCGATTATGACCTCGCGGGCTTTGCCGTCGGTGCCGCCGAGCGTGGAGAACTGCTGCCGGCCGGCGACCTTGCGGAAGGCGACGTCATCCTCGGCCTCGCCTCCTCCGGCGTGCATTCCAACGGCTATTCGCTGGTGCGCAAGATCGTTTCGCTCTCCGGCCTCGCCTGGGATGCCGAAGCACCGTTCGACGCTGCAAAAAGCCTCGGCGAAGCGCTGCTGACGCCGACCAAGATCTACGTGAAGCCGCTCTTGAAGGCGATCCGCGAAACGGGTTCGATCAAGGCACTCGCCCACATCACCGGCGGCGGTTTTCCGGAAAACATTCCGCGCGTGCTGCCAAAACATCTCGCCGCCGAAATCGACCTCGATGCCGTCAAGGCGCCGGCCGTGTTCTCCTGGCTCGCCCGCAGCGGCGGTGTGGAAGCCAAGGAAATGCTGCGCACCTTCAACTGCGGCGTCGGCATGATCGCGGTCGTACCGGCCGACAAGGCCGATGCGGTTATTGCGGTTCTGTCGCGTGAAGGCGAGACCGCCTTCCGCCTCGGCCGCATGGTCGCCCGCGACGAAGGCGCCGCCGGCACGATCTACAAGGGTACGCTCGCCCTATGAGCCAATCTGGACGCAAGCGCGTCGTCGCCTTCATCTCCGGCGGCGGCTCCAACATGCTGGCACTGGCGAAGGCCTGCGAAGCACCGGATTTCCCGGCAGAAATCGTCGCGGTCTTCTCCGACAAGGCGGATGCCCGCGGGCTTGCCAAGGCCGAAGCGCTTGGCATTCCGACCCGCAGCTTCCTGCGCAAGGATTTTGCCAGCAAGAACGCGCACGAGGCCGCAATCCTCGACGCGCTCGATGTGCTTGCCCCCGACCTTCTCTGCCTTGCCGGCTACATGCGCCTGCTCTCCGGCACCTTCATCAACCGCTATGAAGGCCGCATCCTCAACATCCACCCTTCCCTGCTGCCGCTCTTCCCCGGCCTGCACACGCACCAGCGCGCCATCGACGCCGGCATGCGCATTGCCGGCTGCACGGTGCATTTCGTGACCGAGGGCATGGATGAGGGACCGGTCGTGGTACAGGCCGCGGTGCCCGTCGTGCCGGGCGATACCAGCGACACGCTGGCGACCCGTGTTTTGACGGTGGAGCATCGGAGTTATCCGCTGGCGCTGCGGCTTGTCGCGGAAGGCAAGGTGCGGATGGAGGGTGGAAAGACCATTTCCGCCGGCGACCTGCCACAGTTGAACGGCGCGCACCTGATTTCGCCTGCTGCGATCTAAAGCAGCCTTTTCGCCCGCTATGCCGGCCTTGCGCCGGCATCCGTGGTGCATTCGTCGTCGCGACCCACAGAGCGACGATCAACCGCCGAACGCGGCCCTGTTCAGCATCAGCCATTGCAGCAGCATGATTGTCTTGCCATCGACGATGCCGCCGGTGGCGATCAGGCCGTAGGCTTCGTCGATCGGCATTTCGATGATCTCGATGTCCTCCCCCTCGCCTTCCACGCCGCCGCCGTTGCCATCGCGTTTGGAGGCGTCGATATGGGCGGCGAAGCAGCTGACGCGTTCGGTCAGGGTGCCGGGGCTGGAATACATGTCGAAAAGGTGGCGGACGTCGCGGACCGTGTAGCCGGTTTCCTCCATCGCCTCGCGGCTGACGGCCTCTTCCGGGCTGTCGTCGTCGAGCAGACCGGCCGGAACTTCGAGCAGAAAACCGTCCGGGTGGCCGCCGAGGAAGGCGCCGGGGCGGAACTGGCGCACGAGAATGACGGACTGCCGGACGGGATCGACGAGCAGCACGGTCGCGGCGGCACCGTGGTCGTGCACCTCGCGGTCGAGCCGCTCGACACGGCCGTCTGCGCGGGTCTGCTCGACGACGAGCGTGCGCAGGTGGATGAAACGCTTCCACACCGTGGTCTGGTCGACGATGCGGATGGGCGACGGGGCTTCTGCAAGCATGAAAAATCCTTCGGCGTCAGGCCTTGCGCAGCCAGACGTGGTTGTCGTGGAAGGCGGCGCCGCCATAGGGGGCGACGGGGTCGGCCCCCGTCAGGACATTGATGCCCTCGCCGTCGAGATGGGCGGAATTCGGCCAGATGCCTTCGGCGATCAGCACGCCGGGCTTCACGCTGTCGGTGATCTTTGCATGCAGGCGGATATCGCCGCGGACATTGCCGAGGCGAACGATATCGCCTTCCTCAAGCCCGTTGGCCGCCGCATCCTGCGGATGGATCATCACTTCCGGCCGGCCCTCGCGGTCGCGCGAGCCTTTTGTCTCGGTGAAGGTCGAATTGAGGAACATGCGAGCCGGTGACGTGGCGAGCCGGAACGGGTGCTCCTCATCCGCCGCCTCGATGATGTCGACATGATCCGGGAAGGCCGGCAGCGCCTCATGCGGGCCGAAGGCGCCGAGCACTTTCGGCGGCTTGTTGGGCGCGGGCGTGTTCGTCCAGTTCGGGCTGAAGCGGAATTTTCCGTCCGGGAAACCAAAACCTTTCGAGAAGTGCGCCGTGTCGAAATCCGGCTGGCAATCGATCCACTTGTTTTCCTTCAGACCGTCGAAGTCCGTGTCGTAATAGGGCAGCATGCGGGTGATGTGCTCCTGCTCCGACAGGCCGAAGCCCGGCAGGTCGGCGACACCGAGACGCTTTGCCAGTTCCTCGATGACGAAGAGGTTGGTTCGCACCGTAGCCGGCGGCTCGACGAGTTTCGGACCAAGCAGGATGTGCTGGTGTCCGCCGCCGCGATAGACGTCGTCGTGCTCGACGAACATGGTGGCCGGCAGCAAGATATCGGCGAGCTTCGCCGTGTCGGTCATGAACTGCTCGTGCACGGCGACGAACAGATCATCGCGGAGAAAACCCTGTTTCACGAGGCGCTGTTCCGGCGCGACGTTGACCGGGTTTGTGTTCTGGATGAGCATGGCCGTGACGGGGCCGCGATCGCGCAATGCCACGGCATCGCCGGTGAGAATCCGGCCGATCTGCGACTGGTCGAGCATGCGAATATCCGGATCGATGAGCTTCATGCCCATCAACTCGCTCTTGCGCAGGTGGAAGATGCCGGAATTGCTGTGGAACGCGCCGCCGCCTTCATATTGCCAGGAGCCGAGCACCGTGGCGATGGAGAGCGCGGCGTGCATGGACACCGCGCCGTTGCGGCTGCGAGTAAAGCCGTAGCCGAGACGGAAGTAGCTCTTTTTCGTGCGCCCGACGAGGGCAGCGAAGGTCTCGATCTCCTCGACGGTAAGGCCGGTGATATCGGCAGCCCAGTGCGGCGTGCGGGTCGCCAGATGGGCTTCGAGACCAGCCGGATCGTCGGCGAATTTCGTCATATAGGCGCGGTCGGCGTAACCATCGCGAAAGGCGACATGCATGATGGCGCAGGCAAGGGCCGCGTCGGTGCCGGGCCTGAGCTTCAGCGCGAGGTCCGCCTGCTTCATCGTCGGGTTGTCGTAGATGTCGATGACGACGATCTTGGCGCCGCGCTCCTTGCGGGCCTTGACCGCGTGGGTCATCACGTTGACCTGCGTGGAGACCGCATTGGTGCCCCAGATGACCACGCAGTCTGACTTCGCCATTTCGCGTGGATCGGGACCGCGCAAGGTGCCGGCGCCCATGGTGAAGCCGGTCCACGCCGGATTGGTGCAGATGGAATCGAAGAAGCCGGAATAGCGTTTCGCGTGGCGCAGGCGTTCGATGGAATCGCGCTGCACGAGGCCCATCGTGCCGGCATAATAGTAGGGCCAGACGGCTTCGACGCCATGCGCCTGTTCGGCCTTAACGAAGTTTTCCGCGATGGTGTCGAGCGCGGCATCCCAGGAAATGTCGGTCCACTCCCCGCTGCCCTTTTCGCCTTTACGCACCAATGGCTTCATCAGCCGGTCGGGATGATAGAGACGCTCGGCATAACGCGCGACCTTGGCGCAGATGACGCCGGCCGTATAGCTGTTGTCCGCGCTCCCCTTGACGCGGCCGATGCGGCCGTCGGCGCCGATCTCGACATCGAGCGCGCAGGTGGAGGGACAGTCATGCGGACAGGCCGAATGGCCGATGCGCGGTTTTCCGAGATGGGGGGTCGCAACGTTCATGGCTTTTCTATATTGCAGAGCTTGGATGGCCTAAAGGCAAATCATTCTATCATCGCAACAATTCATCGTCGCATCAGGGCGTTTGATCGCCGCGGGGACCCGCATGAACTATCGCCACATCTACCATGCCGGCAATTTCGCAGACGTGCTGAAACACGCCGTGCTCGCCCGCCTCGTCACCTACATGCAGGCGAAGGACAAGGCGTTCCGCGTGCTCGACACCCATGCCGGCATCGGGCTCTACGATCTTTCCAGCGAAGAGGCGCAGAAGACCGGCGAATGGCTTGATGGCATCGGCCGGCTGCTCGACACCGACATGCCGCCTGCGGTCGCCGACATCCTCGCGCCTTACCTGAAGGCCGTTCACGAATTGAATCCACATGGCGGGCTAACCTATTATCCCGGCTCGCCAAAACTGGCGCGCATGCTGTTTCGCCCGCAGGACCGCTTGTCCGCGATGGAGCTGCACCCGGACGATTACGAGACGCTGCATCGCCTGTTCGACGGCGATTTCCAGAGCCGCATCACCCATCTCGACGGCTGGCTATCGCTCGGCGCACACCTGCCGCCGAAGGAAAAGCGCGGCATCGTGCTGGTCGATCCGCCCTACGAGATCGAGGGCGAATATGAGCGGCTGGTGGACGGGTTGGAAAAGGCCGTGCGGCGTTTTGCCGGCGGGGTCTATTGCCTTTGGTATCCGTTGAAGAAGAACGCCCCCATCGCGGCCTTCCACAAGGCGCTGAAGGAGACGGGAATCCCGAAAATGCTCTGTGCGGAACTCACGGTCCGGAGCGACCGGGAAACGACAGGCCTGACCGGCTCCGGCCTCATCGTCGTCAATCCGCCCTTCACGCTGAAGCAGGAACTCGACGTGCTCTTGCCCTTCCTGAAGGAGCGGCTGGCGCAGGACCGGTTCGCCTCGGCACGCGCTTTCTGGCTTTCCGGCGAAGCGAAGACCCCTTGACCTTTGCCTGCCGGCGACAACAATCTCGCCGGGAATCGGGAGACCATGATGAAGCCTTTTCTCGCAGTCGCGCTCGGGGTGACGTTTTCGGCGCTGCTGGCCGGCCATGCCGCGGCAAGCCCGCATGATGCCTGCCGGCGCCCCTCGACCTTGAACCACATCACCAAGACCTTCCGGGACAAGACGGCGCCCTTCCTGCAGA
The DNA here is from genome assembly GCF_058808115.1 of Shinella sp. GW821-FHT11G07. Taxonomy (NCBI): domain Bacteria; kingdom Pseudomonadati; phylum Pseudomonadota; class Alphaproteobacteria; order Hyphomicrobiales; family Rhizobiaceae; genus Shinella; species Shinella sp. GW821-FHT11G07. The sequence continues at coordinate 123,164 of NZ_JBXARJ010000008.1, forward strand.
CCGATGCGGACATCGCCAGGATCCACAGCACGCGCATGAGCCGCTACCAGCCGCGCACCGCGGATATCTCCTCCGTCGAGCGGGAATATTGCCACGCCAAGGTCTCGCTGACCGACGGCCAGCAGCGCGATCTCTGGTATGTCGTGCAATGGGGCCTGGGATTTGCCGGCAGCGGCTACAAGATCGACTTCTGCATTTCCGGCCTTGACCCCTGGCATGTCTATGGCGCCGACTGCCGCTCGCTGCGTTGAGCGATGATGCCCTCCGCAAAACCCTCGCGACTTCGAACGTTAGCGCTACTCTGCGCCGGGATGGCGGCGCTGGCTGTCGCCGGCTGCAGCGACGACAAGCCAGCGGAAAAAAGCAGGACGGAAGCCAGCAGCAAGGTGCCGGAGACGCCGGCGCACATTCCGCTCGGCAAGGGTTTTGATTTCTACGTGCTCTCCCTCTCCTGGTCGCCGACCTGGTGTGCCGGAAACGATGCCGGCGGGCGGACGCAGCAATGCCGCCGGGGCGAAAACAACGGTTTCATCGTGCACGGTCTCTGGCCGCAGAACGACCGGGGCTACCCGGACTTCTGTCCGACCCGCGAGCCTGACCGCGTGCCCGAAGGGCTTGGCCGCACCGTGCTCGACATCATCCCGTCGATGGGCCTGATCGGCCACCAGTGGCGTAAACACGGCAGTTGTTCGGGTCTCAGCCAGAAGGACTATTTCGCTGTCGTTCGTGCAGCCCGGCAGCGCATTACGGTTCCGGCCGAACTGGAGTCCCGCCGAGACGGTAACCGCCTCACACCCGATGCGGTGGAACAGGCCTTCATCGCGGCCAATCCGGGCCTCGAGCGCAAGGGCATTGCCGTCACCTGCGAGGACGGGCGGCTCGAAGAGGTCCGCATCTGCATGAACCCGGACCTGTCGCTCCGCCCCTGCCCCGAAGTCGACCGCGCATCCTGCCGCGCCAAGTCCATCGAACAACCGCCCATCCGCTAGCGTGACCCCTTAAATCCAAAGAACACAGGACCATGCCATGAAGATTTTCTATTCCACCACGTCGCCCTACTCCACCAAGGTGCGCATGGCCGCGCACTTTGCCGGATTGCCCGCGGAACTGGTGGCCGTCGACACCAACGCGGACCCGGCCGAACTGCTGGCCGCCAACCCGCTCGGAAAGATCCCGGCGCTGCTGACGGATGATGGACTTGCAGTCTATGACAGCCGGGCGATCATGAACTACATCGACCGCCAGACGCGCGGCACGCTCTATCCGCGCAATGCCGCCAAGCGTACCGAGGTGGATGTGCTGGAGGCGGCGGCGGACGGTATCTGCGACTGCCTGCTCGCCATCGTCTATGAGCGGCGCTCGCGGCCGGAAGAAAAGGTCCATCAGCCGTGGATCGACCGGCAGTGGCAGAAGGCGGAGCGCGGGCTCGATCACCTGGAAGCCAACATGCCACGGCTCGGCAAGAAGCCGAATGCCGGCCACTTCGCCCTTGCCGCCCTGCTGCGCTACATCGAACTGCGTTTTGCCGGAAAGTGGCAGCGTGGCCGCCCGAAGCTGAAGCGCTATCTCGCACGCTTCGAAGCGGTGTTTCCGGACTACGCGCAGTTCAAGGACTGATCACAAAAAAAGGCCGGGTTTTCGCCCGGCCTTTCCAATTTCAAAGCTGTCTGGCTTAGAACTTCACGCCGAGACCGACGCGGACGCTCTGGTCTTCGAAGCCGGACTTCACCTTGGTACCGCCGAGGTTGAAGTTCTTCTTCTGGTAGTCGCTGTAGCGGTATTCGACGCGTGCCGTGATGTTGTTGGTCACGAAGGCTTCGGCACCGACGCCGGCCGTCCAGCCAACCATGCTGCGGTCGTCCTTGCCGGCAGCGTTCTTCATCTCGGCATTCGTGCCGGCAATACCGGCGGTGCCGTAGAGCAGGACCGGGTTCAGGTCGATACCGACGCGAGCGCGGATCGAACCGTTGGCGCCCTGCTTGGCAGTCGTGCCGCCGTGCTTGGAGTCAACACCCGAATAGTTCAGGTCGGCTTCGCCGCCGTAAACCAGCTGGCCCTGCTGCATGTTGTAGCCGCCATAGACGCCGCCGCCAAAACCGTTGGCCTTGGCCTTGCCCTGGTGGTTGAAGTCACCGCGCTGCCAGCTGGCCGTACCACCGGCATAGGCGCCGGCCCAGTTGCCGGTTGCAACCGGCTCGGAATATTCAGCAGCCGGAGCCTGCGGAATATCGTCGATGGCATCAGCAGCGTGAGCGGCCTGGAAAGCGACCATCGAAACGGTCGAAGCAATGAGGGTGGCGATGAGTGTACGCATGATATTCTCCTATACTAAACGACGCCCTCCCTTGGGAGGCGTTCGGGCATCGTCATTTCTAATTCAGTCCCGCCCGGTTGAGGTGAAATTGAATAAAGATTGAGGAATTGAAAGAGCCAAAATGTGAAATCATTGTGGCATGGCCGCGGCACAATTTGGATGTGCCATTTGCACAACAGGGCATTCGTTAACCATGATTTCAACTAGTCGGAAATTCAGTAAAATGTACTTCAAATTACTTTGAAGTCGCCTTTGCGGTTAATTTTTCCGCAATCAATTGTCCGGGGGAGTTTAAGCCTGCGCAAGGATGGCTATATCTTTGGCCGGTTAATCAAATGAATCGGCAGGATGGATTTTTGTTGAAAAAGCCCTTGAAGACGGCCCTGGTGACGGGCGGCGCAAAACGCATCGGCAAAGCCATCGTGGACGATCTGGCGGCGAACGGTTTTGCCGTCGCCATCCATGCAAACGAATCCCTCGAGGACGCCGAGGCACTGGCCCGCAACCTGCGCGCGCAGGGCGTGACGACCGCTGTCGTGCAATGCGACCTTTCGGACGGCGCGGCAACGGGCAGGCTTATTGCGGCGGCCATTGCAGCAATCGGCCCGCTCGACCTTCTCGTCAACAATGCCTCCCTCTTCAAGCCCGATACGGTCACGGCCTTCGACGACGCACTGTGGGACCGGCATTTCGCCGTGCATGTGAAGGCGCCGTCGATCCTTGCGCGCGACTTCGTGCGCCAGCTTCCGGAGGGCATGGCCGGCTCGATCGTCAACATCATCGACCAGCGGGTCTGGAACCCGACGCCGCGCTACTATTCCTATACGCTTTCCAAATCGGCGCTGTGGATGGCGACGCGCACCATGGCGCAGAGCTTTGCGCCGCGCGTGCGCGTCAACGCCATCGGTCCTGGCCCTTCCCTCCCCAACGAGCGCCAGGACGACGCCGATTTCCAGGCGCAGGTGGAGGGCCTCATTCTGCGCCGCGGGCCGAATCTCTCGGAATTCGGCCGCACAGTTCGCTTTTTGTTCGACACGCCATCCATAACGGGGCAAATGATAGCCCTCGATGGCGGGCAGCATCTCGCCTGGGAAACCCCCGATGTCGCGGAGATCGCGGAATGACTGGCCGGAAGGTGGAGGATGGCGGCATCCTCTATGACGAGACCGAAACAGACGACGAGGACGAGCTTCTAGAAAGCCCGGCGGCAGCTGCCGTCGCGCCCGTCATCGCCACCCCGGGCATCGACTGGAACGAAGGCGGCGACGTGCCGGAAGGTGTTCTCGGCGCCGAGCTGATCGAGTTTTTCGTCAAGCGCCTGCCGAACAGCCCCGGCGTCTACCGCATGTTCAATGCCGACGGCGACGTGCTCTATGTCGGCAAGGCGCGCAGCCTGAAGAAGCGCGTGACGAACTATGCGCAGGGCCGCGTCCATTCCAACCGCATCGCCCAGATGGTGCGCCAGACGGCGAACATGGAGTTCGTCACCACGCGCACCGAAACCGAGGCGCTGCTGCTCGAAGCCAACCTCATCAAGCGCCTGCGCCCGCGCTTCAACGTGCTTCTGCGCGACGACAAGTCGTTTCCCTATATTCTTCTCACCGGCGACAGCCGGGCACCGGCGATCTTCAAACATCGCGGCGCGCGCAGCCGCAAGGGCGATTATTTCGGTCCCTTCGCCTCCGCCGGTGCGGTGGGGCGCACGATCAACTCGCTGCAACGCGCCTTCCTGCTGCGCACCTGCACCGACAGCGTCTTCGAAAGCCGCACGCGCCCCTGCCTGCTCTACCAGATCAAACGCTGTTCCGGTCCCTGCACGCACGAGATCCGCGACGCGGACTATGGCGAACTGGTGCAGGAGGCGAAGGACTTTCTTTCCGGCAAGAGCCAGAAGGTCAAGGCGCATATGGCGGAGGCCATGAACGCTGCCGCCGAGGACCTCGATTTTGAACGCGCCGCCGTCTATCGCGACCGTCTGGCCGCACTCAGCCACGTGCAGAGCCACCAGGGCATCAATCCCGCGGGCGTCGAGGAGGCGGACATCTTCGCCATCCATCATGAGGGTGGCGTATCCTGCATCCAGGTGTTCTTCTTCCGCACCGGGCAGAACTGGGGCAACCGCGCCTATTTCCCGAAGGCCGACCCGCAGTTGACGGGCGCCGAAGTGCTCAACGCCTTCCTCGCGCAGTTCTATGACGACAAGCCCTGTCCCCGGCAGATCCTGCTGTCGGAGACGGTCGAGGAAATGGACCTGCTGGCACAGGCGCTCTCCGAGCGCTCCAACTACAAGGTGACGATCTCCGTGCCGCAGCGCGGCGAGAAGAAGGACCTCGTCGACCATGTGGTGGCCAATGCCCGCGAGGCGCATGGCCGCAAGCTGGCGGAGACCGCCTCGCAGTCGCGCCTGCTGGAAGGCTTTGCCGCAACCTTCAAGCTGCCCACCGTGCCGCGCCGCATCGAGATCTACGACAACTCGCACATCATGGGCACCAATGCCGTCGGCGGCATGGTCGTGGCGGGGCCGGAAGGCTTCGTGAAGGGGCAATACCGAAAATTCAACATCAAATCGACCGACATCACGCCCGGCGACGATTTCGGCATGATGAAGGAAGTGATGACCCGGCGCTTCGCCCGCCTGATAAAGGAAGAGGGCCTGCCGGACCGCAGCGCTACCGATACCGGCGCGGAAGCCGCGGACCTGCCCTTTCCCGCATGGCCGGACGTCATCCTCATCGACGGCGGCCAGGGCCAGATGACGGCGGTGCGCGCCATCCTCGAAGACCTCGGCATCACCGACCAGGTGGTGGCCATCGGCGTCGCCAAGGGCGCTGACCGCGAGGCCGGGCGCGAGCGCTTCTTCATGCGCGGCACCCCGGATTTCTCGCTGCCGCCGCGTGATCCCGTGCTCTATTTCGTGCAGCGCCTGCGCGACGAGGCGCACCGCTTCGCCATCGGCTCGCATCGCGCACGGCGCAAGAAGGAAATGGTGAAAAACCCGCTCGACGAGATCGCCGGCATCGGCCCGACACGCAAGCGCGCCCTGCTCCAGCACTTCGGCACCGCCAAGGCCGTTTCACGCGCCGCGATGACGGATATGATGGCCGTCGAAGGCATTTCCGAAAGCGTCGCCCGCCTCGTCTACAACCACTTCCACGACGATGCGGCGGGATAGTAAGGCCGCCACCGTAAATTCGCCAAGAATTGCCGGAAACAAGGTTGACGGCGCTGTCACAAAGACCTCATCTAGCCGGCAACACAGTCGAGACTGAAGAATCCATGGCCTCCCGCGCATACAACATCCCGAATCTCCTCACTTACGCCCGTATCCTGGCGGTTCCGCTGATCGTGCTCTGCTTCTTCATCGAAGGCCGGCTGCAATCGTCGGACTTTGCGCGCTGGACGGCGCTTGGCCTGTTCGCCGTGGCGTCGATCACGGATTACCTCGACGGCTATCTCGCCCGGATCTGGAACCAGACGTCGAATATCGGCCGCATGCTCGACCCGATCGCCGACAAGCTGCTGGTCGCTTCCGTGCTGCTGCTGGTGGCCGCCGATGGCACGATTGCCGGCTGGACGATCTGGGCTGCGATCATCATCCTGTGCCGCGAGATTCTCGTTTCGGGCCTGCGCGAATATCTCGCCGACCTGAAGGTCAGCGTGCCGGTGACGCGCATCGCCAAGTGGAAGACGACGATCCAGATGCTGGCGATCGGCTTCCTGCTTGCCGGCCCCGCCGGCGACAAGGTGCTGCCCTACACGACCGAAATCGGCATCGGCATGCTGTGGATCGCGGCACTCATCACCATGTATACCGGCTATGACTATTTCCGCGCCGGCCTGAAGCACATCGTGGACGACTGAGATGACGAAGCTCGTCTATTTCGCCTGGGTGCGGGAACGGATCGGCAAGGGCGAGGAAGAGATCGACCTGCCGGCCTCCGTCAAGACCGGCAGCGATCTTCTCCGGCACCTGAAGACGCTCGGCGACGACTATGCCCATGCGCTGGAGCATGAGAACGTCATCCGCATTGCGATCAACCAGGAGCATGTCGAGCACGACGAGCCGATCGTTGGTGCGCGCGAGATCGCCCTCTTCCCACCGATGACGGGGGGCTAACCCGTGGCCACCGCGGCACCGGTCATCGTCCGCGTTCAGCAGGAGGATTTCGACGTGGCGGCTGAAACCGCGCATCTCACCGTCGGTCGGGCGGATGCCGGTGCTATCGTGACCTTCACCGGGCTTTGCCGCGACGAAGGCGGCCGGCTTGCGGCACTGGAATTGGAGCACTATCCGGGCATGGCCGAGGCCGAGATCGGCCAGATCTGCCAAGAGGCCGTGGCGCGTTTTTCACTTCTCGGGCTCACCGCCATCCACCGGGTCGGCAAGATCCAGCCTGGCGAAAACATCGTGCTCGTCATCGCGCTTGCCCCCCATCGCCACGCTGCCTTCGACGGCGCATCCTTCGTCATGGATTACCTGAAGACGTCTGCGCCGTTCTGGAAGAAAGAGCATTTTGCCGACGGTCGCACCGGCAGCTGGGTCGACGCCAAGGACAGCGACGACCGGGCGCTGGCGAAGTGGTCGTAGGACCTTACGGTACCGGCCTTTCGCGCCGAAAGATCACCAGCAGCAGCACGAGCGCGGAAAAGATCACTAGGTCCCGCCAGAGAAAATCTCCATAAGCGCCCCACAGCGTTTCCGCGAGCCCCATCGCCGCACCGCCAAGCGCTGACAAGAGCGGCGCCCCTGCCCCGCCGATCGCGGCGATGAACAGCACTTTCACGCCAAAGACCAGACCGGCGCCGAAATCCATGTTGCCGTAATAGGAGACGGCGAGAATGCCGGTGAGACTGGCGATCAGCGCCGCTCCCGCATAGGCGGAGAGATAGACGCCGGCGGCATCGACGCCACACAGCTCTGCCGCCAGCCGGTCTTCCGAGACCGCCCGCCAGCGGCGGCCCCAGGCGGAGCGGGCGAGAAACGCGTGGCCGATGATGACGATTGCCACCATGGCCAGCGTGTTTGCCAGCTGCAACACGGTCAAGACGACCGGAAAAGCGGGATCGTTCCAGAACACCACCGGCGTGCTAAGCAGCGGAGGCAGCCAGAGGCTGCGTGTGTCGGAGGCGAGCCGCGCCGTCTCCAACAGCACCAGTACGACGCCAAGCGCCGCCACCACAACAGTGTTGTCGGAAGAAAAGGCAAGCGGCCGCATGACGTGACGCCCGATGACAAGGCCGGCGCCGACACCGTAAAACAAGGCGACCGCGGCACCAAAGGCCAGCGCGGCGGGCAAAACCAGCCAGAGCTGCGTCCAGCCGAAACCGGCAAACAGCACGAACATCTGCGCGGCAAAAGCGAAGAGCGCACCGTAGGCGATATCCGCCCGGCGCGTCACCGCAAAGGCGATCGAGTAGCCGAAGGCAAGCGTCGCATAGAGCGCGGCGACCGGCACCGCATTGGCGATCTGCTGCAGGAAATAGGCCATCGGGTCCGGATGCCTTCCGCGTTCACGCAACTTCGCAGAGAGCGATCTTTGCATCTCTTTCGTGCGCTGAATATATAACTGACAAAACGTCTTTTACCAGTTAGAATATGCTTATGACCTTTTCCTGGACCCCGCATCGTTTTTCCGGCGGCGCACTTGCGCTGGATGTGGCGAACTCTGTCGTGCTGCGCGCCGATCCCGAGCGGCGGATCGATCGCTTCGCCGACCCCGTCGTGATGGACGCCTTTCCCGCCGGGGCAAACAGGCATGGGGGTGAGCGTGATGTCTTCGGCGCGCTTGAGCCGGTCAGCGCGCCCGCCCGCACGGGGCTGATCGACCTGCGCGAAGCGATCGACCGGCATTTTCGCGCCGAAATCCTGGGGACCGGTATGCCCACATTGCTTGCCGACCTGCTGGACGCCATTTCGGCGTCGCTGCGGCTATCCGGCATGCGCCCGCAGGCGCTCGACACCGCGACCGCCCGCTCCGCGCTCCTGCTGGTCGCGCGCCCGGAGCCGGAGCGGCTGAAAATCTGCCCGAACTGCCAATGGCTCTTTCTCGACCGCAGCCGCAACCGTTCGCGCGCCTGGTGCGACATGGCGGTCTGCGGCAACCGCGCGAAGGCCAGCCGCCATTATCACCGCACCCGCGAGGAGCCACGGTCATGAGGACGTCTTTGCTGATCGCGCTGCCGCTCGTTCTTCTTCTCGCTGCCTGCCAGCGCGAGACGGGGCAGGATCCGCTGAAGCTCACCGGAAAGATGTTCGTCTTCAACTACCGTCTCGCCTATGCGACTTATCTCGTCACGCTGGAACAGACCGAGCCCCTGCCGAAAGGCTCCGTCGTGAAGGCCGAATTCGAGAACCCGGCCGGCGGTGCACCGCTGACGCTGGAGCGCAAGATTTTCCCCAACCTGCCAAGGGTCGTACTGGAAAGCCCGGACATCACCTGTGTGAAAAAAGGCCAGCCCTACAAGGTCACTATCGCCGTTATCGGTCCCGACGGCGGCAGGCTGCAATCGCTGGAGACACAGGTGACCTCCAGCGCCGACCAGAGCATCCTGCCGGCCAAAGCGCTCGTCATCGGCCCCGGCTACGAGAAAAATCCGGAGGTCTTCAAGGACGGCAAGGCGCCAGAGCATTTTGAAATGGCGACCTGCCCAACCTAATGAATATTGGGCCTGACGAATATTCGGCAAAGCTCACGCGTCCCGTCTGAAACGGTTCCGACCGGGAGGATACGCGCATGAGGTTGCTGCCTGCTCTGGCGATCGGTCTCTTCTTGCTGCCACTGGCGGTCCGGGCCGAAGAACCGCCCGCCTGCCCGGCAAGAGCCGCGATCCTGACGCTTGCGGACACGGTGCTCACCGACCGGCAGAAACTGTCGCGGCTGAAAGCACGAGGCGTGGGGGCCGAGGCAGCCTACCTCAAGATCCGCTATGGCGGCCTTGCCATGGACGCCGCAGCCAAACTCGCCCATGACCTCAACGATGCCGGTGTGCGCGAGGCGGTCGATCTCGCCGGCGCAATCGATGCCGTGCGGGGCGGTTTCGATGCGGTCTCGAAGGATGCCGGCGACCCCGCCCAACTCGGCGCGCAGATCTCCACCCTGCGCGCGATCCTCCTGCATGGCGACGGGGAGAAACTGCTTGCCATGATCGCCGCCCTGCCACCCGAGAGGCAAATCCGCATCAGCCAGCCGATCGTACCGGCGATCGTGGACTGGCCGGATGAACAGAAGGCCGCCCTTGCCGCATCGGCGGGTCGCCATGGCCTGTTCTTCCTCCAGGCCGGGCTCGTTGCGATGCAGCGCGACCGCACCGCCTGGTCCACCTTCGTGGCCGGCTTCGCGCAACCGACGAAATTGCGGGATCTGACGCAGGTATGGAGCTGGGCGCCTGCCCTGGTGGGTAACATGGCCTTGCCGCGCGTTCCGGTGCTGGATGCCGCATCCGAGGCCATGCGGCGAAACATCCATATCGTATCGATTGCCGCGGCCCGGGAACCGGAACGCGATTTCCTCATGACCCATCTCAACCAGTCCGGCGACGTCGCCGCCACGGTGAAAGCGGCACAAGCTCTTATCGCGGACATCGATACCGGGCGCATCAAGCCGGACGACACGCTCGATGCGGCCTGGCTGACGGCATACCGCGCACTCCGGGCAGCCTCGGAAAACACCGACGCGCTCGATGAGGGGCTCGCGAGCATCCCCTTTTATGGCGTGCGCTCCCAGCGTCCGTCCGGTGATGTTTCGGTGCGTGACATGATCGACCGGCTGATTGCGATCGAGACGCTCACCCCCTTTGTAAAGGGTGACGCCGACGCCGTACCGGATATGCCGGCAGAGCTGAGCGCGAAATTTCGAACGGAATGGCCACTCTGGCTGGAACTGGCCGGGGCCTTGAAAACCGCACCGCTGGCAGCTTTCGCAAAGGACGCCGGCAAGGCGCCCGTCGTCGCCGAACTGCTGTTTGCAGCCGGCGATCCTGCGCGGCTTGCCGATTTCGTTCTCACCACGGAGCCGGTGGAGATCAGGCTGGCGTTGGCAACGGATCTTGCCATGCGGCTCGATCGAACCTGCGCGAGCGTCCTGCATCATCCGGCGGAGGCGATGCTGCTGTCCGGCCAACCGATCTTCAAGTTCGATCCCGCACAATGAAAAACCGGAGCCTTGCGGCCCCGGCTCCAGAATCATTTCAATGCGTTCCGACCGTGGCCGGACAATCCGATTCAGCCGACGATTTCGGTGTCGGAGAACCAGTACTTGATTTCCTGGGCAGCGGTTTCCGGAGCGTCGGAACCGTGAACCGAGTTTTCGCCGATCGACAGCGCATGCGTCTTGCGGATCGTGCCTTCGTCGGCGTTGGCCGGGTTGGTGGCGCCCATGATTTCGCGGTTCTTGAGGATCGCGTTCTCGCCTTCGAGAACCTGGACGATCGTCGGGCCGGAGGTCATGCCTTCAACCAGTTCGCCGAAGAACGGGCGTTCCTTGTGAACGGCGTAGAAACCTTCGGCTTCGCGCGTGCTCATCCAGACGCGCTTGGAAGCAACGACGCGGAGGCCTGCATCTTCGAGCATCTTGGTGATGGCGCCGGTCAGGTTGCGCTTCGTTGCGTCCGGCTTGATCATCGAAAAGGTGCGTTCAATCGCCATTTTCACATTTCCCTTGGTTTTGTCCGGTGAAAGTGGCGGTTCCATAGCCGCCAACGCCCGGCAAAACAAGGGGGGAGCGGTGATTGGCAATGTCAGGGGTAAAGTTTCACGCAGCCGTCACACGATGGCCGACGCCATCGTGCAGATCGAGGCAGCGGCGGAACCAGTCCGCCACCGGGTCATCCTCGGCGAGCACGCTGGTGCCTGCCGTGGTGCGCAGCCATTGCAGCGCGCCAAAGACGATGTAGTCCGGGAAAAGCGGGCTTTCGCCACCGATGAAGGGCTGGATCTTCAGCATGTTGCGCAATGGTTGGAGTTTTTTGGCAAAATCCGCGATCTCCGCCTTGCCGGCAGCGGCGATGTCCTCGAGCGAGGCGCCAAGGCGCTCCTCCCGGCTCCGACGGAAGTACGCCTGGTCCGTCGGGCCGAGCAGATTGTGGATGTCGAGGATGGCGATGCGGGTGATGGCCATGTGCAGGGTCGATTGCGACCAGTTCTCGATGAAACGGGCCATCGCCTTGCCGCCTTCACCGCCGAACAGCGACGGCCGGTCGGGATAGGCCTCGTCGAGATAGAGCGCGATGGCAAAACTGTCGTGTACCAGCCGCTCGCCGTCGCGCAGCAGCGGCACCGTCGCCGCGCCGCCGCCCTCGATGGCCGGGATCTCGGTGAAGCAGACCGGCACTGTCTCGTAGTCGAGGCCCTTGTGCGCAAGCGACATCACCGTCTTCCAGACATGGGGTGAAAACTGGCGTGTCCTGTCGGCGCCGGAGAGCGCATAGAGCAGTCGGGTCATCAGGGCCTCTTCATTTGCTTTCGTCTATTGAAAAGCAGCGCGGCCGACTGTGCAAATCAGATAATTTCATGGATGACATTCACGCCGCCGATGCGGGTTTCCGCTATGGTCCAGCGATCAGGGAGACCTCAATGCGCGACCACTACCGCCTGCTTGCCGCCTACAATGCCTGGGCCAACCGCGTCCTCTACGAAGAAGTCGGCAAGCTCGACGATGCCGCCTATCGCCAGAATCTCGGCGCGTTCTTCGGCTCGCTGCACCGTACGCTGAACCATCTGCTGACCGCAGACCGTATCTGGATGAAGCGTTTTACCGGGGAAGGCGATGCGCCCAGCAGCCTCGACACCATCCTGCACGAGGATTTCGCGGGCCTGCAGGCGGCGCGGCAGGTGGAGGATGCGCGGCTGTCAGCCTTTGCCGATTCGCTGACGGAGGAAAGGATCGCGGCCGATTTCACCTACAGCCCGCTCACCAACCCGGCGATCGTTCGCCATCCGCTCGGCCCGGCGCTGGCGCATCTCTTCAACCACCAGACCCACCATCGGGGTCAGTGTCATGGCATGCTGACGGCGGTCGGCGGGCCAAGCATTACGCTGGACCTGATCTATTTCGCCCGCACCGAGGGCGCGGCTTTCCTGAAATAGGACCAGCCGAAAGGTCGTATGCTGTCGCGTCTGTCGACTATCGTCTCGGCAGCATGGCGCGACCGGCATTGCGGATGGACAGGGCCGAGTCGGCCATCTGGGCAATCAGCCCGGCTTCCATGGCGGCGGCCAGGGCGTCCTTGTATTCCTGGCCGGCAAGGCCGTGCTTCTTGGAATGGCTTTCGACGGCACCGCGCGTGGCAGTCGGGGAAATTCCGTAGCGCGGATTGTGGAAAGCATTGACGATGATCTGGTTCTTCTCGTCGGGGGTCATGGGTCGCTCTCCAGTGATGTTTCCGTCGTGCTACTCCAATGTGGGCCGGGTAGATAGGGCCAAAACCCTCAATCTCTCGCCCCAACCACGAACAAAGACGGAACTTCCGCCTCCAGACGGTGAAAAAGCCGTGATTGCGGCCACCCTGCACCGCGCGCCGATGATTCTTCGCGCGCAACCGAAAGTACAACACCCCCTAAATTTTAGGGCGAGTGGTACTTCCGGTTCCTGCAATAGGAGTGATACAGTCGCATGATATGGAAGCGCTCGGCATCGATCTTGGGGGCTGCTTCGTCCTGTTACCAAAGTGACAGGCACGGGCGATCGGTGATGAGATAGTCGCTGCCATTGGGGCTAACGCCGAACGGCGCCGGCCTCACCTGAGAGAGGAAAAACAATGGCAAGAACGACCGAAGAGTGGGCAGCCCTGCTCGGCAGTACGCTTTGCAAGATGGCACGGGTCTACGGCACCGATGCCCCGAATGCCTATCTGCCGGAGGAGTGCTATCCGGTAATCGAGAAGACCTTCGAGGTGGCGCTGAAGGAGGCGCGCGCCGAGGGCTATGCGGCCGCCATGCGCGAGCTTCAGCAGAACCGCGCGCCGCGCACCAAGGAGCCTGCCCGGGAGCCTGCGCGCGCAACGATGATCGGGCAGATGATGCGGGTCATCCCGCTCGCCCGCCGGACGGCCTGACCAATTCTGGCGGCGGCAGGGATGCGCGCCGCCGCACGCCGGAGCGACAGGCGCCTTGCGCTTTGTCCACTCCGGCTCAATCTTCTTTCAGCACACGCAAAATTAACCGCGCAATCCGATAGTTACGCCGATTGACACAACCCGAGCGCACGCACCCACCGCTGCGCTCCATGTAACGGCGTTTCATGAGCAGCAAACCCACCTCCGCCCCGAAAGATCCGCAGGCGACCGTTCCGCCGATCACGGCGCGCATTGCGCATGTCATGGCCAATCTCGGCATTGCCGGGCTGCCGCGGAATTATGAACTGCTGTTCGAGGCGCTGAGCGGCAACGCCGGCGTCGCACGCGAGATCGCGGCACTCGGCAAGGCGCCGGAGCAGGCTGCGCTCGATTCGATTGCGCTGCGCCATTCGTTGCCGAGCCACAATGTGCTCGCCGCCGGCCAGGCCGCGGGCGAGGCCGTGCGGGTGCTCTCCGAAGTCGCGGAAACCACCGAGTCGAGCCGCCGGCAGCGCGCGGCCGCCATGCAGGAACTGGAAGAGATCGCTGCGCGCATGGGCAAGGATCCCGTGCTTGGTATTTCGGATTTCGCCAGCGACACGGTCCGCCTGCTGTCCATCCTGCGCGATATTCTGGGCACCGACCGCTCCGCCGCGACGCGGATCGAAGACCTGCAAGCCCATCTCGACGGCCTGCGTTCCGGCCTCGCCGTCAGCCGCGAGGCGCTGACGCACGATCCGGTGACGGGCCTTGCCAACCACGCCGCGCTGCTCGGGCGGCTGAAGGTGTTTTTCCAGGCGGAAGCCGCCGACGGCACGTCTGCCCTCCTCCTGTTCCGCGTCGAGCAATTGCGGGAATTCGGCGAGACGCACCCGGCGGGTGCCGCTGAAAAGACGTTGAAGCGGCTTGCCGCCATTTTCCGCCGCTCCGTCAAGAAGGACGATTTCGTCGCCCGCACCGGGCCGGACCTGTTCTGTCTTTTGCTTTCCGATGTCAGCCGCGAGATTGCGGTCACCATCGCACGGCGCATCGCGGGCAGCGTTGCGGAAAAGCCGTTTCCCTTCATGAACCGCGAGTTGCCTGCTGGCTTCCTGACGCTGACGGCCGGCATTTCCATGAGCGATTCGGCCAATTCACCGATGATGTTCTACGATCAGGCCGACCAGGCGCTCGCCTATGCCGCGGAGACGGATATTGCGCTGCGCATCTATTCCGCAGAGGTGGCAGACCGGGCTGGTCGCGGCTATCGCAATTCCGCCGCCTGAAGGCTTGCCTTCGGGGGCCACCCGACCCCAGCCTTTTTGACGCGATTGCGGGCACAAAACCGCTTCGCACTTTTGCAGGAATTGCTCTATAGACCCGGCATGATCACGATTTCCGGCCTCACCGCCCGCATTGCCGGGCGGCTCCTCATCGATAACGCATCCCTTTCGCTGCCGAGCGGCGTGAAGGTGGGTCTCGTCGGGCGCAACGGCACCGGCAAGTCCACGCTGTTTCGCATCATCACCGGCCAGCTTGCCTCCGAGGCCGGCAGCATCTCGCTGCCGAAGAATGCGCGCATCGGCCAGGTGGCACAGGAAGCGCCGGGCACGGACGAATCGCTGATCGAGATCGTGCTGGCCGCCGACAAGGAGCGCGCCGCCCTGCTGAAGGAAGCGGAAACCGCGACCGACCCGCACCGCATTGCCGAAATCCAGACGCGGCTCACCGATATCGGCGCCCATTCGGCCGAATCGCGGGCCGCAAGCATCCTTGCCGGCCTCGGTTTCGACCACGAGGCGCAGCAGCGCGCGGCCAAGAGCTTTTCGGGTGGCTGGCGCATGCGCGTGGCGCTGGCGGCCGTGCTGTTTTCCGAGCCGGACCTGCTGCTTCTCGACGAACCGACCAACTATCTCGACCTCGAAGGCACGCTGTGGCTGGAAGACTATGTGCGGCGCTATCCGCACACCGTCATCATCATCAGCCATGACCGCGACCTGCTCAACACCGCTGTCAACGCCATCGTTCATCTCGACCAGCAGAAGCTGACCTTCTATCGTGGCTCCTACGACCAGTTCGAGCGGCAGAAGGCCGAGAACGACGAGCTGCAGATGAAGGCGAAGGCCAAGAACGAGGCCGCGCGCAAACACCTGCAAAGCTTCATCGACCGCTTCAAGGCGAAGGCCACCAAGGCCAAGCAGGCGCAGAGCCGCGTCAAGGCGCTGGAACGCATGGGCACGGTTGCCGCCGTCATCGAGACGCATGTGCAGCCGATCACCTTTCCGGAACCGGAAAAGCAGCCCGCATCGCCGATCGTCGCCATCGAAGGCGGTGCCGTCGGCTACACGCCGGGCCAGCCGATCCTCAAGCAGATCAACCTGCGCATCGACAATGACGACCGCATCGCGCTGCTCGGCTCGAACGGCAACGGCAAGTCGACCTTCGCCAAGTTCATCTCGGGCCGGCTGGAGGCCGAATCGGGCACTGTCAAGCGCGCACCAAGCCTCAAGATCGGCTTCTTCGCGCAGCACCAGCTCGACGACCTCGTGCCCGAGCAGTCGCCTGTCGAACATGTGCGCCGGCTGATGCCGGAGGCGCCGGAGGCCAAGGTGCGCGCCCGCGTCGCGCAGATGGGTCTTGCAACGGAAAAGATGTCCACGCCCGCCAAGGACCTTTCCGGT
This sequence comes from Shinella sp. GW821-FHT11G07, assembly GCF_058808115.1. NCBI lineage: Bacteria > Pseudomonadati > Pseudomonadota > Alphaproteobacteria > Hyphomicrobiales > Rhizobiaceae > Shinella > Shinella sp. GW821-FHT11G07. The sequence goes on from NZ_JBXARJ010000008.1 coordinate 139,190, forward strand.
GGCGAAAAGGCGCGCCTGCTGATGGGCCTTGCCGCCTTCGACGCGCCGAACCTGTTGATCCTCGACGAACCGACGAACCATCTCGACATCGACAGCCGCCGCGCGCTGATCGAGGCGCTGAACGACTACGAAGGCGCCGTCATCCTGATCTCGCATGACCGCCACCTCATCGAGGCGACCGTCGACCGGCTGTGGCTGGTCAACAACGGCACCGTGAAGACCTTCGATGGCGACATGGAGGAGTATCGCAGCATCATCGTCCAGTCGGGCAAGAAGGACGACAAGGACAAGGCAGCCTCCAACGGCGGCGATACGGCCAACAAGGCGGACCAGCGCAAGGCCAATGCGGATCGCCGCGCCCAGTTCGCGCCGCTCAAGAAAAAGATCAACGAAATCGAATCGCTGACGGCAAAACTGCACAAGCAGATTCAGCTTCTTGACGCAGAACTTGCGGACCCGGTGCTCTACGAAAAGAGCCCGGCGAAGGCCGCCGAGAAGGCAAAACTTCGCGCCATGGCCGTCGACAAGCTGAACGACGCCGAGGAGCAATGGCTGGAGCTGTCGGCCGAATACGAAGAGGCGATGGCCGGGTAACAAATCTCGGCCAGGCGCTATCGCGGCAGCGAAACCCGTCGCTCCAATTCAAGAAACGCACAAAAAACAGGCAGATAGCTGAAAACGCTCCCTAAGACGAAAGTCGTAGGGAAGGCTTTGCCCGTTCTTTCCCTCCTTGGCTTGAAACCCCTAACCCGACATGATTAGCTCCCGCGTGATGACACGAGAGCAGGGAGAGGAGCCCTGCTCGCCATTGGGAGGAAATCTATGGATCGTCGTTCATTCATCAAGAAGGCCGGTGTTGCCGGCGTGGGCGGTGCAGCCGCGACCATACTTGCAGCGCCGGCAATTGCGCAGACCAATCCGAAGATCACCTGGCGCCTGACCTCGTCGTTCCCCAAGGGGCTCGACACGATCTATGGCGGCGCGGTGACCTTCGCGAAATACCTTTCCGAAGCGACCGACGGTAATTTCGAGATCCAGCCCTTTGCGGCCGGTGAACTGGTGCCCGGCCTTCAGGCCGCCGACGCCGTCTCCGCCGGCACGGTCGAGGCCTGCCACACCGTCGCCTACTATTACTGGGGCAAGGACCCCACCTGGGCGCTCGCAGCCGCTGTTCCCTTCGCGCTCAATGCGCGCGGCATGAACGCCTGGCACTACCATGGCGGCGGCATCGACCTCTGCAACGAATTCTTCGCCACGCAGAACATCTACGCCCTGCCCGGCGGCAATACCGGCGTGCAGATGGGCGGCTGGTTCCGCAAGGAAATCAAGACCGTCGAAGACCTCAAGGGCCTCAAGATGCGCATCGGGGGCTTTGCCGGTGCAATCGTCGCCAAGCTCGGCGTCATCCCGCAGCAGATCGCCGGCGGCGAAATCTACCAGGCGCTGGAAAAGGGCACGATCGACGCCGCCGAATGGGTCGGTCCCTATGACGACGAGAAGCTCGGCTTCCAGAAGGTCGCGCCCTACTACTACTATCCGGGCTTCTGGGAAGGCGGCCCGACCGTGCACCTGATGTTCAACAAGGCGAAGTACGACGAGCTGCCGAAGCACTACCAGTCGCTGATGCGCACGGCGGCGCAGGCGACCGACGCCAACATGCTCCAGAAGTACGACTACCTGAACCCGACGGCGATCAAGAAGCTCGTCGCCTCGGGCGCACAACTGCGCCCCTTCACCCCGGAAATCCTGACCGCCTGCTTCGAGCAGTCGGAAAAGACCTATGCCGAGATCGAAGGCAGCAACGCCAACTTCAAGAAGATCTGGGATTCCATCAAGGCCTTCCGCAAGGAAACCTTCCTGTGGCAGCAGGTGGCGGAGTACACCAACGACACCTTCATGATGCAGCTACAGCGCGCCGGCAAGCTCGGCTGAGCTGGCATTCCAGACGGCGGGATCCATGATCCCGCCGTCTTCGTTTCATCCGGAGCAAAAATGCATCATTCTGCAGCGACTGTCGCGCATCAAGGACGCGAAGCGCTGCAGGCTCCGGCACCGGACAATCCGTTCATTGAAAACGGAGGGAGGGGAACTTGGCTCTCGCTTTACGTATCACCGGCGTCATCGACGAACTGAGCCGGCGGGTTTCGATCATCGCGATCTGGCTCGTGCTGTTTTCGTCATTGACTGCGGCCTTCAACGCAATCTTCCGCTATTCCACCGACGGCATCCTCTGGATGGAGCGCAATGTCGGCGGCGTCGGCATTTTCGAATTCATGCTCAACCTCTACCGCAACAACTCCAATACGTTGTCGGAAGCACAGTGGTACATGTTCGCCGGCATGGTCATGCTCGGCGGCGCGTGGACGCTGAAGGTCAACGAGCATGTGCGCGTCGACCTGGTCTACGGTTCGGTCAGCGAGCGCACGCGCACCTGGATCGACCTGCTCGGCGGCGTCTTCTTCCTGCTGCCGATGTGCGCGCTGATGATCTACTTCACCTGGCCGTGGTTCGTCGATTCGTGGGTGACCAACGAAGGCTCCAACAATGCCGGCGGCCTGCCGCGCTGGCCGGCCAAGCTGATGATCCCGCTCGGCTTCGCTCTCGTCGGCCTGCAAGGTGTCGCCGAAATCATCAAATGCGTTCTCGTGTTCACGCACGGCTACGTCCGCGAATTCGCCTACGAGAAGCCGCTGCAATGATCCAGTTCATCATCCACTACATGGCGCCCATGATGTTCGTGGGCCTGATCTTCTTCATGGTCATCGGTTATCCGGCGGCCTTCTCGCTCGCGGCGGTCGGCCTGTTCTTCGGCCTCGTCGCGATCGAACTCGGGGTGATCGCGCCGGACTTCCTCGGCAACCTCACCTACCAGCTGTTCTCGGTGCTTTCGAACGACCTGCTGCTCGCCATCCCGTTCTTCACCTTCATGGGTGTGATCCTGGAGCGGTGCGGGCTGGCGGAGGACCTGCTCGACGGCTTCGGCCAGCTCTTCGGCGGCGTGCGCGGCGGCCTTTCCTATGCCGTCATCCTCGTTGGCGCCGTGCTCGGCGCCATCACCGGCACGGTTGCCGCCTCCGTCATCGCCATGGGCCTCATCTCGTTGCCGGTGATGACGCGCTACGGCTACAACATCCGCCACGCCACCGGCGTCATCGCGGCCTCGGGTACCATCACGCAGCTCATCCCACCCTCGCTCGTGCTGATCGTTCTTGCCGACCAGCTCCAGCGCTCGCCGGGCGACATGTATATCGGTGCGACCGGGGCCAGCATCGTGCAGGTGCTGCTGTTCATGGGCTGGGTTTTCATCCTCAGCATCTTCCGGCCGCACTATGTTCCGGCCCTTCCGCCGGAAGCCCGCACGCTGCGCGGCTGGCCGCTCTACTGGAAGTGCATCCGCGGCATGGTGCCGTCGCTGGCGCTGATCTTCATCGTGCTCGGCACCATCTTCATGGGGCTTGCCACGCCGACGGAAGCCGGCGCCATGGGCGTCGTCGGCGCGATGCTGCTCGCCTGGATGAATGGGCGCCTGACTTGGAAGCTCATCTACCAGGGCATGGACATGACGATGCGGCTCACCGCCATGGTGGTCTTCATCCTGCTCGGCGCGCGCGTCTTCTCGCTCGTCTTCCAGGGTGTCGGCGGCAGCCACTGGATCGAGGAAATGCTGACCTCGCTTCCGGGCGGCGTCGTCGGCTTCCTGATCTTCGTCAACATCTTCATCTTCATCATCGCCTTCTTCCTCGATTTCTTCGAGATCGCTTTCATCATCGTGCCGCTGATTGCGCCCGCCGCGCAGGCGCTCGGCATCGACCTGATCTGGCTCGGCGTGATGATCTGCGCCAACATGCAGACGAGCTTCATGCACCCGCCCTTCGGCTTTGCCTTGTTCTACCTGCGGGGCATCGCGCCGAAGACGGTGAAGACGCGGGATATCTATATGGGGGCTATCCCCTGGCTGATCCTGCAGCTCATCCTCGTCGGTCTGCTGATCGCCTTCCCGGAAATGGTGACCTACTTCCTCGACAAGGACGTGGTGCAGGATCTCGACAGCATCCAGATCCTGGTGCCGGGCACGGAAGGCGGCAACGGGCTCGACAGCGCTCCGAGCTTCGGCCTCGATTCACCGCCGCAGTTCGGGCAGTAACGCCCCTCACCCCGCGCCCCAGACAAACGGCGCCGCTTGCCAGCGGCGCCGTTTGTGCTAGAGGAGTAAATCATCATACAAATGAGGGTGGAGCCATGTCCCCGATCAATCTCGCAATCGTCGGCGTCGGCAAGATCGTGCGCGACCAGCATCTTCCGGCCGTCGCAAAGAACAGCGACTACAGGCTGATCGCCGCGGCGAGCCGCCACGGCACGGTCGATGGCATCGACAATTTCAAGTCGATCGACGAGATGCTGGCAGCGGTGCCTGATATCGAGGCCGTATCGCTCTGCATGCCGCCGCAATATCGCTATGAAGCCGCCGAGAAGGCGCTTTCCGCCGGAAAACATGTCTTCCTCGAAAAGCCGCCCGGCGCGACCCTCTCCGAAGTCGCCGATCTCGAAGCGCTTGCTGATTCGAAGGGGCTCTCGCTCTTCGCGAGCTGGCATTCACGCTACGCACCGGCCGTGGAGGCCGCCAAAACCTTCCTTGCCGGCACGACGATCCGCGCCATGCAGGTGATCTGGAAGGAAGACGTGCGCCACTGGCACCCGAACCAAGAATGGATCTGGCAGGCCGGCGGTCTCGGCGTGTTCGATCCGGGCATCAATGCGCTGTCGATCGTCACCCACATCCTGCCGCGCCCGGCCTTCATCACCGCCGCCACGCTGGAATTCCCGGAAAACCGCGACGCGCCGATCGCCGCCTCGATCACCTTCGCCGATGCCAAGGGCCTCGACCTCAAGGCAGATTTCGACTGGCGCCAGACGGGCAAGCAGAGCTGGGACATCGTCGCCCAGACCGAAGCGGGCGAGATGGTGCTGTCCGAAGGCGGCGCGAAACTCTCCATCGACGGCAAGCTGGTGCACGAGGAGCCGGAGCAAGAATATCCCATGCTCTACAAGCGCTTCGCCGAAATCGTGAAGGCCGGTAAATCCGACGTCGACCTCGCGCCGCTGCGCCATGTCGCCGATGCCTTCATGCTGGGACGGCGCAAGTTCGTCGAGGCATTTCACGATTGAGGTCGGGCGCGCACGTTCAATCATCCGTATCCGGATCGAAGAATTTGCGCCATTCCCCACCAACCGCAGTTCGCTCGGCGGAGTAATCGACCTCGAGGGCCGGAATGACGTCCTCGAGGGAGGGATCGCGGTCCACGAGATGCCGCCAGTGCAGGATGCGCAGCGCCTCGTCGTCTTCATCGTGGCTGTGATCCGTATGGCCACACAGCAAAACCCAATCGCCGCCGCTGCGAGACACGACCAGCACGCTGTCGCCATCCTCAACGACATGCCTGCAGGAAATGCACAGGGTGCTTCGGTCCGGCGCAGCACCTTCCCGCTCCTCCTGCTCCCCGAGGCGGGACGCCGCATCATACGCTGGCAACGCATCCAGAATCTGGTGGTATCGGGCACTGCCGATGCCGCTGCGCTGCTCGATCGCGAGCGTGCTCTGGTCGCGCTCCGAAAGCCTGAAGAGCGGGCGCTGCGTCGCGTTGCGAAACTGGATGTCGACCGGCGCGTGCAGCGACGAGACATAGCCGGGCAAGCTGTTGGCCAGCGTTCCTGAGTATTGCGGTTCAGACGAACCGTCAGCATCAAAAAATTCGAGATAGCGCTGGAAGACCGCGACATCGACCTCGGCCCAGACACCCCAGCCGAAATCGCTCCCCATGTCCGGCAACGGCACCGATAACAGCCCACGAATGAAATGCCGTTCGCCATACTGGCACAAGTCATCCGTGAAGCGGGCTGTCTCTTCGCGCCGGGGCGCTGGTATCGCCCAGACATCGTCGGGAAGCTTGAACGCCCAATCCGTCGGAAGCCCGTCGTGGGACTGCCCGCAGGTGGCGCAAACAAAATGGCCGCTCATCTCATCGCTCCTAGAAAGACAGGGGGCAGGTCGCATCACGGCTCCTCGCGCCACATATCGTCATCATCGGCGAAGGACAGCAGCATCCCGCCCCTCAACGAGAGAAGCGCGGCAAGGTCGGCTTTCGGGAGAGCGTCGGGCAAGCCCAGGGTGAAGCTCTCCGGCTGTCGTCCGTCGAGCAGGGTCACGGCGGCGGCCAGCCAGCGGTTGCCGATGTCGCGCAACGCTTCGCGCGGGTGGCGCTGCGGCCCGCAGGTAACGTAGTCGTTCGGCACGTCGTCGCCGGATATCGCCCACCAGCCGACGAAGCCTGGTCGCTTGAGGCTCTCCACCGCCCACAGCGCGGCGTGCGGATAAACGTCCCATGCCGGCCATTCGCCGACCTCGCCGTGTGCGAGGCGTTGGCGACCCAGATAGTCGAGCACGCCTCTTCGCTGGCTGTCACACCAAAGCTCGAACTTCTGCTCGTCCTCATCCATCCCGACCCTCTTCGATCCTTCCGCCCCGCGGGTCGAATGCCTATCTTTTTCTCGACGGAAGCCTTGAGGGCCGCATCGATCTCGGCGAATGCTTCGGGCGCGCACTCACGCTCGCGACGCAGGAAGTCCGCATGCCTGTCGGCGAATGCCGCAACATCCTTCAACGTTTCCGGATAGGGCTCGCCCAGGCTCCAAAACAGGAAGCCGTGGCCGACCAGGGCTTCGACCTTGGCCCACTGCCCGACATCGGACCGCTTGGGCGGCCTGAACTTGCGGGCGAGCCCTATGCTTGGGCCGCCGCAACTTGGACAAGGCAGAACGGCGGCAGCTTTACTGGATCGCTTGAAGCTCACGCGACAGGAAAAGCAGGCATAGGGATGCAGATAGGCCGATTGCGCCTGCACGGGTTTTTGCGCCGGGGGCATCACGACACCTCCCGAAATTCCGGCAGTTGATGAAACGGATCGACCGGGCCGCTGTCGCGGACGAATGTCGCGACAATTTTCAGGCCGCCGCCCGACCGCAGCGAAACGAGCTGACCAAGATAGGTCCCGTTCCCGATCGGCAACGTCACCCCAGCGCCGAGGTTGTCCGCCGCGCCGAAAAGGACGCGCCCCGTGGCGACCGTCAACCGGAAAGGCGGCAGCGTCTCCATGACCCTTTTGTACTCCTGCGGAACCAGGAAAGGTTCGTCGCAATCCAGGTGCCGCAAGGCCACGGAACAGGGCCCATCAGTGCCGGTTCCCGCGATGAGATAGCGGCCCGCATTGGCAGCATCGAGGGCGGCTTGCATGTCCCACCAGCCTTCTGGCAACGCCCCGTCGGCAACGGCAAGCGACGCGGTTTCGGTTCGCACACGTTTCGCCTTCGTCTCCCCGATGACGGGAAGCTTGGAAAAGCTAAGCCGATCCATGCGGATCGCTGCGAGTTGCGTCATGAGGGTATTGGTGTCGCAAAAACCGTTGCTCGCGCGCCGGGCAAGGCGAAGCACCGATTGGAGGGCCTGTATGTCCGCATCCGTGAGGCGCGCGGCGCCCGGAACCGCCTGCCTGCCCAGCCCAAGCGCCTGCCGGCACTGGCGCATGCGCAGTCTGGCGTCGCTTTCGGCCTTTATGGTCAGGCTTAGTTGTTCACACGCATCCGCGATCCGGTATTCCGCCATTGGCGATCACCTCATCACTCCCGAAGGCACCGTAGTTAGCGAAAACGGGTTAATTTTGCGGATGGGGCGCGTCCCGGCTTGCCGGAAAAATAGGGAGGAGCGCCAATTGCCTGCACTGCCGGTCGCAGGGTCTCAGGCCTTCTTGACCCAGCGGCCGTCGCTGTTCTGCTGCCAATAGGTCAGCTGATGCCCCTCGCCTTTCAGGCGTTTCCAGTGTTCGCGCGCCCTCTCCACTTCAGCCTGGTCGTAGCCGTCGAACATGAAGATGACGCGTTCATAGGCATCGAGCGGCGGCGGTTCGGCGCCGGCGATCAGGAAGCGGACATTGGCCGCATTGGCATTGTCCGGCGTTGTCGTCAGCAGCACGGGCTGGTCGGCGGGAAAGGCCTGCTCGTCCGTGCCGTGCGGCAGAAAACTGTCCTCGCGAAAGGTCCACAGATGCGTGTCGAGCGCATCGCGCCGCTCCGCGTCGCCCGCCTGGACGACGACGCGCCAGCCGCGCTCGAGGCTCTTGTCGAGGAGCGGCGGCAACGCGTCCTCGAGCTTCGATTCGGTCAGGTGGTAGAAGAGGACTTCACTCATAGTGCTGTTCTATAGGGGATTTCCCGGGGCACGTCATCGCCTGCGCCTGCGAGAATACCCTTTCCTTTTCAGCAAAGTTGCAGGATGATCCATACTCCACCAAGAGGTGCGCCATGATCGACGTCGTGCCGAGAACATCGCAACCCTGCATGCGCCGAGACCTGTCGGGCGCCGTCCGTCCCGGACCAATCGTCCTTTTCCTCACCACTGCGTGTCTCTTCTTATCTCATGCAATGCCAGCCCGGTCGGCGGATGGCGAGGTCACATGCGAGATGACGGCCGAGGGGTTGATCAAATGCCGGAAGCCGGACCGCATTGGCGGTGACCCGACACCAACGAACAGAGACGACCTGCCCGATCGGCAGAAGGGCCAGGAAGGCCTGGACGCGGCAACGAAAATGCAGGCGAAATAGATGGGCGCCCTGACCAGTATTATCGAAATGGCCATGGGCTTCGGGCATCACCTGATGTCGAGCCTCTTCTTCGGCCTGTTGCCGATCGCCGTGATCGGACTACCCATCGGATGGCTCGCCATCCGGTTTGCGGCCGGCAATGCCGGCATCGTCGACCGACGGGCCATCATCGCCTTTGCCGTCGTCGGCGCCACGGCGGGCCTGATGATCGGATCCTCCCGGTCGCCGATCACCCACGTCGCGCTCCCAGCCTTGCTGACACTCGTCTCGACCTTTCTGGCCTATCTCTACGCCAAGGAAAAGCCGAGCAAGGAAGCGCAGGCCCGTGGAGAAGACCTGTTGCGTTCCCTCACGGACGAGAACAACCCCAAGATCACAAAAGCCAAGCAGAAAGCGCTGAACGATATTCTCGGCCGGGTTCAGTTCATTCCGGCCGGTATCCTCGCCCTGACGCTGGCAAGCGGCGGTGGCGCATTCTTCGGCTCCTCGATCCGTGCGGTCGCCGAGGAGAACGACCGCAAATACCAGGAGTGGCTGCTTGCCTACGAGAAAATAGAACTGCCGATCAACGCAGACATCCTGCGCAAAAAGGCAGGTCTTCCCCTTAAGGGCGGGGAAGCGGACAGCGGCAAACCCAAGGAAGAGGAGAAACCGGCCGAGTAGGTCGGTTTCTCGTGACCTACCCCTCGTAATTCGCGCGCACCAGTTCGTCGAGCAGGCGCACGCCGAAGCCGGAGCCCCAGGACTGGTTGATCTCGTCGGTCGGCGAGCCCATGGCGGTGCCGGCAATGTCGAGATGGGCCCAGGGCGTGTCCTTGACGAAACGGTGCAGGAATTGCGCAGCGGTGATCGAGCCGGCAAGACGGCCGCCGGTGTTCTTCATATCGGCGAATTTGCTGTCGATCATCTTGTCGTATTCGCGGCCGAGCGGCATGCGCCACAGGCGCTCGTGCGTGGCAAGGCCGGCGGCGGTGAGGCGCGCGGAGAGCGTGTCGTCGTTGGAGAACAGGCCGGCATGGTGGCTGCCGAGCGCCACGGTGATCGCGCCGGTCAAGGTCGCGAGGTTGACCATGAACTGCGGCTTGAAGGTCTCGTTGCAGTACCAAAGTGCATCGCAGAGCACGAGACGGCCTTCGGCATCCGTGTTGATCACCTCGATGGTCTGGCCGGACATGGATTTGACGATGTCGCCGGGGCGCTGCGCATTACCATCCGGCATGTTTTCCACAAGACCGAGGATGCCGACGACATTCGCTTTTGCCTTGCGGGCGGCGAGCGTGTGCATCAGGCCGATGACCGCGGCGGCACCGCCCATGTCGCCCTTCATGTCCTCCATACCGGCCGCCGGCTTGATGGAAATGCCGCCGGTGTCGAAGACGACGCCCTTGCCGATGAAGGCGATCGGGCGGTCCTTCTCCTTGCCGCCCTTCCAGTGCATGACCGCGAGGCGCGGCGGGCGCACGGAGCCCTGCGCGACGCCGAGCAATGCCGCCATGCCGAGCTTCTTCATTTCGCGCTCGGTGAGAATATCCACCTCGACACCAAGCTTTTCCAGAGCCTTGGCTTTGTCGGCGAACTCGACCGGACCGAGCACGTTGGCGGGCTCGTTGACGAGATTACGCGCGAGAATCACGCCCTCCGCAATGGCATCGGAAATGTCGTTCGCTTTCTTTGCGGCCGCGGCGGTAGCGGTGACGATCGTCACCTTGGTCGCTTTGCCGGCTTTTACCTCGTCGTCCTCGCCCTTTTTCGTCTTGTAGATATCGAAGCTGTAGGCGCCGAGCTGCATGCCGAGGGCAAAGTCGGCGGCATTCTTCGCCGTTACGGTGATACCGGGCGCATCGAGGTAGATCACCGCCTTGTCCACACCGGCGATCTTGGCAGCCGCGGCTCCGCCGGCTTTCAGCCAGTCATGGGCAATGAGCTTGTCGGCCTCGCCGAGGCCGAGGATGCGGATACGATCCACCGGCGCACCATGCGGCGCCAACACGTCGAGGCTTTTCAGCGCCTTGCCGGTGAACTTCGCGACCGCTGCAGCGCGCGCGACAACACCTTCCGGGTCGACCTCACCGACACCGGCCGCCTCACCGCCGGCAATCTGCAGAAGAATCGCGAGGCCGCCCGAAGCGCGTGCCGTCTTTGCGAAACCGATGTCGAACCTGGAAGCCATGACTTACTCCGAATGTCAGCCGGCGGGTCTGTCATCCCGCCTGGGAGCCCGCAAATCGCATCAATTCCTTGTCGCTTTTGCGGCGCTTGGCAAGATGCGTCACCTTGTTTACAGAAGGTTAAGCATGCTTGTTCGCCATAAATTTTCCATCGGAGTGGAGACTCCTGGCTATAGCATCCGGCTGAAGAAAGCTTATATGCCCATGGCTGTTCCGACGGGTGCCCTAGCACGACACCGGAGCCGCTTGTCGGAAACGCGGACGAAACGATGAAATTGATCGAGCGCTATATCCTGCGGCGGGCGTCGCTCATGTTCGTCGCCACGCTCGTGCCCTTGCTCGGAATCGTCTGGGTCACGCAGGCGCTGGCCAGCGTCAACCTCGTTACGGACAGCGGCCAGTCGATCTTCGCCTTCCTGAAGCTCGCGACGCTGATCATTCCCTCGGTCATCCCGATCATCCTGCCCTTCGCGCTCGTCATCGGCGTGTCGCAGACGCTGACCGTGATGAATTCCGATTCGGAATTGACGGTGCTGAATTCGGCCGGTGCCTCGCGCGTCACCATCATCCGCCCCGTCATGATCCTCGCAATCGCGATGAGCTTCGTGTCCTTCGCCGTCGACAACTTCGCCGAACCCTATTCGCGTGTCGCTGTGCGCAAGATGATCGCCACAGCCCATGCCGACATGCTCTCCGCCGTCGTGCAGGAAAATACCTTCCGCAAGGTTGCCGACGGCCTCTATGTGCAGGTGGCGGAGCGCCGCAACGGCGGCGTGCTGCGCGGCCTCTTCGTTGCCGATACCCGTGATCCGCGCTTCGAACTCGTCTACTATGCCCGCGAAGGTGCGGTGGACGAAAACAGCTCGGCGCTCGTCATGAAGGACGGCGAGGTGCATCGCAAGCTGCCGGACGGCGATGTCTCGATCATCAAGTTCGATTCCTATGCCTTCGACCTCACCGACCTTACGCAGAGCCTCGGCAAATCGAACATCCGCGCCAAGGATCGCGACCTGTTTTACCTGCTGGATCCAGATCCGAAGGATCCGCAATTCGAGAAGAATCCGGGCGCCTTTACCGCCGAGCTGCATCGCCGCTTCACGGAATGGCTCCTGCCCGCCGTCTTCGGCCTGATCGCGCTCGTCGTCAGCGCCGATGCCCGCTCGCATCGCGAGGCGCGGGTGCATCCGATGCTCACGGCGTTGTTGACGGCACTCTTCGTGCGCTGGCTGAGCTTCTACGCATCCAACAACGCCGAAGAGTCCGTCTATTTCATACCCATCATGTATCTCATTCCAATCGTCACCGCGGCGTTGGCGATCCGCTTCCTTGGCCGCAACAAGAGCCTCGACATCCCGATGACGCTGGGCGAACGGCTCACGGACATGCGCGACCGGGTGCTGGCGCGCTTCACGCGGGCGGGCTCAACACCCACCGGAGGCGGCCAGCCATGATCCCGACCCTCGGCCTCTACTTCTTCCGCCGCTACATCGTGACCACCATCTGGTTCCTGCTCGGCATCTTCTCGCTGATCTTCATCATCGATTTCAGCGAATTGTCGAACCGCATCGGCTCGCTGCCGGGCTATACGCTGACCAGCGGCCTGCTCGTCACGGCGCTGCGCATTCCGATGATCCTGATGCAGACCGTGCCCTTCGTGGCGCTCTTTGCCGGCATGGCGGCGCTGATCTCGCTGAACCGGCGCTACGAACTGGTCGTCACGCGCGCTGCCGGCATTTCCGTCTGGCAGTTCCTGCGTCCCTTCGTCGTCGGCGCCTTCCTGTTCGGGGTGTTGGCGGTGCTGATCATCAGTCCGATCGCCGCCTGGGGCAGCAAGAAGGCACAGGAAGTGGAGGCAAGCTGGGGCGCCACCGTCTCGCGCACGGAAAACGCCGTGCCGTGGATCCGCCAGATCTACGGCGACGACCAGGCGATCATCGGCGCCAAGGCGCTGCTCGACGACGGCACGCGGCTTTTGAACGTCACCGTCATCCACTTCGATACCGATGGCCGCATCGCACTTCGCCAGGATGCCGAATCGGCAACCTTGGAAGATGGTTACTGGCTGCTTAACAACGTCAACGAAACGCGGATCGGAGAATTGCCGGTCCGTCTCAAGGAGGCGCAACTTCGTACCAACCTGAAACGGGAATTCGTTCAGGAAAGCCTCGAAAAGCCTGAATCCATTCCATTTTTGAGCCTTGGACGGAAGATCGAGGCGGCGAAGTCGTTCGGTTTCCCCACAAACGCCATGGAAACGCAGTTCCACTCCATGCTGTCGCTGCCGCTTCTCCTGGTTGCGATGACGCTGATCGCGGCCTGTGTGTCATTGAAATTTAGCCGGTTTAATCAATCGCGTGCGGTGATTCTGGGTGGAATCCTGTCTGGCTTCATGCTTTATGTCGTCACCGTGCTTGTGAAGGCATTTGGAAGCAGCGGTGTTGTTCCTCCGTTTGTTGCGGCCTGGCTCCCAGTGGTCGTCGCAATGTCGTTGGGTGCGACTATTCTTCTGCATCAGGAGGACGGCTAGTGGCGGCAGGCGCCCGCAAAACGAATTGGTGGTCGAAAGCCGCCCTGCTTGCAGGTGCGGCCATGGGCGCCTTCGTGTCCGCCGTTGTCCTGCCCGCGCAGGCCCAGGCACCCGACATCCGGACGATGGAACCGAACATTCCGGATGACGCCAAGCTCATCCTGGCTGCCAACGAACTCGTCTATAATAACGATACGGAAAAGGTGATCGCCCGCGGCGCGGTGCAGATCAACTATGGCGGCTACAGGCTCGTCGCCCGCCAGGTCGAATACAATCAGAACACCGGCCGCTTGACGGCACACGGCAATATCGAACTCATCGAACCGACCGGCAACCGGATTTATGGCGATGAGATGGACCTGTCGGACGATTTCGCCAATGGCTTCGTCAATGCGTTGCGCATCGAGACGACCGACCTCACCAAACTTGCGGCGACCAGCGGCGAGCGCGTCAACGGCGAGGAAATGATCCTCAACCATGCCGTCTATACCGCATGCACGCCCTGCGCCACGAACCCGACGCATCGCTCGCTCTGGCAAATCAAGGCCGAGCGCGTCGTGCAGAACGGCCGGACCAAGACGATCCGGCTCGAGCGTGCCCGCTTCGAGATGTTCGGCAGGCCGATCGCCTATATTCCGGTGCTGGAAGTGCCGGACCATACGGTCAAGCGGAAGAGCGGCTTCCTGTTTCCGCAGTTCGGCTATGAGCAGAAGCTCGGTTTCGGCGTTACGACACCCTACTACTTCGCCATCGCACCGGACATGGATGCGACGCTCTCGCCCACCGTGCTGACCCGCCAGGGTTTTCTGCTCGAAGGCGAATTCCGCAAGCGTTTTCACAACGGCCAGGTGACTTTGCGCGCCGCCGGCATCCAGCAAACGAACCCCAGCGTTTTTACGGGTGGTACGAGCGACCGGTACGAAGACTTCCGCGGCATGGTCGCCTCGCAGGGCAACTTCAAGATCAATCCCCGCTGGGCGTTCGGCTGGGATGTGATGGTGCAGACCGACAACAATTTCTCGCGCACCTATGACCTGGATGGCCTGGACGATCGTATCCACACCAACCAGTTCTACCTGTCCGGTCTCGGCAGCCGCAACAGCTTCGACCTGCGCGCCTTCTATTTCGACGTGCAGGATGCGGATCCAGTGGACAAGCTGGAGCGCAAGCAGGCGATTGCCCAGACGCTGGACCACGAATATATCGTGCCGCAGTCAGTGCTTGGCGGTGAACTCAGCATTACGACCAACATCACCAACGTTCAGCGCGATCTCGAAGATTTCTACAACGTGGGCAAAACCGATAGCAAACCTGGCAGCGATCGGTTCCGCGGGCTTGCCGGCGGTACGACGCGGCTAAGCAGCGAAGTGGAATGGAAGCGTCAGTTTATCGTGCCCGGCGGCCTCGTGCTGACCCCGATGCTGGCGGCGCGGGGAGATATGCTGCGCCTCGATATGACGTCGCCCAAGGGTTACTCCGGCGACTACGAAGGCGACAACAGCGCGACCCGCGCTATGCTGACCGCCGGCCTCGAAGCACGCTACCCGATCCTGGCGACGACTGACTACAGCACGCATCTCTTCGAGCCGATCGCTCAGATCTATGCTCGACCGGACGAAGACCTTGCCGGGGCGCTTCCGAACGAGGACTCGCAGAGCTTCGTCTTCGACGCCACCAATCTGTTCGAGCGCGACAAGTTCTCCGGCTTCGACCGTATCGAGGGTGGATCGCGCGCCAATCTTGGCCTGCGCTACACCGGCACATTCGACAATGGCGTGCGCCTGCGCAGCATCATCGGCCAGTCCTTCCATCTCGGCGGCGTGAACTCGTTCGCAACCGACGACCTGGTGAATGCCGGCGCGAATTCCGGCCTCGAAACCGACACGTCCGACTATGTCAGCATGGCCGGTATCGACCTGCCGAACGGCCTTTCGGTTGCATCCAGCGCGCGGCTTGACAAGGACGACCTGTCGGTGCGCCGGTCCGATACGTCGCTGCGCTTCGATGGTGCCCGCTTCGAGACCGAGCTCACCTATACGCGAATCGCCGCACAGCCGGACTACGGCCTGGCGAAGAACGCCAGCGAACTTCAGAGCGCTGCGGCCTTCAAATTCAAGGACTACTGGTCGGTATTCGGCTCGCTCACCTATGACCTCAAGAGCAAGAGCCTGTCGCGCAATGGCATCGGCTTTTCCTATGACGACCGGGACACCGTTTTCTCGATCGTCTACGAGCAGACACGCGATAAATCCAGCAGCACGGCAAACGACTGGTCGATCGGCGCGCGCCTGATGTTCCGCACACTGGGTGACATCCATGTCGGCGATACGACGCTGACCGGCTTCGAGTGAGAGCATCGCTCCGCTCTTGTCATCGTTTGGCCGCATGTATTATGCACATCCGGGAGAGTCACTGCCGGGAAAACGTGCGCGTGCAGAGCGGACGCAGACCGACGGCTGTGGAAACGGGTTTGGGAAAGGGACTGGCATGATGGGCAGACAATCTCTGGTACGTTCCATGATGATGGGCGTGGCCTTGGCCGCTGCCGTGACGCTGACGCTTCCGGCCGGCACCGTCCAGGCCGCAAGCTCGGTCGTCGCAGTCGTCAACAACACGCCGATCACCTCCGGCGACGTCGAAAGCCGCGCCAACTTTCTGAAGTTGCAACGTACCAAGGGCAATGTGCGTGCATTGGCCCGCGAGCAGATGATCGACGACGCTCTGAAGCGCGGTGAAATTCTGCGTGCGAAGGCCTCCGTCAGCACCAGCGACGTGGACACCGCCTTCGCGCGTTTTGCGGCCTCCAACAAGATGTCGCCGGAGCAGATGGCGAAGATCCTCAATCAGGCTGGCGTCGGCGTCGACCATTTCAAGCAATATATCGCCGTGCAGATGAGCTGGCCGCGCCTGGTCAATGCCCGCTACGGCTCCGGCGCCGACAGCAAGACGCTGATGCAGCGCATGCAGGAAAATGGCGGCAAGAAGCCTGTCACTACCGAGTACTTCCTCAAGCAGGTGATCTTCGTCGTGCCGGAGAAGAAGCGCAACGCCATTCTCGGCAAGCGCAAGCAGGAGGCGGAAGCCTCACGTTCAAAATTCCCGGGCTGCGACCAGGCCAAGGTTTTTGCCGCAACGATGCGGGATGTTTCGATCCGTGACCTCGGCCGCGTTCTGGCACCTGAAATGCCCGCCGACTGGAAGCCGCTCATCGAAAAGACCGACGGCATGACGACCGGCACCCGCGTTACGGAACGTGGCGTCGAATATCTCGCGATCTGCAAGAAGCGGGAGGTCAATGACGACGTGGCTGCCGAAATGGTCTTCCGCGCCGAGGACATCGGCAAAGAGAAAAGCGGCGAAGAAGACGCAAACAGCAAAAAATACCTCGCCGACCTGCGCAAGAAGGCGACCATCACCGAACGTTGATCCCGACTTGACGGGCGGCCACCCGCCGCCCCTCGCAACCGCTTGACGGCAAGGTCCCATGACGATGACGAACATGCCTCCGCTGGCGCTCACCATGGGCGATCCGGCGGGGATCGGACCGGATATCATGCTCGCCCTCTGGTCGAACCGTCATGCCCTCTCGCTGCCGCCCTTTCTCTTCGTCGGTGATGCGCAGGTGCTGCGTGAGCGCGCCACAGCGCTCGGTCTCGACATCACTGTCGCGAGCGCAACGCCGGAAGAGGCCATCCGGCTGTTTTCCGACGCGCTGCCTGTCCTTTCTTGCGATTGCAGCGAAGCCGTCACACCGGGCAGACCGGATTCCCGCAATGCGGCGGCCATTACAGGCGCCATCGAAACGGCAGTCGCGCTGACGCTCGCCGGCCGCACGGCCGCAATCGTGACCAACCCGATTGCCAAGGCCGTGCTCTATGACGCCGGCTTCGGCTTTCCCGGCCATACCGAATTCCTGGCCGATCTCGCGGCGAAGGCGACCGGCAAGGCGGCGCTTCCCGTCATGCTGCTGGCCGGACCAAAACTGCGTAGCGTGCCCGTTACCATTCACATCCCGCTGAAGGACGTCCCGATGGCCCTGACACAGGAACTGATCGTCGAAACCGCGACGATCACCGAGCGGGACCTGCGCCAGCGTTTCGGCATTGCCCGCCCGCGGCTCGCCATTGCAGGACTCAATCCGCATGCCGGAGAAACCGGAACCATCGGGCTGGAAGACGAGGCAATCGTACGCCCGGCCGTCGAGCGGCTGAAGACTGCCGGCATCGACGTAGTCGGCCCCCTGCCCGCCGACACGATGTTCCACGATGCCGCCCGCGCGACCTATGACGTTGCGATCTGCATGTATCACGATCAGGCGCTGATCCCGGCTAAGGCGCTCGGCTTCGACGATTCCGTCAATGCGACGCTGGGCCTGCCCTTCATCCGCACCTCGCCGGACCACGGCACCGCCTTCGCGATCGCCGGCAAGGGTATTGCCAAGCCGGACAGCCTGCTGGCCGCCATCCGGCTCGCCCACGCGCTTGGCACCCACGAGCGGACGACAAGGGAACGCGCATAATGGCCGCACTCGATGGACTGCCGCCGCTACGCGATGTCATCCAGCGCCATGGACTCGACGCGAAGAAGGCGCTCGGGCAGAACTTTCTGCTCGATCTCAATCTGACGCAGAAGATCGCCCGCACGGCCGGCCCCATCGAAAACCATACCGTCATCGAGGTCGGCCCCGGCCCCGGTGGTCTGACACGCGCGATCCTTGCGCTCGGCGCCAAGCGGGTGATCGCTATAGAGCGCGATGCCCGCTGCCTGCCGGCGCTCGCGGAAATCTCGGACCACTATCCCGGTCGCCTGACGGTCATCGAAGGCGATGCTCTGAAGACGGACTTCGAGGTGCTGGCGCCGGGCGAGCCCGTACGCATCATTGCCAACCTGCCCTACAATGTCGGCACGCAGTTGCTGGTCAACTGGCTGTTGCCGAAGACCTGGCCACCCTTCTGGGACTCACTGACGCTGATGTTCCAGCGCGAGGTCGGCCTTCGCATCGTCGCTGAGGACAATGACGACCATTATGGCCGCCTCGGCGTGCTCTGCGGCTGGCGTACAGACGCACGCATGGCCTTCGACGTACCGCCGCAGGCCTTCACGCCGCCGCCGAAGGTGACCTCCTCCGTCGTGCACCTGGAGCCCATTGCCAATCCCCTGGCCTGCGATGTCAGCGCGCTGGAACGCGTCACCCACGCCGCCTTCGGCCAACGCCGCAAGATGCTGCGCCAAAGCGTAAAATCGCTCGGCGGCGAGGCGCTGCTTGCACGCGCCGATATCGACCCCCAGCGGCGGGCCGAAACGCTGAACGTGGAAGAATTCGTGCGGCTGGCGAACGCGCTCTGAACGAGGCGCCCGCCTCTCCTCACCTATAGAACAGGCTTTTCCGTCACCAGCTTGGTCACGAACTCGAAGAGCCCGTGGCGACGGTCGCGGCGCAGGCGTTCGGCCTTGACGATGCTTTGCACGGCGTCGAAGGCCACCGAGAGGTCGTCGTTGAGGATGACATAGTCATATTCCCGCCAATGCTCGATTTCGGCGCAGGAATTGGCAAGGCGCGTCTGGATGACCTCTTCCGTATCCTCGGCGCGGCGATGCAGGCGCGATTGCAGTTCGGTCATCGACGGCGGCAGGATGAAGATGGAGACGACGTCCGCCGGCATCTTTTCCTGCAGCTGCTGAGCGCCCTGCCAATCGATGTCGAAGAGCATGTCGCGGCCGGTGGACATGGCCTCCTCGACCGGCTCGCGCGGTGTGCCGTAGAAGTTGCCGTGCACCTCTGCAAATTCCAGCAGCGCCTCGGAATCGCGTAGGCGCTCGAATTCGCGATGGTTGATGAAATGGTAGTGGCGGCCGGCGATCTCGCTGGCGCGGCGCTGGCGCGTCGTCACGCTCACCGAGAGGCTGAGGCCCGGATCTGCCTCCAGCAAGTTGCGGGCGATTGTCGACTTGCCGGCCCCGGACGGCGAAGAGATGACGAGCATGAGCCCGCGACGTTCGATTTGGATATGTTTCGACGGCTCGGCCATGGCCTACTCCAGATTCTGGACCTGTTCCCTGAACTGGTCGATGACGACCTTCAGCTCGATACCTGCAGCCGTTACAGCAGCAGCGTTCGACTTGGAACAGATCGTATTCGATTCCCGGTTAAATTCCTGTGCGAGAAAATCGAGCTTGCGCCCGATCGGCCCGCCTTCCGCGATGAGTTCGCGCGCGGCCGCGACATGCGCCTTCAGCCGATCGACCTCCTCGCGCAGGTCCGCCTTGGTGGCGAGCAGCGCCGCCTCCTGGTGCAGCCGGTCACGATCAAGCGCCGTCGTGCCCTGCATGAGCACCGCCACTTGCGCAGAAAGCCGCTCGGCGATCGCCGCCACGCTGCGCGAAGGATCAGCCTCGACGGTCTGCGTCAGCGCCTCGATGCGCGCAACCTGACCCAGCAGGACCTCGGCGAGTGCGGCGCCTTCCTTGCCACGCATGTCGGCAAGACAGCGGATCGCTTCGGCAAGGCCTGCCTTGATATCCTTGTCGCGCGCGGCCCGCTCCGTTTCGCTTTCCTCCGCCTCGCGGAAATCGACGATGCCGCGAACGGCGAGCAGCGTGTCGAGCTTCAGCGGCGCCGGATCCACGATGCCGGCAAGCTGGTCGCGCAATGCCAGCACGGCGGCAAGCGCACCCTGGTTCACCACGGCCTCGACCTGTGCTTCGCTGACGCTCGTCGCAAGGCCGATCTGCACGTTGCCGCGCGAAAAGGCTTCGCCGGCAAGCCGGCGCACATCGGCCTCCAGCGCTTCGAGGCCGGGGGGAAGGCGAAGTCGAAGATCGAGGCCCTTGCCATTGACCGAGCGCAGCTCCCACGCCCAGCGGCTGCGTCCGCTCGTTCCCTCGACCCGTGCGAAGCCGGTCATCGATTGTAATGTCATGTCATCCTCCAGTCGGCGCCCCACCGCGGTATGAATCAAATCGGAAATGGGTCAGCCGGAACGCGCGATGCGCGAATTCATCCCCCAAAGTGAAGCACTTTCGCGGGGTTGGAAACGGCAAGAACCGACGGAACGACAGCGATCCACATCAAAGCGACGCTGCCAGCCGCCGCGGCGTCAATTGCGGGCGCGGGAAATGAGATCGGTGATGTCGGTGATCGTGTCGAGGGCGGAGACGTCGAAATCGGCGCTGGCGAGATCCAGCTCGAAATCCTGTTCCAGCAGCATGATCATTTCGGTCGCCGCCAGCGAATCCAGCCGTCCGGTGATGAACAGGGATTCGTCGTCGCGCACAGGATCGCGGTCGCCGCGGGCTGCGAGCAGGCCGGTGACGGCGGTGCGAAGTCGTTCCACGGTGGAAAGGCTCATGTCAGGCTCCGAACAGGCTGAAAAGGAAGGCGAAGCGTTCGCCGATGGTGAACGCGTCGATGGGTTCGTTGAAGATGGTGAGCAGGCAGAAGAACAGGCCGACCTGAAGACGGGGCAGGACATCGTAGCGCAGAAATCCGTCTTCCGGCTTCGGCCGCCGGTTGCGAAGCTGTGACACGATCAGCCCGCCGGCCAGTACGACGCAGTAGAGAAGATAGCTTTCGAAGGCCCGCAGGCCCGGCAGAATCCCGTTTACCGCGAGGATGTCGATGCGGCCCATGAAATGGAAAAGCCAGTTGCCGAAGCACGCCGCGCAGAAGGTGGCGAAAGCGACACGCAGGCGCGGGTATTTCTTGAACCAGCGCAGGAAGGCCGGATAGAAGAAGAAATCGACCAGCAGTTCCTTGAAATAGAAGTAGTAGCGGTTCCAGAACTCCGCCAGGCTGCGCGCGGCGAGCGGGCGCACGGTATTGCGGGGAATGCCGTAGCCGGCGACGCGGATAAGCGCCACGACGATATGGCCCCAGGCTGCAAGGTGCAGGATATCGAGGAGATAGTGCACCACGAGCGCGGCCCAGGACAGGGCGGCCGGAAGCGGCGCGCCCTTGGCGGCGGCGGCCATGGCATCGGCCAGGACCGGCACGCCGGCTTCTGTGTTCAGAACGTTGCGGGCCGCGACATCGGCGCCGGCCAGCAGCGCGCCCCAGACGATAAGCTTCAGCCCCTTGAGGCGGGTAACGGCGAGTGCGGTCTCGTCCTTCGCCTCGAATTTCGCGAGGAAACCGGCACCCTTGCCGATCGGCAGCGTCGGTCCCTCCCAGAACGGCCGGAAGAAGGCGACGCGCGGAAGCGGATTGGTGGTCTGCTTCACCTTCTGGTCGGCCAGCGCATAGGCGATGCACCAGAAGCCGGAGGCGAGCGCCGCCAGGAACAGCCAGACCTCCGCCGCGAACTTCACGGGCAGAAGACCGGAGAGCGGCACCGCCAGGATAGCGAAGAAGACGAGCATCATCGTCAGGACGGGATGGCGGCCCGGCGCCGTCGTGCGAAAGGTCGATTGCAGGCGCAGCGCCGCGATGCCGAAGGCGAGGAAGGCAATGCCCGCGCCGGCAATGAGGATGCGCTGGTCGATGGTTCCGACCAGATCCATCTCCCGGCGCAGGAAATCGCTGAGCTCCTCCGAGCGCGTCGGCCGCAGCATGATGAAAAACAGCGTCGTGAGGCCGATGACCAGCGTGCGCCGGGCCGGAAAGGCAGCGCAACCGGCAAGGCCGAGGGCGACGATCAGCATGCTGCCGGGGCCGGGCCGCGTGGTGCAGAACACCAGAAAGACCGCGACATGCAGCAGCACGATGCCCTTCATGCTCGTCGCGAAGGCGATGGCCGCGGGCGCCTTGTCCATGCCGAGCCAGGCGGCACGCAGCGCCAGCGCCTGCCCGAGAGTACCGGGGCGGACGTGACCCTGCGACGACGCGGTCTCGCTCATGCCGCGTCCTCCCGCGTGGCAAAGCGGCCCGCGTCGAGGTCGGCGAAGAGTGCCTTGCGGTCGACCTTGCCATTGCTGTTCAGCGGCAGGGCTTCGATGAGGTGGATCGCGGAGGGAACCATGTAGGCCGGGAGTTTCGCCCGCAGGGCGTCACGGATCGCAGGCCCTTCCAGCGCCGCGCCGACAGCGAAGCCGACGATGCCGCTGGCCGAGCCGGCACTCGCGGGCCAGGCGACGGCGGCGACGTGATCCGACCCGGAGGCGGTGCGCAGATGCATTTCCACCTCCTCCAGCTCGACACGGTTGCCCATGACCTTCACCTGATTGTCGATGCGGCCGAGATGGTGGAACGTGCCGTCCTCTGCCTCCATGCCGAGATCGCCGGTCAGATACCAGCGTTCGCCATCGATGAGCGGGAAGCGCGCTGCGGTCAGCTCTTCCTGCCCGAAATAACCGTGCGCAAGCTGCTTGCCGGAAAGCGCGATTTCCCCGGCAGTCCCCATTGCGACCGGCTTCAGGCCTGCGTCGAGGATCGCGGCCCGCATGCCGGGATAGGCGTAGCCGATCGCCACGATCTCGCGTGTGGGCGTCACGACGACGGGTTCGACGACCGGCTGGCGCAGGCAGGCGATGGTGGCTTCGGTCGGACCATAGATGTTCTCGACGATGCTGTTGGGTGCTGCCTCCGCCCAGGCGCGCGCAGCGCCCACCGGCAGCGGCTCGCCGCAGAACATCGAGATGCGCAGGCTCGTCAGCGAGGCTGGCTGGAGCGTCCGGTTCTGCCGCATCATTGCGATGACCGACGGCACGGAAAGCCAGGTGGTGATCTGCCGATCGCGGATGAAGCGCGCCGGTGCCACCATCTGGAGCGGCGTCATCACATGCAGCGAGGCGCCTGCCTGCCAGGCGAGGAACATGTTGTGCACCGAGAGGTCGAAGGTGATGTCGCAGGTTTCCGCCGCTCGATCCTCCGGCGTGAAGCCGAACCAGGCCTGCATGACCGCGAGGTAGTGGTTGACGGCGCTCGACGGCACCATGACGCCCTTCGGAACGCCCGTCGTGCCGGAGGTGAACTCGATATAGGCAAGGTGGTCGTCGGGAATGTTCACCGGCTCGGCCGGTCCGCCATCCGGCAGGGCGTCGAGGCGGAGGACGGTTCGGCCGTCCGGGGCAGCGGGCAGACGGGCATCCGCCGCAAGCAGGATCGTTGCCGGAAGGTGTTCCTCCACACCCGGCGTCAGCATCGCCGCGCCGCGCGCATCCACCACCAGCGCATCAAGATCGAGCGTGTCGAGAAGCTGGACGAGCCGTTCTTCCGGGAGTTTCAGATTGAGCGGAACATAGGTGCCGCCGGACCAGGCCGTGCCCAGAATGCCGGAGCAGGCCGCGAGGCTGCGGGAGGCCAGGATGCCGACGCGGCCGGTACGCCGGGCGGGCGCAAGGCAGCCAGCGATGCGACGGGACAGGGCCGCGAGCGCCTCATAGGATAGGTCCACGCCCGCCACGGAAAGCGCGAGCGCATTCGGACACGCATGGCTGTGCCGGAAGACGTGGCTGGCAATGTTCATCGCAGCAGGCATCGGGTATTTCGAACCCCGTCGATTGATCGCATCCGCCGGTTGTAGGCCTTATTTCTTTACATTCGCCTCCCAAAACACCCGAAATCCAGCCCTGTTCAGGATCAGCTTCGCATCAGGCTTTCCAACTCTTTAACGCCGCTGATAACGAAACGGCCCCGGCGGTTTTCGCCAGGGCCGTGTGCCATGTTTTGCGATGCGTGAGGCTTATGAGATCAATCCGCTGCCGGAGAGCCCGTTACTGCGAACCGGTGGCTCCCGTTGCTTTTGCAGCCTCGGCAGCCTTCTCCGCTTCCAGCTTGCGCCAGCGGCGGACGTTCTGGTTGTGCTCGTCGAGCGTCTCGGCAAAGACGTGGCCGCCCGTACCGTCGGCAACGAAGTAGAGGTCGGTGGTGCGCGAAGGGTTTGCGACGGCTTCGAGTGCCGCGCGGCCCGGATTGGCGATCGGCGTCGGCGGCAGGCCCTTGATGACATAGGTGTTGAAGGGCGTCTGCTTTTCGAGGTCCGACTGGTAGATCGGCCGCTCGGCCGGTTTGCCGTCGCCACCAAAGATGCCGTAGATGATCGTCGGGTCGGACTGCAGGCGCATGCCCTTGTCGAGACGGTTCAGGAAGACCGAGGCGACACGCGAGCGCTCATCGGCCCTGCCCGTCTCCTTCTCGACGATCGAGGCCAGCGTGACGAACTCTTCGCGCGTCGCGATCGGCAGATCGTCGTCGCGGCGCTCCCAGATCTGGTCGATCAGCGCCTTCTGCGCATCCTGCATCTGATGCAGGATATCGGCGCGCTTGGTGCCGCGCGAGAACTTGTAGGTATCGGGCATCAATGTACCCTCGACCGGCAGATCGACCGGCAGGTCGCCTTCGAGAACCGGATCGTCCTTGAGGCGCTTGAAGATCTGCTTGACGGTCAGGCCTTCCGGTACGGAAACACTGTAGAGGATCGACTTGCCGGACTTCAGCAGTTCGACGATGTCGCGCATCGTGGCGCCGGACTTGATCTCGTATTCACCGGCCTTCAGCGTCTGGCCGTCGAGATAGACGCGTGACAGCACGCGGAAGACGCGGCTGTCGGTGATGATGTTGTTGCGCTCGAGATTGGCGGCGATCTCGTTGGTGCCGGCGCCGGCGCGCACGATGAAGTTCGTGTTGGCGGTCAGCGGCCCCTGCTCTTCGTAGCTCTTGACGCCGTAGTAGAAGATGCCGACGCCGATGATCGTTGCAAAGACGACCACCGTCATGACGAAATTCAGGAAGATGACGAGCTGGCTGCGTGCCTTGCGCGAGCGGCGGCGGCTCGGCGGCTGCGGCACCTGTTCCGGCCGAAGGGCCTCGTTGGCGGACTTGGGGATGATGCGCGGCTGGCCGGATGTCTCACCGCGGCCAAACTGCGTCTCGCCGGAATCGTTCGTGTCGCTCACGGACTGTCCTCATCATGTTCGGGCATTGCCCCTGCATAACGCGTTAAATCGACACCGGTTTAACGAATTCGGCAGAAATTTAAAATGCTACAGCGTGTCTTGCGCGTCACGAATAACGCGGCGCTGTCGTCGTCTCTCAGCAGAGCAATACGGCAAAAGCAGGATGAACCCGCTCTTCTCGCTTGGGTGTGTGCTGCGCGCCGGGGCCAAAGCCCCGGACCAGGTCAAGCGTAGCGCTTGAGAACCAGCGATGCATTCGTTCCGCCGAAACCGAACGAATTGGACAGCGCCACGTTGATTTCGCGCTTGCGGGCCTTGTGCGGCACCAGGTCGATCGCCGTCTCGACGGCGGGATTGTCGAGGTTCAGCGTCGGCGGCGCGATATTGTCACGGATCGCAAGGGCTGCAAAGATCGCCTCGACGGCACCGGCAGCACCAAGCAGATGGCCGATCGCCGACTTGGTGGATGACATCGAAACGCGCGAAGCCGCATCGCCGACAAGCCGTTCCACCGCACCAAGCTCGATCGTATCGGCCATGGTGGAGGTGCCGTGCGCATTGATGTAGTCGAGTTCGCTGGCCGGAATGCCGGCGCGCTTCAGCGCCATCTGCATGCAGCGATACGCGCCGTCGCCATCTTCGGACGGCGCGGTGATGTGGAAGGCATCGCCGGAGAGACCGTAGCCGACGACTTCGGCATAGATCTTCGCGCCGCGGGCCTTGGCGTGTTCCAGTTCTTCCAGAATGACGATGCCGGCGCCCTCGCCCATGACGAAGCCGTCGCGGTCCCTGTCATAGGGGCGCGAGGCTGCGGTCGGGTCGTCGTTGCGGTCGGTCGACAGCGCCTTGCAGGCGGCAAAACCGGCAAGCGCGATGCGGCAGATCGGCGATTCGGCACCACCCGCCACCATGACGTCGGCGTCGCCCAGCGCAATCAGGCGGCTGGCATCGCCAATGGCGTGCGCGCCCGTCGAACAGGCCGTGACGACCGAATGGTTGGGTCCGCGCAGCTTGTGCTTGATCGAGACATGGCCGGAGGCCAGGTTGATCAGACGGCCGGGAATGAAAAAGGGCGAAACGCGGCGGGGACCCTTGTCGCGCAGCGTATAGCCGGCTTCGACGATGCCATCGAGACCGCCGATACCGGAGCCGATAAGCACGCCGGTCGCGATCTGGTCGTCATTGGTCTTCGGATGCCAGCCTGCATCGGCAAGCGCCATGTCGGCAGCGGCCACCGCATAAACGATGAACGGATCGACCTTGCGCTGTTCCTTGGGTTCCATCCACTGGTCGGCATTGTAGGTGCCATCGGAACCGTCGCCGAGCGGAATGGAACAGGCAATCTTTGCGGGGAGATCGTCGACCTCGAAGGTGGTGACCCTGGCGGCGCCGCTTCGGCCTTCGAGAAGCCGGCTCCAGGTCACTTCGGTGCCACAGCCAAGCGGAGATACCATGCCGGTACCAGTGATAACGACACGCCTCATCGTTCGTAATCCACCCTATAGAATTCTATGTCGTTTCTCCATGAGGAGATAGGCCTCCTGGAGGGGAGGCTGGGACGGGCCGCTGAAAAGCAGCCCATCCCGGCATCAATGATTAGGCCTGGGCCTTCTCGATGAACTTGACGGCGTCGCCGACCGTCAGGATCGAGTCAGCGGCATCGTCCGGGATCTCGACGCCGAACTCTTCTTCGAACGCCATGACCAGTTCGACGGTGTCGAGCGAGTCCGCGCCAAGATCATCGATGAAACTTGCGCCTTCGCTGACTTTTTCGGCGTCAACGCCCAGATGATCAATGACAATTTTCTTTACGCGTTCTGCTACGTCGCTCATGTCGGATTCCTCGACCTTTGTTTTTGATCGGTGCCTGTCACGGCACCGGACACTCAACGCGCCCGATGTGCCTCAAGAACACATCCGGCAAACCCTTCAACCGGCAATGCGGCAACGGCGATACGGTTCCCGTACCGCCTGATCGCTCAGGCCTTTGCCGGCCGACTGCTGACAGTCATGGCCCGATTAACACGGTTTAAGTCTGTCGCAAAGTGTGAAAATGGCCGGTGCTCCAGCGGTCAACATGCAATTCATGCCGTTCCGTCGGGCACTTGGCCCATCCTCAGATCATCGCCATGCCGCCATTCACGTGCAGCGTCTGGCCCGTCATGTAGGCGGCTTCCGACGAAGCGAGGTATGCGACGGCCGATGCAACTTCCGCGCCGGTGCCCATGCGCTTCATGGGAATGGCGCCCATGATGGCGTCCTTCTGCTTGTCGTTCAGCTTGCCGGTCATCGCGCTTTCGATGAAACCCGGTGCTACGCAGTTGACGGTTACGTTGCGGGTGGCGATTTCCTGCGCCAGCGACTTGGTGAAACCGATCATGCCGGCCTTGGAGGCGCAGTAGTTCGCCTGGCCCGGATTGCCGGTAACGCCGACGATGGAGGTGATGTTGATGATGCGGCCGTAGCGGCGGCGCATCATCGGATGCGTCAGTTCGCGCGTCAGGCGGAAGACGGCCGTCAGGTTGACTTCCAGGACCGCATCCCAGTCGTCATCGCTCATGCGCACGAACAGGCCGTCCTTGGTGATGCCGGCATTGTTGACAAGGATGTCGACGCCGCCAAGCTCGGCTTCCGCCTTCTCGCCGAGTGCCTTCACTTCGGCACGGTCGGAGAGGTTGGCCGGGAAGATATGGACGCGTTCGCCAAGTTCGTTGGCAAGCGTTTCCAGCTTTTCGACGCGCGTGCCGTGCAGGCCGACAATGGCGCCCTGGGCATGGAGGATGCGGGCGATCTCTTCGCCAATGCCGCCGGAAGCGCCGGTAACGAGGGCCTTGCGGCCGGTAAGATCAAGCATGGTTCCGTTCCTTTGGTGAAAGAAATCAGCCGATGAGCGCAGCGAGCGCGCTGTCGATATCGGCGGGCGTGTTGATGGCGATGCCGGTGACGGACTTGTCGATGCGGCGAGCAAGGCCGGTCAGCACCTTGCCGGATCCCACTTCATAAAGCGTGGTGACATCGTTCTTTGCGAACCATTCCACCGTCTCGCGCCAGCGCACCTGGCCGGTGACCTGCTCGACGAGCAGGCGTACGATTTCCTGCGGATCGGTGACGGGTGCTGCGCGCACATTGGCAATGAGCGGAACGACAGGCGTCTTCGCCGTGACACCGGCCAGTGCCTCGCGCATGGCATCGGCCGCCGGGCCCATCAGGGCGGAATGGAAGGGGGCGGAGACGGAAAGCATCAGCGCACGCTTGGCACCCTTTTCCGTCGCCAGCCGGGCGGCCACTTCGACGGCCGGCTTGGAGCCGGATATGACCAGCTGGCCGCCGCCATTGTCGTTGGCGGTCTGGCACGAACCGCCGCTGGAGGCTTCCTGGCAGATGGCTTCTACATCCGCCTGCTCCAGGCCGATGATTGCGGCCATGGCGCCTGCGCCGACCGGCACGGCCGACTGCATGGCATTGCCGCGGATGCGCAGGAGCCGCGCGGTATCGGAAAGCGAGAAGGTGCCGGCGGCGCAGAGCGCCGAATATTCACCGAGCGAGTGACCGGCAACGTAGGAGACCTGATCCTTCAGCGACAGGCCGCGCGCTTCGAGCACGCGCATCACGGCGATCGACACCGCCATCAGCGCCGGCTGGGCGTTCGCCGTCAGCGTCAACGTCTCTTCCGGGCCTTCGAACATGATGTCGGACAGTTTCTGGCCGAGGGCCTCGTCGACTTCCGCGAAAACGGCGCGCGCTTCCGGGAAGGCTTCCGCGAGATCCTTGCCCATGCCGACGGCCTGGCTGCCCTGGCCGGGAAAGGTGAATGCTACGCTCATAGGGGGTCTCCCATCTTCTGTTTTCTTTTCCATTCACATTCCGGTCGGCCGAGTCAAGGCACTGAACCAGACCCAACGTCGCCAGAACAGCCATTTCCAAGGCCTTCGCACAGGGAATCGCCCTATTCCGTCTTGCACTTCACGACGGCTAGCCTACATTCGCGCCGTTCCCACAACAGGATTTTTCCTCCCATGAAATATCATCCGCTCGGCAGGACCGGCATCAGCGTGTCGGAAATCTGCCTCGGCACCATGACCTGGGGCTCGCAGAACAGCGAGCAGGACGCGCACGACCAGCTCGACTACGCCTTCTCCCAGGGCGTCAACTTTATCGATACGGCCGAACTCTATCCAACCACCCCTCTCTCCCCCGAAACCTACGGCGACACCGAACGCTTCATCGGCAGCTGGATGAAGGCCCGCGGCAACCGCGACAAGGTCGTGCTCGCCACCAAGGTCGCCGGCCCCGGCCGTCCTTATATACGTGATGGCGCTCCGATCAGCCGCGCCGGCATTCTCGAAGCGATCGACAACAGCCTGTCGCGCCTCAAGACCGACTATCTCGACCTCTACCAGTTGCATTGGCCGAACCGCGGTCACTACCATTTCCGCAACGCCTGGAGCTACGAGCCATCGAAGCAGGATCGCGAGAAGGTCACCGCGGAGCTTGCGGAAATCCTCGAAACCATCGGCGATATCGTGAAGACCGGCAAGGTGCGGGCGCTTGGCCTTTCCAACGACACGGCCTGGGGCACGATGCGCATGCTGAAGCTCGCCGAGGACAAGGGCCTGCCGCGCGTCGCGTCGCTCCAGAACGAGTACAACCTGCTCTACCGGACCTTTGACCTCGATCTCGCAGAACTGTCGCACCACGAGGATATCGGGCTGCTGGCCTATTCGCCGCTCGCTGCCGGTCTTCTGACCGGAAAGTATCTCGATGGCGCCAAGCCGGAAGGCTCGCGCCTGATGAAGAACGGCGACCTCGGCGGCCGCTACCAGCCGCTTCAGGAGCCGGCGGTGCGCGCCTATGTGGAACTTGCAAAGGAACACGGGATCGACCCCGCGCAAATGGCCATCGCCTTCTGCCTGACGCGGCCCTTCATGGCCTCCGCCATCATCGGCGCAACGTCGATGGAGCAGTTGAAGACGGATATCGGGGCGGCGGATCTCACGCTCTCGGCCGACGTGATGAACGGCATTCGCCGCATTCACCGGCTCTATCCGGCGCCGATGTAAGCCAAGCCGGGCGGCCGAGCATTCGGCCGCCCGGACTGTCGATCAATGGACGGGTTTGGGCTCCTGCGTTTCCGGCAGCAGCCAGTTCAGCAGCAAGGCGCAAAGGCCGCCCGTCGCAACGCCCGATTCCAGCACGTCCTTCAGGAAGCGCGGCATGTGCGAAACGAATTCCGGCACCTGCGACACGCCAAGACCGAGGGCCAGCGAGATCGCGATGATCAGCAATGCCCGCCGGTCAAGCTGGATGCCGGCGAGGATGTTGATGCCGGAAGCGGCAACGGCGCCGAACATCACGATCACTGCGCCACCGAGAACCGGTTCCGGCACCGCCTGGATGATGCCGGCCGTGGTCGGGAACAGGCCGAGCAGCACGAGCACACCTGCAATATAGACGCCGACATGGCGGCTTGCGACGCCGGTCAGCTGGATGATGCCGTTGTTCTGCGCGAAGACCGAACTCGGGAAGGTGTTGAAGATGCCGGCGAGGAACGAATTCGCCCCGTTGACCAGCACGCCACCCTTGACCCGCTCCATCCAGACCGGGCCTTCGACCGGCTGGCGCGAAATCTTGCTGGTGGCGGTGATGTCGCCGATCGCTTCGAGCGACGTCACCAGATAGATCACCACCATCGGCGCGAACAGCGACCAGGAGAAATCGAGCCCGAAATGCAGCGGCGTCGGCACCTGGAACCAGGCGGCCTCATGAACGCCCGCGAAATCGAGACGGCCGAGCGCGGCGGCAAGCGCATAACCGACGCCAAGCGCGATGATGATCGCGGCACTTCTCACCCAGACGATCTGGACACGGTTGAGGCCGATGATCAGGGCGAGCACGGTGCCAGACAGCAGGAGGTTTTCGCCGTTTGCAAACGTGCCGGTCTTCATCGCGCCGAAGCCGCCGCCCATACTGATGAGCCCGACCTTGATCAGCGTAAGGCCGATCATCAGAACGACGATCCCCGTCACCAGCGGCGTGATGAGCTTCCTGACGAAGGGCAGGATACGGGAAAGCCCCATCTCGATGAACGAGCCGGCAATCACCACCCCGAAGATGCAGGCCATGACCGCCTCGACGGGCGTGCCCTGCTGCACCATGAGCGCGCCACCCGCAATGAGCGGGCCGACGAAGTTGAAGCTGGTGCCCTGGACGATCAGCAGGCCGGCACCCAGCGGGCCGAACCGCCGGCACTGCACGAAGGTCGCGATGCCTGAAATGACCAGCGACATGGAAACGATCATGTTGGTGTCGCGTGCCGAAACCCCGAGCGCCTGACAGATCAGAAGCCCCGGCGTGACGATCGGGACGATGATGGCGAGCAGGTGCTGGATCGCGGCCAACAGAGCGATTGGCGGCTTCGGCTTGTCCTCCAGCGCGAAAACCAGGTCGTTTGTCGTTGAGGTCGGCAAATCCGGATGCGTATGGGCGTTCATGCGCGCGCCTCGATCCGGTTTTCGCTTTTAAGCGCAGCCGCGCTCCGTCGTGCCTGCGCACGAACGCTATGGTTTGCCATGGCTTCTCCTCCCGGCGTGGTTGATGCCGCTTGAACGCGGCGATCCGAAGCCTCCACTTCGGGGAGGAGAAGCTAGCCGAGTTCGCCGCCGGGGTTTCTTCAAAAAATCCCGAAAGAGTTTCGCTCGATAGCAAGGGTTTGGCGCTTGGCTTGACGCAAAAAGAAACCCGCCGAAACGGCGGGTTTCTCAGGGCCCCATGCTGGGTGACGATGGTTACGGGGTGGTCGTGGTTGCGCCACCGCCTTCGGTCTGGCCGCCATTCGGCTGGACTTCCAGCGGCTGCGCGCCGCCAGTCGCGCCGCCCGTCTGGCCATCGGTGGCGGCGCCACCGGCCGGAGCCGTATCGGTCGTGCCGATCGCCGATGTATTGGCGTTCGGATCGACGCCGTCACCCGGCGTTCCGCTGCCGACGAAATAGAAGATGCCCACGGCGACGAGCACAGCGAGGATCACGGCGACGGCCCAGCCGCCGGTGCCACTGCCGCCGGTCGTCTGATTGACGACGGTCGGGCCACGATCATCCACCGGAGGCGTATAACGATCTTCCGGGGGACGATTGACAAGGTTCGGGTCTTGCATGTCGGTCACTCCATATGGTTGGATCGACAGAAGAACGCGGCTTTTGCCGTTTGGTTCCAACGCTGTTGCATTATGAGGCAGGCGCATTTGCCGGCCGCCCTTGCGTTCCGGCGAAAAATCCGTATAAGCGCGCTGTTCAACACACCCGGTCAATCGGCTGGTGGCTGAACGGAGGGCCGGTGATCCTGTAGGAACGCCGTTTGGAGCCAAGGGCTCCAGCCTCCCGTGTCTCCGCTCTCGACCGTCTGGATTAACGCTTTTCTTGCTTCGGGCCTGGCGCCTTTAAGAACTGTCGTTGAGGCTTGGCGCCGGTTTCGGGTGTAAACGCAAGAAAGGCAAAGCCACATGGCTCTCTACGAACATGTATTCCTGGCCCGCCAGGACGTGTCCGCCCAGCAGGTCGACGCTCTCGTCGAACAGTACAAGGGTGTGATCGAATCGCTCGGCGGCAAGGTCGGCCGTATCGAAAACTGGGGCCTCAAGTCCCTGACCTACCGCATCAAGAAGAACCGCAAGGCGCATTATGCCCTGATGGACATCGATGCCCCGGCTGCTGCCATCCACGAGATGGAACGCCAGATGCGCATCAACGAAGACGTTCTTCGTTACATGACCATCGCTGTCGAAGCCCACGAAGAAGGCCCGTCGGCAATGATGCAGAAGCGCGACCGTGACGACCGTCCGCGTCGTGATGGCGACGACCGCGGCCCGCGCCGCGATTTCGGCGATCGTGGCCCGCGCCGCGACTTCGGCGATCGTCCGCCGCGCCGTGACGGCGACCGCCCGGCCCGCGAAGACCGCGCGTAATCGAAGCAGAAGGAGACTAAGACAATGGCTGATACTTCCTCCGCTCCGGCACGCCGTCCGTTCCACCGCCGCCGCAAGACCTGCCCCTTCTCGGGCGCAAACGCTCCGAAGATCGACTACAAGGATGTCCGTCTTCTGTCGCGTTACATCTCCGAGCGCGGCAAGATCGTTCCGTCCCGCATCACGGCCGTTTCCCAGAAGAAGCAGCGCGAACTCGCCAAGGCGATCAAGCGCGCCCGCTTCCTCGGCCTGCTGCCCTACGTCGTAGCGTAAGCAAGTGACTCTGCGGCCTGACTCGACGTCGGGCCGAGACACCTGACTCCGGGGAAGACGGTTTGCCGCCTTCCCCATTTCCCTTCCGCGTTGGGCGCGGATCGGAGCCGCCGGTCTCCTGGAGACCAAAATCCCATGTTGGGGAGACGGTCCTGAATCACTGTGTCAGGAAACTCCTCTAACTGTCTGAACAGACAGGACAGCGAACCGTGAAGACCTTGACGCCGACATCGATTGCGACCGGCCTGATTGCCGGTGTGACCGCCGCTCTGCTTTCGCTGAGCGCGAACGCACAGTCGTCGTTTGCAATCGTGCTTTACGCTGCGTCCGCGCTTCCCATTCTCATTGCAGGCCTCGGCTGGGGCAATGCCAGCGCGCTGATTGCCGTCGTTGCCGGTGGCGCCGTCGCGTCCGCTCTGGTCTCCTCCTATTTCGCGCTGATGATCGTCATCATCACGCTCATTCCGGCCGGCTGGCTCAGCAATCTGGCCAACCTCGCGCGCCCCGCCTCCGAACTCGGCGGCCCGGAAGGCGCGCTCGCCTGGTACCCGCTGTCCAACATCCTCGTCCATCTCGCGCTCATGGTGACGCTCGGCATGATCGCGGTCGGCGCGATCGTCGGCTACGACAGCGCGATGGCCAGCCAGCTCGTCGATATCGTCATCCAGACGCTGAAGGCGCAGGAGCCGCTCTACAATCCGGATGCGGCGTCGATCGCGCAGATGAAGACCATTTTTGCGCTGGCGCTGCCACTCGTGCAGGGCGCGCTCTGGGTGTTCCTGCTGTTTGCCGCCTACTACATTGCAAGCTTCATCGTCCGCCTGTCTGGCAAGGGCCTTCGCCCGCGCGAAGACATGCCGTCGACGCTGCGCATGCACCGCAATGCGATCTTCATCTTTCTCGCCGGTCTCGTCAGCACCTTCCTGGGCGGCGTGCCGGCGATCATCGGCGCGCTCGTCTGCGGCACCTTCGGGGCCGGTTTCGTGCTTGCCGGCTTCGCGAGCCTGCATTTCAGGACGCGCGGCAAGCCGTGGCGGCTTTTTGCCCTGTGGTTCGCCTATCTCTCGGTATTGCTTCTCACGATACCGATTTTCGCCATCCTCATACTGGGCATGATGGACACGCGGCGCACTATCGCGCTGACACCCGCCAGCCCGGCCGAGAAGAAAAACCAGAATACCTGAACGTCAAGAAAGGAACTCGAAAATGAACGTCATTCTCCTCGAACGCATCGCCAAGCTCGGCCAGATGGGCGAAATCGTCAAGGTTCGCGACGGCTTTGCCCGTAACTACCTGCTGCCGCTCGGCAAGGCGCTGCGCGCCAACGAAGCCAACAAGAAGCGCTTCGAATCCGAGCGTTCGACGCTCGAAGCCCGCAACCTCGAGCGCAAGTCGGAAGCCCAGTCGGTTGCCGAAAAGCTCGACGGCAAGACTTTCGTCATCGTCCGCTCCGCCGGCGAAACCGGCCAGCTCTACGGTTCGGTCGCCGCCCGCGACATCATCGAGGCGCTGTCTTCGGAAGGCTTCAACGTCGGCCGCAACCAGGTCGAGCTCAACACGCCGATCAAGGCCATTGGCCTGCACAAGGTCGTGCTGCACCTGCATGCCGAAGTCGAGATCAGCATCGTCGTCAACGTTGCCCGCTCCGCCGATGAAGCCGAGCGCCAGACGAAGGGCGAAAGCCTGACGTCGGCCGACGCCATCTACGGCGTTGACGAAGACGCCCTGAAGCCGGAAGACTTCTTCGATCCGGAAGCTGAAGGCGAAGACGAAGACGCCTGATATCGGCTTCTAAGCAAATAACGTCTACGACGGGCCGGCTCTGCCGGCCCGTTGCCGTTTCAAGGGCTAAAAAGCACATCTTGAAATCCGGTTTTTCGCATCAATATTTATATGTCGTTAGACTGGATTGGCGGTCGGGCCGCTTCCCAGGCCGGTTTCCGACCACGACCCGTTCCGCCGCTTTTTAAAGCGCGACGGAGTTTAGCGAATGAAGTTCATTGTACAGGCTCTCGTTTCCCGCCTCGTCGAGACCGGAAATCTGAAGATCACTTACCCGGACGGATCCATCCAGGCTTTTGGCGATGGCACCGGCAATCCCATCCATATGCGCCTCAACACCCGCAAAGCGGTCTGGGGCATCGCACTCGATCCCGCCTACTATCTCGGGCATCACTACGGCACCGGCGATATCGATATCATCGAGGGCGACATGTACGGCCTCTTGAAAACCGTCTTTACCGGCAACCCGGATTTCAAATACTACGATTCCCGCTGGAACCACCTTCTGGAGCGGGTGCGTTATCTCTTCCGCTGGGCGCGCGAACAGAACAGCGTCATGCGTTCGCGCAGGAACGTGCAGCACCACTATGATCTCACCGGCGCGCTCTACGATCTCTTCCTCGATCGGGACCGCCAGTATTCCTGCGCCTATTTCGAGCAGCCGGACCAGACGCTGGACGAGGCGCAGCTTGCCAAGAAGCGGCACATCGCCGCCAAGCTCAACATCAACCGGCCGGGCCAAAGCGTGCTCGATATCGGCAGCGGCTGGGGCGGCATGGCGCTCTATCTTGCGCGCCAGCTCGGCGCCAAGGTGACGGGCGTGACACTCTCCGACGAACAGCACGCGCTTTCGGTAAAGCGGGCGAACGAGGCCGGACTTTCCGATGCGGTGAAATTCCTGCTGCAGGACTATCGCAACACGGAAGGCCCGTTCGACCGTATCGTCTCGGTCGGCATGTTCGAGCATGTCGGCCGGCCGAACTACCTCACCTTCTTCAAGAAGAGCGCGTCGCTGTTGAAACGCGACGGCGTGATGTTGCTGCACACGATCGGCCGCACCGACCAGCCCTCGGCCAACAACCCGTTCATCGAGAAATACATCTTTCCCGGTGGCTACATCCCTGCCCTTTCCGAGGTCATGCAGGCGGTTGAAAAGAGCGGACTTGCGGTAACGGACGTGGAGATCCTGCGGCTGCACTATGCCGAGACGCTGCGCCACTGGCGCGAACGTTTCATGGCAAGGCGCGAGGAGGCCAAGGCGCTGTACGACGAAAAGTTCTGCCGGATCTGGGAGTTCTACCTCGCCGCATCCGAAAGCGCCTTCCGCTGGCAGAACCTCGTCGTCTTCCAGCTCCAGCTCGCACATGATCAGGAGGCTGTGCCGTTGACGCGCGAATATATCGGGCGCGGCGAGGATTGCCTCAGGGCGCATGAGGGCAACCCGAAGGGCGATCGGCGCGGCGCGCGCCAGTTCCCGCAGGAGGCGTCGCTGTGAGATTCGGCGCATGAGTCAACCGAAAGCGAGCAGGCCCGGCGGAATCCGGGCTTGCCGTGTCCTGGCCGCCTGTGGAAAAGTCTAAGACTGGGCCTAAAGCATGGCCAGGGCCGGAAGCGCTTGACCCCCGACAGCAAAGGAACGACACCAGCGACCTTCTAAAACAGGGACGGGAGATTCGGGACGATGAACGACGCCGTGCGCAAGCTCAACCAGGCCGGTCGCGAGAATGCGGAGCTGCACCACCGCGAGGCACCGAACAACGTCGAGGCCGAACAGGCTCTTCTCGGCGCCATTCTCGTCAACAACGACGCCTATTACCGCGTCTCGGATTTCTTGAAGCCGATCCACTTCAACGAGCCGCTGCATCGCAAGATCTACGAGCTTGCCGGCGATACGATCCGCATGGGCAAGATCGCCACCACGATCACGCTGAAGACGCACCTGCCCACCGACAGCAAGGTCGGCGACCTGACGATCCCGCAATATCTCGCGCGCCTTGCCGCCGAGGCCGTGACGATTATCAACGCGGAAGACTACGGCCGCGCGATCTATGACCTGGCGCTGCGCCGCTCGCTGATCAATATCGGCGAGGACATGGTCAACATCGCCTATGACGCGCCACTCGACATGCCGCCGCAGACCCAGATCGAAGACGCCGAGCGCCGCCTCTTCGAGCTGGCCGAAACCGGCCGCTACGACGGCGGCTTCCAGTCGTTCAACGACGCGGTGGCGCTGGCAATCGACATGGCCGGCCAGGCATTTGAGCGCGACGGCTCGCTGTCCGGCATTTCCACCGGCATCCACTCGCTCGATGGCCGCATGGGCGGTTTGCAGCGCTCCGACTTGATCGTGCTTGCCGGACGCCCCGGCATGGGCAAGACCTCGCTTGCCACCAACATCGCCTACAACATCGCCGCCTCCTACGAACCGGAAATCCAGGCGGACGGGTCCTATAAGGCGAAGAACGGCGGCGTCGTCGGCTTCTACTCGCTCGAAATGTCCTCCGAACAGCTCGCCACCCGTATCATCTCCGAGCAGACGGAAGTCTCCTCGTCGAAGATCCGCCGCGGTGACATTTCCGAGACCGACTTCGAAAAGCTCGTCGCCTGCAGCCAGATGATGCAGAAAGTGCCGCTCTACATCGACCAGACCGGTGGTATCTCGATTGCCCAGCTATCCGCCCGTGCACGCCGCCTCAAGCGCCAGCGCGGCCTCGATTGCCTCGTGGTGGACTATATCCAGCTGATGACCGGCTCGGGCAAATCCAGCGATAACCGCGTGCAGGAAATCACCCAGATTACTACGGGCCTGAAGGCGCTCGGCAAGGAACTGAACGTACCGATCATCGCGCTTTCCCAGCTCTCCCGTCAGGTGGAAAGCCGCGAGGACAAGCGCCCGCAGCTCTCCGACCTTCGCGAATCGGGCTCGATCGAGCAGGACGCCGACGTCGTGCTCTTCGTGTTCCGCGAGGAATACTATGTGAAGAACATGGAGCCGCGCGACGAGTTCGACCCGAAATACGAAGAGTGGAAGATGAAGTTCGAAGCGGTGAAGGGCACGGCTGATGTCATCATCGCCAAGCAGCGTCACGGACCGACCGGCACGGTAAAACTCGCCTTCCAGTCGGAATTCACCCGCTTCACCGACCTCGCCGACCCGTCGTTCACGCAGTACGAGCACTAGGCAGGGTTCACCTGCTCAAGCTTGCCAGGCAAGGCCCCCCTCATCCGCCTGCCGGCACCTTCTCCCCGCTGGGGAGAAGGGAAGGATTGTGACGTCTCGTTTTCCCCTTCTCCCTGACGGAGAGAAGGTGCCGGCAGCCGGATGAGGGGGATACTTAAAGCTTCGATTTTTCGGCAACCGAGCCAGTGCCGATCTTACTTCTTCACAAATGCCGGGGCCTTGCAGAAGTGTGCCACGATGGCGAGCGCACGCTGTGCACGCGACCGCTGTGCCTCGTCCATCATCGGCAGGTCGAGCCTGTCGGCGCACATATCGTCCGACGCATTGCTCTGGCCGGACAGCGACATGCGGCTCGAACAATAAAGGCCCTCGCCCGTCAGGACGATCTGCTCCGCCTCTGGCGAATCGAAGGGGACCGGGTTCGTCTCGGCAATCATGTCGTCGACCGATGCATAAGCGGCGACCGTGGCGACCCGGCTCAAATCGACGAGGCCGAGCGTCAGTGTCGCCCACTGTTCCGGAAATTGCAGGGCAGAGGTCGTGCGTGCGCGACAGGGTGCGCCGGAGACTTCGAGCCGCGTCACCAGCCGCGGCGCATTGGGGTTTTCGACGATCGAGTAGTAGACGTCGCCGCCCTTGTCGCGCTCCGGCTCGGCACCATCCTGGGCAAGGCCGAGCAGCACGGCGTGCGCCGCGCGCATCTCGGCATCCGTCGGCAGGTCATGCGCGGCAGTTGCGGCCTTGCTGGCCAGGACGAGCACCATCGCCCCAATGGTCGCTGCTACTGCGCGCCGCATGGTCTTTCCTTTTTTCCGCACCATAGAGATGCCCCCTTCCGGCGGCAATGCGACGGACGAGCGTATTGCCGCCATAGTCCACAGGCTGTATCTCAAGAGCCATGAGCACGCACCATACCTCCACCCGTTCCTCCCTGCCCGTCGCCGGCGAGGATCACGCCCGCCTGACGATCGACCTTTCGGCGCTCGCCGACAACTGGCGCGCCATGGCCCGACGCTCGGGTGCTGCCCGCACGGCGGCAGTGCTGAAGGCCGACGCCTATGGCATCGGTCTGGAACCGGCGGCGCGGAGCTTCCATCAGGCCGGTGCGCGCGATTTCTTCGTCGCCACGCCTGCCGAGGGGGCAGCGCTGCGCGGCGTGCTGCCGGATGTCCGCATCTATGTGCTGTCCGGCATGTGGGCAGGCTCCGAGCGGCTGTTCTTCGAATTCGA
This sequence comes from Shinella sp. GW821-FHT11G07, assembly GCF_058808115.1. Taxonomy (NCBI): domain Bacteria; kingdom Pseudomonadati; phylum Pseudomonadota; class Alphaproteobacteria; order Hyphomicrobiales; family Rhizobiaceae; genus Shinella; species Shinella sp. GW821-FHT11G07. The sequence continues at coordinate 178,793 of NZ_JBXARJ010000008.1, forward strand.
CCTGGTGCCGGTCATCGTCTCGGAAGAGCAGCTCGTCGTCTTCATGTCGGCCGTCGCCGATGGCGGCGACCTGCCCTGCGTTCTGCATGTCGATACTGGCATGAGCCGGCTCGGCCTGCGCGTCGAGGATGCGCTGGCGCTGGCCAGCGACACCGCGCGGCCGGCCAGCTTCTCGCCGATCATGCTGCTCAGCCATCTGGCCTGCGGCGACGACCCGAGCCATCCTCTGAACCGTCAGCAGCTCCAGCGCTTCCGCAGCGTCGTCGAGGCCTTCGACGATATCGATGCGACGCTCGCCAACTCGGCCGGCATTTTCCTCGGCGAGGATTATCACTTCACCCTCACCCGTCCCGGCATTGCGCTCTACGGTGGTGCTGCCGTCAACGACGTGCCGAACCCGATGAAACCGGTCGTCACCGCCGAGGCGCGCATCCTTCAGGTGCGCGAGGCGAAGGCCGGCGAAAGCGTCAGCTACGGCGCTTCGATGGTGTTTACCCGTGACACTCGCATCGCGGTCGCGGCGATCGGCTATGCGGACGGCTACATGCGCAGTCTTTCGGGCTCCGGCGTGCCGCTGCGCACCGCGAACATTCCGGGCGCCAGCGGCGTGCTGCATGGCCGCCCCGTGCCGTTGATCGGCCGCGTTACCATGGACCTCACCCATTTCGACGTGACGGACCTGCCGGCTGGAAGTGTGCGCGCCGGCGACTTCATCGAGCTTTTCGGAAACCACATGCCGATTGCCGATGTGGCGCGCGCTGGCGGCACCATCGACTACGAGCTCTTGACCAGTCTGGGCGGACGTTACGAACGACGCTACGAGACGGCGAAAAAGTAGGACATGTTCCCTCTTTGTGCTAATGGCTTCCGGAACGAATCCCTGAGACGTGTTCCGGAAAGCAAGACCTGATGGCGAAAGCCCGCACGCAATTCATCTGCCAGAACTGTGGCACCGCGCATTCCCGTTGGGTCGGAAAGTGCGAGGGGTGTGGCGAGTGGAACACCGTCGTCGAGGAAGACCCGATGGGTGGCATCGGCTCCGGACCCGGCAAGGTGCCGAAGAAGGGCCGGCCGGTCGCGTTGACGGCACTGTCGGGCGAAATTGAGGAAGCGCCGCGCATCCACACCCGCATTTCCGAACTCGACCGGGCGACCGGCGGTGGCTTCGTGCGCGGCTCGGCGGTGCTGATCGGCGGCGATCCGGGCATCGGCAAGTCGACGCTCCTGATGCAGGCCGCGGCCGCCCTCTCCCGTGGTGGCCACCGCGTCATCTATGTCTCGGGCGAAGAGGCCGTCGCGCAGGTGCGCCTGCGCGCGCAACGCCTGCAAGCAGCCGAGACCGACGTGCTGCTCGCCGCCGAAACCAATGTCGAGGACATTCTCGCCACCATCGGCGAAGGCAAGCGGCCGGACCTCGTCATCATCGATTCGATCCAGACGCTGTGGAGCGACACGGCGGAGGCAGCGCCCGGCACGGTGACGCAGGTGCGCACCGGCGTGCAGGCGATGATCCGCTTCGCCAAGCAGACGGGTGCGGCCATGGTGCTCGTCGGCCATGTCACCAAGGACGGCCAGATAGCAGGCCCCCGCGTCGTCGAGCACATGGTCGATGCCGTGCTCTATTTCGAAGGCGACCGCGGCCATCACTACCGCATCCTGCGCACCGTCAAGAACCGCTTCGGCCCGACGGACGAGATCGGCGTCTTCGAAATGTCCGACAAGGGGCTTCGCGAAGTCTCCAATCCATCGGAACTCTTCCTCGGCGAGCGTAATGCGAAGTCGCCGGGTGCCGCCGTCTTCGCCGGCATGGAGGGCACGCGTCCCGTTCTTGTCGAGGTGCAGGCGCTGGTCGCCCCCACCTCGCTCGGCACGCCGCGCCGCGCCATCGTCGGCTGGGATTCGGCAAGGCTGTCGATGATCCTGGCGGTGCTGGAGGCGCATTGCGGCGTCCGGCTCGGGCAACACGATGTTTACCTCAATGTGGCCGGCGGTTATCGCATTTCGGAGCCGGCGGCGGACCTTGCCGTTGCGTCTGCGCTCGTTTCGTCGCTCGCCGGTCTTGCCCTTCCCGCCGATTGCGTCTATTTCGGCGAAGTCAGCCTGTCGGGTGCCATTCGCCCGGTGGCGCACACCGCCCAGCGCCTCAAGGAGGCGGAAAAACTGGGGTTTTCGCAGGCCGTGCTCCCCGCCGGTTCCGCCGATCTGCCGAAAGGCGCTGGCGGCCGCTGGAACGAGATCGACAGCCTGCCGGATCTGGTGGCGCGCATTGCCGGATCGAAGCGCGCCCTCCAGCGGGAAGACGAGGACGTTTGACGCCCTCCGGCGCGTGGACAAAGCCCTGTGGGAAACGCGTGCCGAACTGAGACGGTGAACACGCCTTCCGCTAAGGTGCCCCGACCCGGATATGGGGCCCGGCGACATTTCGGGTTTGGAGTAGGACGAATATGCCCATCACAATTCTCGACGGTATCGTCATCGGTGTCGCGCTGTTCTCGGCGGTGCTGGCGATGGTGCGCGGTTTCTCGCGCGAAGTGCTTTCCGTCGCAAGCTGGGTGGGTGCCGCGGCAGCCGCCTATTTCCTCTATCCGGTCCTGCTGCCCTACGCGAAGGACTACACGACGAGTGACACGGTCGCGATGGTCGGCTCCGCCGCCGCCGTCTTCCTGGTTGCGCTCATCGTGATCTCGTTCATCACCATGCGCATCGCGGACTTCATCATCGACAGCCGCATCGGCGCGCTCGACCGCACGCTCGGCTTCCTGTTCGGTGCCGCCCGCGGCATCCTGCTTGTCGTCGTCGCCATGCTGTTCTTCAACTGGCTGGTGGCACCGCAGCAGCAGCCGGGCTGGGTCACCACGGCGAAATCGAAGCCGCTGCTCGACAATCTCGGCTCGCGCCTCGTGGCGCTCCTGCCGGAGGATGCCGATGCGACGATCATCGATCGCCTGCGCGGCAAACCGGCCGAAGGAGCGCCGGCCGAGGGCGGCGCGGAAGATCCGGATGCAGCCACCGGCGGCACGGGCCAAGGTACGGGCCAGACGCCGGCCGAAGAGGTTCCGGCAACGAACGGATAAGTGATCAGGGGAGCCGCCTCACGAGAATTGATGAAGGCAGGCTCCCCGATTTTTTGGTAGGATGAGATATCAGCCACTGACGCTTCCGGGCCTCGGTGGCAAATGCTTTCGGCAATACCCATATGGGCGTGGCCGGACCCAACGAAGACCGTGCAACCTCCTATGGTCCCGAGCAAAGGCTTGCAGCAATGAGCGATTTCCTGTTTCCCGGCCGCCACGACGACGATCTCGACGGCGACACGCTTCATGAAGAGTGCGGCGTCTTCGGCATTCTCGGCCATCCGGAAGCCGCGACGCTGACGGCGCTCGGCCTGCACGCGCTGCAGCATCGCGGCCAGGAGGCAGCCGGCATCGTCTGTTTCGACGGCAAGCAGTTCCACACCGAAAAGCATATGGGTCTCGTGGGCGACCACTATACCAACCCGGCAACGCTCGCGAAGCTGCCCGGCAACATGGCGATCGGCCACACGCGCTACTCCACCACCGGCGAAGTCGCGCTGCGCAATGTGCAGCCGTTGTTTGCGGAACTGGAAGTCGGCGGCATTGCCGTCGCCCATAACGGCAACTTCACCAACGGCCTGACGCTGCGGCGCCAGCTCATTGCCGGCGGCGCCATCTGTCAGTCGACCTCCGACACGGAAGTCGTGCTCCACCTCATCGCCCGCTCGCGCTACACCTCCACGACGGACCGCTTCATCGATGCGATCCGCCAGATGGAAGGCGGCTATTCGATGCTCGGCATCACCCGCACCAAGCTGATCGCCGCCCGCGATCCCACGGGCATCCGCCCGCTCGTCATGGGCGAACTCGACGGCAAGCCGATCTTCGCTTCGGAAACCTGCGCGCTCGACATCATCGGCGCGAAATACATCCGCGACGTCGAGAACGGCGAGATCATCGTCTGCGAAATCCAGTCGGACGGCTCGATCACCATCGAGGCGAAGAAGTCGGGCAATGCGCAGCCGGAACGGCTCTGCCTTTTCGAATATGTCTATTTCGCCCGTCCCGATTCGGTCGTCGGCGGCCGCAGCGTTTATGTCGCGCGCAAGAACATGGGCATCAACCTCGCCAAGGAGCATCCGGTCGACGGCGACGTCGTCGTGCCGGTTCCGGATGGCGGTACACCGGCAGCGCTCGGCTATGCCCAGCAGAGCGGCATCCCGTTCGAATACGGCATCATCCGCAACCATTATGTCGGCCGCACCTTCATCGAGCCTACGCAGCAGATCCGCGCCTTCGGCGTGAAGCTGAAGCACTCCGCCAACCGTGCGATGATCGACGGCAAGCGCGTCATCCTCGTCGACGATTCCATCGTGCGCGGCACGACGTCGCTGAAGATCGTGCAGATGATCCGCGATGCAGGCGCCAAGGAAGTGCATATCCGCGTCGCCAGTCCGATGATCTTCTACCCGGACTTCTACGGCATCGACACGCCGGACCGCGACAAGCTGCTGGCCAACCAGTACAACGACGTCAAGGCGATGGCGAAGCATATCGGTGCGGATTCGCTGGAGTTCATCTCCATCGACGGCCTCTACCGCGCCGTCGGCGGCGAAGACCGCAACAACGCCCGTCCGCAGTTTACCGACCACTACTTCACCGGCGACTATCCGACGCGCCTCCTTGACAAGGAAGGCGAGACGATGGGACGGAAGATTTCGGTAATGGCAAGCAACGGATAATTGACAGCAGCATGAGCATCGACCTCACAGACCGCATCGCGCTGGTCACCGGCGCGTCGCGCGGGATCGGCTATTTCACTGCCCTCGAACTGGCCAAGGCCGGCGCTCATGTCGTCGCCTGCGCCCGCACCGTGGGTGGACTTGAAGAACTGGACGATGCGATCAAGGCCGTCGGCGGCTCCGCGACGCTGGTGCCTTTCGACCTCGCCGACATGGCAGCGATCGACAAGCTCGGCGGCTCGATCTTCGAGCGCTGGGGCAAGCTCGACATCCTGGTCGCCAATGCCGGCGTGCTCGGCACGATCTCGCCGATCGGCCATGTCGAGGCGAAGGTTTTCGAGAAGGTGATGACCATCAACGTCACCGCGACGTGGCGGCTGATCCGCTCGGTCGAGCCGCTGCTCATGAAATCCGACGCCGGCCGCGCCGTCATCCTGTCGTCGAGCGCCGCGCACAAATGCAAGCCCTTCTGGGGCCCCTACTCCGCCTCCAAGGCGGCCGTCGAGGCTCTGGCCCGCACCTGGGCCAGCGAGACGCAGCGCACGGCACTGCGCATCACCTCGGTCGATCCCGGCGCCACCCGCACCGCCATGCGCGCGCAGGCCGTGCCCGGTGAAGACCCGACAACGGTGCAGCATCCGTCGGATGTGGCGAAAGCCATTCTGCCGCTCGTCGCCGCGGATTATGCCGAGACCGGCAAGCTCTTCGACATGCGACAGGGCCGCCTGTTGGATTACCGCCTGCCGGAGTGACCGACAGCGCGCGACCCCTCACTCATAAACCAAAAAGGCCTGGCTCGGGAAATCGAGCCAGGCCTCTTTGGTTTACGGGATTTTCCATCCGCCTTCGCAGTCGCCGAACGACGATGCGGGTGCCTGACCTTACCAGGAACCGCAGTTCTTGAGCTGGCGCGTATACAAGGCGGCCATATCCGCCGCCCGCTTCCCGCCCGTTTTCGCCGTGCCGCTCCAGTTGCCGCGCTTGTAGCCGGCATGGCCGTGATAATAGGCGATGTAGAGCCGGTAGGTGTCGTTAAGGGCTATCCCGTTCTTGCGGTGGCTCTCGCTGTGGTACCAGCCGATGAAGCGGATCGCATCGCCGAAATCGGTGCGTTTGGCCATCCAGCGGCCCGTCTCGCGCTTGTAGCGCGCCCAGGTGCCGTCCAGCGCCTGGGAGAAGCCCAGCGCCGTCGATTGGCGTTTCCACGGAATGAAGCCGAAGAGTTTTGTGCGCGGCGGGCGCGCGTTATGCCGGAAGCCGGACTCCGTGTAGATCGTCGCCATAAGCACGGCAACGGGCACGCCGTATTCCCGCTCGGCACGGTTGGCGGCTCGCCGCCAATTATCGAATAGGCCGTCGCGCTGCTCGAAGATGGCACAGGCGTCCCGCGTCTGGCGGGGCACGGACGCACATCCGGCGAGCAGCAGGAGGACGACGATCAATACGCAACGCATCGCAGTTCCTCAGAATTCGCGAATATTTATAAATCGTAAATCTTAACAATCCGTTTTGATTCAAATGCCGGATAGCGCCTCTCATTCACGCCGGTGATCCGCCCATCAAATATGCAAATGCATTATTTTGTTGCGCTTTTTGGCCTTACGGCCTAATCAATCTGCAGCACGCCGGGCCTTCGCGCATGATTGTTCCGGACCGTGAAAGAACCCGCTCCGCATCGGAATACGGCAGCGCCGTCCGGGCGCGTGAGCGTTTGCGACCGGGCCTTTCCCCAAGGCCCAAGCTCAGGAGAGAGATCATGAAGAAGCCAATTTTCGCCGGAGCCCTGCTCGCGGCTTCCGTCGCCTTCGCGCCACTCGCCCACGCAGACATCGTCATCGGCCTCATTGCGCCGCTCACCGGCCCGGTCGCCGCCTATGGCGACCAGGTCAAGAACGGCGCGGAAGCTGCCGTTGCCCAGATCAACAAGAACGGCGGCATCCTCGGCGAACAGGTCGTGCTGAAGCTGGCGGATGACGGCGGCGAACCCAAGCAGGGCGTTTCGGCCGCCAACCAGATCGTCGGCGAAGGCATCCGCTTCGTCGTCGGCCCGGTCACGTCCGGCGTTGCCATCCCGGCCTCCGACGTGCTGGCTGAAAACGGCATCCTGATGGTTACCCCGACGGCAACCGCACCGGACCTGACGGCCCGTGGCCTCACCAACGTGCTGCGCACCTGCGGCCGTGACGACCAGCAGGCGGATGTCGCCGCTGCCTACGTTCTTGCCAAGTTCAAGGACAAGAAGGTCGCCGTGATCCATGACAAGGGCGCCTACGGCAAGGGCCTGGCTGACGCATTCAAGGCCGCGATCAACAAGGGCGGCATCACCGAAGCGCTCTATGATTCGGTTACCCCCGGTGAGAAGGATTTCAGCGCACTCCTGACCCGCCTCAAGGCTGACGGCGTCGAAGTCATCTATTTCGGCGGCTACCATCCGGAAGGCGGCCTGCTCGCTCGCCAGTTGAAGGACCTTTCGGTCAACGCAACGATCATCGGCGGCGAAGGCCTGTCGAACAGCGAATACTGGGCAATCGGCAACGAAGCTGCTGCCGGTACGCTCTTCACCAACGCGTCCGACGCGCTGAAGAGCCCCGATTCCCAGGCCGCCGTCGCCGTGCTGAAGGAAAAGGGCATTCCGCCGGAAGCCTTCACGCTTAACGCCTATGCCGCCGTCGAAGTGCTGAAGGCCGGCATCGAGAAGGCTGGCAGCGCGGAAGACGCTGCTGCCGTCGCCACCGCGCTGAAGTCCGGCGAAGCGGTCCCGACCGCCATCGGCAAGCTCACCTACGGTGAAAACGGCGACCTGACCTCGCAGAGCTTCTCGCTGTTCAAGTGGGAAGACGGCAAGATCGTCGCCGCCGAGTAAGCTTTTTAGCGACTGGAATGCGAACGCCGGGGTTTTGCCCCGGCGTTTTTGTTTGTGTAGATCCGCTACGCGCTTTTGCTGGAATTGCCCTACTCGTCCACCACCGTCCTCACCACGACCGAAAGGCCGGGTGCGAGGTGTTTTGCCAGGTCCTGCCCTTCATCGATGGCGATGCGCACCGGCACGCGCTGGGCGACCTTGGTGAAGTTGCCGGTGGCGTTGTCCGGCTTGATGACGCTGAATTCGGAACCGGCGGCGGGGGAGAAACGTTCGACACGGCCGGTGAGCGTCGCATGCTTTAACGCATCGACGCTCACCTCGACCTTCTGGCCGGGCTGGATATAGGCAAGCTGGGTTTCCTTGAAATTGGCGATGACCCAGGTGTCATGCGGCACGACGGCCATCAGTTGCGTGCCGGCGGCGACATACTGGCCGAGCTTGACGCCCACCTCGCCGACGGCACCATCGCGCGGCGCAGTGATCACCGTGTTAGAGAGGTCGATCTTGGCAAGCTCGACGGAAGCCTCGGCACCGGCGACGGCTGCCCGCAGCGAATCGCGGCCGACGATGATCGTCTGGAGATCCTGCCGCGAGACTTCGAGGTTTGCCTCGGCCTGCGACACCGCGGCCTCCGCCTGGTCGAACGTGGTGCGGCTCTGTTCGCGGTCGCTTTGGGTGGCGATGCCCTTTTTGGAAAGCTCCTCGATACGGTTCCAGTTTTCCTCCGCCCGGCGCCTGGCATATCTGGCGCTGTCGAGGGCGGCGTTGCTCGCGCCGATGCGGGCGTTGGCGGCATTTTCCTGCTGCTCGGAGTTGGCCAGCGCCGCCTTCTGGCTGGCGAGCGTGGCGTTCGCCTGCTCGACCTTTTGGCGGTAGATCCGATCGTCAAGGCGCGCCAGCACGGCGCCCGCCTTGACGGTCTCGTAATCCTTCACCGGTACATCCGTGACATAACCGCTCAGTTGCGGGCTGATCAGCGTTACGTATCCGCGCACATAGGCATTGTCAGTCGTCTGGACCTCGCTGGAAAAGGGCGGCAGGTGCCAGGCGTAGAGCACTGCAACGATGCCGGCGAGCCCGAGGAGCACGGCGAGCGTGGTGGCGGTGTGACGGATATATGTCTTCATGGCAGTCAACCTTCAACGGCCGCTTCGCCGCCGATGCGGGTGCTGGCCTCTCTGATACGAACGATAATCCTGTGGATGGCAAGGGCGGTGGCTGCCCCCACCGCTAGGAGCGCGATGACGAAGAATGCGTCATTGTGGGCGAGCACATTGGCCTCCCGCGTTACCTGCTGGGTGAGCAGCGCCACGCCCTCCGCCTTGAGCACGGCGGGATCAATGATCGTGTGGCCATAGGCGGCGGAAAGCTGCGAGACGCGGGCGGCGACCAGCGGATCGGCGAGCGTCATCGTCTGGGCAAGAATATTCGAATGGAACTTTTCGCGCAGCGTGATGAAGGAGCCGAAGATCGCGGAACCGGCAAGGCCACCGAGGCTCTGCGTCACCAGGAAGACGACGATGAAGCTCAGGATGTATTGCGGCCCCTTGCGCAGCGCCAGCGTGAAGCCGGAGGCGATGGCCGGCGGCAGGAACAGGCTCCCGCCGGCCGCGATCATCGCCTGGCTCAGATACATCTGTTCCGGTCGCGTCACGTTCGTCGCATGGCTGTCGAGAAAGGCGCCCCAGCCGATCAGGAGCAGCGCGACCATGTGCAGGCCGGGCTCGCGGCCGGGCTTCATGATCGCCGCGCAGACGAGACCGCCCGCAGCCGTCGCCAGCGCCACGAAACCATAGAGGCCGGTCAGTTGGTCGTTCGACAGCCCGGTGATCTGGAAGAAATTGCCCGCGACGGCGGTCTGTTCGGCAAGCATCAGCCGGAAAAGAATCAAGACGGCGGTGAAATGCAGCATTTCGCGGCTGAACAGCCAGCGCAGGTCGATGAGTGGCGTCTTGCGATTGAGCTCGATCACGGCAGCGATAGTGAGCGCACCGGCCATGACCACCAGCAGCTCGCCGATCCACTGCGCTTCCAGCCACCAGTAGGTTCGCCCCGTCACCAGGATGACGGCGCCTGCCCCGAACCCCACGGCGATGAAGAGGTAGCTCAGGATATCGAGCTTCTCGATGACCTTGACCCGCGGCGGCGGCGTCAAGGGCAGAAGGTAGATCGCCGAGAAGGAAAGCATGGCCAGCGCGATCTCGAAATGGAGGAGCGCCCTCACCCCGCCGAGTTCGATGAGCGTTGGCGAGATCAGGCGCGTCAGCGGGGCGGCAAGGCCGATATTGGTCAACGCCAGCGAAATGCCGACCGTCAGTTTTCGCGCCGGCGAAAAGGCTTCCAGCATGTAAAGGAAACCGAGCGAGGACAGCGGGGCGGCGGCGATGCCGGCGAAGAAGCGCAGTACGATGGCGGACTGGAGGTCCGTGATGAAAATGTGCAGCACCGATACGACAAGGAAGACCGCAATGCCGAGTTCGGCGAAGGGGCGCAGGCCATACTGGTTTCGGATTTTAATGAGCATGATCGACAGCGAGGCGTTGAGCGCCATATAGGCGGCCATCAGCCAGACCGCCTCGGCGCTCGTCGCGCCGAACGGCCCCTGAAGCTGCGGAATGTTGGCGGCGACGAGATTCAGGCCGAAACCCTGCGTCATGGCGAGCAGCGTCGACGCCGCCATGTAGGCGGCCGCGCGGGGCGGCGCCATCTGGGGTGGAGCCGGCGGTGGGGCTGCCGGTTTGTCCTCGACCGGCTCCCTCTCGATCGGTTCTGACGCCTCGTCCTCCGTCCCGCGCGGCTCGTTGGCGGGAACGGTGCTCATGCCTCGACGCTCTCGCGACAGCTCTTGGCGATGTTTTCCGACATGACGGCAAACACCTTGACGGTGGTCGACATGTCGCCGGTCGGGATGCTCTTCAAAACGTCGGCGCGCAGCGACCTGGCGAGATCCAGCACCTCTTCGGCAACCTTGGCGCCGCGCGGCGTCATGGCGATCTGCTTGGCACGGCGGTCGCCCTCGACCGATCGGCGCTCGATGAAGCCCTGCTTTTCCATGCCGTCCAGCAGGCGCACGAGCGTCGGCGTCTCGATATCGAGTTCCTCGGCAAGTTCCCGCTGGTTCAGCTCGGCGCCACGGCCCAGGATCAAAAGCGCACGGGCACGGGGAAGCGTCAGCCCCCTCTCCTTCACCCGCGCGTCGAACAAAGCGCGCATCTTGCGCTGGACGCGGGACAGATCATCGAGGAGGCGTTCGCGCGGATCGGTAGCGTTCATCTTGCTAGTCCAAATATTATTAGCTTACTATCTATTTTCTCACTAATTAGTCGACATGCAATAAAAAATCAAGCCCTGCCCACGGACTGTGGACAGGGCTTTTGTCAGGCTCACGCGGATGTGATTATCGGGCGATTAGGAGCCGTCCGGCTCCTCGGGGAATTCGCTCGCGCCGTGGGTGGTCGGTGCGCTCCAGCCGCCATACTTGCGCTGCCAGGAGCGGGCGCCGAACGGCAGGGTGGCAAGATAGGCGACGACGGTGATCACCATGGTTTCCCAGGTGAAGCTCATCAGGGTGGCGACATAGAGCACGACGAGCAGAATGATCGGCAAGACGAGATCGCGGCGCACGCGGCTGCCTTCCGACTTGCCCGACCAGACCGGCAGGCGGCTCACCAGCAGGAAGCCGATCAAAACCGTGTAGCCGGACGCCAGGAAGCCGAAGAGCGGGCTTGGAGTGATGCCGAGAAAACCGAGATAGACCGGCAGCAGCACCAGCATGGCGCCTGCCGGCGCCGGCACGCCGACAAAATATTCCGACTGCCACTTCGCCTTGGTCTCACGCTCCGCCATGACATTGAAGCGGGCGAGACGCAGGCCCGCCGCGATGGCGTAGATCAGCGCCGCGATCCAGCCGAAGGAGCGCGCCTGGTCGAGAATGAAGACGTAGAGCACGAGTGCGGGCGCTACGCCGAAATTGACGATGTCGGCAAGCGAGTCCATCTGGCCGCCGAATTTCGACGTTGCCTTCAGAAGGCGTGCGACACGCCCGTCGATGCCGTCGAGGAAGGCCGCGAGCAGCACCATGCCGACGGCCAGCTCGTAGCGGTTCTCGAAGGCCAGCCGGATGCCGGTGAGGCCCGCGCAGATGGCAAGAACCGTGATGAGATTGGGAATGATGATGCGGAACGGGATTTCGCGCAGGCGCGGTCCCCGGGCCTCGTCGTTCGGGCCATTCGGCTCATAGGGCGGAAACGGAGTGTCCATGTCTTTTCGCTTCGCTCGTTTTAGTGAGTGAACAATTAGTAGCGGCTGGCGAATAGAGAAGAGGCGTTCGCATCCTCAGACCTGCTCTATTCGCAGTCCGCGCCCAAGCCTCTACCCCCGACGGCTGATGACCGGGCCCTTGTCCGAACCAAATTCCGCCAGCACCGTCTCGCCGGCAATGGCCATCTGGCCGACGCTGACGCGCGGCTGGACGCCCGCCGGCAAGAACACGTCGAGACGCGAGCCGAAGCGGATGAGACCAAAACGCTCTCCGGCCTCCAGGCTGTCGTTCATCGAGGTCCAGCACAGGATGCGGCGCGCAACGAGGCCGGCAATCTGCACGACGCCGATCGGGCCACGCGCGCTCTCGATGACGAGGCCGTTGCGCTCGTTCTCCTGGCTTGCCTTGTCGAGATCTGCATTCAGAAATTTGCCGGCACGGTAGGCGACGCGCGAGACGCGGCCGCGCATCGGCGCGCGGTTCACGTGGCAGTTGAAGACGTTCATGAAGACGGAGATGCGCATCATCGGCTCGTCGCCGAGTTCGAGCTCGGCCGGCGGCGTCACCAGGGCAACCGCCGAGACGCGGCCGTCGGCCGGGCTGATTACGAGATCGTCGTCCTGCGGCGTCATGCGTTCGGGATCGCGGAAGAAGTAGGCGCACCAGGCGGTGAGCACGAAGCCGATCCACATCAGCGGCTCCCAGGCCGCACCGAGCAGCAGCGAGACGACGAAGAAGCCGGCCACGAACTTCCAGCCCTCCCGATGGATCGGCACCAGGGTGCTGCGTATCGTATCGACCAAACTCATCTTCCGACATCTCCTGACAATTTCACGCCATGGACCTAGCGTGAAAACCGGGCGGGAGCAATGCGGCGTGGCGAATAGCCCCCAGCGAGAGCCCGCTTCTGTCCCCTCAATCCTGCGTTGGCTTCAAAGGTTCCGTCGATGTGAACGCCGATTCGATGCGATCGCGTAGCCGTTCAGCAGCGGCGCGCGTGCGCAGCTCACGCGTCTCGAAATGCCGGCCATCCGCGGCGACCAGTACCACGGACCAGGTCGAATCCCCTTCCATGGCCTCCATTTCGACCACGTCGAGGCGCATGCCATCGTCCTCCCTGAAAACGTCCTGCTGGAGCTTGAGGAACGGGCGTTTGCGCTCAATCATGATGCGGCCAGGTCCGACGATCCAGACCCCGGAAGCACCATTCAGGCCTGCCCAGGCGACCGGCCCGCCAACCGACCAGGCGCCGAGAATGAGGAAGAGAAAGAAAGGGCTCGCGAAGTTAAACGGCCAGACGCCGCGATAAAGCTCCCAGGTCGCGATGATGATGACGAAGAGACCGGCAGCGACGAGAAAGATGCGCAGGGCAAGAGGCACCGGCACGCGGTGCCGAAACAGGCCATCCTCTCCGATTCTGTCCATCACCGACCTCCACATCTCTCATGTGCCACATCCCTCTAACGCGGTGTTGACAAGATTTGATCAACGGAGGCACAATTTGCCCGTTGCTGTAGGGCGCATCGGCGAGGCCGAAGGGGCAATGCCCACCTACGACCGAAACCGTAGCTGCGCCCATGCCGAACCTCGAAAACCTCAGGAAACAAGCCAAGCAATATGTGCGCTGGCATCGTGAACGGCACCATCCGGTGGCCGCGGTCATCCGCGCCACCCTGCCCCAGTTCCAGGATCTCGCCGACCGGAATGTGCTGGATGCGCCGTTCTCGCTTGCCGATGCACAGACGCTTGTTGCTCTCCAGAACGGTTTTGCGGATTGGCCGGCGCTCAAGGCAGGAGCCCAGAGCATGAGCAACCCCACCGCAACCTCACAGGAACGCCCCGCGCTCAGTGGCGCCGAACCGGTCCTCTATGTGCGCGATTTCGCCACCGCCCTCGCCTTCTTCACGGAGAAGCTCGGCTTCGCCGTCGATTTCGCCTATGGCGAACCGCCCTTCTACGGCGTTGTCGAACGCGACCACGCGCGGCTGTGCCTGCGGCAGGTCACGGAACCGGTCTTCGTCGGCGATATCCGCGCACGTGAGGAACTGTTGTCGGCATCGATCACGCTCGACAGCGCAGCCGCCATCAAGCAACTCTTCCTCGACTATCAGGCGGCGGGCGTCGCCTTCCACGCGACGTTGAAGACACAGCCCTGGGGCACGCGCACTTTCATCGTGCTCGATCCGGACGGCAACCTGATCCTGTTTGCCGGCCCCGGCGACTGATCACTCGGCCGCCGGCACACCACGCACGATGATGCCGAGATCATCGCTCTCGCGCACCTGCTTCAGCCGCTCTTCAGCCTGGACCGCCTCGCGCTGGCGGTTCCACATGGAGGCATAGAGGCCATCGTCGCGCTGCATCAACTCGCCATGCGTGCCGCGCTCGGCGATCACGCCGTCCTTCAGCACGATGATCTCGTCGGCCGAGATGACGGTGGAGAGGCGGTGCGCAATGACAAGCGTGGTGCGGTTCTTCGAGACCACGTCGAGTGCTGCCTGGATTTCCTGCTCAGTGCGGGTGTCGAGCGCCGAGGTCGCCTCGTCGAGGATGAGGATCGGCGGGCTTTTCAGGATCGTCCGGGCGATGGCGACGCGCTGCTTCTCGCCGCCGGAGAGTTTTAGGCCGCGCTCGCCGACCATCGCCTTGAACCCTTCCGGCAGGTGGCGGATGAAGGGGCCGATCTGGGCGGCCTCGGCGGCAGCCATGATGTCCGCGTCGCTGGCACCCGGCCGGCCGTAGCGAATATTGTAGGCGATCGTGTCGTTGAACAGCACGGTGTCCTGCGGCACCATGCCGATCACCGAGCGCAGGCTTTTCTGCGTCACGTCGCGCACATCCTGTCCGTCGATGGTGACCGCGCCTTCCTGCACGTCGTAGAACCGATAGAGCAGCCTCGAGAGCGTCGACTTGCCGGCACCGGAAGGGCCGACGACGGCGACGGTTTTCCCCGCCGGCACGTCGAAGGAAATACCCTTGAGAATAGGCCGTGCCGGATCATAGGCGAAATGCACGTCCTTGAAGGAGATCGCCCCGTCGGAGACGGCGAGTTCGGTGGCACCCGGCTTGTCCTGTACCTCCTGTTCCACCTCGAGCAGGTCGAACATCTGCTCGATATCCGTCAGGCCCTGGCGGATTTCGCGGTAGACGAACCCGATGAAGTTGAGCGGGATGGCGAGCTGGATCAGCATGGCATTGATGAAGACGAAATCGCCGAGCGACTGCTCGCCGCGCTGCACGGCAAGCGCCGACATGCCCATCATGATCGCCATGCCGACGCCGAAGATCAGCGCCTGGCCGAAGTTCAGCCAGCCAAGCGAGGTCCAGACCTGGGTCGCCGCCTTTTCGTAGCGCTCCATGGATTGATCGAAGCGGCGCGCTTCCATGTCCTCGTTGCCGAAATACTTGACTGTCTCGAAGTTCAGCAGCGAGTCGATCGCCTTGGTGTTCGCCTCGGTGTCGCTGTCGTTCATCGAACGGCGGATGGAGATGCGCCAGTCGCTCGCCCTAACGGTGAACCAGATGTAGAGCCAAACGGTGACGGCGGTGACGAGCAAGTATTGCAGCCCGTAGCCCCACCAGAAGATGGCGGCGGTCATCAGGAATTCGATGAAGGTCGGCACGCTGTTGAGGATCGTGAAACGCACGATCGTCTCGATGCCCTTGGTGCCGCGCTCGATGACGCGCGACAGGCCGCCGGTGCGCCGTTCCAGATGGAAGCGCAAAGACAGGCGGTGCAGGTGCACGAAGGTGCGGTAGGCAAGCTGGCGCACGGCATATTGACCGACGCTGGCAAACAGCGCGTCGCGCAGCTGGTTGAGACCGGCCTGCAGGATGCGTGCGCCGTTATAGGCAAGCACCAGCATCACCGCGCCGAGCAGGAAGGTCGGCAGTAAGGCCACGGCATCCGCCTTGCCGTTCAGCGCATCGGTCGCCCATTTGAAGAAATAGGGCACCAGCAGCAGCACGATCTTCGACAGCAGCAGAAAGACCGAGGCCCAGACGACGCGCATCTTCAGGTCCGGCCGGTCGGAGGGCCACATGTAGGGCCAGAGGTTCACCAGCGTGTGAAAGGGGTTGCTGCTATCGGCCGAAACCGTCTTTTTCGTCGTCGCCACGCTGGCCTCCGCGGGACGGCTGCCCGGCCCCATAGAGTCCCGGTCCCGGTTGTTTCGGGTGCTCCAGGACTGCTCGAATGAAAATGCGGCGCCCGCTGGGCGCCGCATCCATGAGATAGGTCCTTGCCGGCCGCTTCGCAACAGCCGGCAGGAAATTGCCGTGGATCAATTACCGCGCACGTGCTTGCGGTGCATCTTCTCGGCTTCCGCGTCGGTTTCCATCGCCTTGTCCGGCACGCCGAAGACCTGGCCGGGAATGATGCGGTCCGGATCGGTGATCTGGGCCTCGTTGGCGAGGTAGATCGTCGTGTAGCGCACACCCTTGCCGTAGATGCGGCGGGAGATCTGCCACAGCGTATCGCCGCGACGGATGATGACCGAGGTCTTGCTGGCTTGAAGCGGCGCCTGCTCGACGGTTTCGGGCTCTTCCGCAACCGCTTCGCCGCTGCCCGCCGCAGTGCCGGTGCCAGTGCCACTGGCGGCCGTGCCGGTCTCGCTCCCGGTCGCGGACGCAGTGCCGCCGGCCGTCGTCGTGTCCTCTGCCGGGGTCGTGGTTTCGGCGACTGGCGCGCCGCCGACGCCTTCGGTTGCGGTCGCCACGGCATTCGCCGTTGCGGCGGTGAGCGCGGGCATGCCTTCGAGGGCGGCAAGCGCCTGCTGATAAGCTTCCTTGCCAGCGCCGGCCGGTACGGCAGCGAGGCGATCGAGTGCCGTCGAGGCCCAGCCCTTCAGCTTCGCGATGGCGGCCGTCACATCCGCGGCCGCGCCGGCCGGCGGCGCAAAGCCGGTGATGCCCTTGAGTGCAGCTTCGAGCGCCGTGCGGGCGGTCTGAATCTCCGCCGGCGCCGCATTGCGGCCCTCGGAGAACAGCGTGACGAACTGCTGCTGCAGGACGGTCACCTGCGCGGCCATGCCCTCGATGGAGGTATCGGCAGCGGATGACGCGGCCTTGACCACGGTTTCAGCCTTCTCGATGGCCGGTGCCAATGCATCGGCAACGGCCGTCTCGATCGACCCCAGGGCGGCGCCGACGGCAGAGGCATCGCTCGGCAGGGCCTGGAGGCGGGCAAGCGCAGAGGTTGCCGCGGCGGAGGCCTTGGCGGCCATCTCGCGCGCCGCTTCGCCCTCTTCTGCGCCAGGCTTGAACTCGGACAGCGATTTCAAGGCGATTTCCGTTGCAGAGCGGGCGGCAGCCAGCTCTTCGGCGGTCGGCATCTTGTTGTTGGCGTACAAGCCCTTCAACAGCGCGATCGCCTTGTCGGCTTCACTGCGCAGCTTGTCGAACATGCCGCCGCCGATGAGGCCGAGCGCCGGGCTGGTGTTGCCCGTTGCATCGTCCTGCGCCACCACGGCGACCTGCTCACCCTCCGGCCGGTCGAACGGAACGGAGGCGCGGAAATCGACCTTGCTGCCGTCCGGGCTCATCACATCGGCGCGGACCGTGTGGCGGCCGACCGAAAGGTTGATCGCGCCATCGGCCACGTAGCGGCCGGCTTCGTCGGCCTTCGCCTCGCCGACAAGCGTGTCGTCGGCATAGATGCGCACGAGCGCACCGGGCTTGGCCGTGCCGGCGATGAACATGCGCTCACCCTCCAGCTCGACGGCCGAAACACGGGCCTGCGCCTTCGTGGCGGCGTCGGTGGAGTCCACCGCAGTGGCGGCCGTATCGGCCGTCGCGGCCTCGCCGGACGGTTGGGTGCCTTCGCCCGTTGCAAGGGCGGTTTGCGTGCCCGCGGCTTGCCCATCGGTAGCGGTCGCAGCTGCGGCCTTCTCTTCAGGGTTCGTCGCAGCCTCGCCTACGGCCGATGCCGTTTCGCCGGCCGCCTGTTCGACAGACTTCTGGGCCACCCCGGCGGCCTCGCCAACAGCCTTCTCGGCTGCTTCCGGCACGGTGATCAGACGGCTTGCCTCGCCTGGCTTGGAGACCATGGCGAGCAGCTCGCCGCTGCTGTTCGTCGGCACGGAGACGGTTGCAACCTCTTCGGAGGTCTTGGCAACGCCCTTGTCGTCCTTGGTGTTGAGGGTCAGCTGGTAATCCCCCGCCGCGAGCGGCTGGTCGAAGACGGCGGCGAAATCGCCGGACGGGCCGATATCGGCCGTCGCGACGACGGTTTCGCCATTCTTGATTTCCAGCTTGGTGTTCGGCTGGCCGCGACCGGCGATCACCGTGGAGCCGTCCGGCTCGACACGCAGCAGATCGAAGGCGGGCGTGACCCAGCCGGTTGTGGGGTCGGCCGGCGTCGTCTCGGCCTTGGCCGTTTCCTGGGTCGCGGTCTCCGTCCCGGTTGCGGTGCCGGCAGCCGGCTTCTCGACCTCGGTCGTCACCTCGCCGCTGGTCGCGGTTTCGGCCGTCTCCGGGCGGGACTGCTTGCCCTCGGCCGTCGTGGTCTCACCGCCACCCTCGGCCGGCTTGTCGACCAGGTTTGCGACGGTCGTTTCCACCGGCTTGTCCTTGTTCATATTGGGCAGCACGAAGAAAACCATGAGCAGCGTTGCCGCCGCCAGCACGATCAAGGCCACCAGACCCGTCTTGTTCTTCATCATCAACTCTCTTTCTGTCCCGGTTTCCCGGGGTCCCCTCCTGAAATTGCTATCGATTCGCAGTGTTTTACACAAGGTTCAGGGGGCAATCCGGGGCTTCGGCCCCGTGCTTTTTCGTCATTATCCTTGACGGGCTCCCGGCGGGGTGGCTGAATCACCTCATGAGTGAACAAACCTTGCCGATTCGATCCGTCTGCGTTTACTGCGGCTCCCAGCCGGGCCGTGATTCGTCCTATATCGCCGCCGGGCGACGTCTGGGCCAGGCGATGGCCGAAAACCATCTGCGCCTCGTCTATGGCGGCGGCACGAAGGGCATCATGGGGGCGGTCGCCAGCGGCGTGCTCTCGCATGGCGGCCGCGTCACGGGCATTATACCGCAATTCCTCGTGGATATGGAGGCCACCCGTCATTCACTGGGCCAGCTCAGCGAATTGATCATCACGCCCGACATGCACGAGCGCAAACACAAGATGTTCGACCGCGCCGACGCCTTCGTGGCGCTGCCGGGCGGCATCGGCACGCTGGAAGAAATCGTCGAGGTGATGACCTGGGCGCAGCTCGGCCGCCACCGCAAGCCGATGGTCTTTGCCAATATCGGCGGCTTCTGGGATCCGATGCTGAAGCTCATCCGTCACATGGCGGACGAAGGCTTCATCCATACCGCCCATCTCGTCCAGCCGCTCGTCATCGACGATCCGGAAGAGATCGTCGCAGCGCTCGTCGATCATTGGGCGGGACAGGTCGACCGCGACGGCGAAGCTGACATTATCGCGCGCCTCTGAAGCGTTCTGCTAAAGCATTGTAAAAAGCCGAAGGTCCGCAACCTTCGGCTTTCTGTTTGCCCGTCACTCCGCCGGCTTCAATTCCGCCGCCGCGGCACGCCTTGCCCGCGCAGAGCGCAGCATCGAGCCGGAATAGAGGAACAGGGCTGCCCAGATCAGCACGAAGGCGATCAGCTTGGTGGTGCCGAAGGGTTCGCCGAAGACGAAGACGGCGATGATGAAGATCATCGTCGGGGCGATATACTGCATGATGCCGATGGTGGAGAGGCGCAACAGCTTGGCACCATTGGCGTAGATCATCAGCGGAATCGCAGTGATGACGCCGGTGGCGAGCAACCAGAGCACGTCCGTCATGCCGGTATCGCCGAAATGGCCCTGCCCCGTCGATTCCAGCCAGATGATATAGCCGGTCGCCGGCACGCTGAGCAGCAGCACCTCGAGGAAGAAGCCCTGGTTCGGTCCGATCGGCAATGTCTTGCGGAAGAAGGCGTAAAAACCCCAGGACAGGCAGAGGCCGAGCGACACCCATGGCAGGCCGCCCGCATCGAAGGCGAGGATCGCCACCGCGCAGGCAGCAAGCCCGATCGCCACCATCTGCGCCGGGTCCGGCTTTTCCTTCAGCAGGACCGCGCCTAGGAAGATCGAGAAGAGCGGATTGATATAGTAGCCGAGCGCCGTCTCGATGGTGCGGCCGGCGCCGATCGCCCAGACATAGATGCCCCAGTTGACGGTGATCAGCGTGGCCGTCAGCGTCGCCATGGCGAGCATGCGCGGCGAGCGCAGTGCCGCCTTGATATCCCCCGTGCGGCCGAGCCAGATCAGCACGAGGCCGGCCAGCGGCACCGACCAGACGATGCGGTGCGCCACCACTTCCGAAGCCGGAATGTGGGCGACGGCCTTCATGAAGAAGGGCAGGAAGCCCCACAGCACATAGGCGGTCAGGGCAAAGGCAAAACCGCGGGGCGAATCGCCGGTTTGGAGGCCGCTAGAGGAATTCGCGTCGGCCATGGTGTCATTTCCCGTCGATTTATGGAATTTCCGAGGGAAATACTCCAATAGACGTGAATACACCAATTCATTCCGGTGAAGGGAGGATGAGCGACGCTGAACCTCGCTCCCCTACTCCGCAGCCACCCGGCCAGCATCCCCGCGGTTCTTCAGGAGCTTGTAGACGATGGAGTCCATCAGCGCCTGGAAGGAGGCGTCGATGATGTTGTCGGAGACGCCGACCGTCCACCAGCGCGCGCCGGTGCCATCCGTCGATTCGATCAGCACGCGGGTGATCGCCTCGGTGCCGCCGTTGAGGATACGCACCTTGTAGTCTGCCAGTTCCAGATCGGCGATCTCGGCCTGGTACTTGCCGAGGTCCTTCCGCAGCGCGAGGTCGAGCGCGTTGACCGGGCCGTGGCCCTCGGCAACCGACATCATCGTCTCGCCATCGACGATGACGCGCACGACGGCTTCGGACACTGTCTTGAGCTGGCCGTTCGCATCGTAGCGGCGCTCGACCATCACGCGAAAACTCTCGACATGGAAGAAATCCGGCACCGTGCCGAGCGTGCGGGAGGCAAGCAGCGCGAAACTCGCATCCGCACCCTCATAGGCATAGCCGGTCGCCTCGCGATCCTTGACGATCTGGATCAGGCGGTCGAGCTTCGGGTCATCCTTGCCGACCGTGATGCCGCGCAGCTTCAGGGCATTGATGAAGTTCGCCTTGCCGCCCTGGTCGGACACCATGACCTTGCGCAGGTTGCCGACGCTCTCCGGCGTAATGTGTTCGTAGGTGCGCGGATCCTTGAGCAGCGCCGAGGCATGGATGCCGGCCTTCGTGGCGAAGGCGGAAGCGCCGACATAGGGCGCCTGATGGTCCGGCGAGCGGTTGAGCAATTCGTCGAAGGTGTGCGCCAGCTTGGTGAGGCCGGTCAGTTTTTCCGTATCGATGCCGATCTCGAAGCGCGCACTATAGGCTTCCTTCAGCGCCAGCGTCGGGATGAGCGTTATGAGATTGGCATTGCCGCAACGCTCACCGATGCCGTTCAGCGTGCCCTGGATCTGGCGCACGCCCGCCTCGACCGCGGCCAGTGAATTGGCGACGGCCTGGCCCGTGTCATTGTGCGCGTGAATGCCGAGGTTTTCGCCCGGCACGCCGGCGGCGATGACGGTTTTCACGATCGCCTGCACTTCCGACGGCTGCGTGCCGCCATTGGTGTCGCAGAGCACCACCCAGCGGGCGCCGGAGGCGAAAGCCGTGGTGGCGCAGGCGAGCGCATAGCCCGGGTTCGCCTTGTAGCCATCGAAGAAGTGCTCGCAATCGACCATGGCCTCACGCCCGGAGGCCACGACGGCCCTCACCGATTCGGCGATGCTTTCGAGGTTCTCCTCGTTGGAACAGCCGAGCGCGACGCGCACGTGGTAGTCCCAGCTCTTGGCGACAAGACAGATTGCATCGCTCTTCGAATCGAGGAGCGCTGCAAGACCCGGATCGTTGGAAGCGGAAATGCCGGCGCGCTTCGTCATGCCGAAAGCGACGAACTTGGCGCGGCCGGTGCGTTTCTTCGCGAAGAAAGCCGTATCCGTCGGGTTGGCGCCCGGATAGCCGCCCTCGACGTAATCCAGGCCGAACTCGTCCAGCATGCCGGCAATCGCAATCTTGTCCTCGACGGAAAAGTCGATGCCGGGCGTCTGCTGGCCATCGCGCAGCGTGGTGTCGAAAAGGTAGATACGGTGTTTGCGCATGTTTCAGACTTTCCCCGCGAACGTGTCGGTCGCGTAGATCAGGCGGTCGAGGATGCCGGGCTCGGAATAGGCGTGGCCCGAGCCTTCGACGAGGTAGAACTCCGCCTCCGGCCAGGCCTTATGCAGCTGCCAGGCGTATTTGGCCGGGCACGGCATGTCATAGCGGCCATGCACGATGACGCCGGGAATGCCGGTTAGCCTGTGCGCGTCGCGCAGGAGCTGCCCCTCATCCAGCCAACCGGCATTGACGAAGAAATGGTTTTCGATGCGGGCGAAGGCGTGGGCAAACTCGTCCTCGCCGAACTTGTCGCTCGTCGACGGCTCCGGCAGAAGCGTGATCGTCTCGCCTTCCCACAGGCTCCAGGCCTTGGCGGCGGCGATGCGCGTCGCCTTGTCGTCGCTTGTCAGGCGGCGGTGGTAGGCGAGCATCATCTCGTGGCGCTCTTCGGGTGGGATGGGGGCAATGAAGCGCTCCCACTTGTCCGGAAACATTTCAGAGACCCCGAACTGATAGTACCAGTCGAGTTCGCCCTTGGTCAGCGTATAGATGCCACGCACGACGAGTTCGGAGACGCGCTCCGGATACTTTTCCGCATAGGCGAGCGCCAGCGTCGAGCCCCAGGAGCCGCCGAAGACGAGCCACTTTTCCGCACCCGCCATTTCGCGCAGCCGCTCTATATCGGCGACGAGGTGCCAGGTCGTGTTGGCCTCCAGTTCCGCGTGCGGCGTGGACTTGCCGCAGCCGCGCTGGTCGAACAGCGTCACGTCGTAGAGCGCCGGATCGAACAGCCGGCGATGGTTGGGCGAGATCGTGCCGCCGGGGCCGCCATGTAGGAAGACCGCGGGCTTTGCGCCCGGCGTGCCGGCACGCTCCCAGTAGATGACGTGCCCGTCGCCGACGTCGAGACGGCCAGAAGCATAGGGTTCGATTTCGGGATAGAGGGTCCGCAAGGCTTCACTCATAATTTCAATCCGTGGGCAGGCCAGTTTTCAGTCTCGTGGTCGGGGTGCTGGAAGGAGATGATCTGCTCCTGCTGGCTGTAATAGTTCGGGTCGTCATGCACGGGTGCAGCGAAAATCGCCTCGACCCAGGGAAGGCGCGAGCCGTAATTGACCTGGATCTGCGGCGCGAGATCGCTGCGGTCGTCGAAGGCGCCAATCGCGATCTCCAGCCCGCCGGGATGTTTGTAGGTCAGCGGCGTGCCGCAATGCCTGCAGAAGCCGCGGGCGATGTTGATCGAGGACTGGAAATAGGTCGGCTCCTCGCGCGTCCATTCCGTCTCGCCCTTGGCGGTGACGAGCGGACCGAAGAAGCCGCCGAACTGCTTCTGGCACATACGGCAATGACAGATCGACGGACGGCCGAGCTCACCCTTGATGCGGAAACGGACGGCGCCGCACTGGCAGCCTCCGGTACGAACGGTCTCGGTCATGTCTATTCCTCCGGCGGCCAGTGATCGGTGTCGTAGTCGGGATGCTGACGGTTCGAGTCGCGGATCGTGAGGTGGCGCTCCGCCCCACCCTCGCCCTCGTTGCTTTCGCTTTCGGCAAGTTTCGGCAGCTGGGAAAACCAGACGACGCGCGATTCGACACCGGATTGCGCGATCGGGCGCACGTCGTCCGGATCGTCGAGAGAACCGAGTGTCACGTTGATATGGGCCGAGGCGAGGCCGTCATAGAACAGCGGCGTGCCGCAATCCCGGCAGAAGCCGCGGCGCACGATCTCGGATGACTGGAACCAGCCGGGCTCGCCGCGTGTCATCGAAAAACGCTCCCGCGGCGCATTGGCGAGCGGCAGGAAATAGTTGCCGGCCGCCTTCTGGCACATGCGGCAATGGCACAGATGCGGATCGCCGAGCGTGCCCTCGACGCGGTAGCGCACCGCGCCGCATTGGCAGCCGCCGGTATAGATGCGCGAAATGCTCATGGCTTACGCTCCGGCGACCAGTCGTCGGTGTCATGGTCCGGGTGCTGATAGGAGACGAGGTCGGCGAGGAAGGAAGCGGCATCCTGGTCCGCCATCGTGTCCTCGCCCGGCAGGTCGTGGATCGCATCCACATAGGGCAACTTCGCCTCGATGCCCCACTGGATGCGAGGGGCGATCTCGGCCGGATCGTCGAACGACGCGATGGTGAGCGCCACGCCGTCCGGCGCCTCATAGGTCAGCGGCGTTCCGCAATCGACGCAGAAGCCGCGATAACCATGGTTCGACGACTGGAACCGCTTCGGCTCGCCGCGCGTCCAGGTCAGCTTGGCGGCCCGGACGGAAACCAGCGGCAGGTAAAAATTGCCGCTCGCCTTCTGGCACATCCGGCAATGACAGACCGATGCATCCCCGAGCGCGCCCTCGACATGGAAGCGCACAGAGCCGCACTGGCATCCGCCGGTGTAGAAGGGCGTGGTCACCTCTTCACCTCCCACGTCGTCACGCGCTCGCCCGTTTCCGGATCCTTGCTGTCCTTGAGCTGGACGCCCTTGGCGGCGAGGTCGTCTCGGATCTTGTCGGCCTCGGCGAAGTTCTTCGCCTTCAGCATTTCGAGACGAAGCTGGATGATCGAACCGATACTCTCCTCCAGCGCCTTGGACACCTCGGCCTTCTTCGGCGCGATGCCGAGAAGCTCGGCGCTGGCGGCGAAGACGGGGAGCATCAGCGGATCGCTGTTGGCGCATTGGGCAAGCGCGTGCAGCGCCTGCACCGCCGCGACGGTGTTGAGGTCGTCACGCAGTGGCGCCAACACGCTTTCATCCACGCGACCGTCGGCCGGGTTTCCGCCGGCCGGCCACTTGGCGAGGAGGCGCTCGGCCTCCTCCAGACGCTTCACGCTGAAATCGATCGGCTCGCGGTAGTGCGTCATCAGCATGGCAAGACGCAGCACCTCGCCCGGCCATTTGCGGCCGCCGAACTTTTCCTCGTCCAGCAGTTCCGAGATCGTGAAGAAGTTGCCCTCGGACTTCGACATCTTGCGGCCTTCGACCTGCAGGAAGCCGTTGTGCATCCAGACATTCGACATGACCTTGGTGCCATGCGCGCAACGCGACTGGGCAATCTCGTTCTCGTGATGCGGGAAGATCAGGTCGAGCCCGCCGCCGTGAATGTCGAAGGTCTCGCCGAGATAGGCGGCAGCCATGGCTGAGCACTCAATATGCCAGCCCGGGCGACCGCGGCCCCACGGAGAGTCCCAGCCGGGCTCTTCCGGCGAGGAGAGCTTCCACAGCACGAAATCGCCGGGGTTCTTCTTGTGCGCATCGACCGCGACACGGGCGCCGGCCTGCTGTTCGTCGAGGTTGCGTTTCGACAGGTCGCCGTAGTCGGCCATGGAATGCGTGTCGAACAGCACCTCGCCGCCCGCCTGATAGGCGTGACCGCGCTCGATGAGCCGTTCGATCAGCGTGACCATGTCCGACTTGCCGTCTTTGCGCGGCTGCACGAATTCGGTGGCGCGCGGCTCGTGCGTCGGCAGCATGGCGCCGAGCGCTTCGATATCGGCATGGAACTGGTTCGCCGTCTTCTCCGTCACGCGCCGGATCGCCGCGTTGAGCGACAGTGCGCCGCTGGCGATCTCACCGCCGAAATCGCGCAGCGCCCGGGCGTTGATCTTGTCGTCGACGTCCGTGATGTTGCGGGCATAGGTGACGTGGTTTTCGCCATAGACATGGCGGAGCAGCCGGAACAGCACGTCGAAGACGATGACCGGGCGGGCATTGCCGATATGGGCGAAGTCATAGACCGTCGGGCCGCAGACATACATGCGCACGTTGTCTGGATCGATGGGCGCAAAGGGCTCCTTCGACCGCGTGAGCGTGTTGTACAGCGTCAGGACCGGTTTTTCGGCCATAGAAATCTCCCAAAAGGCGTAAACCCGGCTGGCCGGGTCGTTGTCATCCAGGGATTTTGGGGGACGAAAACGGCCGGGCCAGCGCGTGCGCTAGCGAATAATGCTCCGGCGGATGCAGAGTACCGTTTTCATGGCCTGCTTTATCGCGCCATGCACGCGTCCGGTCAAGCGGGCGAATGGCTTTCCCGACGAAAATCCTGTGCGCTTCCGCCTGTTACCGCGGTGACACGGCGCCCTCTGTCCGCATGAGAGAAAGGAGCCATCGAACCGGCCCGGAAGCGCCGGAAAACCAGGGGAACGCCATGAGGAATACGAAATGCGAGGATGCCAAGACATGTGAAAATTCCGAACGCTGCGAGGAGCGGCCGCCGTCCGGCGAGAAGCAGGAAAACCCGTTCAGCCTGCGCGCCATCATCACCGCCTTCCTTCAGGGGCGCGTGCGCCAGACGCCACGCAAATGAATGTTATCAGCAGTCACAATTGTTGATCGCAAAAACCCGCCCTTTTCGACCATTCGCCGCAGAGCGATCAAGATTTGAGCAGAATTTGGCCGAACAGGTCCCGTAAATGCATAGGTCATTGGGGCCGCGACCAGGGGAAGTTCGAATGGGCCGCCCGATGAAAGACACTTCAGGAGAGTGACAATGTCTACCGCACGCACTGAAACAGTGCAGAATACCGAAGCCAAAGAGAACCTTCAGAAGCGCTACAAGCCGCTCGGCCTGCGCGCCGTCGTGGCGGCCACGCAGTGCAAGCCTGAACAGAAGCCCAAGGACAAGCGCCGCGGGCATGACATTCCGGCCGTGCTTCAGCCGCTCTACGACTGAGCCGCTTCGAGGCAGCAGGACTTCTTGATCCTAGAATAGCGAAAGCTGATCTGACGGTGGGGGCGCTTGTGCGCCCTTTTTCGTTTCCGGCGGCATTTCCTCGACCGGAAGCAGGATATCCGGCCCCATATTGGCGACCTTGTTGACGCTGTCGGACACCGGGATCGCCTCGAAGAATCCTTCGTCGATCGGCTTCATGAGATCCACGACGTCCCGCGGCTCCTGGGTCTTGCAATCGAGCCAGCGTGAAAAGTCTTCCGGACGGATGACGACCGGCATGCGGTCGTGAACGCGGGCGATGTCGTTGTTCGCGGCCGTCGTCAGGATCGCGCCGGTATCGACTTCCGAACCGTCGGCCGAGGACCAGGTTTCCATGAGGCCGGCAAAAGCAACGACCTCGCCCTTCTTCGGGCGGATAAAGTAGGCCTGCGACTTCGCCCCCTTCTCCGCCGGCCGGCGCCATTCGAAAAAGCCGGAGGCAGGCATAAGAATGCGACGGTGGCGCATGGCGGCGCGGAACGAGGCCTTGTCGATCGCCGTTTCGGCGCGGGCATTGATGAGCAGAGGAAAATCGCGCGGATCCTTCACCCAGCCCGGCATGAAGCCCCAGCGCACCAGCATCGCCTTGCGCTCCGGCAGGTTGCTGCCGGGCTCGTGCTTGTCGCTGGCGACGACGATCAGCACCGGTTGCGTCGGCGCGATATTGTAGCGCGGCGGCGGGTCCTCCATGTTCACGACATTGAGGAACTCGCGCATGAGATCGGCCTTGGCCAGCAATGCAAATCGTCCACACATGGCGTCGTCATCGCACTTTGCCTATAAGGGGTCAATGAAGCGCAAGCGAACCGGACCGCGATGAAGAAATCGAAGAAGCCCCAGCCCGCCTCCTCCGCCATCATCGAGCGTGACGGGCGCTATCTGCTCGTGCTGCGCAGCAAGCCGCCATCGGACGCCATGTACGCTTTTCCCGGCGGACGCGGCGAAGACGGCGAGACGCCGGCCGAAACGGCGCTGCGCGAACTCCATGAGGAAACCGGCATTCGCGCCGAAAAACCCATGCTTTTCGCGACCTATGACCTGCCCGGCCATGAAGACGGCCCCGGCAGCCCGTCCTTCTTCCTCTCGGTCTTCAAGGTGAAGGCCGACGAGACGGCGGTCGCCGTCGCCTCCGACGATGCGGCAAGCGTTGGCTGGTATTCGGCAGAGGAGATCCAAAACCTACCCGCGCCCGACAGCGTGCGCGAGTGCATCAGCCGACTGGAAGCCGAGCGGGCGAAGCGGAGTGCATGACGGTGATTCGCCTTGTTCTCCTCTTCAGTCTTCTCTTCGGAGCGCCGGTTTTCGCCCAGCAGGCGGCCGGTGACAAAGCCAAGGAAACGCCGAGCACTGCCCCCGTCGAGGAAAAGCCCACGCCCTATGACGAGCGGCTGGAGCGGCTTTCCGAAATCATCGGCGCGGTCCACTACCTGCGCAATCTGTGCATGGACAAGGCGGAGGACAATTGGCGGGCATCCGTGCAACGGCTGATCGACATGGAAGCGGCAAACGAGCCGAAGCGGCAGGAAAAACTGACCGCCGCCTTTAATCGTGGATACCGTTCCTTTGCCGCCATCTATACCGCTTGCACCGACTCGGCGGTTGTCGCAGAAGAGAGATACCGTAACGAAGGTGCAACACTTGCCACAGAAATTACCGCGCGATTTGGAAATTAGCGGTTAATTAACCTCTTTCTTCAGCAGCCAGTGCCGTTTTGGGAAAAGGCTGCTAAGGTCGTTAACAGTCGAGTAAGAACTGAATGCCGCGCATGGACCGATCAATGGAACCTACTCTCAACGATATCGACGAGATGATCGTACACGAGAAGATGCAGGCCGCTCTGGAATACCAGAACGAAGCCTGGGCTGACGGCATGGCGGACGGTATCGAACCGGAAATCATCGCCGATGCGGCCATCGCGCTTGCGCTGCGCGAGACGATCCGCACGCAGGGCGAACGCGGCGCGGAAGCCATGCTTGATTCGCTGCGCGATCGCATGCTGGCCGGAGAATTCTCCCCCGAGCGCATCCTGCAATAGAGCAATTCCAGCGGAATTGCGTTTAAAATGCTCCAGGCTGGGAAGACAGGTCATGCAGATGTCGGCTGACGGCAACAAGCTGTTTTACAGCGGCCTCATCGTATTGTCGGTGCTTTCTGGAACGACGGCGCTGACCGCGACCGCGCGCCCGGCCTTTGCCCTCAGCGAACTGAAGGACGAACAGGGCCAGGTGCCGCAGAAGCCGGCCGAAGGGGAAAAAGCGCCCCCGGTCGAGACCGAGGAAAAAGAAGAGACCGGCCCGCTCGAACTCCCGATGCCCGACCCGCTGATTCGCCGAAACCAGGCGGTGACCGAGCCGGCGGACAATGACCCCGCCATCGACGACAAGACCGTCGAAGAGCCGGATGTGCCGGCCGAGTTGATCTACGACATCAGCAAGGCGCCGGAACCCGTGCGCCGCATGCGCGAACTGATCGTCGAGGCTGCCGCCTCCGGCGATATCGAGCGCCTGCGCCCCCTGCTCGGCAAGGGCATGACCGAGACGCAGGTCTCGATGGTCGAGACCGAGGAGGGCCCGGTCGAGACGCTGAAGGGCCAGTCCGGCGATCCGGAAGGCATCGAGGTCCTGGCAATCCTGCTCGATGTGCTGGCGACCGGTTTTGCCCATGTCGGCGCGGGCACGCCGGAGGAAATGTATGTCTGGCCCTATTTCACCGAAAAGCCCCTCGCCGGCCTGACGCCGCCGGAAAAGGTGGAGCTGCTGCGCATCGTGACGGCCGGCGATTTTGCCGAAATGCAGGAATTCGGCAGCTACAATTTCTATCGCGTCGGTATTACGCCGGACGGCCAATGGAAATTCTTCGTCACCGGCGAGTGACGCTATAGTACGTCCAGCCATGCGTGATCTGGATGAGCCTTTGCGATTGCGGCTCTCAGCCAGTGCCGTTGCGCCGTGTCGAGCTTCGGCAGCGCGAGCGCAAAATCGGCCTCATCCTTCTCCCGCTGGTATTTAGCCTTGAAAAGCAGGATCGCCTCCGGCGCGAGGTAGGGAATGCCGTCGCTGCTGGTCTGCACCATCTCGCTGCGTGGACGCCGGATCGAGGCATCGCGCTTATAGACCCAGATATCCCGCGTGCCGTCCTCCAGCATCATGTCGACGCGCCAGCGGCGCGCTGCAACATCCTCGCACCAGATCTGTGCGATGTCGGCAGGCGGCAGCGCCTGTGCAGCAAGCGGCTCGACATGGCCATCGCCCACCGCATGGAAACGCAGCCCTGACAGGGCCGTGCGAAACAGCTCAAAGTCATCGCGCAGGATGGTGAATTCCAGATCCTCATGCGGCCGCGTCTCGACGCCATGCCAGAGATCGAGCGCCCAGCCGCCGACGACGCACCACGGCCGCGCGCTACCGGCAAGCCGGCGCGCGAGTTCCGCCGGATGCCAGGCGGACCAGGCGTCGTGTGGCAGGGGCGCTGGTGTCATGATGTCTCTGCCTCGCTCTGGTGGGGCTCCCTTCATAACCATCCCAAGGTTCCGGACAAGAGAATAGGGCAGATGACCAGCAGGGCACCGTCGCTGTGGCAAGAGCGCCGTGACCTTGCGAAAGCCGCCCGGCCATTCTACTTCTGTCTCAACGGGTGCGATGGTGCACCGCCTGCCGCCGGCTGGCGCCGGTGCGCGAAAAATCTGGATCGAATCATGCCTTCCGTCACGCTTTCCGGCCGCGCCTTTCTCCGCCTTTCCGGCAAGGATGCCGAGACCTTCCTGCAAGCACTCATCACCACCAACCTGCCCGACCTGCCCGACGGCGAGGTCCGCCCCGGCGCGCTGCTGACGCCGCAGGGAAAGATCCTGTTCGATTTCCTGATCCGCCGCGACGGCGCGGACGCCTTGCTGATCGAGACGACCGAAGACCAGCGGGATGCACTTTTGAAGCGGCTCACCATGTACAAGCTGCGCGCCGCGGTCGATCTCGCCATCGTCGGCGATGGCGATGTGACGATCACCTGGGACGAGGTTGAAGCCGACGCACCACGCGACGCCCGGTTCGCCGGGGCCGGCCGCGCTGTCTCGCGCCGCTCGGGCGCCGGCGGAAGCCACGATCCGGCGCTTTACGACACGCTGCGCATCAGCGCAGGCGTTGTGGAATCCGGCCGCGACTATGCGCTTTCCGATGCCTTCCCGCACGATATCATCCTGGACCTCACCGGCGGCCTGTCCTTCCGCAAGGGCTGCTATGTCGGGCAGGAAGTGGTCTCGCGCATGCAGCATCGCGGCACCGCCCGGCGCCGGCCCGTCATCGTCAAAGGTGATGTCGCCCTTCCCGAAACCGGCACCGAACTTTTCGCCGGCGGCAAGCCGATCGGCACGCTCGGCAGCGTCTCCGGCGCGCTCGGCCTTGCCATTGTGCGCATCGACCGCGCGGCCGACGCCATGCAGAGCGGTACGCCGATCATCGCCGACGGTGCGCCCGTGACCCTCGAACTCCCCGCCTGGACCGGCCTTGCCTTCCCGCAAGAGGCTTCGGAGGTGCCTGCGCAATGAGCGGAGCGACGCGCGTCAAGACGGAGCCGCGCGCCTGGCAGCGCATGCTGTCCGGCCGCCGCCTCGACCTGCTCAATCCCTCGCCACTCGACATAGAATTGTCCGACATCGCGCATGGCCTTGCCCGCGTCGCACGCTGGAACGGCCAGACCAACGGCGACCATGCCTTTTCCGTGGCGCAGCATTCGCTTGTCGTGGAAACGATCTTCCGCCAGCAGAACCGCTGCGATGCCGGCGAATGCCTCATCGCTCTGCTGCACGATGCGCCGGAATATGTCATCGGCGACATGATTTCACCCTTCAAGGCCGTCGTCGGCGGTGGCTACAAGACGGTGGAAAAGCGGCTGGAGGCAGCCGTCCATTTGCGCTTCGGCCTGCCATCATCAACGCCCGCCGCGCTGAAGGCAAAGATCAAGAAGGCCGACCAGGTCGCCGCCTTCTTCGAGGCAACGGAACTGGCAGGCTTTTCCCATGCCGAGGCCGTCAAATTCTTCGGCGCGCCACGCGGCATCACGCTCGATATGATCGACGTTGCGCCCCTTCCCGCCATCGACGCGCAGCGCCGTTTTGTCGAGCGCTTCGAGGCCCTGGACCGCGGGCGCGGCCCCCTACCCGCGACGGTGTGACCATGGACACGATCGTCGTCGCACCGCTTGGAAAAATTGCAGAACTCGCCGTCCGCCACCGCTGTCGTGAAATGCTGAGCCTTGTCGCCCCGAAACAGGGCTTTCACCGGCCGGCCGTCATCGTCGCCGAGCGCCACATGATCCTTGGCGTCAACGACATCGCCTTTGCCGGCACGGGAAACCTCGTCGCGCCTGGTGAAGAGCATGTCACCGCGATCGTCGGCTTTGCCCGCGGCTGGGACCGACGGGCGCCGCTGCTGGTCCATTGCATGATGGGGGTCTCCCGTTCGCCGGCCGCAGCGCTGCTCGCCGCGCTGGCCGTGGAACCGGATCAGGACGAGCATGAACTCGCACAGCGCCTGCGCCGCGCCTCCGTGCAGGCGACGCCGAATGCCCGGCTGATCGAGATCGGCGACCATGTGCTTTCGCGCGGTGGCAGGCTGATTGCCGCCGTCAAGGCGATCGGCCGTGGCGCGAACTATGTCGGCGACAGCCCGTTCGTCTTCTCCGCGGTGCCGGAGGCGGTCGTGCGATGACGGAGAACAGTGTCCGCCCGCCAGTCGAAATCGGCCTCAATGCGGCGGTCGTCGCGATTTCCGGCCGCAGCCCGTGCATCCTCGCGATCGGCCGCGACGGCACGGATGGTCGCGACGCCCTGCCCTTCGGCCCGTTCGATCCGCAGCAGCACCGCACCTTCGAGACGAGCCTGCGCGCCAGCGTCGAGGCGCAGACGGCGCTGAAGCTCGGCTATATCGAGCAGCTTTACACATTCGGCGACCGCGGCCGCCAGAAACTGCCGGACGAAGCCGGCACGCACATGGTCTCGGTCGGTTATCTCGCGCTCACCCGCACCGACGCCGAGGCCAACGAACGCCTGGCCGAAACCGGCGCGGCATGGCGCGACTGGTACACGTATCTGCCCTGGGAGGACTGGCGGCAGGGGCGACCGCCGGTCATCGACCAGTTGATCCTGCCGGCGCTGAAAAATTGGGCTTCCGAACTGATCAATACGCAACGTGTTCCCCCCCTGCCTTCGCCGCGCAACCGGATGCGCCTCGCCTTCGGCCTGGAGGATTTCCCATGGGACGAAGAACGCGTCCTCGAGCGCTATGAACTGCTCTACGAGGCTGGCCTTGCCGAAGAGGCTGTGACGGACGGCCGTGCCCAATCGTGCGGCACCGCACCCGGCATTGCCATGCGGCACGATCATCGCCGAATTCTTGCAACCGCCATGGCGCGCCTGCGCGGCAAGATCAAATACCGCCCGGTGATCTTCGAGTTGATGGCGCCGGAATTCACGCTCACCGAATTGCAGGCGACTGTGGAGGCGATCTCCGGTCGTCATCTGCACAAGCAGAATTTCCGCCGCCTGGTGGAGGGCGCCGAACTCGTTGAGCCGACCGGCGGCTCCACCGCCGCCACCGGCGGCCGCCCTGCCGCCCTTTTCCGCTTCCGGCGCCGAATTTTCGAAGAACGCCCGGCGCCCGGCCTCAAGGTCGGCATGCGCTGATGGGCGGCGCAAAACCGCTTCGCGCTTTTATCGGCATTGCTTAAATCGGAACTTCTCCACGCCCCTGCCATTCCCCTACCGGCATCAACGATTGGGGAAAGGATCCATGGAACATCAGGCAACCGACATCATCGTCGCGACACGCGCGGCGCTGGCACAGGCGAGCGCACTCGCCGTGCAATATTCCTTCTCTATCCTGGGCGCGCTCTTGCTGCTCGTGCTCGGCTGGTTTCTCTCGCGGCTGCTGCATCGCTGGGCGCTGAGCGGGCTTTCGCGCGTGCGTGGTATCGATATCACGCTGGCGCATTTCTTCGCCAACATCCTGCGTTATGCGCTGCTCATCCTTGTCTTCGTCACCGTTCTCGGCCAATTCGGCGTGCAGACGGCTTCGATCATCGCGGCACTCGGTGCTGCCGGTCTTGCCATCGGCCTTGCCCTGCAGGGTACGTTGCAGAACATCGCAGCCGGCATCATGCTGCTTGTGCTGCGACCGTTCCGGGTGGGCGAATATATCGAGACGAAGGACGTGTCCGGCACGATCACCGAGGTCGGGCTTTTTGCCACCGAACTCAAGACCGGCGACGGTCTCTACCGCCTTGCGCCGAACTCGACGCTCTGGAACACGCCCGTTACCAACTATAGCCGCGAGCGTACCCGAAAACATGACCTCAAGGTCGTGGTGCCGAACGCCCTGGATATCGATGACGAGATCGACCGCCTCTTGGCCATTGCAAGCGACGATCCAACAATCGAATCCGTGCCGCCGCCGCAGGTCTTTGTTGACAGTTTGGAAGAAAGTTCCGCGGTGCTGACCCTGCGCTACTGGGTTGCGACGCGGCAGTGGTTCAAGACGACCAAGGAGATGAACCGCCGCGTGCGCATTGCCTTCGGCCAGCGCCTTGCCGCCAGCGAACCGGAGCCTGACACGATGCAGGCTCCGGCCGAGTAGTTATTCGATCACGGCGCAGGCGAGCCGATCGCCTGCGCCGCCTGCCGGGTTGGTCCGATAGTCGTCCGAACCGGCGTGCACGATCAGCGCGCGGCCGCGGATTCCGCGCTCGGCATCGTCGAGGCGCACCATGGTGGTGTAGATTTGCGCGCGCATCACGCCATCTTCGGAAACATACTGGTTTGGCAGGTCGCCGGCATGCGCCCCGGTTGCGGATGCAAAGCCGTGGTCCTTCTTATCCGGATTGAAATGACCTCCGGCTGACTTATGACCATCGGCATGATCGCACGTGCCGGTCTCGTGGACATGAAGCGCCACCCATTTGCGCGGCTCCAGACCGGAAACCTCCACCTCGAACAGGACGCCGTCATTTCCGGCAGTCAGATGCGCACGGCCGGCCTCCTTGCCGGACTGGTCGACGAAATTGGCCTGCGCGGTGTTCTTCGCCTGCTGGGCGAAAGCGGGTGCGCCCAGTGCCGCAAAGGTGCTCGCCGCGGCGGCGAGCGCAACGATCTTCAACATGATGCGTCCTTCCGATTGATTTCCTACGGAGCGGGAACGCATCGTGCCGTGGCGTGTTCCGCCCGATCACCTCACAACGACGTCAAGGCCGATGTCGAGTGTCGGTGCTGCCATGGTGATCTTGGAGGTCGAGATATAGTCGACGCCCGTTTCGGCAATGGCGCGGATCGTCTTCAGGTTCACATTGCCCGAGGCTTCAAGCTTCACGCGACGCGGATCGGCGGCATAGGTCGCGTCGGTCAGGCCGGCGCAATCGCGGTTGATCTCAACGGCACGACGCAGCAGTTCCGGTCCCATATTGTCGAGCAGGATGACGTCCGGCTGCGCCTCCAGCGCTTCCTCCAGTTCCTCCAGCGTCGTCACCTCGACCTCGACCTTGACGAGGTGGCCAGCGAAGGCGCGGGCGGCGCGGATGGCACCGGCAACCCCATGGGAGACCGCGATGTGGTTGTCCTTGATTAGGATCGCGTCATCGAGGCCATAACGATGCGACGAGCCACCGCCCATGCGAACGGCATATTTCTCCAGCGCCCGAAGGCCAGGAATGGTCTTGCGCGTGCAGCAGACCTTCGCCGCCGTATGCGCGATCTCGTCGGCAAACCGCGCCGTATGCGTGGCGACACCGCAGAGATGCATGAGGAAATTGAGCGCCACGCGCTCCGCCGACAGCACGGCTCGCGCGGGACCGGAAACCCGGGCGATCACCGCGCCGGGAGCAAGCCGGTCGCCATCCTTCACAAAGGCCTCGAAGTGGATCGCGGGATCCATCAACCGAAAGGCCGCACGGGCAAGATCGAGCCCCGCAACGACGCCATCCTCGCGCGCATTCAATTCCGCCCTCGCCACGACATCCGGCGCAATCGTCGCCTGGCTGGTGATGTCACCCGCCCGGCCAAGGTCTTCCAACAAAGCGGCACGCACCTGATCCTCCAACATCAGCGGCGAGAGGACGGGAAGATAGGGGGTGGTCATGGGCTTATCCTGCTTCGTTGTTTGATCGCAATGGCGCCGTTACGCCGCCGCCGTTTCCGAAAGCTCTGCAACCACCTTTTCCGCCTCTGCAAGCGTGAGGAAGGTGCGGTGCTTCCAGTTTGCCTTCTGCTCGGGAAAGTCCGAGCGAAAATGGCCGCCGCGGCTTTCTTCGCGCAGATAGGCACCCGCCGCGATGAGTTTTGCGGTGGTGACGATGTTGTGGAAGCGCATGCGGCTGTTTTCGCGCTCCAGCGTGGCGATCTCGCGGATCGCCGCCCTGAGGCCATCGCGGGTGCGGATGACGCCGACATGGTCGCTCATGATGCGGCGCAGGCGCGTCAGCGCCGAGCTGTCCTCGATGGTCACGAGGTCGTCGCTTTCGCCGGCGTTCTTGCCCCAGTCGTTGATCTTCGGCTCCGGCAGCATGCCCTTGATGTTTTCGGCAATGCGCGCGGCAAAGACGACGGCTTCGAGCAGCGAGTTCGAGGCGAGGCGATTTGCGCCGTGCACGCCAGTGGAAGTGACCTCGCCGGCCGCCCACAGGCCGTCGATCGAGGTGCGGCCTTCCGCATCCGTAAGTACACCGCCCATGTGGTAATGCACGGCGGGTACGACGGGGATTGGCTGCGTCACCGGGTCGATGCCGGCGGCCTTGCAGGAGGCGTAGACCGTCGGGAACATGTCAGGGAAGTGGCTGCCGACCGCCTTGGTGCAATCGAGGAACGCGCCGCGACCGGCCTGGACTTCTGCGAAGACGCCGCGGGAGACGATGTCGCGCGGGGCGAGTTCGGCGTCCTCGTGGATATCCAGCATGAAGCGGTGGCCGGCGGAATTGATGAGATGGGCGCCATCGCCGCGCAGCGCCTCGGTGGCGAGCGGTGCGGGGTCGCGGCCGATATTGATGGCGGTCGGGTGGAACTGCACGAATTCCGGATCGGCGATGATCGCACCGGCGCGTGCCGCCATGCCCACACCCTGACCGCAGGCTTCCCACGGATTGGTGGTGACGGCGAAGAGATGGCCGACGCCGCCCGAGCACAGCACCACGGCGCGCGCCGGGAAATGCACGCGGTTCTTCGCCTGGCCGGCATCCGGCCGCGCCACGACGCCGGAGATGAAGCGTCCCTCGCGCACCAGTTCCTCGACGACATAGCCTTCCAGCACGCGGATGGACGGCGTGTTGCGCACGGCGGCGATGAGCGCCTCCATGATGGCCTTGCCGGCCATGTCGCCCTTCACGCGCACGATGCGGCGCTCGGAATGAGCGGCCTCGCGGGAGAGCATGAGTTTGCCCTCGAGATCGCGATCGAAGGGCACGCCATAATCGAGCAGGTCATGGATGCGCGCCGGTCCTTCCGAGACCATGAAGCGCGCCATCTTCTCGTCGACGATGCCGGCACCGGCTTCCAGCGTATCGGCAACATGTTTGTCGAACGTGTCACCCGGGCTCATCGCCGCGGCAATGCCGCCCTGCGCCCAGGCAGAGGATGCGCCCTGCCCGATCGGCGCCGCAGCAAGAATGGTGACGGGACGCGGCGCAAGTTTGAGCGCGCAGAACAGGCCGGCAAGGCCGCCACCGACGATAACGATATCGTCGATGCCGTTCCAGGATTGCGGGCGGAAACTTTCAATAGGCATGTCTTACTCCTCCGACGCGCCGCCCAGCCTCCCTTCCGAGAGGCTAGCCGTGGGGCATTGAGGCCCCTCCTCCAGATCGAGGGCGGCCTACTGCTTCAGGTTCACCATCCGCTCGACGGCGAGGCGGGCGCGATCGGCGATTGCCGGGTCGACCAGAACCTCTTCCGTCATGTTCACCAGACTGTCGAGGATCTTCGGCAGCGTGATGCGCTTCATGTGCGGACAGAGATTGCACGGCTTGATGAAATCGACGCCCGGCAGTTCCGCCTGGATGTTGGAGGCCATGGAGCATTCCGTGACCAGCAGCACGCGCGACGGGCGGTTGTCCTTCACGTAGTTGATCATGCCCGAAGTGGAGCCGGCGAAATCGCAGACGGCGATGACGTCCGGGTGGCATTCCGGATGGCCGATGATCTCGATGCCGGGATGGGCTTCCTTGTAGGACAGCAGTTCGGCCGCCGTGAAGCGCTCATGCACCTCGCAATGGCCCTTCCAGGTCAGGATCTTCTTGTTGGTCTGCTTGGCGACATTCATCGCCAGATATTCATCGGGAATGCAGAGTACGGTGTCGCTCTCCAGGCTCTCGATGACGGCGAGCACGTTGGACGAGGTGCAGCAGATGTCCGTCTCCGCCTTCACGTCTGCCGACGTGTTGACATAGGTCACCACCGGCACGCCGGGATAACGCTGTTTCAGCAGGCGCACGTCCTCACCGGTAATCGATTCCGACAGCGAGCAGCCGGCGCGCGAATCCGGGATGAGCACGGTCTTTTCCGGATTCAGGAGCTTCGAGGTCTCGGCCATGAAGTGCACGCCGCACTGGATGATAATCTCGGCATCGACCTTGCCGGCGTCGCGGGCAAGCTGCAGCGAATCCCCGACGATATCGGCGACGCAATGGAAGATTTCCGGCGTCTGGTAATTGTGCGCCAGGATGACGGCTCCGCGCTCGCGCTTCAGCCGGTTGATGGCGGCGACATAGGGCGCATAGATCGGCCATTCGAAGGCGGGGATGAACTGCTTCACCTTCTCGTACAGGTGCTCTGTCTCGCGGGCGATTTCCGGCGTGAAGGTGAGATCCGGCTTTTCGAGCACACCGAAGCGTTCCGCAGCAGTCAGCGGACGAACGACTTCGGCTCCTGCCGCATTCTGGGCCAGAGTGGTCATGAAACCCTCCCTTTCCGCCGCCTTCCCGCGGCCTCGCCATTTTGCTCAATCTGAGCATAATAGCTGTAAAACAAAACCGGCATGGGCCGGTGGTTCAGATTTAGAAACTTTTATGACGGTTTGCAAGAAGCGCCGCCCGAATTCCTTTCGGGCGGCGGCATCATTTTTTTCAGGCCATTGCCGGGCGCAGGACGCTCTTTTCCTGGATCGGCCAATGCACGATCGCGGCAAAGATGCCGAGCGCCACGCCGAGCCACCACACCGGATCATAGGTGCCGAAATGGTCGTAGAGATAACCACCCATCCAGACGCCGAGGAACGAGCCGACCTGGTGCGACAGGAAAACGATGCCGCCGAGCAGGCCGAGATGCTTGGTGCCGAACATGATGGCGACGAGCGCATTGGTCGGCGGCACGGTGGAGAGCCAGAGCAGGCCCATGACGATGGCGAAGATGATGACGGAGGCCGGCGACTTCGGCAGCAGGATGAAGGCCGACACCGCCACCGAGCGGGCGATGTAGATATAGGCCAGGAAATACGGCTTCGAATAGCGCTGGCCGATGACGCCGGCGGCAAGCGAGCCGATGATGTTGAAGAAGCCGATCAGCGCCAGCGCAATCACCGCATAACGCGCATCGATGCCGAGATCACCGAGATAGGCCGGGAAATGCGCGGTGATGAAGGCGACCTGGTAGCCGCAGACGAAGAAGCCGGCGACGAGCAGCAGGTAGCTGCGATGGCCGAGCGCTTCCTTCAGCGCCTCGCCGATCGTCTGCTTGTATTCCGTGGCAGACGTAATGCCGGAGGAGGAATTGCCGCGCAGCGGAATGGCGATCAGCGGCACGAGAAGCATCAGGATGCCGAGATAGACGAGGCTGTCCGACCAGCCATAGGCGCTGATGAGGCCCTGCGACAGCGGCGCGAACAGGAACATGCCGGCGGAGCCCGCCGCCGTGCAGATGCCGAAGGCCATGGAGCGCTGCTCGGGCGTGACGTTGCGTGCGAAGGCGGACAGCAGGATGCCGAAGGAACCGGAACCGACGCCGAGCCCCACCAAAACGCCGCCGCCGATATGTAGCCAGAGGGGCGAGGTGCCGAGCGACATCAGGAACAGGCCGAGCGCATAGACGAGGCCGGAGACCAGCAGCACGCGCCAGGTACCGAACTTGTCGGCGATGGCGCCGAAGAACGGCTGGCTGACGCCCCAAGCAAGGTTCTGGAACGCCATGGCGAGGCCGAACGTCGTGCGGTCCCAGCCGGTATCCTGCAACATCGGCAGCTGGAAGAAGCCCATGGCCGAGCGTGGGCCGAAGGTCAGCACGGCGATCAACGAGCCGGCAATGATGATGGGCCAGGGCATCGGCCGGCTTGCGGCGGGGGCCGCAGCGATGGATGGGGCGGACATAGGCTTCTCCGAAATATGGACCCGGAATCTATGTCCAGCCATCAATTAACAAAAGCGAATTTAATTGACTAAGCAATCAGCCGGATTGATGAAACAATCTGATTCCGCCGATGGCGCGATGTGCTTGACGAGACAGCATTTTGGGCGCATGTGCACCGCCGGTGTCATAGGACGCCAATTAAACCCGGATAAGATCAATGGACCCCGACAGTCGACTATCGAGAGCGATCGAGCGACCTATCCGGTAGGAGGCTACGGCCTTGCTCCGGATGGCGAGAATGCCCTCAGAGGAGCGAAACATGCTGCAAATCTATGCCCGCAAGGCTGACCGCTTTTGCCTGCGCGAAATCTCCAACCCCGCCATCGAGCAGGCGATCGCCCCTGCCCTCTGGTATGACCTGCTCAGCCCGACAAATGAAGAAGTGAAGGACGTCGAGGCGGCCCTGCGCATCTCCATGCCGACGCGGGAAGAAATGGAGGACATCGAACTGTCCGCCCGCCTCTACCAGGAGGATGGCGCGGCCTTCATGACGATGACGGCACTGACCAATCTCGACGGTGACGAGCCGACCAAGATGCCGGTGACCTTCATCCTTCGCGGTCCGACGCTGGTGACGGTGCGCCATGCCGAGGCAAAGCCCTTCGTCACCTTCTGCAACCGGGCACTGCGCGGCAATGGCCACAGCTACGAGACCGGCGAGGATGTCATGCTCGGCGTCATCGAGGCTGTCATCGACCGCATGGCGGACGTGCTGGAACGGCTCGGCAACGAGATCGACGGCATTTCGCGCGAAGTATTCCGCAGCAAGAAGGGCCCGTCGCGCAAGAAGACGCGGGACCTGGAAGCGCTGATCGAACAGCTCGGCCGCAAGGGTGATTTTTTGAGCGGCGTGCGCGAAAGCCTCGTCAGCATCTCGCGCCTCGTCGCCTATCATGCTGCGCTGGAAACCCCGACACGCCGGCCTTCCAAGGAAATCCGGCAGGTCGTCAAGCTCGTGCAGCGTGATGCCGTCTCGCTCGGCGACCACGCCGCGTTCCTGTCAGGCAAGATCAACTTCCTGCTCGACGCGACGCTCGGCCTGATCAATCTCGAGCAGAACCAGATCATCAAGATCTTCACTGTCGCCTCGGTGATCTTCCTGCCGCCGACGCTGGTCGCGTCCGCCTATGGCATGAACTTCGAGCTGATGCCCGAGCTGCAATGGCACTTCGGCTATCCCTACGCGGTCGGCCTGATGATCATCTCCGCGCTGATCCCGTTCTTGTATTTCAAACGGCGCGGCTGGGTTTAGCGCCTTAAAGAGCATGTCCTGCGTGTCAGGGTCGATTACAGCCAGTTTTCGACCCTGACACCCGGCATACGGACAAACTCCCGCAGATTGTTGGTGACGACGATCAACCCCTCGCTGCGGGCGTGGCCACCGATCTGCATGTCGTGGGGACCGCAGGGCGTGCCGGCTCGTTCCAGTTCGGCACGAACCTGGCCGTAATGTGCCGCAGCCTTGTCGGCAAACGGCAGGATCTCCAGCCGCGCCACGAAGTGCTCGATCGCCACAAGGTTTTCAGCGCGGCGGGCGGACTTCTCTGCGCCGTAGTGCAGTTCTCCAAGCGTAATGCTCGATATGCAGAGCTGCTCGGCGAGCGCGTTGAATTTTTCGCGCACCGCCGGCGGGTAGGTCTTCATCACGTAGATGCAGATGTTGGTGTCGAGCATATAGGTCAGCATCAGAAGGCTTCGCGCTCTTCCGCTGCCGGCTGCTCCCGTTCGCTCATGAAATCGTCGCTGACGCGCGGCCCATTCAGGAAGAGGTCGTCCCACCTCTGGCCCTGCGGAACGATGACGCGGCTGCGGCCGATCTTGAAGACGTCAACCAGATGCACATCTTCCGGAAAGGCGACGGCCTTGGGAAGACGCACGGCCTGGCTGCGATTGCTGGTGAAAACGGTCGAATTGGCCATGCGCCCTCTCCCTGTGATATCCCATTGGGATATACATAGGAGCCGGAGGCGAAAAACGCAAGAACAGACGTCCTCTGGAAGTTAAGCCCTGATTTTCATCGGCCAGCGCTCTGTGCGCGTCTTCGTCACGCGCACCGCATCACCCAGCCGGATTTCGCCTTCACCGCGCGGCACGGCGTTCCAGCCAAAGAGCACGCCGGGCACACGGCGGTCGGCGGACATGCGCTTTTCGGCGAGGCCCTGGATGGGGTTGCCGCCGATGCGTTCGCCGGTCAGCTGGTCCTGCGTGGTCATGATGCAGCGGGCGCAGGGTTTGACGAAGTCGAAGACGATGCCGTTGATCTCGATCGCCTCCCACAGATCTTCCGCCCAGGGCTCATCGCAGGTGACGAGGATGTTGGTGCGGAAGCGGTCCATGCCGACGGGCTCCTGAGCCTTGGCGGCGAGCGTCCTGTTGAGATCGGCGAGCGACCCGGTCGTCGTGACGAGGACGGGAAAACCATCGGCAAAACCGACCGGCGCCGGCTCGCCGGCCCAGTCCTCGCCTTCGGCGCGCCTCGCCACCGCATCCATGTGCACGAGTTTGACGGGACGAACGAACCACTCCGAGAGCGTCTCGTTGACGGCTTCGTCGGCGACGGCAGCACTCACCGGGCTGTCCCAGATGGTCACGTCGAGGCGGTCGTCCGGCTCGAAGCTGGCAAAGAGCTGGCGGCCCTCCATTTCGAGGTGCAGGCTTTCCCCCACCGCCGTCGCCTCGACGCGGGCAAGCGCCTGGAGTTCGCGCTGGGTGATGAAGCGGCCGTCGGGCTCGACGATCATGTAGCGCCGGTCGCCGGCAAGACCGTCGAGGCGGACGCTCGCGCTTTCGACCGGGATGGCGCGGCCGCTCTTCAGCGGATGGATGTTGAGGCCTTCGACCTTCATTGCAGCGACCTTTCCTGAAATTTCGATTCAACGCGCTGCCGAACCGATTCAATCCGGCGGAACAAAAGCATGTTTTTCTTCAGATTTCATCCAGCAGCATGTCGCGGATCACCCGCAGGCGCTGCGTGCGCTCCCCGGCCATGCGCGCGCCCGTCGCCGTCTGGAAACCATCCGCCAGCTTGAACAGCTTCACTTCGAAATGGTCGATGGCGAAGGCCTTGTCGTCGAGCGGGCGGTTTTCGGCCAGCGGGTCCATGGGGTCGTACAGACCGCTGCCCATGCGTCCGGCAATGTAGAAGCAGCGTGCAGCACCCACCATGCCGATGGCATCGAGTCGGTCGGCATCCTGCACGATCTTCGCCTCCAGGGTTTCCGGTGCAATGTTGGCGGAAAAACTGTGCGTGAGGATGGCGTGGGCGACGGCTGCCACGTCCGCGTCGCTCCAGTCTTCGGCGGCCAGCAGGCCGGAAGCCTTTTCGGCGGCGAGGCGCGAGGCGTCGGCCCGGTGAGGCGAATTCTTTTCGACCGCCACGCAGTCATGCAGCAGCACGGAAGCGGCGAGCAGACGCAGGTCGCCCCCCTCCTCGGCCTGGATTCGGCGGGCGCTCTTCCACACGCGGATGAGATGGGCGGCATCGTGCGAACCGTCATCGGCGGCAAAGGCCTGCGGCAGAAGGCGTTCGGCAAGGCCCCCGAGAGGCTGGAAGGCGGCGGCGAGGCAGGTGAAGGACATAAGCCACACCTAACCCGTCACGTCTCTGCGTTCAATTCCGCCTTTTCGTCCG
The DNA here is from genome assembly GCF_058808115.1 of Shinella sp. GW821-FHT11G07. Lineage (NCBI taxonomy): Bacteria > Pseudomonadati > Pseudomonadota > Alphaproteobacteria > Hyphomicrobiales > Rhizobiaceae > Shinella > Shinella sp. GW821-FHT11G07. Next base: position 222,552 of record NZ_JBXARJ010000008.1, read on the forward strand.
TCCCGGACTTTCCGGAGAGGATCTTTTGATAGAACAGGCCGATGCCGATCAGCACCGCGCCGAGGCCGATGAACGACAGGGCCCGCAGGATGCCTTCGAGGTTCGCCATGTCGATGAGGAAGACCTTGACCACGGCGATCAGCACGAGGCCTGCGGAGGCCAGGCGGATGCTCTTGGAATCGACCTTGGACCCGACCACCAAAAGCAGCACGCCGAGCAGCAGCCAGACGACGGAATAGGTGTAGGTCTCCGGCTGGAGAAACCCCTTCCAGTCGGCAATACCCTCGCCGTGCCAGTAGCGGCGGACGCAGAGCGTAACCCAGGCGAAGACGAGCGCAACGCCGGTCAGCGCCAGCATGATGACATAGGGCAGCGGACGGCGGTTGCGCGCATACCAGGCAAGGCCGCCATAGGCCACGCCGGGCAGCAGGTAGCCGATCAGCAGCAGATCGAGGACCGGCCATTTGCCGAGCAGTTCGCCGGTGAAATACGGATTGAGGCCGATGAAATGGGCGCTCAGCACCGACAGGACCGACAGCCCGCCGACCACCATCGAGCCGTAGCGGAAAACGGGGCTTGGCGACTTCAGATCGAGCGACATCATGATCGCCGAGGCGCCGATGACCAGCAGCGTGTAGGTCGCCTGTTCGCCGAGCGTTGGCACGGAACTATCGAGCACGCCACCATTCATGCCATGGCGCACGAGGATCGCCGCGGTCAGCAGCACGAAGAGGCTGGCGAGTGCCTGGATGAGGTTGCGGATGCGCTCGCCCGGCCAGCGACGAAGCTCGAAGGCAGAGATTGTGAGAAGCACTGCAGGAATGCCGTAGCCGGCGAGAAGCTGGTTGAAGACCGGCGTCTTCGACAGGTTCGCCGCACCGACGATGGTTGGTTCCCAAGCGATACGACCGGCGACGACGGCGGCAGCGCCCGCCATGAGCCACGGCAGGACCGGCCAGGCACGCACACGCGTTGCGAAGACGGCGGCCGTGCCGAGCACCATGAGGCCGAGTGTCGTGGCGAGGCCATCCGTCAGCGCATGCAGCGCCAGGACGAGGAAGGCGAAGCCGCCGGCGGCCAGCGCCCATTGCGGAATGAAGAGACCATCCTCCTCCCCTCGTTCGCGCGAAAAGACCTCCGCTGCGGCGAAGAAGACGAGGCCAAGCAAAGTGGCCAGCAGGCCATGCTTCAGGTCGAAGGAGAGATTGCCGAAATTGAGGAAGCTGATGGCGAGGATCGCGAAGGGCACGGCGGGGGCCAGCAGGCTCCAGAGCGCCGCGAAAGGGCTTGAGCCCGCCATGCGCAGGCGCACTCCCGCAAGAGCGACGGCGGCATAGGCGACCGCGAGAACCAGCAGCAGGTTGACCGGCACCGGACCGAGGACCGGTACAGGCAGGGTGCCCTCCGCCATCGGCGGCGCGGGAATGACGCCGTCCAGCGCCGGCAGCGCGAGACTGCCGAAACCGTCGATCAGCACGCCGCCCGGCAGGTTTGCCATCGCCACCACGCCGGCGACGGCGCCGACCGCGGAAAGGAGCGCCGGATAGATCGCCCAGAAGCGCAGGACGCCGAGCACAGCCAGCGCCATCACGAGGATGGCGAAACCGTAATCCGCGCGCGGAAGTGCCGGCACGGCACTTGCCAGCAGCAGTGCCGGGAAGACCAGGGCAAGCGCACCGGTCAGCGACACGGCGAGGGCGGGTGGGGTAAACAGGCGGTCCAGCGGACCGGCAGAGGCAGTACCGGCCGGCACCGGCATGTCTTCCTCCGCGATGTTGCCCGGCCAGAGCAGGCCATGGCCAACGGCCAGCACCAGCAGCGCGACCAGCACCGGCAGGACCTCGACCTTGTCCGCCGCGGACAGGTAGAGCACGGCCCAGAGCGCCATGCCGCCATTGGCGAGCGCCGGCACGACCTGCCAATGGCGGATGCGGGAGGCGGCAAAGGTGGCAAGCCAGGCGACGCTCAGGAAACCGAACAGGCTCCAGGCGCTGGGCTCTTCGGTGGAGACCAGCGCGGGCGTCAGCATGGAGGCGAGCAGGCCGAGGCCGGCAAGCGCCTGCCCGTGCAGCAGCGACAGGCCGATGGTCGCGAAAGAAACGGCGGCCAGAAGGACGAACGCCGCCACCGGGCCGACATAGCCATAGAATTCGTAGGAGACGTAGGTGACGGCAAAGAGCGTGATGGCGCCGGCCGCCGTCAGCACGCCGGGGATCATGGCGTTCTGGAAGGCATTTGCGATGAGCGGCTGGGTGCGGCGGCGCACGAACTCGCCGATCGCCATCAGCACGAGGCCGAAGATCGCCGCAAGCGACAGCCGCACAGCCGGGCTGAGCAGGCCGGCTTCGATGGAATACTTGACCATGAAGATACCGCCGAGCGCCAGCGCGATGCCGCCCACCCAGACAGCCCAGCGCGCGCCGATGCGGCTTTCGAAGCTTTCCTTCGGCTTAGCTGCGACAGCGGCGGGAGCAGGAACAACGACGTCTTCGGACGTTTCGTTTGCCACAACGGCATCCGTCGGCGTCGCGGACGTGCTACTGCCGAAGATAGATCGGCCCTTTTCGGCTTCGCCCTGCGCGCCGACCCAAGGCCCTTTGAACTCGGTTTGTGGCGCCTCTTCAGACACCCCTTCCCGCACTGCCCCCGACGTCTCGTCAGGCACGGCCTCGATTGACGCCGTCACCGCGGCTGCGGCTGCTTCGGCCGGCACCACAACGCCACCCGCCTTCAACGCCTCGACCTCGCGCTTCAGGCGCATCACCTCTTCGCCGATCTTCTGCGCGCTGTTGCGCGATGCATTGAGGGTGTAGAGGGCCAGGCCGATGGCGACCAGGGAGAGGATTTCCAGCATTGCGACTCCAGCACGGCAGTATCCGGCGGCGAGACTACCCGGTTTTTTCCAAACGCCAAATGGGGTTACGTTTCAGGCCGGCATTCTCTTCGCTTGTCAGCGTGTGAGATTCTCGATGGGGAAGATGGCGCAGGTTTCCGTGCCGTGTGCGAGCAGTTTGCCATTGCCGTCACGCAGCCACGCTTCGGAGGTCGCGATGGTACGGCCGCGATGGATGATCTTTCCTTCGCAGAATACCTCGCCCATGCCGGGCAGCACGGGGCGCACGAGGTTCAGCTTGAATTCGATGGTCGTGTAGGCCTCGCCCGGCTTGATGACGGAAAAGACTGCGCAGCCAAGCGCCGAATCCATCACCGTCGCCGTCCAACCGCCATGCACCGTGCCGAGCGGGTTAAGGTGATCGACCGATGGCATGCCGGCGAAGACCACGCGGCCATCCTCCACCTCGGTCATGCTGAAGGCGAGTGTCCTGGCCATCGGCGGCGCCGGCAGATCGCCGGCAAGCATCGCCCGCAACACCTTGAGCCCACCGTCCCGCTTCACCACGTCAAACGGCAGCGTGCCGATGCCGCCGACCGTCAGGCCGGGATAGATTTCGACCGTCATGCGCTCGCCTCTTTCGGTTGATCGTGTCCTGGCATGTTCAGCGCCTTCAGCGCCGCCTGCACGAAGCCGTCGCGGGCGCTGGCAAGCTCCAGCCCGCGTGGTTCGCAGACATGCCGGTTGAGGAAGAAGGCGGTGAGCCGGAAGCCATCCGCAAGGGCTGCGGCATCGGCGGCGTGCCGGCTTTCATCGCCGAGGAAGGCGGGCAGTGCCAGCATCTTGTCGGCCCAGGGCGCACCGGCCTCGCGCGAGACGGCACGGCCGGATTTCGGCGAGACGTAACAGAGGTTTTCCCGCGTGCCGGTGGCGGCGCATTCGAGCAGGCCTAGGCCGAAGCCGAGGTCGTTCAGCACGGCAAGCTCGAAGCGCACGAAGAGTTCGCCGGCATCGGCCGGCTCGTGCAGATGATCGAGGATGACGGCCAGCGTATTGTAGAGATGGGGATGCGGATCACGCTCGGGCAGGAAGCGCAGAAGCGCCGCCATGGCCTGCACGCCGTAGACGGCGGTTGCCGTTTCCATCAGCCGGCCGGCGCGCAGTTCCAGCGGTTCGATGCGGAATTCGCCGAGATGTTCGTCGAGCCGCGCCCGCCAGGTGACATCCACGGAATTGCCCGGCTGGAGCACCGGCTGCATGGTCCGCGAGCGCCCGCCGCGCACCATGCCGAGATGCCGGCCGCGGTCACGCGTCATCACCTCGACGATCACCGACGTCTCACCATGGCGCCGCACGCCCAGAACGATGGCTTCATCACTCCACTGCATGGCCAAGCCTTACGCCCTCGGCTGGTTGGCCGCAAGCGGGAGCCCCCTCTTGTCCGAGCACACACCCTCAACCGCCCCTTCGGGCCGTTTTCTCCCCGAGGGGAGAAGGGAGGGGTGCGACCTTCCATTTTCCCCTTCTTCTCTCGAAGAGAAGGTGCCGGCAGGCGGATGTGGGGAGTACGAACTAACAGGCGCTTCATGCGGCGGAACGACGCGTGGCCCGATCGCCACACCTAAGCCCTTGCCATAGTTTCGCTTTCTTCTCGCCCTGCCGATGCCCGCTTTGCCTTCGAAGAACCGCCCAAAGGCCGCCAAGGCCGAAACTGAAATCGAAATGACAGGTGCCCAACTCATGTGTGTGTCCCGCATCCGCGCTTGCGCGGCTCTCCGTTCCCTCGCTCTCCTTGCGCTTGCCGCCACGCTTGCAAGCTGCGTCACCACCGCAAAACCGGTGAAGAAGAAGGGGCCGGATCCGATGCATGTCGCGATGTACGGGCCGCATCCGGAGGAGCGCTTCCCGCTGCCGGCAATGGACATCAGCCGGGTGGACCCGCAATATTTCCGCCAGCTGGTGGCCTACCAGACGGTGGAACCGGTCGGCACGATCGTCATCGATACGCAGGACCGTTTCCTCTATCTCGTGCAGGATGGCGGCATGGCGATGCGCTACGGCATCGGCGTCGGCAAATCGGGGCTGGAATTCGAGGGTGGCGCGCGCATCGGCCGCAAGGCGGAATGGCCGCGCTGGACGCCGACGCAGAACATGATCGAGCGCGAGCCCGAGCGGAACCTGAAATTTGCGGGCGGCGTGGAGCCGGGTCTCACCAACCCGCTCGGGCCGCGCGCGCTCTACCTGCACAAGGACGGCAAGGACACGCTCTTCCGCATCCACGGCACATCCGAGCCGTGGTCGATCGGCAAGGCGGTATCGAGCGGCTGCATCCGGCTGTTCAATCAGGATATCATCGACCTCTACGGTCGCGTGCCGACCGGCAGCCGCGTCGTGGTGCTCCAGCACCAGACGCCGGCCCATGAGCCCGTGCCGATGGCCGCCGCCGACGGCCTGGTGCCGCCGGCAGCAATTTAAGGCTTACCAGGCGTCTGGCTCGCGTACCATGTGCACGATATTGGCCGGGTTCATGATCCAGCCGCCGCGAAAGCCCTCGCCGAGATCTTCGACGGCGTCGCAACGCACGGCGCCGTTTTGGTCGAGGTGGCCAAGCGCCACCGCGTGATCCGGCGTGAACAGTTCGAGCCAGACTTCCGCCTGGCTGTAGTTCGGCGCTTCGTCGATCCACAGCCGGTTCGGCCCCAGTTCGAAACCCGTGGCCGGTGCCTTTTCGGCGAACGGTTTCAGGCCGACGACGTCGCGATAGAAGGCGATCGTCGCCTCGTACTGATGTGACGGCACCTTCATGGCGATGTTGATGCCGCCTTTGATTTCCGTTGTCATGATGCTCTCCTTGTTCTTGCGCCATTCCGGACGCGAAACCGCTACACACGTTCGCTGGAATTGCCCTAGGTGAAATCCTGCTGCTCTGCGGCGACAACACCCTTGAGCTCGCTCGGGTAATAGCCGTCGCGCAGGTTGATGCCGTATTCGACATAGGCCTTCATGCAGGCGAGCATCTGCGACCAGCCCTCGCAGTTCATGTACGACGATTTCTGGCCGCGTTCGTTGTCGCGCCAGCCCGCTTCGGCGATGGTCACCATCGTGCCGCCGTCATCGAGCTCCTTGAAGCGCATCTCGACACGCGTCTTGTAGGGCTCCTCGCCCTCCTCGATCATGGCATCCCATCGAAAGGCGATGAGCGCGTTTTCCTCGACCTTATCGACGATGACCGGCGCCATGTTCCACCAGGTGACCGTGGTGCCTTCGACGAGCGGACCGCTCGCGCCGCCGATCGTGGTGAAGTAGCCGCTCAGCTTTTGCGGATTGACCACCGCGTCGAAAACCTCGGCGACCGGTTTGCCGATCCGCCCATTCACACGAAATTCCAGCGTCATGCCGTCCTCCTTCGGGGCGATTGCGCCCTCCTCCGTCTTGTACCCGGACAAAATATGTTATAAAAACATAACATGTCAAGCGAATCGAAAGAAGACGCCATCTTCAAGGCGCTCGCCAACGGGAAGCGGCGGCAAATGCTGGACGCGATCAAGCACGCGCCGCTGACGACGGGCGCACTGTGCGAAAAGTTTCCGGAGATGGACCGCTGCACGGTCATGCTGCACCTGAAGGTGCTGGAAGACGCCGAATTGGTCATTCCGCGCCGCGAGGGCCGCGAGCGCTGGAACCACCTCAACGCCATGCCGATCCAGGCGATCCACGACCGCTGGATCAGTCAATATGCCGGCCATGCGATGAATGTGCTGTCGGCGCTGAAGGGCGAACTGGAGGGCTGAGGCGCCGCTATCTGCAGCGCCTCGCGAAGATCAGACTTCGGCGGCGATGCGACCGATCTCGGCGATGACGGCATTGCGCTCGTCGCCGGAAATACCGGGCATTTCCACGAAGGCGCTGACGATGATCGCACCGCGGTTCGGCGACCAGCCGATGGCGACGTCATTGGCATTGCCGGCCTTGTCGCCGTTGGTGCCGGTCTTGTCGCCGGTCATCCAGTCGGCGGGGAAGCCGGCGCGCAGCCGTGTATCGCCTGTCTTGTTCATGACGAGCCAGGCGGCGAGCTGCGCTTTCGAGCGTAGAGACAGCACATCGCCGAAGATCAGCTTGCGCAGCGTCTCGACCATGGCGACCGGGGTGGTCGTGTCGCGTTCGTCGTCCGGCGTTTCGTGATAGTTGAGCGCCGGCTCCGTGCGGTCGAGGCGCGTGATGTCGTCTCCGAGGCCGCGCAGGAATTCCGTGAGGCCCTTCGGACCACCGGAGGCTGCCAGCAACAGATTGGCGGCGGCATTGTCGCTGAGCGTAATCGTCGCCTCGCAGAGTTCGGCAATCGAAATGCCATCGCCGCCGACGCGTTTTTCCACCACCGGCGCCCAGTCCACGAGGTCAGATTTTTTGACGACGATACGACGGTCGAGCGCTTCTTCCTCACGGTCCACGCGAGCGAGGATGTGCCCGGCGAGCAGCGCCTTGAAGGTACTGCACATCAAGAAGCGCTCGTCCGTGCGGTGGCCGAGCCGGGCGCCCGTCGCGAGATTAAGTATGGCTACACCAAGGCGGCCGTCGTGGCGCGCTTCCAGCTCCGCCAGCCGCTTTTCCAAGGCGCCACCCGCCGCAGCAGCGGTGCCGCCGGCAAAGGCGGAAACCGCGGGAACAGCAAGCAAGGCGCCGGCAATCGCCTGCCGGCGTGAAATCGTCATCGTCATATCCATTTTCCTGTCTGTCGGCACCGGAAGCGCATCGCACCTTGCCGGCCCGTTCGAGCCCGCCCGTGCCGCAATATGCAAAAGCATATGGCCTAGAACAAACGACGATTTCTGCCGTCAGCCATTAGGAAAATTTGGCCTTATTTGCGTTTCATCGCCTCGGCGAGCGCCGCACCGAATGCGCCCTGCGACGGTGCCTGCTGCTTCGGCGCCGCCTGGCTGAACTTCGGATTCATCTGCGCATTCTTGTCATTGCGGGGGGCGTTGTCGCGGGCGGCTGGTGCACCACTCTCCTTGCGCATGGTGAGCGCGATGCGCTTGCGGGGCACATCGACTTCGGTGACCCGCACCTTCACCACGTCGCCGGCCTTCACCACCTCGTGCGGGTCCTTGATGAAACGGTCGGCGAGCTGCGAGACATGCACGAGGCCGTCCTGATGCACGCCGATATCGACGAAGGCGCCGAAGGCGGCGACATTCGTCACGGTGCCTTCCAGCAGCATGCCGACCTTCAGGTCCTTGATGTCATCGACGCCATCGGCAAAGGTCGCGGTCTTGAATTCGGGGCGCGGGTCGCGACCGGGTTTTTCCAGTTCGGCGAGGATGTCCTTCACCGTCGGCAGGCCGAAGCGCTCGTCGACGAACATTTTTGGATCCAGCTGCTTGAGAGCCGCGCTGTCGCCCATCAGCGTGCGCACGTCGCGGCCGCAGGCGGCAACGATCTTCTTGGCGACGCCATAGGCTTCCGGATGCACCGAGGACGCGTCAAGGGGCTCCTTGCCGTTCGGGATGCGCAGGAAGCCGGCGCACTGTTCGAAGGTGCGCGCGCCGAGGCGGGCGACCTTCATCAGCTCCTTGCGGCTTGCAAACGGGCCGTTTGCATCACGATGCGAAACGATCGCCTCCGCCGACGACTTGCCGAGGCCCGACACGCGGGCAAGCAGCGGGGCGGAGGCCGTGTTGAGATCGACGCCGACAGCATTCACCGCGTCTTCCACCACAGCATCCAGCGAACGCGAAAGTTTGCCCTGATCGACATCGTGCTGGTACTGGCCGACGCCGATCGACTTCGGCTCGATCTTGACGAGTTCGGCCAGCGGATCCTGAAGACGGCGCGCGATGGAAACGGCGCCGCGCAACGACACGTCGAGGTTCGGGAATTCCGCCGCTGCCGTCTCCGAGGCGGAATAGACCGAGGCGCCGGCTTCCGAAACGATGACCTTGGTGGGTTTTGGCGCCGGCAGTTGCGCCAGCATGTCGGCGACCAGCTTTTCGGTCTCGCGGCTGCCGGTGCCGTTGCCGATCGAGATCAGCTCCACCTTGTGCTTGCGGATAAGGCTTGCAAGCTCCGCCTGCGTGCCGCGCACGTCGTTCTTCGGCGGGAAAGGATAGACCGTCGTCGTCTCGAGCACCTTGCCGGTGTTGTCGACCACCGCGACCTTGACGCCGGTGCGGATGCCCGGATCGAGGCCCATCGTGGCGCGAGTGCCGGCGGGTGCGGCAAGCAGCAGGTCCTTGAGATTACGGGCGAAGACACGGATCGCTTCCTCTTCGGAGCGCTCGCGCATCTCCCGCATCAGGTCGAGCGAGAGCGACATGGAGAGTTTCACACGCCAGGTCCAGCCGATCACCTCGGCGAGCCACTTGTCGCCCGGCTTCGTGCCGACCGCATAGAAGGAGGCGATGATGCGCTCGACGGGCTTGACCGGCTCGACATTGTCCTGGTCGACGATGATATCGACGGACAGGAATTCTTCGTTCCAGCCACGCAGCATGGCGAGCGCGCGATGGCCCGGCACCGTCGCCCAGCGTTCGGTCTGGTCGAAATAGTCGGAGAATTTGGCGCCGGCCTCCTGCTTGCCCTCCACCACGCGGGACCGGAGATAGGCGTTGCCCTTCATGTACTCGCGCAGGCGCTTCAGCAGGTCGGCGTTTTCGGTCAGCTGCTCGGCGACGATGTCGCGCGCACCCTCAAGCGCCGTCTTGACGTCCGGCACCTCGGCCGACAGGAATTTTTCCGCCAGGTCCGCCGGCACCAGCGCCCGGTCGGCCAGGATCTGCTCGGCAAGCGGGCCGAGGCCGCGTTCGCGGGCGATTTCCGCCTTAGTGCGACGCTTCGGCTTGTAGGGCAGATAGATGTCTTCGAGCTCGGCCTTGGTCGTGACTGCGGCGATCTTGGCGCTGAGCTCGTCCGTCAGCTTGCCCTGCCCCGAAATCGACTCGAGGATCGAGGTCCGGCGGGCTTCCAGTTCGCGCAGATAGGTCAGCCGTTCGGCAAGGTTGCGCAGCTGCGTATCGTCAAGCCCGCCCGTCACTTCCTTGCGGTAACGCGCAATGAAAGGCACGGTCGCGCCCTCGTCGATGAGGCCGACAGCGGCGATCACTTGCGCGGAGGTCGCCTTGATTTCGGCGGCGATCAGGTTCGCGATCTTGAGCGGGGTCGGGGCCATGGGGAACTCCTCTGGGGTGACGCACGGGCGGCGGGGGGGCGACCATAGTGCGCGGCTTCCGACAGGCCAACCGAAAGGCTGCTCACAGGCGGGCACGTCCACAATATATCACGTCCGGTGGCCGCCGTCAGAACCATGCCATGGTTGAACATAGGCCACGACGGGCTCTTGGGTTGTAACCCTTCATAAAGTCTTGCCGACTATCCTGCCCAACGTAGCGGCAACGGGGCCTTCGACATGCGCGGAATATATCTTGCAGCAGTCTCACTGACGGCCCTTGCGGCTGCCGGCCCCGGGGGCGCGGCAACGCTTAACCTGTTGATTTGGGAAACATATATCGACGAGAAGATCCTCTCCGACTTTGCGGCCGAGACCGGCGTCGAGGTCCGCCAGACCTTCTACGACAGCGGCGATGTGCGCGACGAAATCCTCGCCGATCCGAACAGCAATGTCGATGTTGTCGTGACCAACGAGAACGGCGCGAAGCTTTACGGCAACCGTGGCGTCATCGCGCCACTGAACACCCAGAATGTTCCATCCCTGAAGGACTACACCGAAGACTGGACAAAACGCTGCGGCGGTTTCGGCGTCCCCTACCTCTGGGGCACGATGGGCATCCTCTATCGCTCCGACAAGATCACCACGCCGCCCGTCTCCTGGGCCGAGATGATGACGCCCGACGAAAGCCTGCGCGGCCACATCGCCATGTATGACGATCATGCCGAGGCCTTCGTCGCACCGCTCGTGCTGCTTGGAAAGTCGGTGAACGCCAACGATAACGAAACACTGAAGGCCGCCTACGAGCTGATGAAGGCGCAGGCGCCCTATGTGCTGACCTACGACTACGTCGTCACCTCGATCCAGAGTGCCGACAAAGGGCCGAATATCTACATGGCGCTCGGCTATAGCGGCGACCAGTATACGCTGAACGAGAAGGTCCGCACGCCCGGCCTCTGGCGTTACGTCGTGCCCAAGGAAGGCACGCTGTCCTGGCTCGACTGCATTTCCGTCAGTGAACGCTCGAAGAACAAGGAGCTGGCACTGAAGCTGGTCGATTACATCAGCAACGCCAAGAACGGCGCGCGCAACGCCATCAAGCTCAACATGCCGACCGCAAGTACAACGGCCCTCGCTCTGCTGCCGGAAGACATGCGATCCAATCCCGAAATCTATGCCGCACCGGAAATCCTGGCAAAGAGCCAGTTTCAGGAGGAGCTGACCGTTCAGTCGGTCCAGGCCCGCCGCCGCATCATCAGCAGTCTGGCTCAATTCAGTGACGCTCGGTAAACGCGCCCTCTCCCTCATCTTTCCGGTCGTCCTGGCGGGTTACGTTCTCGCGGCCTCGCTTATCTACTATTTCCAGAGTTCATCGATCCTCGGGCTTGAGCGTGCGCGCCTCTGGCAGCAGATGGGCTTGCTGACCGCCGTCTTCCAGAACGACGTGACGCAGAACCGCAGCTTCATCTACTCGCTCGTCGAGGGCGGTGCGGTGCGCCTCTTCGTCAACGAGCCGGATGCTGCCTATCGCAACACCGCACTCGGCGTACGGCTGCAGCAAAGCATCACCTCGCTTTCCGACGACCGCAAACGCTTCATCTCGGTCGCGATCATCCGCCCGCCGCTGACCGTCGACTACTATTTCGAAGACAGCGACGATCCGTTCGCCGAAATCACGCGACAGCAGCTCGACCACGCCCGCCAGATGATCGATAGCCCGCGGCTCTCGTCCTGGGCCTTCATCGATGCGCCGGAAATCGAGCCGCTGATCGTGCATTCGGAATTCATCGACCCGCTGACCTTCAATCGGCCCGTGGCGAGCGCCAAGCGCGACTCGATCCTCGTCCAGACCGCCGTGCGGCCGAAGGCCTTTCTCGACATGAAGCGGGCGCTTGAAAAGGAATACAGCGCGAAGATCGAGATCGGCCAGCACCAGTTCCTGGCACAAGGCGCGCTTTCGGCAACGGCGTCGTTGAGCCCCTCGCTCTTCGCCCGCCTGACACCCGACGCAACTTTTTTGGAAAACCGCCTCTCGACGCTGAAGTCCCTGCTCGCCCTCGGCGCCGTGGCACTCAGCCTCTGCACGATCGCTCTCGTGCTCGGGCTGGTGCGCCGCTACATCACCAATCCGATCGCACGGCTCGATCGCCAACTGACCGACGTGATGACGGGCAACCGCAGTGCGCTGCCGGAGATGAACGAAATCGGCGAGATCGGCCGCCTTTCGGCAAACGTCAAGCGGCTGCACGACCAGTCCATTCAGTCCTTCGACCTTGTGCAGAACGCCTCCTGGACGGACACGCTGACCGGCATTTCCAACCGCGAATATTTCAATATCCGGTCCACGCAGATCCTCGAAGAGGCGGAAGCCGAGGACATCGGCTGCACGCTGCTGTTCATCGACGTCGACAATTTCAAGTTCGTCAACGACAAACACGGCCACAAGATCGGCGACGAACTGCTGAAGACGCTGGCCGACCGTATCTCGACCATCGTCGACCGTATCGTTTCCGAGCGGGGCCTGCCGAACGGTCTCTTCGCCCGGCTATCCGGCGACGAATTTGCCATCATGCTGCGCTGCCAGCCGGGCGGCGGTACGATCACGGAAATCTCGACCGCTATTCTTGCGCTCTTCGCCGAGGGTTTCGAGGTGCTGGAAAAGGCCTACCCGGTCACCGCCAGCATCGGCATCGCCGTCTATCCGGAAGATGCCTTGACGCTGCCTGAACTCGTCGCCAATGCGGACGCGGCCATGTACCAGGCCAAATCCCAGGGCAAGAACGGGTCGGCGCGCTACTCCCGCTCGCTGCACGAGAAACGCAACCGCCAAACCCGCATCGAGGAAGAACTGCGCCTCCTCGAGCCGGACAACGAATTCCACCTCGTCTACATGCCGATCGTCGATGGCCACGGCAAGGTCACGGGCTGCGAGGCGCTGCTGCGCTGGAACTCTCCGGTGCTCGGTCGCGTGACGCCGGACGAGTTCATCCCGATTGCCGAAACCACCGGCCTGTTCAGCAAGATCGACTGGTGGGTGATCGACCAGGCGATGAGCCAGCATGCCCAGCTCAAGAAGCTCTTCGGCGCGGAGACGATCCTCTGTATCAACATCTCGTCAGCAGAGCTCTATACGAAGTCGATCAGCACCCATTTCTGCGAATGTGCCGACCGGCACGGCGTCGATACCCGCCTGATCGAGATCGAATTGACGGAAACCTTTGCCGTGAAGCTCGGCGAACAGTCGCGTCGCAACATCGAGATCCTGCGCGCCCGTGGCTTCCGCATCTCGATCGATGATTTCGGTGCAGGCTACACCTCGGTTCAGCAGATCATCGAATATCCGGCGGAGACCATCAAGCTCGACCGGGAACTCGTCGAAAGCCTCTCGCGCTCTGCCGCCCTGCCGACACTGCGCGCGCTCATCGCGCTCTGCCACGCGCAGGACATGTCGGTGATCGCCGAAGGCGTCGATACGACGGAGAAGATGGCGCTGCTTGCCGCTGCCGGCTGCGATCTCTATCAGGGCTACCTGATCAGCCGCCCTCTCCCCCTCGAGGAGATCGGGATATGGGCGATGCAGCGGCTTGTGGAGCAGGCCCGCGAAGCCGCCCATAATCCGGAACGCCGCGCCCGCGCCTGACCATTTTCCACGGCTTGCCGCCCTCCCGTCCTGCCCCTATCACTCTGCCGGGGCAACAGGAGGAGTTTCATGAAAAATGCGCCGATCTTCGTGCTGGGCCTTGCCCTGCTCATCTGGTCCTTCAACAGTTCCCTGATCGCCAGTGCGCCGGAAGGCGAAACCAGGCTGCTGGCGCATCGCGGTGCCCATCAGGCATTCGGCCATGAGCGTGTCGAGAACGACACCTGCACGGCGACGCTGATCGACCCACCGAGCCACGACTATCTGGAAAACACGATTGCCGGCATGCAGGCGGCTTTTGCGGCGGGCGCCGAGGTGGTCGAGATCGATGTGCACCTGACGCCGGACAAAAAATTCGCAGTCTTCCACGACTGGACGCTCGATTGCCGCACGGACGGAAAGGGCGTGACGGAGGAGACAGACAGCGCGACGCTGAAAGCGCTCGACATCGGCTATGGCTATACGGCGGACGGCGGCAAGAGCTATCCGTTCCGCGGCAAGGGCGTCGGCCAGATGCCGATGCTGGAGGAGGTCTTTGCCGCCAATCCGGCAGGCAAGCTGCTGATCAACTTCAAGAGCCGGCGGGCGGAGGAAGGCGAAGTGCTCGCCGCGCTGCTACAGGCCAATCCGGCGTGGCGGGACAAGGTTTTCGGCGTCTATGGCGGTGCGGAGCCGACGAACACGACACTCGCCGCCATTCCCGGCCTGAAGGGCTATACCGGCAAGTCAGCCATGTCCTGCCTCATGCGCTACCTGGGCACCGCCTGGATCGGCTACGTGCCGGAGGCCTGCCGCAACACCCTGGTTCCGGTGCCGAGCAACTACGCCTGGCTGCTCTGGGGCTGGCCGAACCGCTTCATGACGCGCATGAAGGATGCCGGCAGCGATGTCATCCTGGTGGGTCCCTATTCGGGCGGCGGAACGGTCGGCATAGACACGGTTGCGCAGGTCGAAAACCTGCCGGAGCAATTCCCCGGCTATGTCTGGACCAACCGCATTCTGGAGATCGGGCCGGCCGTCAAGGCGCGGCCCTGATCCGTCAGGACCTGGGGAATTCGAGGCCCATCTCGCGGAAGCGGGCCGGGTCGTCGCCCCAGTTCTCGCGCACCTTCACGAAAAGGAAGAGGTGCACGGTCTGTTCCAGGATTTCCGACAGTTCCTTGCGCGAGGCGGTGGAGATCGCCTTGATGGCGTCGCCATTCTTGCCGAGCGCGATCTTCTTCTGGCTGTCGCGCTCGACATAGATCACCTGCTCGATACGCACCGAGCCGTCCTTGCGCTCTTCCCACTTCTCCGTCTCGACATGCGAGGAATAGGGAAGCTCCTGATGCAGGCGCAGGAACAGCTTTTCGCGGGTGATTTCGGCGGCGAGCTGGCGCATCGGCAGGTCGGAAATCTGGTCTTCCGGATAATACCACGGCCCTTCCGGCAGCTCGGCGGCGAGGTAATCCATGACGTCTTCGCAGCCTGAGCCGGTGGTCGCCGAGATCATGAAGGTGCGCTCGAACTTGACAACCTCGTTGGCCGCGGCCGCAAGCTTCAGCAGGTCTTCCGGGTTCACCCGGTCGACCTTGTTCAGAGCGAGAATCTTCGGCTGGTGGACTTCCTTGAGGCCCTCAAGGATCGTCGTCGCGTCCCCCTTGAGGCCGCGCTCGCTGTCGATCAGAAACATGATGAAGTCGGCATCCTTGGCGCCGCCCCAGGCGGTCGTCACCATCGCGCGATCGAGCCGGCGGCGTGGCTTGAAGATGCCGGGCGTGTCCATGAACACGATCTGCGCGTTGTTGTGGATGGCGATGCCGCGCACGATGGCGCGCGTCGTCTGCACCTTGTGGCTGACGATCGACACTTTCGCGCCGACGAGGCGGTTGACGAGCGTCGACTTGCCGGCATTCGTCGCGCCGATGAGCGCCACGAAGCCGGAATGGGTCGGGCCAGCGTCGGTCGTGCTGCTTTCAGCGGGGTTTGCGTTTTCTTCGGTCATGATATCCGTCAATCCTGGGGCATTTCCGCGAAATGCTCCATCCGTTGTTTCTAGCAATTCTCGACTAGCAAAACCGCACCGCGCCTTTGCTGGAATTGCTCTAGGCGCTGCCCTTGGGCCAGACGCCTTCGCGTTCCAAAATCTTTGTCGCGGCCGCCTGTTCGGCGGCCCGTTTCGAGCGGTCGATGCCGGTTTCCGGCGCGACGCCCTTGATATCCACCGTCACGGTGAAGCGTGGGTCGTGATCCGGCCCAGCCCGCTCGTCCACGCGGTAATTCGGCGTCAGGCCGAAGCGGGCATGCGCCCATTCCTGCAATTCGGTCTTGGCGTCGCGCCGCGCGCCTTCCGCGCGCGCCGCCCTGCCCTGCCAGTTGCGCAGGATAAAACCCCGCGCGGCTTCCAGCCCGCCGTCGAGATAGATCGCGGCGATCAGCGACTCTACCACATCGGCCCGCACATTCAGCATGGCTTTTCCGGTGAGTTTCTTGACGTCAGCGCCGGTGCGAATGAAGCGATGCAGCTCAAGGTCATCCGCGACGGCAGCACAGCTTTCGGCGCTGACAAGCTGGTTCAGGCGAACCGAAAGCTCGCCCTCCTTCGCATCGCGAAACGTCCGAAACAGCATCTCGGCGATGCAGAGCCCGAGCACACGGTCGCCCAGGAATTCCAGCCGCTCATAATTGCTGCCCTTGCCCGGACGCGCGCTCGCATGCGTGATCGCGCGATCAAGCCGGTCCTTGTCGGTGAAGACGTAGCCGATCAGGTCCTCAAGAGCGTTGCGGTTGGTCGCGTTCAGCGGGATAGCGCCTTTCATTCAACGGCCTTGAAGAGGCGGTCCCACCGCAGGTTCGTCGGCCATTTCCAGATTTCGCTGAAGGACGTGTCGTTGCCGAGCGAGAAGAAGATCAGGCTGGCGCGGCCGATCAGGTTTTCCGCCGGGACGAAACCGACGTCGAAGCGGCTGTCTGCCGAGTTGTCGCGGTTGTCGCCCATCATGAAATAATGGCCTTCGGGCACGATGAATTCGCGCGTGTTGTCGCCGACGGTGCCCGGACGGGTGTCCAGCGTGTCATAGGTCACGCCGTTATCCATGGTTTCGCGGAACACCGGCACATCTTCGCCCGTATCGTACTGGTCATCGGCGCGGAAGAAGCCATTGTGCTCGCGCTTGACCGCCACGCCATTCACAAAAAGCTCGCTGTCGCGCACCTGGATGCGGTCGCCCGGCAGACCGACGAGACGCTTGATGTAGTCGATGTCCGGGTTCGGGGGGAAGCGGAAGACGACGATGTCGCCGCGCGTCGGCTCGCTCGCGAAAATGCGGCCGGAAAACAGGTTCGGCGAGAACGGCAGCGAGTACTTCGAATAGCCGTAGGAGAACTTGTTGACGAAGAGATAGTCGCCAACGAGCAGCGTCGGCATCATCGAGCCCGACGGAATGGTGAAGGGCTGAAAAAGCACGGTGCGGATCACCACGGCGAGCAGCAGCGCCTGAATGATGACCTTGACGTTTTCCCACAGGCCGCTCTGGGCCTTTTCAGTCTTCTCTGCCACGCCGGATCTGTCCTTATCTGCAAACATGGGGCCCTCTATAGAGGAAAGGTTGTCGGTTGGAAATCGTATCGGTCAAAAAGACGCGAAAGCCGGTTATCCGGGCGTTGCGACCGGCAATGCTTCGATGATCACGAAAGCTTGTGCCAGTGGAAAGTCGTCGGTGATGGTGATGTGGATGCGCGCCTCGTGGCCCGCGGGAAGCATTTGCGCCAGCCTCTCCAGCGCGCCGCCGGTCAAGCGCATGGTCGGCTTGCCGCCCGGCAGGTTGACGACGCCCATATCCTTCCAGAAAACGCCTTGCG
Organism: Shinella sp. GW821-FHT11G07; assembly: GCF_058808115.1. NCBI lineage: Bacteria > Pseudomonadati > Pseudomonadota > Alphaproteobacteria > Hyphomicrobiales > Rhizobiaceae > Shinella > Shinella sp. GW821-FHT11G07. The sequence goes on from NZ_JBXARJ010000008.1 coordinate 240,027, forward strand.
CCAGCCCGGTACCAAGCGCCTTGGAACAGGCCTCCTTGGCGGCGAAGCGCTTGGCATAGGAGGCCGCACGGTTCTTGCGCCCGTCGGACTTCGCCCGTTCGATGTCGGTGAAGCAACGCTCCGTGAAGCGCGTGCCGAAACGCTCCAGCGACTTCTCCACCCGGCGGATGTCGATGAGGTCGCTGCCGATACCGATAATCATAGGGTGTTATCTCCACGGGAAAGGACGGGCGTGGACGCGGCAATCGTCGCGCGTTCCAGAAGCCGGGCATGACGGCGCGCCCGGAAGGAACGCACGACGAAACGTGTGGCGACATAGGCGAGAAACGCCGCCGAAACGCCGAGAATGCCGGCGCCCGCGAGCATCGGCTTCAACACCGGTTGCCAGAGTTCGGAAAGCTCAAGATGTTCCAGCCGATGGAAAAGCTCGCTCGCCGTGACGGCCTCTGCGGTTGAGATGCCGAGCAGCACCTCGCCCAGCCGAAAGGTCGCGAGCGCAATGAACGGAATGGTCAATGGATTGGCGATGGTCGTCGCAAGCGCTGCGGCGAGCAAGTTGCCCGCCATCAGGTAGGCAAGCGCAAGCGCCAGCAAGACGTGGAAGCCGATAAGCGGCGTGAAGGCGGAAAAGATGCCGGCCGCGACACCCGCCGCCACCGCATGCGGCGAGGCGGAAAGACGCAGGATTCGCTTGGTGAGGTAACGCGCCGGACGCGTCAACCCCTTGCGCGGCCAGAAGAATTCCCGCAACCGGTCGGCCCATGTGGCCTTTATTCGGCGTCTGAACAACATGATGCAGACATAGCCGATCCGTTAGTGGCATTTCAATGGCGCCCTCATGGCGCCAGCAGCGGCGGTCGCCGTGGCGCATTTGAGGTGCGCCACACGGATCCGTGGATTTTAGTAGGACTTGCGGAAGAGGCCGCGGTCGATCTGACGCTGGCGGTATTCCAGGTCGATCCGGTCGATGGCGCCATTGAGATAGGCCATTTCGCGGTCGTCGGCATTCGGTACGCGCAGGGCGCGGGCAAAGTTCTTGATCTGCTTCAACATTGGTAAACCTCTTACGGTTGACCTCCCGAGACAGAAGATAGGATCAACACCCCAAAGGCACCAGCGACACTATGCCAACACAGCTATGCGAACAGCGCATAACGCCTGGTTAAATCTTGGGCAAACCTGTCTTTTTAAAGGCAGGTTGCCACAATTTTGCATAGAAACTGTCATGTGAAGACCCGACTGATCGTCGAGACGCACTGAAGCTCCTTGAGCTGGCCCATCAACTGGTTCAACTGACGGAGATCCCAGACCTCGAGGTCGATATGCACCTCGGTGAAGTCCGTCGCCACGCGCGTCATCGACATGGAGCGGATGTTGACGTCGCTGGTGGCAATCGTCTGGGTGACTTCGGCGAGCGTGCCCGGCTCGTTCAGCGCGTTGATCACGATGCGCGCCATGAAGCGGGTGTTGTTCGCCTCGTCGAGATCCCAGCGAATGTCGATCCAGCGCTCCGGCTCGTCATCGAACTTTTGCAGCGCCGGCGACTGGATCGGGTAGATGGTGATACCCTTGTCCTTCTCCATGATGCCGACGATACGGTCTCCCGGCACGGCGCCGCCTGCGGAGAAATGTACCTCCGCATTGCCGGAAAGACCGCGAATCGGCAGCGCCTCGGGGCCGGTTTCCGATGCGGCCCCTTCGAGGGCCGCCTTTGTCTTGCCCGGCAGCTTGAACACCATGCCGGCAGCACTGCGCATGTTGAACCAGCCGTCGTCCGAGCTCGGCTTCACCGTGACGCGCTCGTCCTGATAATCCGGGAAGACGGCGCGCAGCACGTCGAGCGAGGAGAGTTCGCCGCGCCCGACCGAGGCGATCGCATCCTCGACCTCCTTCTGGCCGAGACGATGCAGCACGGGCTTCAGGCCATCGCGGGAGAAGGATTTTCCGGCGCGCTCGAAGGTGCGCTCCAGAATGCGGTAGCCGAGGCCGGCATATTGCTTGCGCACGGCAGCGCGTGTGGCGCGGCGGATGGCGGCGCGCGCCTTGCCGGTGACGACGATCTCTTCCCAGGCCGGCGGCGGCACCTGGATGCCCGAGCGGATGATCTCCACCTCGTCGCCGTTGCTGAGGCGGGTGACGAGCGGCATGATGCGGCCGTTGATCTTGGCGCCGACGCAGGTATCGCCGACATTGGTGTGCACGGCATAGGCAAAGTCGATCGGTGTCGCGCCGCGCGGCAGGGTGATCAGCTGGCCCTTCGGCGTGAAGGTGAAGACCTGATCCTGGAAAAGTTCGAGTTTCGTGTGCTCGAGGAATTCTTCCGGATTGTCGCCTTCGGCGAGCGCTTCGATCGTCCGTCGCAGCATGGCATAGGCATTGGAGCGCGGCGATCGGACGACCTCGCCGTTCGGCGTTTCCTTGTCCTTGTAGAGCGAATGGGCGGCGATGCCGTATTCGGCGATCTCGTGCATGCGCTTGGTGCGGATCTGCAACTCGATACGCTGGCGCGACGGTCCGACGATCGTCGTGTGGATCGACTGGTAGTCGTTCTGCTTCGGCGTCGAGATATAGTCCTTGAACCGGCCCGGCACAACGCGCCAGCGCGTGTGCACGATGCCGAGTGCCGCGTAGCAGCCGGGAATGTCGTCGACGAGGATGCGGAACGCATAGACGTCGGAGAGCTGCTCGAAGGAGAGCGACTTCGACTGCATCTTGCGGAAGACCGAATAGGCCGTCTTCTGGCGGCCCCTGACCAGCGCATCCTCGAGACCGTTGGTGACGAGCAGCTCGCGCAATTCCTCCTCGATCTTGCGGATCAGGCCCTCGTTGCGCTGGGAGAGTTCTTCCAGCTTGCGTGTGACGGTCTCGAAGGCTTCCGGATTGATATGGCGGAAGGAAAGGTTTTCCAGCTCCTCGCGCATATCCTGCATGCCCATGCGGCCAGCGAGCGGCGCATAGATGTCCATCGTCTCTTCCGAGATGCGGGCACGCTTTTCCGGTGTCATATGGTCCAGCGTGCGCATGTTGTGCAGCCGGTCGGCGAGCTTGACCAGCAGCACCCGCACATCGTCGGAAATGGCGAGCAGCAGCTTGCGCAGATTTTCCGCCTGCTTGGCCTTCTTGGACACAAGATCGAGCTTCTTGATCTTGGTGAGGCCTTCGACCAGCGCGCCGATATCCTCGCCGAACAGCTCATCGATCTCGGCGCGGGTCGCGCTGGTGTCCTCGATCGTATCGTGCAGCAGCGCCACCGCGATGGTCGATTCGTCGAGGCGCATGTCGGTGAGAATGGCGGCGACTTCGAGAGGATGCGAAATATAGGGGTCGCCGCTCGCCCGCTTCTGCTGACCATGCTTCTGCATCGCATAGACATAGGCCTTGTTCAGCAAGGCCTCATTGGCGTCCGGCTTGTATTTCTGAACCCGTTCGACGAGTTCATATTGACGCATCATCCTCGGTCGGCTCCCTTCCCCGCATCCGCGGGGGCAAACAAAAAGTGCGCCCCGATCCTATGAGGGGCGCACCGACATTCGCAATATCAAAGGTTTCGGTAAAGGGACCGAAATCAGTAATCGTCACTCTTTTCCGGCGGAACGAGACCTTCGATGCCCGCGAGCAACTCTTCTTCCGACATGCGGTCGAAGGTGATCGTTTCCGGCTGGTCCTCGTCTTCGTTGGACGCGGCCGTCGCCGAATCGGCATCAGCAACCAGGCTTGCCGGATCGGGCTCGGGCTCATCCACTTCAACATGCTTCTGCAGGGAGTGGATCAGGTCTTCCTTGAGGTCGTCGGGCGAAAGGGTTTCGTCAGCGATCTCACGCAGCGCCACGACAGGGTTCTTGTCGTTGTCGCGATCGATGGTGATGGCGGCGCCCTGCGAGATGAGGCGGGCGCGATGGCTTGCAAGAAGAACCAGCTCGAAGCGGTTGTCTACCTTGTCAATGCAATCTTCAACGGTGACACGGGCCATTGCCTGTCCTTTGTGATCGAGAATTTCAGGAGTTTGCATGCCCGATACAGGCATCGGGCGCAAAATTCAAGTTTTTCCTTGCCCGCGCCTCCGGCAATGGGTGTCGTAAGGCTGCCCATGTAATTTCCGGTTGAACACTGACGTTACGGGAGGTCAAAAACGAAAATATCCGACAAATACGTTAAGATGCGGGAACTATTCTTCATTTTGGCACATTCCGATTGAGCTGAAACGATGCCGGTGGGAAAAATCGCAGGCGCAACTTAAGTTTGCTTGGAAAGCACGCCGCACTGCCCTAAATGAAGATTATATGAAAAAGAGTTAATTCAACTGGATATTGCATCCGGAACGGATAACACTTTGACGAAAACCACCTATTTACCTCAACATCCATTTCAAGGATTGCCTGACATGTTCGATCCCCGCGAGAAAATCGCCCTCTTCATCGACGGTGCAAATCTCTATGCGGCTTCCAGAACACTCGGTTTCGATATCGACTACAGGAAACTCCTGAAGGCCTTCCAGAAGCGCGGTTATCTCCTGCGCGCCTACTACTATACCGCGCTCATCGAGGACCAGGAGTATTCGTCGATCCGCCCGCTGATCGACTGGCTGGATTACAACGGCTACAAGGTCGTCACCAAGCCCGCCAAGGAATTCACCGACTCGCTCGGCCGCCGCAAGATCAAGGGCAACATGGATATCGAGCTGGCCATCGACGCGATGGAGCAGTCCGAGACGGTCGACCACTTCGTCATCTTCTCCGGCGACGGCGACTTCACCTCGCTCGTCGAAGCGTTGCAGCGCAGAGGCCGCAAGGTCTCCGTCGTCTCGACCATGCAGACCCAGCCGCCGATGATCGCCGACGACCTCCGCCGCCAGGCCGACTATTTCATCGACCTCGGCACGCTCAAGGCTGAAATCGGCCGCGACCCGTCCGAACGCCCGCAACGGGCGGTAGACCCCGTGGAAACGGTCGCCGACTGAGACAAGCGCCTCGGAAGAGAACACAAACCCCGGCCTGAAACAGCCGGGGTCTTCTGCTTTTTTGCGCGCAAAAGCCTGAAAACCAGCGGTTTCAAGGCTTCGTTAAACATCGATTCAATTACCATTGCCCGGCATCAAGGTTCTTCAAGACTCGCCTGATATTCCCAATACCGTACAGTCATTTCGCATTGGAATATCAGAACGATGGTCGACGCAGTATCCTTCTCGGCAAACAGCTATCGGGCCGCATCAAACGTGCTCGATCTGCGCTCGACCACGCCCGAAACCCGGCCAGCCGTCGCGGCTCTTGCCGCGCTTGCCCTGCCGCAACCGGTCACCCGGGTTTCGACGCCGTCGGAAACGGCGGAAGACATCGGTGATCTGAGCTTCCTCTACGCGCCGAATGGCCTGCCCGGCGTCTCCACCCTGCCCGCCTACGCGGTCCCGCCTTCGCAGGCGGCGTCGAACGAACGCGTCACGGCCGAGCGCAACCCGACCGCACGCCTCGCCATCGAGAGCACCGACCTCAACAGCCTGATGTCGTCGTTCCTCACCCGGACCCCGAGCGCCAACCCCGCTCCGTCACCGGACGTGCCTGCCGAGACCAACAGCGCACAGGCAGCACGCACCGCCCAGCAGCAGTCGGTGATCGCACAGCTCTACAGCCAGTTCTAAAAGAGTAACGTCGAAGACGTGAATTAGCCGCGGTCGCGCAGAAGGCGGCCCTTCTGGCGGTTCCAGTCGCGCTCCTTCTCGGTCTCGCGCTTGTCGTGCAGCTTCTTGCCCTTGGCGAGCGCGAGCTCGATCTTGGCGCGCCCGACATCGTTGAAGTAGACTTTCAACGGCACGAGGGTCATGCCTTCCCGGTTGATGGCGATACGCAGGCGCTGGATCTCGCGCTTGGAAAGCAGAAGCTTGCGCCGCCGGCGGGTCTCGTGGTTGAAGCGATTCGCCTGGAGATATTCCGGCAGATAGGAATTGATCAGCCAGATCTCACCGCCTTCGTCCGAGGCGTAGGATTCCGCGATGTTCGCCTTGCCCTCGCGCAACGACTTGACCTCCGTGCCGGTCAGAACCAGACCGGCCTCGTAAGTATCCATGATCTCGTAGTTGAAGCGGGCCTTGCGGTTCTCCGCTACAACCTTCTTGATCGTCGCTGGGCGTGCTTTTGTTGCCATATCAGTTCAACAGACCGGCATGACGAAGGGCCGCGTCGATGGCTGCCTCCGTGCCAGGTTCCAACGTCGGCAGCAGCGGCGAGCGCACGAAGCGGCTCATGCCGCGGCTGCGGTTCAGCGCATATTTCGCACCGCACACCCCTGGCTCCAGGAAAATCGCCTTGTGCAACGGCATCAGCTTGTCCTGGTATTCCAGGGCTCCGGCATAGTCGCCGGCAAGCGTGGCATTCTGGAACTCCGCGCAAAGGCGCGGCGCGACGTTAGCCGTGACCGAAATGCAGCCCACGCCGCCATGGGCGTTGAAGCCGAGCGCGGTCGCGTCCTCGCCGGAGAGCTGGACGAAATCCTTGCCGCAGGCGATACGCTGTTCCGAGACACGCTCGATCTTGCCCGTCGCGTCCTTGACGCCCAGGATCGACGGATGCGCCTTGTGCAGCGCGCCCATCGTCTCCGGCGTCATGTCGACGACCGAGCGGCCGGGGATGTTGTAGATGACGATCGGCAGCTTCACGCTTCCGGCAATCGCCGCAAAATGGGCGAAAAGCCCCTTCTGCGTCGGCTTGTTGTAATAGGGCGTCACGACGAGGATAGCATCCGCGCCGGCCTTTTCGGCGTGCTGTGCGAGATCGATCGCTTCCTTCGTGTTGTTCGACCCGGCACCGGCGATCACCGGAACGCGGCCGGCAGAAACCTTGATGCAGAGCTCCACCACCCGTTTGTGCTCGTCATGCGACAGCGTCGGCGATTCGCCGGTGGTGCCGACCGGGACGAGGCCGTGGCTGCCTTCGCCGATCTGCCATTCGACATGCGCGGCAAACGCGTCCTCATCGACGGCGCCGGCATCGGTGAACGGGGTGACGAGAGCGGGAATGGATCCCTTGAACATCGAGAACTCCTGAGGCCACAGCCGCCCGGGGGCTTACATGCTTTGGCCGTATTCCGTGGTTAAAAACGCTGGCACAATAGTCGTGCGATTGTCATGCGGCAAGCGGCGTTACGGGCGTTTTTCATGCACAATCAAGGCGGAAGTAACGTTGGACACGCGAATATTCGCTTCGCATGATCCGTCGACAGAAATGCGTTTGCCTTCACGGCTTAGTGAGGGCCGCCATTAAGGTTTCGTTAAGGCAATAAAGGGTTAATGATTGTCAAAGATCAGGTGGAAAGTGACGGTCAGACGCGCCGCCTGCCAGGCATCCGGGACATGATATGATCTCGACGAACAGTTTCGCCCTTTGCGCCCTGCTGCTTGCCGGAATTGCCGGCCTCGCGTTGCGCTCCTCGCCCGTAGAGGCGGAAAACACCGGAATACCTGCGATAAAGCCGCTCGGCTTTGCCGCCGACATGCCGTCGAAGGACGTCATCACCAATGCCATTCCGCGGCTGGACACTGCGGAGCCGGTCAGTGCTGCGTTGCGCGACGGCCTCGATGCCCTTTCCAACCGGGATGCCGTCGCCGCCATGGCCGCACGCGACCGCTTGGCCTCCGACAGCCTCGACCGGCATATCCTGACCTGGGCGATTGCCGTCTCCGGCCAGCGTGGCGTGCCCTCCTGGGAAATCGCTGCCGCCCAGCGCGAGCTGAAGGGCTGGCCCGGCCTGAAGGCGCTGCGCGCCAATTCCGAACGGGCGCTGGCCCGGGAAAACCCGTCGGCCGGCGATGTGCTCGCCGCCTTCGGCACGACGCGCCCCGAAACGGCGGAAGGTGCTGTCGTGCTGTCCCGCGCGCTGGTGGCGACGGGTAATGCGGCACGCGCCGGCGAAATCCTGCGGTCCTTCTGGCAGAAGGAGACGCTCTCCAAGGACACCGAGAACAAGGTTCTCGATGAGTTCGGGACCCTGCTCACCGCCGCCGATCACAAGACCCGCATGGAAATGCTGCTCTATCGCGATCGGGCCGACCAGGCGCAGCGTTTCGGCGATCTCGGTAAGGCGCAATCGCTTTATCGTGCCTGGGCCGCCGTCATCCGCAAGAACAAGACGGCAGGCGAGCTGATCAAGGCTGTCGATGCGGGCTGGCAGAAGGACCCCGCCTATACGTTCCTGCGCATCCGCTACCTCCGCAACAAGGAAGAATACCGCGCCGCAGGCAAGCTCTTTTCCGCGATGCCCGAAGATCCGGCGCGCCTCGTCAATCCGGGCGCCTGGTGGAACGAGCAGCGTATCGTCAGCCGCGGCCTTGCCGATCTCGGCGACTATCGCGATGCCTACCGGGTGGCCGCCCGCCATGGCGCGGATGACCCGACGGATATTGTCGAGGCGGAATTCCATGCCGGCTGGTACGCCCTGCGCGACCTCGGCGATGCCAAGGCTGCGGCGAGCCATTTCCAGCGCATCCTGCAGACCTCCGATCGTCCGCTCTCCGTGTCCCGCGCCTGGTACTGGCTCGGCCGCGCGGCGGAAAAGGGCGGCCCGGGAAATGCGAAGGAATATTTCACCAAGGCCGCCAACTATCCGGGCACGTTCTACGGACAACTCGCCGGAGCCCGGCTTGGCCACAAGGCGCTCAACGTTTCCTATCCCACGCCGTCGGCGGAAGAGCGCGCACGCTTTCAGCAGCGCGAGGCCGTCAAGGCAATTGCTCGCCTGCAGGCTGCCGGCCACGGCTGGCGTGCCGAAAGCCTGTACCGCGCACTTGCCGGTGAGTTGCTGAACCCCGGCGAACTTGCCCTTCTTGCCGCGCAGGCGGAAAAGGGAGCCAATCACCAGCTCTCACTGCAGGTCGGCAAGATCGCCTTCGGGCGCGGCATCGACGTCGCGGCCCTCGCCTTCCCCATCGGTGTCATTCCCGATGGCGCCAATGTTGCCGGCTCCGGCAAGGCGCTCGCCTATGCCATCGCGCGCCAGGAAAGCGCCTTCAACCCCGCCGCCGTCTCGCCCGCCAACGCGCAGGGCCTGCTCCAATTGATGCCGGGCACCGCACAGGGTGTGGCGAAACGCTACGGCCTTGCCTATTCCAAGGAACGCCTGACGACCGACGCCGCCTATAACGCGACGCTCGGCGCGCATTATCTCGCCGAGCAGATCAGCGATTTCGGTGGCTCCTACGTCCTGACCTTCATCGCCTACAACGCCGGCCCGCGCCGCGTGCCGCAATGGATCGCCCGCTACGGCGACCCACGCGGCAAGCCTATCGACGAGGTCGTCGACTGGATCGAGCGCATCCCCTTCTCCGAGACGCGCGGCTACGTGCAGCGCGTCATGGAAAACTACCAGGTCTACAAGACCCGGCTCGGCCAGACGGCGGATATCGTGCACGACCTCAGCGTCGGGCGCTGAGAGCGCTCGGAGCCCGAATCTCGTTCATACGGCGCCCGCGCTCATGCGCCTTGTCCTGGCGTTACCGTCTGTCTACGCTGTCCGCCACGTCATAGGCAGCGCACGACAGGGATCAAACCATGGATGTATTTGAAAGCCGCTTCTTCACCGCAGAAGACGGATTGAGGCTTCACGCCCGTATCTACTCTACCAGCGAGAGGCTGGATGCTGCCAAGGACGACCTCCCCGTCATCTGCCTGCCCGGTCTCAGTCGCAATGTGCGCGACTTCCACCAGTTTGCACTGCTCGTCGCGCAGGATTCCACTGCACCCCGCCGCGTTATCGCACTCGACTATCGCGGCCGCGGGCTATCGGATTACGATCCGAACCCGGGAAACTACAATATCGGCATAGAGTGCCGCGACGTCATTACCGTCTGCACGGCGCTCGGCATCTCCCGCGCCATCTTCGTGGGCACCTCGCGGGGCGGGCTCATCCTGCACATCATGGCCGCATTGAAGCCGGACCTGATCGCCGGTGCCGTCCTCAACGATATCGGCCCGGAAATCGAGGCCGAAGGTTTGCGGGAAATTCGTGACTATCTTTCCAGGCGATCATCACCGGCCGACATCGAGGAAGCGGCAGAGGGGCTGGCGCGCATCCACGGCCCTGCCTTCGCCGCCCTCTCCCGTGCGGATTGGCTCGAAATGGCCGAAGCGCTCTACGCTGAAGAGGACGGAGGGCTTGTCACGGACTATGATCCAAAACTGACGGATCAGCTGCAGGCAATCGATTTCTCGAAACCGATGGCGACCCTATGGCCGCAGTTCGAGCTGCTGGCAAAAGTGCCGTTGCTCGTGGTGCGCGGTGACCGTTCGCGCCTGCTTTCCCAGGCGACTCTCGCCCGCATGGCAGCACATTCCCCACGCGTCAAAGCCGTGAATGCAACGGGACAGGGCCACGCACCACTCTTGCATCATCCGGATATCTTTTCGCCTGTCCGGGACTTTCTGGCAGACCTCGGCCGATGAACGCAGACGAAAGGCGATGCCCACACAGCGCGGTTTGACATTCCTCTCACTCAAACGAAAAAGACCCGGCTCGAAAGCCGGGTCTCCCATCACTGACAGAAGTCAGATCAGATTAGAACGAGCGCTGAAGACGGACGAAGCCGTTCCAGTTGCCGTCTGCATCGTCAGCATCGTCGTACTGAACGCTGACCTTGGTGGTCAGGTCCTTGACGATTTCGTAGTCGAGCGTAACGCCAGCGCGCCATGCGTCACGATCGCTGAAGTCCGAACCCTTCCAGTCAACGCCGTCGAGGCTGAGACCGGTGCCGCCGAGGCTACCGAAGTACTGAACGCCGGGGGTGATGGAGAGCTTTTCGTTGATCTGTGCCTTATACGAAGCAGCAACCGACCACTCGGAGAGAGCCCAGTAACGGTTCGTACCGGAAGCCCAGACACCGAATGCCTGCAGCTGGCCCGGGCCGAGATCAGCCGAGATCAAGCCGCGGAGAGCAACTTCTTCAGCGTCGAAATCGTAGGAAGCGAGGAAGTCAGCGGAAACGGCACCGAAGGCACCCGAGACCTGAGCCGAAACGCCCCAGTCGTCAGACCACTTCGAGAACGAAGTGCCCGGTACGTCCTTGTTGGTGTCGTTGAAGTTTTCGATCGCAGCCGAAGCCGAGAACGCACCAGCTTCATACGTATAGGAAACGGCATTGTAGATCGCCGAGAAACCGGAGTCGTTGATGTCGGTTTCGCCGTTGATGCCCTTATCCCAGAAGCCGTAGAAGTAACCAGCCTTGAAACCGCCGAGGCCGATCCACGCGCCATCAAGCTTCGTCTGACCATCATTGGAGTCAGCCTGAAGGTCGATGTGACCGGTCAGCGTGCCGAGCTCGGTGTCGCTCTTGGCGTCGAGCGAGATGTAACCACGGCTGTTATAGTTGTAGCCGTCGGTGTCATCGTTGATGACGTCCTGCTCGAAGTTCATCTGGAAACGAACGTAGCCGCTGATCTGCAGGCAGGTTTCGGTACCCGGAATGTAGAAGTAACCCGTGCCGAATGCGTCGCAAACGCGAACGTATTCCATGGGCTCCGGCTCAGCAGCGACGATAGCGTCGGCAGCCTGGGCGCCGGATACTGCTGCGAGAGCTGCAGCGGAGCCGATAAGAAGGCTCTTAATGTTCATTTCTGACCTCCAGTCAAAAAGTTTCAAACGGGTCTGGGTTTTTTGCTGAAGGACAGCGTTCCCTGCCCCATACCCAAGTTCAGGAAGCGGACGATCAACCGCCCCTTCTTCCGAGGTTGAAAATACAAGACGCGGTTCCGTAAGCAATCTCCAAACTGAAAGGAGGCGGGATTTGTGTCAGCCTTCGCCCCGCGCTGTTGCGCAAAGGACACAAAATGGCGAAACGGATCGCTAAAAGTTTATGGATCATTAACAAAATGCCTTATGAAGCGGGCACTTAGCGACCATGCCCCGACTGGCGAAGACGTCATAACCGCGGCAGGAAGTGGGCAAACCCCGCGCTACAAGGTGGCGGCCCGACCGTTTTGGCGCGCTCGCCCCTGTCTATCGTCGTCCGAAAGCCAGGGGAAACCGAGAATCGGAAGGTGCGACTCGGCGAAGCGATTCGAGCTGAGTCGCTGGGCGGAGGACTAAGATGACCCTAGCTACCCGACGTCGAAGGATATGATCCGCGGGACGCCACAACAGCCGGTCACGGTGCCGCTTCCGGCACGTCGCCCCAGAAACTTTAAAGGCCCCGCACAAAGCGAGGCCTTCTGAAGAAAGGGCAAGCGCCTCGGATCGATACCCTTGCACTACAAAATGAAGTCGGAGGCTTTTAGATCGATCATACCGTCAAGTCGGATTGAAAAGTCGATGCCAGCGTCACCGTTCAGATCGCCGTAGAGGAAGGTATCGCCGCCCTTTTTCAAATAGCGAAGCTCTCCAGCCTTCTCGCTGAACTCTTTCGTTCCGACAAAAGTGAAGGCCTGATTGCCAGCAATCGTCGAACGCGCGTCGATTTCGAACAGGTCGATCTTGTCTTTCTCGGTTCGCGAGAAATCGTAGATCGAGTCACGGGAGATCACCAGGCTATCCTTATAGGACTTCAGGACAAACATGTCCGCGCCGCTACCGCCATAGAGTTTGTCGGCTCCCAGTCCGCCGATCAGCTTGTCATTGCCCCCGCCGCCTTTGAGCGTGTCGTTGCCGGCGGCGCCGGACAGTGTATTGCGACCGGAATTTCCGGCGATGACATTGTTGAGCGCGTTGCCCGTACCGTTCAAATCACTCGCCGTCTTCAGCACGAGATTTTCGACATTCGCGACCAGGGCATAGCTTATCAGAGCGTTGACGATATCTGTGCCTTCGTTTGCCTTTTCCGTGACGACATCCCGCGCGTCCTCGACAACGAACGTGTCGTTGCCAAGCCCTCCGAACATGCGGTCGGCGCCCGCCCGCCCGTCGAGAACGTTTGCGGCGCTGGTTCCCACCAACGTGTTGTTAAGGGCGTTGCCAGTGCCATTGAGCGCCTTTGACCCCGTCAGGGTCAGGACGTCGACATTATTCGAAAGCGTGTAGGAAACGGAACTAAAAACCCGATCGTATCCTTCGCCGGCATATTCCCAGACGACATCGCGAACATTATCGACATGGTAGGCATCGTCCCCTTCCTCGCCAAGCAGGATATCCCGCCCGGCACCACCATCGAGATCGTCGTTGCCACGTCCGCCGATGATTGTGTCGTCCCCATTGTAACCGAACAGGGAATCGCCAAGCCCCTCCCCCACAATCCTGTCGTCGCCGTTGAAAATAAGCGCGGCGATCTGCCCGGCGGTCAAGGACCCATCGAAATTGATCAAATCGAGACCAAATCCCGATATTCTGTAGGAACCAAGCTCCTCATCGTCGTAAAACGTCCGCCATTGATAGTCGAATTGCGTGACGATTCCGGTGAAAGATGTCAGTTCAAATGTGTCAGGATCAACAATATACTCGAATTCACCCGTGAAAGTATATTCATACTCCTCATATACACTCCACATTTCCGCATAATATAGTTCGTCTGCCGTCGTCGTCCCTGGTTCTAATTGAGTCTCCGCCTTCCACATTTCGAGAAAATCGAGACCAACACCCTTTGTTCCACCGGATCCGTAAAAAACAGCCATACCCCCATCCCTCATATATTGTCGATCTTCATGTTGCATGCCGTTTACACGAAAACCAATTCAAACCAAGGCGGAATACCGCATACAGAACAAAACCTCACCCCCCAACTGGAGTATACTCGTTGCGGCGATTTCTTTTTGCTTTTCCTGGGCTGAGACCCTACCAATCAACCCCTACGCATTGCACCGTGGCAGTGGCGCGTTTGCGATATAACGCGATCGCGCAACACCGAAGCGACGCAAGCACAGTAAGAATGAAGCCTGGCGGATATTACGAGAAGGTTCGATGCAATGCTGGGACGTTGGGCCGGTTGATATGCGCGGCACACAAAAAGCCCCGCACACAGCGGGGCCTTGATTGAACCAAAAGCGATGGCGGTCGTTCATCACAGGATGAAATCGGAACTCTTCAGATCGAACACGCCCTTGAGGCGGATTGAGAAATCGATACCGGCATCACCGTCGAGGTCGCCATAGATAAAGGTCTCACCGGCCTTGTTGAAATAACGCAGTTCGCCACCCTTGTCGCTGAACGCTTTCGTGCCAATGAAGGTGAAGGCCTGGTTGCCTGTCGCCGTTGTACGCGCGTCGATGATGGACAGATCGATTTTGTCCTGCTGCGATTGAGAGAAGTCATAGATCGTGTCCCGCGACGCCAGCACGCTGTCCCTGAAGGATTGCAGGATGAAAGTGTCCGCTCCGACGCCGCCATAGAGCTTGTCGGCGCCCCGACCGCCGGTCAGCGTGTCATTGCCCTGATCGCCATGGAGCGTATCGTTGTCCTTCCCGCCGATCAGCGTGTCGTTGCCCCCATTGCCATAGAGCGTATCGTTGCCATCCCCCGCGTTGAGAAGGTTCGCGTCATCATTGCCGCGGATATTGTTGGCAAGCGCATTGCCCACGCCAAACAGGTTCCCGTGGCCTCGAAGCACAAGATTTTCGACATGAGAATCGAGCGTATAGTTTATCGAGGCGATGACGAGGTCGGTGCCTGCATTGCTTGATTCATATACAGAATCACCGTCGCTCTGGACGAAGTAGGTATCGTCACCGAGCCCCCCATACATGGCATCATCACCATCCATCCCGTTGAGAATGTTTGCTGCGTCGTTTCCAAAGAGAGTATTGGATCCTGCGTTACCGGTGCCGTTGATTGCCCCAGCCCCAGTCAGACGCAGGTCGTCAACGTTCCCTGGCAAAGTGTAGGAAATTGAGCTGAAGACCAGATCATCGCCCTCGCCCGCAAACTCCCGTACGATATCGCGCGCGTTGTCGACATAGTAGACATCATCGCCTTGGTTGCCCGTCATGATGTCGCGGCCGGATCCTCCGTTGAGAATATCGCGACCAGTGCCGCCAATGATCGTATCGTTGCCACCGTAACCGTAAAGCACATTTGTATAGGGAGCGTCGAAGCCGACATCGGGGCGTGCCACGCCTTCGATTTTGTCGTCTCCGGCAAAAATGAGCATGGAGAGCTGCACTGCAGTTAACGAACCGTCGAATTTACTGATGTCCAGGCTGAAGTCGGAGATTCTGGACGACGCCTCCTCGAAGCCGTTGAGCGTCTCTTCCCAATGATAGTCGAACTGCGTGACCGTTCCGGTCAACGACGTGAGTTCCTGCGTAACGGGGTCCACACTATACTCAAAGGATCCGGTTAGTGTGTACTCATCAATCCTGCTGCCAGAATGTGCGGTTTCATAATGGATTTCATTCGTGACCGTTGTGCCCGGCTCCCATTCGGCGGCGGCCTTCCATATGGTGAGAAAATTGAGCGCCGTGCTTCTCGTATCACCTGAACCAAAAAAAACAGCCATATTCCTACATCCTCCGTGCAAGACCGGAATGCTCTCATGACGTTTACAGGGCCGTCAACTCAATTTCAGGCTAGAGAGTTTCCCCTTTTCTTGAATCGGCAGGATTCTGGATAGGATTATTTTTTGCGATCCAGTATCTGGCTGTAAGGAGCCGGCATCGGATGATCCATGCCTCCTCTGGAGCTTTTCGCAGGCGCGCCTTTTCGTAATGCAGACATCGCCTCGCATCTGTCGTGACATGTTTGAAAGGGAGCGTCATTTTGAGGACCTGGCGGATCCCTTTATGTTCCAAGGCAACAGCCTGCAACCCCTTAACAATCGGGTGTTCGGTATTTTCAGCATCGCTGAACGGAACTGGCGGAGAAGAAGGGATTCGAACCCTCGATACCCTTCCGGGTATACTCCCTTAGCAGGGGAGCGCCTTCGACCACTCGGCCACCTCTCCGCTCGCCGCCCTGATACGGGCAAAGCCCTCAGTGATCAAGAGCTTTTTGGAGAAAAGGCTGAAAAGCGCTTTCAATATATACAGGTATGTATGGTGGGGAGCCGTAAAGGCTCCTGAGATCGATCAACAGCGGCGTGATTGGCGCACCGGACGACGTGCTTCACGGTCGATATGCCCCCTGCCCGCAAAATTCCCCCGTTCCGCCTCGAAATCGCCGCCCGCAGCGACTCTGTTCAACAACTGTTCAGCTTGTCGGCGATAGATATCGTGCAACAGGTCGTTGATGCGGAAAGGAAACGGAAATGGTTGTGGTTGTTAAAGGCACGAACGGTGACGATCTCATCGTACAGAATTCCCGGGGCCCGATGGATGTCTTCGCCTATGGCGGCGACGACGAAATCGTGTTGAACCGCGTCGATAGCCGCGGTGGTGACAATTATGTCGAGGCCGGCAGCGGCAACGATATCGTTCGCAACAGCTTCGAGGGCAGCAACGATATCTATCTCGGTTCAGGCAACGACATCTACATCCATAGCGGCGCAGCGAAGGCCGCAGGCGAGTATGACGTCGTCAGCGGTGGCGATGGCAATGACGTGTTCAAGGTGAAGACCTATCAGAGTGTCTATAATGGCGACGCCGGGAACGACACCTTCTACTCCGTCGGCTTCAAGAACACCTTCAACGGCGGCTCCGGCACCGACACGATCAACTATTCGCTGCAGGATTCGAGCAGCGAAAAGGGTCGCGGCATCTATGTCGATCTCGACGAAGGCTACGCCAAGGCCGTTACGGGTCGCCTGGAGAAGCTGACGAGCATCGAGAACGTCGTCGGCACTGCTTATGCCGACACGCTGATCGGTACCGCGGGCAATAATATCCTCAAGGGCGGCAGCGGCAACGACCAGCTCGAAGGGCTTGCCGGCAACGACCGGCTTTATGGCGGCAACGGCGTGGACATAATCTACGGCGACGATGGCAATGACGACCTCTATGGCGAGGCCGGCAACGACCGTCTGTACGGCGGCAACGGCAATGACGATCTCGTCGGCGGCTCCGGCAACGACCTCCTCGTTGGGGGTGCGGGCAACGATTTCCTCGTCGGCGGCACCGGCGCTGACACGTTCCGCTTCACGAAAACATCCGACAGCCGCGTGGGTTCGCTGCGCGACGTCATCGACGACTTCAACCCGGACAGCCAGGGCGATGTCATCGACCTGCGCGACATCGACGCCAATACCGGTCGCAGCGGCAACCAGGCCTTCGAATTCATCGGCAAGGCTTCGTTCTCCGGCACGGCAGGCGAATTGCGCTACTCCGGCACGGTCATCTCGGGCGACATCAATGGCGACGGCCGCGCGGATTTCGAGATCAATGCCGGGCTGACGAAGTACTACGTGGACGACTTCCTGCTCTGATCCGAAACAGGCACGCAGACAGGCAAACGCCGGGGCTTCTTGCTCCGGCGTTTGCTTTTGTGCTCACCCGCGAATCAGACGTGCAAGCTCGTTCGCAAGCTGTTCGGCATCTGTATTTGAGAGCTTTTCGCCAAGATGGCGTTCAATGGAGGCGCCGTAGACCGTCCATATGCGCTGCTGCATCGCGCGACCCGCCTCTGTGACGAGAACCCAGCGGCCACGGCCGTCTTGCGGTAAAATTTCGCGGCGGACGAGGCCTGCCGCTTCCATCCGGTCGAGAAGCCGGGAGAGGTTGTGTTGCGCAAGCAATGTGTGCGCCTCGATTTCGAAGGGCCGCAACCTCCCCTTTTCCGCGCGCACCAGTTCCCAAAGCACGTCGTACCAGCCGAGCGGCGGCAGATCCGCGGCTTTCAGATCCTGCTCGATGGCGGCCAGGAGAACGCGCTGCGTGCGCATGAGCGCGATCCAGAGCCGTGTCGTGGCGGCGGAGGGCGTGGGGGTCTGGTCGGGTGACGAGTCGGACATAGATGCAATTACATTCATCTTGACGGCAAAGGCAAGGGTGCATATATGCAATTGCATTCATCTCGAACCGGAGACACGCCATGCCCCACCCCGGTTCCCCGACTGGCGCTACGCTCACCCTGGTCAGTCATCATCTCTGCCCCTATGTCCAGCGCGCTGCCATAGCACTTGCCGAAAAAGGCGTGGCCTTTGAACGCCGCACCATCGACCTTGCCGCAAAGCCCGACTGGTTTCTCGCCATGTCGCCGCTCGGCAAGGTGCCGCTCCTCATCATCCGGTGGGAAGATGGCAGCGAAGCGGTGCTGTTCGAAAGTGCGGTCATCTGCGAATATCTGGAAGATACGCAGACGGGCAGACCGCTTCATCCGGCCGATCCGCTTCTGCGGGCGCAGCATCGCGGCTGGATGGAGTTCGGTTCCTCGATCCTGTCGGATCTCTGGGGCTTCGAGACCGCCAGCGACGCCGAAACCTACGCGACGAAACGCCAGGCTCTCACCGAAAAATTCAGGCGGGTCGAAGCCGCCCTCGGCAACGGTCCCTTCTTCGCCGGCGAAGATTTCAGCCTCGTCGATGCCGTTTTCGCCCCGATCTTCCGCTATTTCGACGTCTTCGACACGGTGACACCCACGGGCGTTTTTGACGGGCTTGAAAAAGTTTCCGCCTGGCGTGCTGCCCTGATGCAACGCCCGAGTGTGCGCACGGCAGTGGCGGAGGACTACCCGGAACGATTGAAGGTCTTTCTAAAGGATCACGACGCCTGGCTGCTCAAATTGGCCGCCTGACCGAACCCCAAAGAAAAGCCGCTGGAAACGACCCGTTTCCAGCGGCTTTTTGTTTCAGGACCCAGCCGGATGGCTCAGGTGCGGGCGGCGAGGCGGTCGATGGCGTTCTGCGTCGAGGCGCCGAAATCACCGTCGATCGGGCCATTATAATACCCACGATCCTTGAGGATCTGCTGGAACTCCTTGCGGAACTGCGGCGTGAAATTCGCCGCCGATCCCTTGAGTTCCTGCAGCTTGCCCTGGTCGCCGCCCTCCACGCTGGCGGCGGCCCAACGGGCAGCCTCCTTGGCGTTGGCGCGCGTGCCGAGGCCCTGGTCGTAGAGGCGGGAGAGATTGCCCATGGCGTAGGTGTTGCCACCGTTCGCTGCCTTCTCGTACCAGTCGCGGGCCTCGTTGTAGTCCTGCTTCACGCCGTTGCCGACGTCGTAGAGCCAGCCGATGGAGGCCATCGAGTAGTAGTCGTTCTGGGCGGCAGCCTTTTCGTACCAGTTGCGCGCTTCGACATAATCGACCGCCACGCCCAGACCGGACTGGTAGGCATAACCGACCGAAGACATGGCGTTGATGTCGCCGCCTTCCGCGCCCTTCTTGTACCAGTCGAGCGAGGCTGCATAGTCGCGTGTCGTGCCGAGGCCTTCACGGTAGAACCAGCCCATCGTCGCCTGTGCATTGGCATAACCCTGTTCGGCCGCCTTGCGGTACCACTTGATCGCCTCGTCATAGTCCTTGCGCGTGCCGTTATAGCCTTCGCGATAGAGCCAGCCGAGGGAGGCCTGGGCATAGGGGTTGCCGGCATTCGAGGCCTGCTCGAACATGCGGGTGCCCTTGGCCATGTCGACCGCGCCGTCGGTACCGTAGATCGAGTACCAGGCGAGGTTGGTCAGCGCGTAGAGGTTCCCCTCGTCGGCAGCCTTCTGGTAGTGCTCTCGCGCCTTCGAAAAATTCTTCGCGGCGTCATGAGCACGGCCGACCATGTTGCGGATCGAGTTGTCCGACGGATTGGCATTGAGTGCCGCTTCGCAGACGGAGATCGCGCGGCCATAGTCGATCTGCGCGAAGAGCTTGCCGAGGAAGCCCGGGCGCAGGTTCGGTTCGCCGGCAAGTTCGTAGCACTGGTCGGTGTCCGACCCGCTCAACGTCAGCGTCGACTGGTCGGTCGTGGTGGTTGTCGTCGTGCTCGACAGCGAGCTGCTGTCGTTGCGGCCGGCGGCGAGCTTGTCGATCGCGGCCAGCGTGGCGGCACCGAATTCGCCATCCGACGAACCACTGTAATAGCCGCGCTCCTTGAGAAGGTTCTGCAGCTCCTTGCGGAAAGCGACCGTGAAGTTGGCCGGGGTTTCCTTGAGTTCCTTCAGCTTGGCGGGATCGCCGCTTTCGACGCTGGCCGCTGCCCAGCGGACAGCCTCCTTTGCGTCTGCCGGTGTGCCGAGGCCCTGGTCGTAGAGACGAGACAGGTTGCCCATGGCGTAAGCGCTGCCGGAATTGGCGGCCTTCTCATACCAGTAACGGGCTTCGACATAGTCCTGCTTCACGCCGTTGCCGACGTCATAGAGCCAGGCGAGCGAGGCCATCGAGTAGGAATCGCCGATATTGGCGGCCTTCTCGTACCAGACCTTGGCTTCGGCATAGTTCTGCGCCGTGCCGAGGCCGTTCTGGTAAGCCCAGCCGAGCGAGGACATGGCGTTGGCGTCGCCGGCGTCCGCAGCCTTGCGGTACCAGGTGAGCGACTGGACGTAATCCTGCGAAACGCCGAGGCCTTCGCGGTAGAACCAGCCCATCGTCGCCATGGCATTGGCATAGCCCTGGTTGGCCGACTGCTGATACCATTTTACCGCTTCGTTATAGTCCTGGCGCGTGCCGCCATAGCCTTCGCGGTAGAGCCAGCCGAGCGAAGCCTGGCCATAGGAATTGCCGGCGGTCGAAGCCCTCTCGAGCATCGAGAGGCCCTTCGGCACGTCGACCGGACCATCCGTGCCGTAGATCGAGAACCAGGCAAGGTTGGTGAGCGCGTACATGTTGCCGAGCTCGATCGCCTTTTCGTAGTTGCGACGGGCTTCGACATAGTTGCGGTCGGCGTCCTGTGCACGGCCGAGAAGGTTCACCAGCATGCCGTCGGACGGATTTTCGTTGACGGCCTGCGCACAGGCGGAAAGCGCCCGCTTGGCATCGATCTTCAGGAAGTTGACGCCCAGGAAGCCGGGCAGCGACTGCGGTTCGCCGGCCAGCAGGAAACAATCCCGCGAGGCGGCCGTTTCCTTGGAGGCAAGATCGACACTGAGACCCTTCTTCGGTTCGAGTGCTGCGATCAACTGTTCGGCGCTGCTGCGATGCTGGCTATCCGGGTAGCGCTCGATGAAGCGCTGCAAGGCAGCCGCATCGGTCGATTCCTTCAAGGCATCCCACGCGATTGCCGCCGCATCCTGCCCATCGTTCTGGGTCGCCTCCTGGAGGCTGGCGAGCTTCTTTTCCGCCAGCATCTTGTAGACCGGATCCTTGCCGTGCTTCGAAATGAAGGCATTGATCAGGTCTTCATCGGCGAGGTCGCGGATGTTCTGCCAGTCGGCCGCCGCTTCGGACTGGCCGTTCGGCGAGACCTCCTGCGTGTTGCCGCTGTTGGAAATATTGATGTTCACTTCCTTGATGTTCAGGAAGATCTGCGCACCGCCGAGCGAACCGTAGACGAAGGGCTCCTGCTCGCGATTGGTGGCTTCCACCACTTCGTCGCGCACCTTGCCGAGCGCGATACGCACGTCGAGACCGGGCTCGGTCAGGTATTTGGAAAGCGCGGTTGCGAACGGGCTGTTCTTGCCCTCGCCGTCGAGCGCCACGGTACCGGCCTTCGAAGCGAAGGCGATCAGCGTGTCGGCCGATTCGGGCTCCACACGCGCAAGACCGCGCGTCACGGCACGGGTGCCGATCGACCGGGTCATCGACTGCGAAAACGGATTGTTGCGGCAAGCGTCGAGAATGAAGAGTTTCAGCTTCTTGGCGCCTTCCAGCGAACGCTGGACGCGATCGATGGCCACGCTCTCGTCCTCGACGTCGCGGTCGCTCTTCAGCGCCGCATCGACGGGAATGAGGTAGTTGACCCCATCCATCTCCATCGCGTGGCCGGAATAGTAGACCACCGCCATGTCCGCGTCAGCGGATTCGTCCTCGAATTCGCGCAACGCCTTCACCATGGCGGAGCGGTCGAGATCCAGGACCGTCTTGACGGAATCGAAACCAGCGGCCTCGAACGAGGCGCGCATAAGCTCCACATCGTTCGCAGGATTGTTGAGCTGGGCCGTCTCTTCGTATTTCTGATTGCCTATCAGCAGTGCAACACGCTTCGCCTCTGCGGCGTTCGCATTGAACACGATGACAGCAATCGAGACGAAGAGGACCGGCGCCCAGCGTCTCTGCATTTGCTTGAACATGCCCATCCCTCCGGCATTATTGCCGAGAGTATTACGTATGGCCCGTGCTGTTTCAATGAGGAGGCGACCGGATTTTTTTGGCCCGGTCGCTGGAAACTCATTCAGCGGCGATTTCCACCCAGCGACCTTGCCGGAAAGATTCGGCCATGGCGTGCACGGACTGCTCGATGCGCAGGCCATGGTTGAAGTCGATGGAATGCGACGCCATGCCGGCGATGGCGGCGATCAGCTCACGGCATTCTATGACCTTGAGATCGTTGAAGCCGAGGCCGTGGCCGGGCGCCGGAATGAAACGGTCATAGGGCTTGTGGTGCGGTGCCGTCAGGATCGTGGAAAAGCCTTGCTCGGTGGCGCGGCCGTCCGTCGTATAGAGTTGGAATTCGTTCATGCGCTCCTGATCGTAGAGGATCGAGCCCTTCGAACCATAAATCTGCAGCGCGATGCGGCCCTTGCGGCCCCAGGCCGAGCGGTTGGCCATCAGCACGCCGGAGATACCGCCGGGAAGGCGCATCAGGACGCTGGCGATATCGTGGTTTTCGACGTCGCGGCGGCTGCCGTCCTTCAGCGGGCGGTCGGCATAGGGCTTGGCGAGCGACGCGATGACCGCCTCGACATGGCCGAACAGGCTCCACAGCAGCGAGAGCGGATGCACGGCGAAATCATCGAGTGCGCCGTAACCGGAGGTCGCTTCGCTCTTCCAGTAGAACAGCGCCTCCGGATCAGCCATGAAATCCTCGTCCATCTCGATGCGGACGTGATTGACCGTGCCGATGGCGCCTTCGTCCAGCAGCGAACGGATGTGCCGCATCACGGGGTTCTGGATGTAGTTATAGCCCATGACCGCGATCTTGCCGGATGAGCGCTGCGCGGCGAGCATGCGCTCGGCATCGGCAAAGGCCGGCGCCATCGGCTTTTCGCACCAGACATGTTTGCCGGCATCAAGGGCGGCGATGGCCATCTCGGCATGGAACTGGTTCGGCGTGGTGACGGAAATCACGTCGACATCCGGATCAGCAAGCAGGTCGCGCCAGTTGGCGGTCGCCTTGGCGAAACCGAATTCGCGGGCACGGCTCGCCGCGAGATCCGCATTGGCTTCGGCGAGATGCACGAGGCGCGGGCGATCGACATCGCCGAAGACCGTGCTGACATTGTTCCAGGCGAGCGCATGGCACTTGCCCATGTAGCCCGTTCCGATCAATCCAATTCCCAAGGCCTTCATGACATCTCCTCCGGTTTGTCTGCGCGCAATTCCAGACGCAAAACCGCTACGCAGTTTTGCTGGAATTGCTATATCTCGCCACAAGGGCGCTCCAGGCGCCATGCATAGCGGGAAAGATTTAGAACGAAAACTATCTTTTCTCGAGATATGGAATATTTATTTCATTCGTAGCAGAATGGCCGCACGAGGAGGACTGGATCCATGAACGACACCGAGGCGGCCCTGGCGCGTGTACCGCGTGATTTCGACAGCCTGCGCAGCGTGATCATCGAGCGCAAAGCGACCATGCCGAAACGACTGGCGCAGGTGGCGGCCTATGCGCTCTCAAACCCGGACGAGATGGCCTTCGGCACTGCGGCAAGCATCGCAACGGCGGCGGATGTGCAGCCCTCCACCTTGGTGCGCTTGGCCCATCACCTCGGTTACGAAGGTTTTTCGGACCTCCAGAACGTTTTTCGCGCCCGGCTGCGCGACCGCACATTGTCGTACGAAGAGCGCCTTCTCACGCTGGAAGCAGGTCCCGCGGTCAACAGTGATACGGAACTGCTCTCCGGCTTCCTGACGGCGGCAAGCCAGTCCGTCGCGCGGCTCGCCAGCACCATCGACGGCGAGACCTTTTCGAAATCCGTCGATCTGCTCGCCCGCGCGGAAACCATCTATCTCGTCGCCAAGCGCCGCTCCTATCCGCTGACCGCCCATATCGCCTATGCCTTCGGCAAGCTCGCCATACGCCACCAGATCATCGCCTCGCCGAACGGCATCGATCCCGAAATGACGCAGTTTGCGACGAACAAGGATGCGGTCATCGCGGCGAGCTTTGCGCCCTACGCCGCCGAAAGCCTGACCCAGGCGCAGGAACTGGCGGGTCGTGGCGTGCCGATCGTTGCGATCACCGACTCGGTTTTCTCGCCGCTCGCCGCCTCCGCCACATACTGGTTCGAAGTCTCGGAAGCCGACTATGCCGGCTTTCGCTCGCTCTCCGCGTCCATGGCGCTTGCCATGGCGCTGCCCGTCGCGATTGCCGAAAAGCGGCGCAGCCTGCGACGCGCGCCGAAACGAAATGCTGTGGAATAGAAACGGAATGAATATTCCGAATTGACAGAATAATGGAATTCATGTTTCATTTTCCCAACGTACCGCCGCAGTGAGACGGTGGCGTCGCAAGACCGGGAGGAAGACATGCCGCACACGGAACAAGACAGGACGCTCGACGTCATCACGATCGGCCGCTCGTCCGTCGACCTCTACGGCCAGCAGCTCGGCACGCGGCTCGAAGACACCGCTTCCTTCGCCAAATCCGTCGGTGGCTGCCCGGCCAATATCGCGATCGGCACCGCCCGCCTCGGCCTGAAATCCGCGCTCATCACCCGCGTCGGCGACGAGCAGATGGGCCGTTTCATCCGCGAGCAATCCGCCCGCGAAGGCGTCAATGTCGAGGGCATCAAGACCGACAAGGACCGCCTGACGGCGCTTGTGCTGCTCGCCATCGAATCCGAGGGCGTCTCGCCGATGATCTTCGTGCGCACCGACTGTGCCGACATGGCGCTCGACGAGGGCGACGTGGACGAGGCCTTCGTACGCTCATCCCGTGCCGTGCTGGTCTCCGGCACGCATTTTTCGCGACCCAACACCGAGGCTGCGCAGCGCAAGGCGATCCGCATCGCCAAGGAAAACGGCGGCAAGGTCATCTTCGACATCGACTACCGCCCGAACCTCTGGGGCCTTGCCGGCCATGCCGAGGGCTTCGAGCGCTATGTGAAGTCCGATCGCGTCTCCGCCATCATGAAATCCGTCCTGCCGGATTGCGATCTCATCGTCGGCACGGAAGAGGAGATCATGATCGCGTCCGGCGCCGATGACGTGCTTTCCTCGCTGAAGGCGATCCGCGCGCTCTCCTCCGCCACCATCGTGCTGAAGCGCGGCGCCATGGGCTGCATCGTCTATGACGGCCCGATCTCCGACAATCTGGAAGACGGCATTATCGGCCAGGGCTTCCCGATCGAGGTCTATAATGTGCTGGGTGCCGGCGATTCCTTCATGTCGGGCCTCCTGCGGGGCTGGCTGCGGGGCGAAGACCATGCGACCTCGGCAACATGGGCCAATGCCTGCGGCGCTTTCGCCGTCTCCCGCCTGCTCTGCTCGCCGGAATATCCGAGCTGGGACGAGCTGGAATTCTTCCTGAAGAACGGCAGCAAACACCGGGCGCTGCGCAAGGACGAGGCGATCAACCACATCCATTGGGCAACCAACCGCAAGCAGGCCGACATTCCGCTTCTGATGGCGCTCGCCTGCGACCACCGTATGCAGCTCGTCGACGTTGCGGATGAACTGAAGGTACCGCACGAAAAGATTTCCGAGTTCAAGCGCCTGACCGTGAAGGCCGCCGCCCGTGTCGCCGATGGCCGGCCGGGTTACGGCATGCTGATCGACGAGCGTTTCGGCCGCGACGCCTTCTTCGATGCCGCCGCCCAGAATTTCTCCTGGCTCGGCCGCCCGGTCGAACTGCCCGGCTCCAAGCCACTGCGCTTCGAGTTCAGCCAGGACATCGGCTCGCAGCTCGTGGAATGGCCGCTCGACCATTGCATCAAGTGCCTGTGCTTCTATCATCCGGACGATCCGGCAGCGCTCAAGAAGGAGCAGCAGGAAAAGCTGCGCACCCTGTTTGAGGCGGCACGCCGGGTTGGCCGCGAGCTGCTGGTAGAGATCATCGCCGGCAAGAACGGGCCGCTCAAGGATGATACGGTCTCGACGGCACTTCAGGAACTCTACGATCTCGGTATCAAGCCGGACTGGTGGAAGCTGGAGCCGCAGGCATCGAGCGGGGCATGGGAAAACATCGAGGCGGTGATCGCCAAAAATGACGCCTATTGCCGTGGTATCGTGCTGCTCGGCCTGGAGGCGCCGACGGAGGAACTGGTCAAGGCATTCGAGGCAACCAAGGTCGCACCGGCCGTCAAAGGCTTTGCCGTCGGCCGCACGATCTTTGTCGATGCCGCCCGCGCCTGGATGGCCGGCAAGATGGACGACGAGGCAGCGATATCGGACATGGCCGGCCGCTTCCGCGAACTGACCGACGCCTGGCTGCGCACGCGCGGTCTCTAGAGCAATCCCAGGAAAAGTGTGGGCGATTTTCGCCCGGGATTGCGGCAAATGAAGAGAATTTGGGAGGAATACCATGGGCAAGACGATCCGGCTGACGATGGCGCAGGCCGTCACGCATTTCCTGAAGGCACAGATGACGGTCGTCGACGGCAAGAAACAGCCGATCTTCGCCGGTGTCTGGGGCATTTTCGGCCATGGCAACGTCGCGGGCATGGGGGAAGCGCTGTATCAGGTGCGCAATGAACTGCCGACGCTGCGCGCCCATAACGAACAGGGCATGGCGCATGCCGCCGTCGCCTTCGCCAAGGCGAGTTTTCGCCAGCGCTTCATGGCCTGCACGACCTCGATCGGCCCCGGCGCGCTGAACATGATCACCGCCGCAGGTGTGGCGCATGTCAACCGCCTGCCCGTCCTCTTCCTGCCCGGCGACGTCTTTGCCAACCGCATTCCCGACCCGGTCCTCCAGCAGATCGAGAACTTTGGCGATGGCACCGTCTCGGTGAACGACGCCTTCCGCTGCGTGTCGCGCTATTTCGATCGCATCACCCGGCCAGAACAGATCATCCCCGCCCTGAAGCGCACCATGCAGGTACTGACCGATCCGGTCGATTGCGGCCCGGTGACGCTGTCGCTCTGCCAGGATGTGCAGGCCGAAGCTTACGACTACCCAGCAAGCCTGTTCGATGAGAAGGTCTGGACGCATCGCCGTCCGCGGCCGGACACGGACGAGCTTGCGGCGGCCATCGCGACATTGCGCAAGGCGGAAAAGCCGCTGATCATCGCCGGCGGCGGCGTGCTCTATTCGCAGGCGACGGCGGAACTCAAGGCCTTTGCCGGCATGCATGGCATTCCGGTCGCCGTCACCCAGGCCGGCAAGTCGGCGCTGCCGGATGATCACCCGCTCTGCATGGGCTCGGTCGGTGTCACCGGCACCTCGGCGGCCAATGCCTTTGCGGAGGAAGCGGACGTCATCCTCGCCGTCGGCACCCGCATGCAGGATTTCACCACCGGCTCCTGGGCGCTGTTCAAGAACGATGGCGTCAAGATGATCGGCCTCAACACCGTGGCCTTCGACGCCGCGAAGCGCGACAGCCAGCCGCTCGTCGCTGATGCGCGCGAGGGCCTGACGCTGCTGTCCGAAGCGCTCGGCGGCTGGAAGGCGCCTGCTTCGTTTACGGAATCTGCCAAGCCCCGCAAGGAAGCCTGGATGGCTGCCGCCAACCGTGCAACCGCTCCGACCAATGCGGACCTGCCCTCCGATGCGCAGGTCATCGGCGCCGTGCAGCGCACGATCGGCGGTGAGAATTCGGTGATGGTCTGCGCCGCCGGCGGTCTGCCGGGTGAGCTGCACAAGCTATGGCAGGCCCACAAGCCGGGCGGCTACCACATGGAGTACGGCTTTTCCTGCATGGGCTACGAGATTGCCGGCGGCCTTGGCGTGAAGCTGGCACGGCCGGAGGCGGATGTCGTCGTCATGGTCGGTGACGGCTCCTACATGATGATGAACTCCGAGCTCTCGACTTCGATCATGCTTGGCCAGAAGCTGACGATCGTCGTGCTGGATAACCGTGGCTACGGTTGCATCAACCGCCTGCAGATGGGCACCGGCGGCGCGAACTTCAACAACCTGCTCAAGGACTCGATGATCGAGATGATGCCGGATATCGACTTCCGGGCGCATGCCGAAAGCATGGGCGCGGTCGCCGTGAAGGTCTCTTCGATTGCCGATCTCGAAACGGCCATTCAGAACAGCAAGGGCAATGACCGCACGTCGGTGATCGTCATCGACACCGACCCGCTGATCACCACCAAGGAAGGTGGCCATTGGTGGGATGTGGCGGTGCCGGAAGTGAGCCCGCGTGAAGAGGTCAACAAGGCGCGCGAAGCCTATGTGAAGGCCCGCGCCGCGCAGACTATCGGTTAAGACAGACACCCCACCCTCCCCGTCATCCTCGGGCTTGACCCGAGGATCCACCCACACGGCACACCCGAGAGAGTGGCATGGATCCTCGGGTCAAGCCCGAGGATGACGGAGGAACGGGTAGAGACAAGAACAGTGACAAGGGAGGCCGTAGCCTCCCGCCAAGGAGACGATAATGAAAGCCAAACTCGGCATGTCGCCCATCGCCTGGTGGAACGACGACCTTCCGGAACTCAGCGACGACGTATCCCTCGAAGAATGCCTGCGCCAGTCGCGCGGTGCCGGTTTTACCGGCATGGAAAAGGGCCGTCGCTTCCCGGAAGATCCCGCGGTGATGCTGCCCATCCTGCGCGCCGCCGACGTGACGCTGTGCGGCGGCTGGTTTTCCGGCACGCTGGTCGACGAGGAGCTCGCCGCCAACAAGGATCGCATCGCGCCGATGATCGAGCTGTTCAAGGCGGTCAACGCGCCCTGCATCGTCTATGGCGAAGTCGGCCGCTCCATCCAGGGCGACCGCTCCAAGCCGCTCGCCACCAAGCCGCGCCTGTCGGACGATGAGATGAAGGCCTATGGCCGCAAGCTTACACAGTTCGGTGAATGGTGCGCCGAGCAGGGCATGCCGCTGTCCTATCACCACCACATGGCCGCCGTCGTCGAGACCGAGCCGGAACTCGATGCCTTCATGCGTAATTCCGGCGAAGGCATTCCGCTCTTGCTCGATGCCGGGCACCTTGCCTTTGCCGGCGGTGATGTCCTGCGCGCCATCGACAACCATCACGCCCGCATCAAGCACGTCCATGTCAAGGACATCCGCCAGTCGGTGGTCGATGGGCTCGATCGCAGCCGGCAGTCCTTCCTCGACGCGGTGGCGCTTGGCGCCTTCACCGTGCCGGGCGACGGCTCGCTCGATTTCGGTGCCATCGTCAAGCGCTTCGCGGATTATGGTTATGAAGGCTGGTTCGTCGTCGAGGCCGAACAGGACCCGCGTGAAGCGCCCCCGCAGAAGATGGCCGAAGTCGGTTATGCGGAACTGATGCGCGTCATGACCGCTGCGGGTTATACCGTGGAGACGGAAGGCTTTCCGAAAGGATAAGCCTCAACCGCATGCCGAAGGAAAGGACCAAGCCCATGCCGAAACTTCTCGTAAAGCCGGACGGCGCGCACGGCCGCGTCAGCCACGTCACACCGGAAAGCGCCGGCTGGACCTATGTGGGGTTCGACGTGCACCGCATGAAGCCCGGCGAAATTCTCGCCGCGGAAACCGGGACCCGCGAGGTCTGCCTCGTCTGGATTTCCGGCAAGGGCAAGGCGACGGGCGCGGGCCAGGATTTCGGCGTGCTGGGGGAACGCATGAGCCCGTTCGAGGGCGCGCCGCATGCGCTTTATATACCGGCCGATTCCAACTGGTCGGTAACGGCGGAGACGGATCTGGAACTCGCCGTCTGCTCGGCACCGGGCGGCGGCGACTACCAGGCCAAAGAAATTCCACCCGGCACGCACCCTAAGCTCAGCCGCGGCAAGGGTTCGAACGTCCGCCACGTCTACAATATCATGCCTGAAAACGACAATTCGGCCCATTCTCTGCTCGTCGTGGAGGTCATCACGCCGAGCGGCAACACTTCGTCCTACCCGTCGCACAAACACGACCAGGACGACCTGCCAAACGAGAGCTTTCTCGAAGAAACCTACTACCACCGCCTCAACCCGCCGCAGGGTTTTGCCTTCCAGCGCGTCTATTCGGACGACCGCTCGCTCGACGAGGCCATGGCGGTGGAGGACCGCGACGTGACGCTGGTGCCGAAGGGCTATCACCCCTGCGCCACCATTCACGGCTATGATCTCTATTATCTCAACGTCATGGCGGGACCAAAGCGGGTGTGGAAATTCCACAACGCCAAGGAGCATGAATGGCTGCTGGCCTGAGCAGGCACTTCAGAGTGCCGTAAGCCGCGCCCACATACGACCACTCCACTAAAGTCATCCTCGGCCGTGAGCCGAGGATCCAGGTGGCGGGTGAGGTGTGGATGGTCGGGTCAGGCTCGACCATGACGGAGGAAAAGTCGACGGCTTTTTCTGATCGGTCCGCGCGGACTTTCCGGCAAGCCCGAGCGGGTTATCGGCGTGCCGGCCGCTACCGCTTCCACTTCCGTGTCAGTCCCCATTCCTTGGCGATTTCCAGCGTCGAGGAAAAGCCTGCCTCCAGCATGAACGGCTCGTTGGCGGTGGCATAGCCGCCGCCTTCGCCGCGCAGAACCGGCGTGCCGTGGCCCATGCCGTCGATCTCGTGCAGGATGACGAGCGCCCTGCCCTCCTTGTCCGGCCAGATGCGCGTGCGCCGGCCCTTCATGCGCTTTTCCACGAAGGCTTCTTTTGGCAGTCGGTAGAGGTCGCGCCATTGCTCGGCGAGGGCGACGCCGTTGGATAGCGACACGGTTTCGTCCGCAGTGCCGTGCCAGATCGAGATTGCGGGTTTGCGGGCAATGCGCGGGGAGACAGTGCGGACGAGGTCGCTCCACTCGTCGGCAGTTCGCTCGGGCGCTGCTGCCATGGCATCGAAGGCGCGGCTCGCATCGCGCGCGGCGCCGAACGGCAGGCCTGCTATGACGGCGCCACCGGCGAAGACATCCGGATAATTGGCGAGCATGGCAGCCGTCATCGCCCCACCGGCAGAAAGGCCGGTGATGAAGAGGCGTTGCGGATCGCTTGCCGCCCTTTCGGCCGTATGCGCCACCATCTGGCGGATCGACATCAGCTCGCCGCGGTCGCGCGTCACCTCGCTTGGGCGAAACCAGGTGAAACAGAGCCGCGGATTGTTGGTCTCCCGCTGCTGGGCATAGACGACGGCAAAGCCGCGCTCTTGTGCGAGCGAGGCCCAGCCGGCGGCCCGGTCGTAGCTTTCCGCATCCTGCTGGCAGCCATGCAGCACCAGCACCAGCGGGCGACCGGCAGGCAGGCCTTCGGGGACATACTCGAACATGCGCAGGCCGCCCGGATTGCTGCCGAACCCGACGACTTCGCGGAGAGGCGACGAGCCCGCCGGCCGGCGCCGCACGGCGGGCGCCTTGCGCTCGGGATCACGGGAAAACGGCCAGAAGAGGTCGCCCAGGGGGGCATCGGTCGGCAGAAGCCGTTCGACCGATCGCTTGAAACGGTCGCGCATGCTTGGCCTCCTTGTGGGGGAATTGCTCATTGTCAGGTTACTTGCTCACACGGAGCGGCAGGATCAAGGCAAAAACGCGGAAATCGGCCAAAAGCTCATTCTCCAGGCTCATGAGGGCATTCATAAATAGCCAAAGCGTCGGTCTGCCCTTTTCGTTCCAGCCCTTTCGAAGACGGAGCGGCTGATGTAGCACTTCTGCAACGACAAAACGCGACAGGAGGGAATCCATGAGCGAGCACCACAGCGCCACCCCGGAACAGGCGCGCGCCAAGATGGCGCCTTTCGACTGGGCCGATCCCTTCCTTTTGGAAGACCAGCTGACCGAAGAAGAGCGCATGATCCGCGATACGGCGCGGGCCTATTGCCAGGGCAAGCTTGCCTCGCGCGTCACCGAAGCGAACCGCCACGAGATCTTCCACCGCGAGATCATGACCGAGATGGGCGAACTCGGCTTGCTCGGCCCGACCGTGCCGGAAGAATATGGTGGCGTCGGCGCCAACTACGTTTCCTACGGCCTCGTTGCCCGTGAAGTCGAGCGCGTCGATTCGGGCTACCGCTCGGCGATGTCCGTGCAGTCCTCGCTCGTCATGCACCCGATCTTCGCCTTCGGCACGGAAGAGACCCGCAAGAAGTACCTGCCCAAGCTCGCTTCGGGCGAGTGGGTCGGCTGCTTCGGCCTGACCGAGCCGGACCATGGCTCGGACCCCTCCTCCATGATCACCCGCGCCAAGAAGGTCGATGGCGGCTATCTCATCTCGGGCGCCAAGAACTGGATCACCAATTCGCCGATCGCCGATGTCGCGGTCGTCTGGGCAAAATCCGATGCGCATGACAACAAGATCAAGGGTTTTGTTCTCGAACGCGGCATGAAGGGTTTCGAGACGCCGAAGATCGAGGGCAAGTTCTCGCTGCGCGCCTCCGTCACCGGCATGATCATGATGCAGGACGTCTTCGTTCCCGATGAAAACCTGCTGCCGGAAGTGTCCGGCCTTGCCGGCCCGTTCGGCTGCCTCAACCGCGCCCGCTACGGCATCGCCTGGGGCGCCATGGGGGCTGCCGAATTCTGCTGGCACGCCGCCCGCCAGTACACGCTCGACCGCAAGCAGTTCGGCAAGCCGCTTGCCGCCACCCAGCTCATCCAGAAGAAGCTCGCCGACATGGAGACCGAGATTTCGCTCGGCCTGCAGGGGGCGCTGCGCCTCGGCCGCTTGTTCGACGAACATCGCGCACCGGCCGAGCTTATCTCGCTGATGAAGCGAAACAACTGCGGCAAGGCGCTCGACATTGCCCGTGTGGCGCGCGACATGCATGGCGGCAACGGCGTCTCCGACGAATACGGCGTCATCCGCCACGTCATGAACCTCGAAGCGGTCAACACCTACGAGGGCACGCATGACATCCATGCGCTGATCCTCGGCCGCGCGCAGACCGGCCTTCAGGCTTTCCAGTAAGTCAGGCTCGTACTTGAAACATTCGGCGGCCGCTCGTTCAAATGCGAGCGGCCGTTTTCATGTTTTGTCCATCCCGTTTCGATACAGTTCAAACCCGACAACAGAAGCGGGAGGGCACCATGCCCCTCGACGGCATCCACGAGCAACTTCACCTGCGCCACCCCAAGCGCAGCTTCGTCCAGTATCGCATCGACAAGCCCGGCTTCATCACGCCGATCGGCCATCATCTCAGCACGGCGATGCGCTACACCTGCCTTATTCGCAGCATTTCGAGCGCTGGCGCAGTGCTCTCCATCAACAAGACGCTAACGCTGCCGGAAAGCTTCTACCTGGAAATCCACGGCATCCGCGACGAGATCCCCTGCACGGAGTTCAAGCGCGACGGCGACGAGCTGGTGGTGCGCTTCAACATGTTCCTCGATACGGATTTCCTCAACCATGTGCTCGGCCGCGAGACCGAAACGCACGGCAATTAAATTTTTAAGTATTTGTTTCAACGAAACAAAATACTCCCCTGCAACACTCCCGTCATCTCTACTGGACATGACGTCCCCATCGGGAGAATGGGCAATGGCTATTGGTGCAGACAAGCGATCCAGCGCCGGACTTTACGAACGCAAGTGGGAGCGCTTCACCGTCAACCGGCAGGGCATGCTGATGAGCGTCGGCCTGGACCTGGCAGCGCCCAAGATGCGCACCTGCAAGCTGGTCGACATCTCGGTCGGCGGGGCAAGCTTCACTGTCACCACGACGATCGGCCTGCCGTTCCACTACTACCTTTCCATCGTCGGGGTAACCTCGCGCATCGGCTGTGCGGAAGTTTACCGCAACGACAACCGCATCGGTGTGCAGTTCATCAAGGAAATCGACGAGGAACTGCTGCACACGATCGTGCGCTCCGAGTACTTTACCGGTGGCGTCGCCGCCAAGCCGAAGAAGGAAGAGCGGCGCTACATGGTCGGTGTGGAAAAGGGCGGCCGCAGCTCCGCAACCACCTGAGCATTTCTCCTTTGCGCTTTATTGGTTAGGGTGCCCCCGGATGACTGATTCCGGCGGGTGCCTCGCGGCGTTCGGCCGGCGGCTTCCAGACCGTTTCATCGACCTTCAGGCGTTTTCATGTCCGCATTCTCCCGCTTCACCGCCCTCGCCCAGACCCTGCCTGCCACCGTCCCCTTCGTCGGGCCAGAAGCCATCGAGCGTACCCGTGGCCTCGCCGTAAAGGCCCGCATCGGCGCAAACGAGAGCGGCTTCGGCCCCGCGCCTTCCGTGCTGGAGGCGATGCGCGCGGCTGCCGGGACGACCTGGATGTATAGCGATCCGGAGAATTACGAACTGCGCGAAGCCCTCGCCCTGCATCATGGCGTTTCGCGCGACAACATCGCGATCGGCGGCGGCATCGACGGGCTGCTGGGCGAGATCGTGCGCTTGATCATCGAGCCCGGCACGCCGGTCGTGACCTCGCTCGGCGGATACCCCACCTTCAACTATCATGTGAATGGTTTTGGCGGACGGCTCGTCACCGTGCCCTATGCCGGCGACAGGGAACATCTGGACGGCCTGCTCGACGCCGTGCGCCAGGAAAATGCGCCGCTCGTCTATTTCGCCAACCCGGACAATCCGATGGGGAGTTGGTGGGACGCCGACAGCGTCGTGTCCTTCGCGCGGGCGCTACCGGAAACGACGCTGCTCATTCTCGACGAAGCTTATGGGGAAACCGCACCGGCAGGCACGATCCCGTCGATCGATGCGCTGATCGGCCAGCCGAACATTCTGCGCATGCGCACCTTCTCGAAGGCCTACGGCCTTGCCGGCGCGCGGATCGGCTATGCGATCGGCACGCTCGGCAATGCGCAGGCCTTCGACAAGATCCGAAATCATTTCGGCATGGCCCGAGTTTCGGTTCAGGCGGCACTCGCCGCGCTGAAGGATCAGGCCTATCTTTCGGACGTCATCGCCCGCATTGCCGCATCGCGGGAGCGCATCTCCCGCCTCGCGCATGCCAACGGCTTGTCTCCACTCGCCTCCGCCACCAATTTCGTCACCATCGATTGCGGCCGGGACGGCACCCACGCCAAGGCCATTGTCGACGGGTTGATGGAACATGGCGTCTTCATCCGCATGCCGGGTATCGCCCCCCTCAACCGATGCATCCGCATCAGCGTCGGGCCGGATAACGATATGGCGTTGCTCGAGGAAGCTTTGCCGCGGGTCTTAAAGCAGCTGGCTTGAGCGATCGAGCATCTTGAGGTCAGCGGGGCGGATCCGGTTCTTGCGCCGTTTATCGCCCTGATGTCCGTGATGCTTTTCTGATCGCCGGCGCCAGCCGGCATTTCTCAGTGAACCGTCATCCACTCGCGGGCGGCGCGCAGCGCCAGAGCGAGGTCGGTCTTGGTCATCGTCGCCGCAAGATCGGCGCGCAGTTCAGCGGCGCGATCACAACCCTTGATGGCGGCGATATTGAGCCACTTGTGGGCCTGCACCACGTCGATGTCGCAGCCTCTACCCGTCGCATACATGAGGCCCATGTCGCAGAAGGTTTCGGCGCGGTTCTCGCCGCCCGTCATGGCGGCTGTTTCGGTATTCTGAAAATCAAAGCGTGCCATTTCGTTCGTCCCTGTCTGACTTGTTTACTGCGTTAGTGCCCTGTTTTACCTGCCCTTTCGGGCCTCTCCCGGCGCCTGCGATCTTCTGTGGCATGGTCTTCCGTGAGAGTTTTGCCGGCCGGTTTTTCCGTGCTCGTCTTATGGCTCCACTATGCCGCGGGCCTTTCAAAATGCGCTTAAAATGCATGCTTAACTGGAGGCAAACAAAATCCAAACGCTTGGTAAAATTGGGTTTTCGTTAAACATCGGAGCGGCTGGAAACGAGCGGATTTGCTTCAAAATTTACGAATTGTTCAACCGGCGATTTCAACCCTTCGGTAACCACGCAAAACGGTCCGGTTTTTCCGCCTGGCAATTTCCCGCCTTCCCCGACCTAGCAAAGTGTCTCTAAAACCGGCCTGCGCGCATATTTACCTTTACGTTTGCGTAAGATATTCTGCGCTTCTCATTCTGGAGGAGGAAGAGAATGAAACTGAGGACATGGATCGCCGCCGCCCTTCTCGTCGTGCCGGGCGTTGCCCTTGCCGCCGAGCCGATCGAAGGCAACTGGAAGACCGCAAGTGGCGCTACCGCCGTGATCGCGAAATGCGGCGGCAGCTTCTGCATCACCCTGAAGACGGGCAAACATGCCGGCAAAAGCATCGGCAAGCTGAGCGGCTCGGGTTCCGACTATTCCGGTTCGATCACCGATCCGGAGACCGACAAGACCTATAGCGGCTCGGGCGCGGTCAGCGGAAAATCCCTGAAGATGAAGGGCTGCGTGCTCGCGGTGCTCTGCAAGTCGCAGACCTGGTCTCGGCTCTGAGCGCAAACGCGCCCGAAGTCACAACGCTTCGTCAGACCCCAAGCCGGCGCCTTGCGCCGGCTTTTTCGTTTCAAGCTCGGGCCAAAAAACGAATCACACCATTCCTGAACAGGAGATGAACTGCCCTCTCAGGGAGCGTTCAGTCCCGCAATGCGACAAGGGTCATATTGAACGATTTGAATGAGGGACAACACCATGGACATCCTCGCACGCCGCCTCACCATCATCACCCTGCTGATGGCTATCTTCGCGATCATGCTCGCTGCAGCCGTCGAGACCGACTACCGCCGCAGCACGCACAACACCACCGGCAAGCTGGTAGCCTGCTCGACCCCGGACATGTGCCGCGCCTCGCTCTGACACCTGACGACACCGGGAAAACCGAAATGACCATCGCCCTGCTCCACACCTCCGTCGTCGCGCTGCGCATCCTCGCCCTTTCGGCAATGATGATCGCGCCGGTCGGCGCACTCGCCTGGAGCAATGCAGGTGGTCTCGGCATCGAAAAGCAGGGGGCTGGCCTCATGCTCTTCATCACCCTCCAGCGCCAGTCGATGAGCTAGTACAGGCTTTCCCTCGCAAAAATCCGTGCTAGACCGGGCAGGCCTTCGTCGCCAGCCCGGAGTACCGGATGAAATCCCTTCTCTTCTTTTCCGCCGCGGCACTCGCCGAAATCGCCGGGTGTTTTGCCTTCTGGGCCTGGTGGCGGCTCGATAAATCCATCCTCTGGCTTCTTCCAGGAATCGCCTCGCTCGCCTTGTTCGGCTGGCTGCTCACCCAGGTCGACAGTGCCTTTGCCGGCCGCGCCTATGCCGCCTATGGCGGCGTCTATATTGCGGCGTCCCTGCTCTGGCTGTGGTTGGCCGAAGGCATGCGGCCGGACCGGTTCGATATGGTCGGTGCGAGCTTCGCGCTTGTCGGCGCCGGCATCATTCTCGCGGCTCCGCGATAGGCCTTGTGGACGCGGCATACGTTGTCGTTTGCTTGTAAAAAACAACACACTATAATCAATCATGAGCAAACGAATCTTCTCTCACAAGCCGCTTTCCTTCGCCACGCCGGCACCCTACGAGCCGCAATCCTTCGATGATCCGGTGGCCGCGGTCGATGCCCTGCAAGAGCTTTACGAGCGCAACACGACCTTCCTGACCGACGCTTTCGTGGCGCTCGGCAAGGCCGGTTCACCCGACAAGCGGTTCCGCGCCTGCTACCCGCAGGTCTCGATCGAAACGACCAGCTTCGGCCACGTCGATTCCCGCCTGTCCTACGGTTATGTCGCCTCGCCCGGCGTCTACACCACGACCATCACCCGGCCAAAACTCTTCCGGCACTACCTCAAGGAACAGCTCGGCCTCCTGATGCGCAACCACGGCATTCGCGTCATCGTGTCGGAATCGACGACGCCGATCCCGCTGCATTTCGCCTTTGGCGAAGGCGCCTATGTCGAGGCGGAGATCGCCGAGGGCATCGAACTGCCGCTGCGCGACCTTTTCGATGCGCCGGATCTCACGACCACCGACGACGAAATCGCCAACGGCGCCTACGAGCCCGGCCCCGGCGAGCCCTCACCGCTCGGGCCCTTCACCGCACAGCGCATCGACTATTCCCTCGCCCGCCTCAGCCACTACACGGCGACCAGCGCCAACCATTTCCAGAATTTCGTGCTCTTCACGAACTACCAGTTCTATGTCGACGAATTCTGCGCCTGGGCACGCCAGCAGATGGCCGAGGGCGGCAACGGCTACACCGCCTTCGTCGAGCCCGGCAACATCACCACGCCCGCCGGCGCCGACAAGCCGGAAACCGACCTGACGCTCGCCCGCCTGCCGCAAATGCCGGCCTATCACATCAAGAAGAAGGGCCATGGCGGCATCACGCTCGTCAACATCGGCGTCGGCCCCTCCAACGCCAAGACGATCACCGACCATATCGCCGTGCTGCGTCCGCATGCCTGGCTGATGCTCGGCCATTGCGCCGGCCTGCGCAATAGTCAGACGCTCGGCGACTATGTGCTGGCTCACGCCTACGTGCGCGAGGACCACGTGCTCGACGACGACCTGCCCGTCTGGGTGCCGATCCCCGCACTTGCCGAAGTGCAGGTGGCGCTGGAAAGCGCCGTGGAAGAAGTGACGGGTCTTGAAGGCTACGACCTGAAGCGCATCATGCGCACCGGCACCGTCGCCACCATCGACAACCGCAACTGGGAACTGCGCGACCAGCGCGGTCCGGTCAAGCGCCTCTCCCAGTCCCGCGCCATCGCGCTCGACATGGAATCCGCCACCATCGCCGCCAACGGATTTCGTTTCCGCGTGCCCTATGGCACGCTGCTGTGCGTCTCCGACAAGCCGCTGCATGGCGAACTGAAGCTGCCCGGCATGGCAACCGCCTTCTATCGCACGCAGGTCAACCAGCATCTGCGCATCGGTATCCGCGCCCTGGAAAAGCTCGCCGGCATGCCGACGGAGAAGCTGCATTCGCGCAAGCTCAGGAGCTTCTTCGAGACGGCGTTTCAATAGCTGCGAGATGGCAACAAATACGTGATGGCAGCTTGTCGCTCACCCGAACGAGAATATCGGGATAAAGCCGCTTTTTACAGAGCCGCTAAGCTCGTTGATGCTGCGTTTGAGCAATGTAATTGCTGGCTTCTCTACCCGGAGAGGACTGTGAATGTTGTACCCAATTAACTTGACCCTCACGCTGGTGACTTTGAAGAGGCACGATCCTCGTTCCTCTTATGTCGACATTTTTCTTGAGGGTCTTGATGCTCACGGCCAGCACATTCGCTTGGAGTGCCAGCAAGCAACAGAGGTTGTGATCAGCGATTTTAACAGCGCTGTGAGATCGAGCCTGAATGTCCAAGACATTTCAGCTTGGCAACTTGAAGAGGCAAAATATTCAGTTACTGATATCGAACACGGGCTGGTCGCATTCAAATGCTTGAGCCTGCGCGTGATAGAATCGCAACCCGTTACCTCACAAGCTTGAGCACCTGTAAGAGGTGAAGTTTTTGGCCCTTTTCCGTCAGTTAACGCGAAAGGCGACGATGTTCACGACGCTTGGCTAGGAGACCTTGCAGAACACGCGGACTCTGCGGAAGCACTAGCGGCACCAGAATCATCCGCACCATCCCGCATTTTACGCGCCGATGCGAAACCAACGTCCACAGGCCTCCGGCCCCAGCCGTGCGTGGAGCCATCAAACGCCTGATTTCAAATTGAATTCGGCCGCAAAACGCTAGGTTCTGCGGCCGACTCGTGATCGCATATTCATGCGTTGGTCAGGGGCGGTCGTACCACCCCTCTTTTCATTTCCAATCAGGCCGTCATCACCTTCCATGCATGTTCCAGGCCCTTGCGCGTAATGTCGATCATCTGGTCGACTTCGGCGTGGCTGATGACGAGCGGCGGGGAGAAGAGCATGCGGTCGCCGGTGGCGCGCAGCACCAGGCCGCTTTCCAGGCAATGGTTGCGCACGGTGACGCCGACCTTTTCCTTGTCCTCGAAGCGCTTGCGCGTTGCCTTGTCCTCGGCAAGCTGGACGGCGGCCATCAGGCCGACCTGCTGGATCTGGCCGACGATCGGCAGGTCTTCCAGCGATTTCAGGCCGGCTGCGAGATAGGGGCCGATATCGTCGTGCACGCGCTCGACAAGCTTTTCGTCCTCGATGATGCGGAGGTTTTCGAGGGCAGCGGCAGCGCAGACCGGATGGCCGGAATAGGTGAAGCCGTGGTTGAAATCACCGACTTCTTCCACGAGCACATTGCCGACGCGATCGGAAACCATGACGCCGCCGATCGGCAGATAGCCGGAGGACAGGCCCTTGGCGATCGGTGCCAGATCCGGCTCGACGCCAAAATGCTGGTGGCCGAACCAGTGGCCGGTGCGGCCGAAGCCGCAGATCACTTCGTCGGCGACGAGCAGGATGTTGCGCGCCTTGCAGATGCGGGCAATTTCCGGCCAGTAGGTGGCGGGCGGAACGATGACGCCGCCGGCACCCTGGATCGGCTCGGCGACGAAGGCGGCGACATTGTCCTCGCCGAGTTCGTCGATCTTCTCTTCCAGCTGGCGGGCCATCTTCAGGCCGAATTCATCCGACGTCAGGTCGCCGCCCTCGGCGTACCAGAAGGGCTGGTCGATGTGGTGGATGCCGGCGATCGGGAGATCCCCCTGCTCGTGCATCCATTTCATGCCGCCGAGCGAGGCGCCGGCGACGGTGGAACCGTGATAGCCGTTCTTGCGGGCGATAATCGCCTTCTTGGTCGGCTTATCCATGGCGCCCCAATAGACGCGGGCCATGCGGAACCAGGTGTCGTTGGCCTCGGAGCCGGAACCGGTGAAGAACACGCGGTTGATGTTCGGGCCGGCATGCGCGGTGATCTTCTGGGCGAGCAGCACGGCCGGCGGCGTCGTCGTGCCGAAGAACGTGTTGTAGTAGGGCAGTTCGTTCATCTGGCGCATCACCGCATCGGTGATTTCCTTGCGGCCATAGCCGACATTGACGCACCAGAGGCCGGCAAAACCGTCGAGATAGCGCTTGCCGTGGTTGTCGAAGATGTAGCACCCTTCGCCGCGCTCGATGATGCGCGTGCCGGTCGCGTTCAGCTTCTTCATGTCCGAAAAAGGATGAAGGTGATGGGCGGCATCGAGGGCACCAAGGTTGGATATGGCTGCTACATTGCTGTTCGACATTTTGAATACATCCTTAGGGGTAGGTTCCGCCTTATTGAACGGCGGGACAGAATGAGTTACGAAAATGCCCATACAACAAGCATTTGGCAAGTGATCGAGCGAAAGCAAAATTTCTTGTCCAGGCTTCCCGCCAAACTGAAGCAGGCACCATGACAAATCACACCAAGGCAGCCGGTTCCCCGCCCGCCAATGCCCCGGCCCGTATCGAAATCCTTCTCGTCGGCATGAACGGCGACCTGCGCGGCAAGCAGGTTCCGCTCGAAGGCGAGAAGAAAATCTGGGACGGCTCGGTGCGCCTGCCCTCCTCCACCCAGTCGCTCGACATCTGGGGCGACGACAATGACGACATTACCGGCCTCTCCCTTTCCGTTGGTGACCCGGACGGCGTGTGCATCCCCGACCGCCGTTCACTGACGGTCATGCCGTGGGCGCCGGAGGGTTCCCAGCAGGTGCTCGCCACCATGCACGAGTTCGACGGCACCGCCTCCTTCATGGATCCCCGCGCCATCCTCGCCCGCATGGTGAAGCGGTTTGAAGACCGTGGTTTGACACCGGTCGTCGCGACCGAACTCGAATTCTACCTGGTGGAGGACGACTGGCGCGAGACCGGCAAGCCGCGCCCGCCGGCAGCCCTGATGTACCGCGGCGAGCCGAACGGCTTCCAGCTCTACGACATGCGCGCGACCGACGCGCTCGACGATTATCTCCAGACGGTGCGCGCCTGGGCGAAGGCCATGGATCTGCCCGCTGATGCGACGACGGCGGAATTCGGCCCCGGCCAGTTCGAGATCAACCTGCTGCACCGGCCGGACGCACTCGCCGCTGCCGATGACTGCATCTACCTGAAGCGCATCGCCGAGCTGGCCGCGCCGCGGTTCGGGCTCAAATCCACCTGCATGGCAAAGCCCTATGCGGAGCATGCCGGTTCGGGCCTGCATGTCCATTGCAGCGTCATCGACAAGGACGGTAAGAACATCCTCGACGCCAAGGGTGGCGATCCGAAGAAGCTGAAGTCGATCTGCGCCGGCATGCTCGCCACGATGCGCGATGCGCAGCTCGTCTTCGCGCCCTTCGCCAATTCCTACCGCCGCTTCCAGCCGGGTTCGTTTGCGCCGGTCGATCTCACCTGGGGTTTCGGCCATCGCGGCACCGCGATCCGCATTCCGGACAAGGACGGCCCCGCAGCACGCGTCGAGCACCGCGTGGCGGGTGCCGACGTGAACCCCTATCTGCTGCTGACGGCAATCCTCGGCGGCATCCTGCTTGGCCTCGACAACGAACTCGATCCGGGCCCGGTGACGGAACCCGGCAAGGATGCACCCGATGCCAAGCGGCTGACGCATGACTTCCTGACGGCTGTCGAGGAATTTTCCGCGTCACCC
Source organism: Shinella sp. GW821-FHT11G07 (assembly GCF_058808115.1). Classification (NCBI taxonomy): domain Bacteria; kingdom Pseudomonadati; phylum Pseudomonadota; class Alphaproteobacteria; order Hyphomicrobiales; family Rhizobiaceae; genus Shinella; species Shinella sp. GW821-FHT11G07. Next base: position 282,341 of record NZ_JBXARJ010000008.1, read on the forward strand.
TTCATCGCCGATGCCTTCGGCGCGGAATACCAGAAGCTCTACGGCGATACGAAGCGCAAGGAGGCAATCATGTTCCTGCGCACGGTCTCGGATTTCGACTACCAGACCTATCTGCCGCGGATTTAAAGATATCGGGCGGCCGGTGCGCCGCCCCTCATCTGGCCTGCCGGCCACCTTCTCCCCGCAAGCGGGGCGAAGGGAATATGCCGCGCGGGTTTCCTCAATCAATGACTCTTCGCGGGGCACGTCCCTCTCCTCGCTCGCGGGGAGAGGTTAGGGTGAGGGGCAGCCCCTCTGGCGGCAGTTCCGTCTCAAGCCGCAGCCGGCTCGCTCGTCGCCATGTTCGCCGCCTGTACCTTCGGCACCATCACCTTCAACTCGCCCGGATGCAGCCGGATTGACACATCCCGGTCCATCGGAAGCAGTTCACCGTCAATCACGCAATTGATCGCCCGGTCGACCTTCGGGAAGTGCAGGTCGACGGCCGTACCAGTCATTTCGGTGACATCGGCGTTTTCCCTGAGCTTACCGCGCAGGATATCGAAGGCGAGTTTGGCGACACCTGCCGGTTTCAGCGGGTTTGTCGTGTAGAAGCCAAGATGGCCACCGGTGAGATCATCGGCATAAAGCAGGCCATTTGCACCGAAGCGGTTGTTCGACACGTTGATGGCCGAGACATTGCGATGCTCCTCGACGCCATCGACGTTGAATTCCACTTCGAATTCCGGCGGATCGAGGATGACGCCGAAGGCGGCGCGGGTGTTCGCCGCAATCTTGCCCAGCCGCGAGCGGTAGGTCATGGCGTTGCGCAAGCGCACCATGCGGGCATGCAGGCCGGCGGAAAACTGGTGCACGAAGGCGCGGTCATCCGCCGTGCCGATGTCGGCGGCAGCGATGTCGCCATCCGCCAGCGCGTCGATCGCCTGCCAGATATCGAGCGGAATGTTCAGCGAGCGGGCAAACAGGTTCATCGTGCCGGCCGGAACGATGCCGAGCGGCATCTTGTTTTGCCAGGCAAGGCCGGCCGCGGCCGAAACCGTGCCGTCGCCGCCGCCCGCCAGCATGGCGTCGAGATCCGTGCGGTCCGAACAGCGCTTCAGCGCCATCTCGATATCGGCCCCTTCGACAATATCGCAATCAAGGTGGTGCCCGGCCGCGGCGAAAGCCTCTTCCGCATGCCGGGCAAACGCCTCCATGTCGGTGGTGCGGAACGTCCCCCCGTCCCTGTTGAATATCGCCTGAATTCTCATTCTCATACTCCGCGTCTCAGCCGAGAACGCCTGAAGGGTGACAGTCGATCCATTAGATAGTCGAGAAAACGGCGATTAACAGGCGATCGCGAAATACAATGCAATAAATCGTGAGCATCGAACCATCCGATCAAATGCGCGAGAGGTCAAAAATCGGAGTAGGCAGGGCGCTCGTCTCTGATATATTGCCGCACGGTTGCCTGCGTCGGGAGTGCGCTTGCCGGCCGGACTGTTTTCTTCCCTACCGTGGCCCTTTCGGCCAGACCATACCGCATCAGCAGCCAGGAGGAGTGGCCGCCCGTGCAGGGTCTGTCGCTGGATTTGCCGCGCATGGGCCACCCTTGCGGAGCCACCCCGTGTCCGAACATCCCATGCCGAATGTTGCCCTCTCCTCGGGGCCACTGCCCGTTTCCTCGCTTACCGTCACGTTGATCATCCTTGCCCTCGCCGTCGGCAGCTTCGGCATCGGCACCGGCGAATTCGCCATCATGGGCCTGCTGCCCGATGTCGCCGGCACCTTCGGCGTGACGAACGCCGAGGCTGGCTACGTCATCAGCGCCTATGCCCTCGGCGTCGTGGTGGGTGCCCCGATCATCGCCGTCATCGGCGCCCGGTTCCGCAGGCGCGACCTTCTTTTGGTGCTGATGGGCGTCTTTGCCGCCGGCAACCTTGCCAGCGCCGTCGCCCCGACATTCGAAAGCTTCATGCTGCTCCGCTTCCTCTCCGGCCTGCCGCACGGTGCCTATTTCGGCGTGGCCGCGCTGGTTGCCGCCTCCATGGTACCGGTCAACAAGCGCACGCAGGCGGTCGGCAAGGTCATGCTCGGCCTCACCCTCGCGACGCTGATCGGCACGCCGCTTGCCGCCTTCTTCGGCCAGTTGCTCGATTGGCAATACATGTTCATCGCGGTCGGCATCACCGGCCTGCTGACCGTCGCGCTCATTGCCATCTTCCTGCCGCGCGACAAAGCACCGAAGGGCATCAACGCGCTGACGGAACTGAGCGCGCTGAAGCGCAAGCAGGTGTGGCTGACGCTTGGCGTTGCGGCTTCCGGCTTCTGCGGCATGTTCGCGGTGTTCACCTATATTTCGCCGATCGTCACCGAAGTCGCCGGCCTCAATGTCAGCATGGTGCCGGTCATCATGGCGATCTTCGGCTGCGGCATGATCGTCGGCAACATCTTTGGCGCCAAGCTCGCCGACCTGTCGCTGATGCGCACCATCGGCTGGTCGCTGGTGCTGTACTTCTTCGTGCTCATCGGCCTGTCGCTGACCGCGCACAATCCGATCCTGCTCGGCATCTGCTGTTTCCTGATCGGTTGCAGCTTCGTCGTCGGCCCTGCCCTCCAGACGCGCCTGATGGATGTCGCGGGTGACGCGCAAACGCTTGCCGCAGCCCTCAACCATTCCGCCTTCAACGTCGCCAACGCGCTTGGCGCGCTCTTCGGCGGTTTGGCGATCAGCGGCGGTTATGGCTACGAATCGATGGGTTTCGTCGGTGCGGCAACCGCCGTCATCGGCTTTGGCGTGTTCCTCGTCTCCCTGTCGCTCGAAAAGATGGATCGCGCGGCAACGCCGGTCTGCCCTGCCGAGTAGCCAACTGCCTGCAGGACAATCACAACGGCGCCCCATCAGGCGCCGTTTTCGTTTGTATCGACGCGCGCCAATCCTGTTACCAAAGTGACAGGGCCGCGCCCGGACTCTGCTAGACATAGGTCATCGCAGCCCGCCGAAACGACGCAAGAAACGACGGACCGCAAGCCCATGAAGTCTATTGGAGATACTGAATGTCCGCCCTTATCGACAGCATCACCGGCAGCCGCGTCTTCGGTTTTCTGGCCCGCACCATCCTGACCTCGATGTTCTGGCTTTCCGGCATTGCGAAAATCGCCGATTTCAATGCCGGCGTCGCCGAGATGGCGCATTTCGGCCTGGAGCCGGCCATGGCCTTCAACATCGCCGTCGCCGTCACGCAACTGGTCGGTTCGGCCCTCATCATCGCCAACCGCTGGACCTGGCTTGGAGCCGGCATGCTCGCCGTGTTCACAGCACTCACCATCCCGATCGCCCACAACTTCTGGACCATGCAGGAGCCGATCCGCACCATCGAATTCTACGTGGTTATGGAGCACGTCACCGTCATCGGCGCGCTGATGGTCGTCGCCTGGAAATCCGCGAAAGCGCCTGTCGTCCCTGCGCATTGACGACAGGCCGGGCGCCGCCCTTCTCTCCGGAAGCGGCGTCCATGGAAGGACGGCCCTGCCTCTCCGGCCGTCCCCGCCGCCCCGACGCTGCCCGTCGGGGCGGTTTTCGTGTTTAGATCGATGGCAGTTTCAGAGGGCCGCCGGTCTTGATGCTGCGGATTGCGAAGTTGGAGCGGATATCGGTCACGCCCGGCATGGTGAGCAGCGTTTCTGTCAGCAGTCTTTCGTAGGCCGAAAGATCCTCCACCACCACCTCCGCCAGAAAGTCGGCGTTGCCGGAAATCAGGAAGCAGGACACGACCTCGGGCACGGCGAGCAGCGCCTCCTGCTGGGCCATGGCGTTTTCCCGGCTGTGACGCCCCACCTTGATCTCGACGAAGACGGTGAGCCCGAGCCCGACCTCCTTGCGATCGATATCGGCACGGTAGCCGCGAAGCACACCGGATTTTTCCAGATTGCGGATGCGGCGCAGGCAGGGCGACGGCGAGAGGTTCACCCGCTCAGCGATCTCCACATTCGTCGCCCGCGCATCCTCCTGCAGCACCTTGAGGATGGCGATATCAAATTTATCGAGATTTGGCATATTTGGGAACCTTCTTCGCGATCTTTGGCATGATCCTGCGCAAACTACATGCTGACAGGCACAACACGCAAGGACATGCCCCGGCCTCTGGCATTAGAGTCTGGCCATGATTTGCGCCACAGCCGAGACAAGGATATCGCCATGGCCGTGCTATCGTTTTCTTCCGACGAAAAATCCAACCCGCTGGCCGCCGGCTATGCCGGCGCGGTCGTCACCGTGCTGGTCTGGGCGACCTGGGTCCTGGCGACACGCCACACGGCCGCAACGCCGCTCGGCACGATCGATATCGGCCTGATCCGCTATGGCGTGCCGGCCATCCTGCTTGCGCCGGTCTGGCTGAAAACCGGGCTTCTGCCGAAGGGCGTGCCGCTGAAACTCGTGGTCGTCATGGTGGCGGGGGCCGGTGCGCTGTTCTTTCAGGTCACCGCGGGTGCGCTGCATGTGACGCCTGCGGCGCCGGGCGGCATCCTGCTCGGCGGCTCCCTGCCGCTCGCCACCGCGCTGATCGGCATAACTCTCTTCGGCGAACGGCCGGACCGGATGCGCCTTTTCGGACTTGCCGCGATCGTCGCCGGCGTGGTGATCCTGCTTGCCGCCAGCATGCAAAAGAGCGGCATGACGATGACCGGCTTCGTGCTGCTGCCCATCGGTGCCGTGCTCTGGGCGGGCTTCACCCATGCCTTCCGCCGCTCGGGCCTCACCGCACTGCAAGGTGCCGCCCTCATCGCGATCTGGTCCTTCCTGATCCATCTCGTACTGGCCGCGCTCTATGGCACGCATCTGGCGGCGGCATCGTTTCCCGACCTTGCGCTCCAGGTGACAAGCCAGGGCATTCTTTCCGGCCTCATCGCCACCTTCGCCTACGGCACCGCGATCCGGGCGCTCGGCAGCAGCCAGGCCGCCGCCTTCACCGCCATCACGCCGGTTCTGGCAACGTTTGGCGGAGCGATCTTCCTGGGGGAAAGTTTTGGCATCGCCGAAATCACCGCAGCTATTGTCGTCGGCGCGGGTGTGGCGCTCTCGACGGGCGTCCTCTCACCGAAGCGCTAAATTCAAAAAAGAAGGGCGCCTGCGGCTCTCGCCGGGGCGCCCTTTTCCATGTCTGCGTTTGGATCAACCGTGGATGATCTCGCGGTGTTTTTGCAGCCGTTTGCCAAAAGCCTGGCTGACGCGGTCGAAGATGATCGCGATGCCAACGATGGCGAGGCCGTTGAAGATGCCGAGCGTGAAATACTGGTTGGAAATCGCCTTGAGAACCGGCTGGCCGAGGCCCTGTACGCCGATCATCGAGGCGATGACCACCATGGCGAGCGCCATCATGATCGTCTGGTTGATACCGGCCATGATGGTGGGCAGCGCCAGCGGCATCTGCACATTCTTGAGCTTCTGCCAGCTCGACGAGCCGAAGGCGTCGGCAGCCTCCAGCACATCCTTGTCGACGAGGCGGATGCCGAGATTGGTGAGGCGGATCATCGGCGGGATGGCGTAGATGACAACCGCGATCAGGCCAGGCACCTTGCCGATGCCAAGCAGCATGACGACGGGGATGAGGTAGACGAAGCTCGGCATGGTCTGCATGACGTCGAGGATCGGGTTGATCACGCCCTGCAGGCGATCCGACCGCGACATGAGAATGCCGATCGGTATGCCGATGACGATGGAGAGCACCGTACAGACGAAGATCATCGAGACCGTCTTCATCGTATCGTCCCACATGTCGAAATAGCCGATGACAAGAAGCGTGCCGACGGCGCCGGCGACGATCTTCCAGTTGCGGCTGGCAAACCAGGCGACGGCCGCGATCAGCAGGATGATAATCGGCCAGGGCGTGCGCGTCATGAAACGCTCGGACCAGATGAGAAAATGCTGCAACGGCACGAAGATGGTTTCGATGCTGTCGCCATAGGCGCGGGTGAAGGCGCGAAAGCCTTCATCGATCACCTTCTTGAGGTCGCGCAGCGAGCCCGCGTCCATTGTCGGAAATTTCGTGAACCATTCCATATCGATCCCCTTCCGGCTCCGGCCGGTCTTGCGCCGGTTTCATGAGCCAACCCTGAAGCATGCCGAGGGAGAGTGCGCAGCGATTTGCGCCAAAGGCATGCGCTAAAACGAAGGCAAAGGGCGGCGCGCCGATGACGCGCCGCCCGTTTCGATCAGGCGATCAGAGAGCAGCCTTGATCTTTTCGGCAGCTTCCGGCGAGACCCAGTCCTTCCAGAGCGCTTCGTTCTCTTCCAGGAAGTGCTTGGCGCCATCGTCACCGCTCGCCTGGTTGTCGGTCATCCAGGCCATCAGCTTGTTGACGGTGTCGTTGGTCCAGGCGCGCTTGTTGAGGTAGCCCATGACATCGGCGCCGGCACGCTCGGAGAACGGCTTGGTCACCAGCGTCTGGACCTTGTCCTTCGGCCAGTCGTTCTTCTTCGGGTCTGCGCAATCGGCAACCGTGTTGCAGCGCTTCCACTCGGCGGCGTCATAGGGCACGCCATGCTCGAGCTTCACCATCTCGTACTTGCCGAGAAGCGCCGTCGGGGCCCAGTAGTAGCCGACCCAGCCTTCCTTGCGCTCGTAGGCCTTGGCGATCGAGCCGTCGAGGCCGGCAGCAGAACCCGTATCGACCAGCGTGAAGTTCGCGCCTTCGCCGCCGTAAGCCTTGTAGAGCTGGCCGGTCACGACCGTGCCGCCCCAGCCCTGCGGGCCGTTGTGCACGGAACCCTTGGCCTTGTCTTCCGGATCCGGGAACAGTTCCGGATGCTTCAACGCATCCTCGATCGTCTTGATGTCCGGATTGGCATCGACGATGTATTTCGGAACCCACCAGCCCTGAACGGCACCGTCGGACAGCGCGACAGCAGCGCCGACCAGCTTGCCTTCCTCGATGCCGCGGTTGACGACGTCCGGCAGCAGGTCGACCCAGCCTTCCGGTGCCAGATCCGGCTCGCCCTTTTCGATCATCGAGGTGATGGTCGGCACCGTGTCGCCGACGATGACTTCGGCGTTGCAGCCGTAACCTTCGGTCAGGATGAACTTGTCGAGGGCTGCGAGAACCTCGGCGCTCTGCCAGTTCATGCTGGCAATGGTCACGTCGCCGCATTCGGCGCGCGCCGCACCCGTCATGGCGAACAGGCCAGCGACGAGGCAGGTGGAAGCAAGAAGATGTTTCATATCCGTTCCCTCATTTCGACGGTGTCATTGTGCCGACAAGGGCCCGCTGCACCGCCGCGGCCGGGCCCGTGATCTTAGCAGATCGCTTTCGGACAACAGGCCTTGCAAGGCCCGACGTCGCGATACCGCACGCTCGACTTTTGCAGCTACGGAGTCGAATGCCGGTACAAATGCGCCCACGATTGACCCCAATGCGTCATGGAGCCATCAAATTCGCGAGACCGCCCCGACTTTGTCCAAGGTCGCGGGCACGCCGGCAATGGTATGATACAATTCAGCTTTTTCAACCCGCAAAACAAAAGACCGGGCAAAAGCCCGGCCCGTCACTGAAATGTGGAATAGGTCCCATCGCAGATATCTGTCGCGACACTGAGGATTCCGCGACTTAACCCGTCATCCCGCAATTGATCATCCACGGCGTCCCGTATTTATCCGTAACCATGCCGAACTTCTTCGCCCAGAAGGTCGTCTCGAACGGCATGATCACCGTGCCGCCATCGGCGAAGGCATTGAAGATGCGCTCGGCATCCTTCTCGTCGTCGATCTGGATCGAGATGTTGAAGCCTCCTTTCGCGCCTCCGCCCATTTCCGGCGGCGAGTCCGCTCCCATCAGTTCCTGGTCGCCAGCGATCAGATGTGCATTGATGATCTTGTCCTGCCATTCCCTGGACACATGCTCGCCGGCCGGCGTCTCGCCATGGCTGAGCATGGCCACGATCTTGCCGCCGAGCACTTTGGCGTAGAACTCGAAGGCCTCCCGGCAACGGCCGTCGAAGCTGAGATAGGCAACGAACTTCATCTGTTTTCTCCTCGATGAGGCGGACAGGCTTTTCCGGCCGCTCGGGATAAAGACGATCGGCCTGGACGGGAACCGACACGCCGTCGCAAAATTCCCAATCAAAGTGAAAGTTTTGCGACCCGGTTACAAAAGCCGGCCTTGTCTCTTCGCGGTATTCTCGGAAATCAGGCTTCGCGGCGCCCCTGGATGACGTGCACACGACCGCCGGTTTTGACGCGCTCGTAGAGGTCAATCACGTCGTGGTTGAGCATGCGCACGCAACCACTCGACATGGCCTGGCCGATCGACCACGGCTGGTTGGTGCCGTGGATGCGGAACATGGTGTCGTTACCGCCCTGATAGAGGTAGATGGCGCGCGCGCCGAGCGGGTTGTTGAGGCCACCCGGCACGCCGCCGGCATATTTCAGGTTCTTCTTCGGGTCGCGGCGGATCATGTTGGGCGTCGGCGTCCAGGTCGGCCACTCCGCCTTGCGGCCGATATAGGCGCTGCCCGCCAGCGAATAGCCCTGCCGGCCGACACCGATGCCGTAGCGCATCGCCCTGCCATTGCCGAGCACGTAGTAGAGCCGGCGTTCCGGCGTATCGACGACGACCGTTCCGGCCGCATGGGGGGTGACATAGGCGACTTCCTGGCGGCGAAGCTCGGGCTTGATCTTGTCGAGCGGCATCGCCTTCAGCGGAAATTTTTCCTCCATGCGATCGCTGTAATTGGCATGATCGCTGGTGCCGTTCGTCGCGCAGCCTGCGAGCAATACGGCAGATGCGCCAAGCAGGAATCCGCGGCGGGAAATCGACATGGTTAAAACCCTTTGAATATATGATCCTCTGGGCCGAAAATTATGTGGTTATGGTTAACCGATGGTTAAGCGGCGCGCTTTGGTTGCAGGACATATTAAGGTGCATGGCAATAAAAAGGCCGCCTCCAGGGCGGCCAATTCATTGCAGTGAGTGTCCCTCACATGTTCGGATAGACCGGCCCTTCGCCGCCCTGTGGCGGCACCCAGTTGATGTTCTGGTTGGGGTCCTTGATGTCGCAGGTCTTGCAGTGCACGCAGTTCTGCGCGTTGATGACGAAGACGTCCTTGCCGTCTTTCTCCACCCATTCGTAGACGCCGGCGGGACAGTAGCGGGTAGACGGGCCGGCATAGACGTCGAGTTCCGACGTTTTTTGCAGCTCCGGGTTCTTCACCTGAAGATGGATCGGCTGGTCTTCCTCGTGGTTGGTGTTCGACAGGAACACCGAGGAGAGACGGTCGAAGGTCAGAACGCCGTCCGGCTTCGGATAGTCGATCTTGTTGTGCTTGGCTGCCGGCTCGAGCGACTGTGCGTCCGTCTTGCCGTGCTTCAGCGTGCCGAAGATCGAGCCGCCGAACAGCGTGTTCGTCCACATGTCGAGGCCGCCGAGTGCCACGCCGAGCGCCGTGCCGAGCTTCGACCACAGCGGTTTGACGTTGCGCACCTTGCGCAGGTCCGAGCCGATGGCGCTGTCGCGCCAGCCCTGTTCGATCTCGATTGGCTCATCGTTGGCGCGGCCATGGGCGATGGCATCCGCCAGCTTTTCGGCAGCGAGGATGCCCGACAGCACCGCATTGTGGCTGCCCTTGATGCGCGGCACGTTGACGAAGCCGGCCGAGCAGCCGATCAGTGCTCCGCCGGGGAACGACAGTTTCGGCACCGACTGGTAGCCGCCCTCGGTGATGGCGCGCGCGCCATAGGAGAGCCGCTTGCCGCCTTCGAAGGTGCCGCGGATCGCCGGATGCGTCTTGAAGCGCTGGAACTCTTCGAAGGGGAAGAGGTAGGGGTTCTTGTAGTTGAGGTGCACCACGAAGCCGACGGCGACGAGGTTGTCTTCCAGGTGATAGAGGAACGAACCGCCACCGGTCTTCATGCCGAGCGGCCAGCCGAAGGAGTGCTGCACCAAGCCCGGACGGTGGTTCTCCGGCTTGACCTGCCAGAGCTCCTTGAGGCCGATGCCGAATTTCTGAGGCTCGCGATCCTTCTGGAGATCGAATTTGGAAATGAGCTGCTTGGCGAGCGAGCCGCGCACACCTTCGCCGATCAGCGTGTATTTGCCGAGCAGCGCCATGCCGCGGGTGAAATTCGGTCCGGGCTCGCCGTTGCGCTCGATGCCCATGTCGCCGGTGGCGACGCCGATGACGGCGCCCTCGTCATCGTAGAGCACTTCGGTTGCGGCAAAGCCCGGATAGATCTCGACGCCGAGTTCTTCCGCCTTCGTCGCCAGCCACCGACAGACATTGCCGAGCGAGACGATGTAGTTGCCGTGGTTGTTCATCAGGGGCGGCATGGCGAAGTTCGGCAGGCGCACCGAGCCGGCCGGGCCGAGCAGCAGGAAATGGTCGTCCGTCACCGCGGTCTTGAAGGGATGGCTGTCGTCCTCGCGCCAATCGGGCAAGAGACGGTCGATGCCGATCGGATCGACGACCGCGCCGGAGAGGATATGCGCGCCGACTTCCGAGCCCTTTTCCAGCACGACGACGGTGAGGTCCGGATTGACCTGCTTCAGCCGGATCGCCGCCGACAGGCCGGCAGGCCCCGCGCCGACGATCACCACGTCGAATTCCATGCTTTCGCGCTCGGGCAGTTCCATTGCTTCGCTCATTCGTCTCTCCACCCCGCAACCCCTCAAAAGCCGCGGAAAGTCCCTCGGGTCGGTTCTGTCATGACAAATACCAGAAACCTTGTCGAGCCGTTCTGCGACAGAGTTTCCCCGCTTTTGCGCATGACTTCATGACAGCGCCGAAAGTTTATTGACTTTAACGTAAACGTCAACCGTTTGTCGGAGACGCAACGATCTGCTCGCTTGATTCCGCCCGCATGCAGGATTAGGCATTTGAGCCATCCAGCCGCCAGAGGATCGCCAGCCATGTCCGAGATTATCCGATCGCTCCAGCGCGACTTGAACCATTTCGGCGAGAACCTTCACCTTATCGGAAGCGAGCGGCTGGCTAACCGGCATCCCGGCGAACACCGCGACAATTTTGGCGCCGGCGTCATGGCTGAGCCCGCAACGCCGGAAGCAGCGGCGGCCGTGGTGCGCTGGTGTCTCGAACACAATGTGCCCATCGTGCCGCAAGGCGGCCGCACCGGCCTCGTCGGCGGCGGCATCAGCCGGCCGGGCGACCTCATCCTTTCCACCGCGCGGCTGAACCGCATCGAGGCGATCGATCCCCTCGCCCGCACGGTGACCGTTGGTGCCGGCGTGACGCTGCAAGCGCTTCAGGAGGCGACGGCCGAGGTTGGCCTTGTCCCCGGCATCGACCTTGCCGCACGCGGAAGTGCGACGATCGGCGGGATGATCGCCACCAATGCCGGCGGCATCCTCGCTTTCCGCAACGGCGTGATGCGCCACCAGGTACTCGGCATCGAGGCGGTGATGCCGGACGGCACGCTGTTCAGCGATCTCACGCGCGTGCTGAAAGTGAGTGCCGGACCGGATATCAAGCAGTTGCTCATCGGCTCGGAAGGCGCCTACGGCTTCGTCACCCGCGCCGTGCTGAAGCTCGAAAGTTTCAACCCGATGCGCGCCACAGCGCTCGTCGGCGTGCGGGATGCCACCTCGGCGCTTGCCCTCATCGCCCATTTCCGGGCACAGCCGACCTTGCAGCTCGAAGGCGCGGAACTGATGTGGCAGCGTTATCTGCGCGACAGCGCGGCCGACAAGGGGTTTGATGTCGATTGGCTGGAGGACGACACGCCCGCAGTCCTGCTGATGGAGGTTTCCGCCGGCAGCGAGGCGGAGGCGCGCGAAGCCCTGGAAGAGGGGCTCGCGGCGCTCTGGGAGGAACAGGGATTGTCGAGCGGCATCGTCGCCGCTTCGCTCGACCAGGCCCGCCGCTTCTGGGCGCTGCGCGAGGACAGCGACTTCATGTACCGGCATTTTCCGGCTGCCCCCTCCTTCGACGTCTCGGTGCCGCCCGGCACGCTCGACGCCTATGCGACGGGTCTCAGGTCACGGCTGAAGGCGATAGACGTGAGCTTCGACGCTTATGTCTACGGCCATATCGCCGACGGCAATCTGCATATTTCCGTCATTGGCGATGGTGTCGCGGGTGCCGCATTCAAGGAACCGATCGAAGACGCCGTCTATTCCGGCGTTGCGGAACTCGGCGGCAGCTTTTCTGCCGAGCACGGGGTGGGCACGGAAAAGCGTCGTGCTTATCTTACCTATGGCAATCCTGCGCGCCGTGCCGTGGCGCAGGCCATCAAGGCGGCGCTCGACCCAAAAAATCTGTTCAATACGGGCAAGGTGCCCTACTGCGCCGACTGAGCGCAACATAAGGACGACATCACCATGGATCTCGGCATCGCCGGCAAACGCGCCCTCGTTCTCGCCTCTTCCCGCGGCCTCGGCAAAGGCATCGCGGTTGCCCTTGCCCGTGAGGGCGCGCAGGTGCTGCTCTGCGGCCGCAGTGCCGAAACGCTGCAAGCCAATTGCGATGCCATCAATGCGGAAGGTTTCGGCCGAGCGGATTGGGTGCAGGCGGACCTCGGCGACGAAGGCTTCGTCGACACCCTCGCCAAGGCCGTCCAGGAAAAGCTTGGTGGCATCGATATCCTCGTCAACAATTCCGGCGGCCCGACGCCGGGCTCGACCGAGGACATGAGCGAGGAAAAGCTCATCACCTATTTTCAAGCCATGGTGCTCAGGATCATCACGCTGACCAACCGGCTTCTGCCCGGCATGAAGGAACAGGGCTGGGGCCGTATCCTCACCGTCGCCTCCTCCGGCGTCATCGAGCCGATCCCCGGCCTCGCGCTCTCCAACACGCTGCGCCCGGCGCTGGCCGGCTGGTCGAAGACGCTGGCGAGCGAGGTCGCGCAATATGGCATCACCAGCAACATGCTGCTGCCCGGCAGCATCATGACCGACCGGTTAAAGAGCCTCGATGCGGCGGCGGCCGAGCGCAGCGGCGAGAGCGTGGAGGAGGTGCGCGCCGCCTCGGAAAAGGCCATTCCAGCCCGGCGCTACGGCGCCGTCGAGGAATTTGCGGCGACGGCCGCCTTCCTGTGCAGTGCGCCGGCAAGCTACGTCACCGGCAGCCTGGTGCGCTGCGACGGCGGGGCGGCGCGGTCGGTCTAAAAGCCGCCCTTCCCCTTGCCATTCTCCATGCCCTGTGCCATCTGGCGCGCTCTCAAATTTTCGGGTGCGCGATAGCGCGCCCTTTCGCGCGGAGCCTCTCGCTCCGGTTCAACACATTTTGGCGACCACAAGGGGCACGGCGATGGCACGCGCACTCGGGCTCGATTTCGGCACGACGAACACGGTTATGGCGCTCGCGGCCGGCGGCAGCGAAACACAATCGATGCATTTTACCAGCAGCGTCGGCGAAACCGACACGATGCGCACGGCGCTGTCCTTCATGAAGGACCCGCTCGTCGGGGCGCAGGCGCTGAAGGTCGAGGCGGGACAGGCGGCCATCCGCCAGTTCATCGACAATCCCGGCGACTGCCGCTTCCTGCAATCGATCAAGACCTTTGCGGCGAGTGCCCTCTTCCAGGGCACGCTGATCTATGCCCGCCGGCATGCCTTCGACGACCTGATGGAAATCTTCCTGCGCCGGCTGAAGGCCTATGCGGGGGATGAATGGCCGACAGAGGTCTCGCGGGTGATCGCCGGGCGGCCGGTGCAGTTTGCCGGCGCAAGCCCCAACCCGGCGCTGGCGCTGGAGCGCTACAACGCGGCGCTGACGCGGCTGGGCTTTCCGGAAATCCACTATGTCTACGAGCCGGTCGCGGCCGCCTACTACTTCGCCCAGACGCTGAAAAGCGACGCCACGGTGCTCGTTGCTGATTTCGGCGGCGGCACGACGGACTATTCGCTGATCCGCTTCGAGCGGCAGGCGGGTCGGCTGTCGGCAACGCCGATCGGCCATTCGGGCGTCGGCATTGCCGGCGATCATTTCGATTCCCGCATGATCGAACATCTCGTCGCGCCGGAAATCGGCAAGGGCTCCCACTTCAAGAGCTTCGACAAGGTGCTGGAAGTGCCGTCCGGCTACTATGCCAACTTCGCCCGCTGGAACCAGCTGTCGATTTTCAAGACGACGCGCGAATTCACCGATCTCAAGTCGCTGGTGCGCTCCTCGCTCGAGCCGGAAAAGCTGGAACTCTTCATCGACCTCGTCGAGCACGACGAAGGCTACCCGCTGTACCAGGCGATCTCGGCCGCCAAGATGGCGCTGTCGGCAACGGACGAGGCGGAGTTCAACTTCCCGCCGCTGGGAGCCGCCGGCCGCAAGATGGTCAAGCGCAGCGATTTCGAGCGCTGGATCGCGCCCGATCTCGCGCGCATCGAGGGTGCGCTCGACGAGGTGCTGGAAACAACCAACACGGCGCCGGGCGCAATCGACAAGGTGTTCCTGACCGGCGGCACTTCCTTCGTGCCGGCGGTGCGCGACATCTTTTCCCGTCGTTTCGATGCAGGCAAGATCGAGAGTGGCGGGGAACTTCTCTCCATTGCACACGGCCTCGCGCTCATCGGCGAAAGCGACGATGTCGCGACGTGGGCAGCGTGAGCGCTTGACGCAAAACGGCTTCGCACTTTTGCCGGGATTGTTCTAAGGTGCGACCATGAACGCCGCCAGAGACCTCCACCCCGAGCAGCTTCGTTCGCTTCTGCATTTCTATGCGGATGCGGGCGTGGAATGGCTGCTGGAGGAGGAACCGGTCGATCGTTTTGCCGAATTCGAGGCGATGCGTGCGGCGCGGGGTGCGCCGGCGCAGCCGGAGACGGCCTCCGCTCCGCAGCAGCCGGCGCGGCAGGAGCAGCCGCGCCCTGCGGCCCCTGCTCCCATGCCGAATGTCGCAATTCCGGATGGCCAGGCAGTGGCCGAGGCCGAGTTTGCGGCGAGCAGCGCGCGCTCGATGGACGAATTGCGCACGGCGATGGAGGCCTTCAACGGCTGCAACCTCAAGACCAGCGCCCGCTGCCTCGTGTTTGCCGAGGGCAATGCCAAACCGTCCATCATGGTCATCGGCGCCATGCCGAATGCCGAGGACGACCGCGACGGCCAGCCCTTCTCCGGCCGGCAGGGTGCTATCCTCGACCGCATGCTTGGCGGTATCGGGCTTGCCCGCGCCGATCTGCTGATCACCAACGTGGTTCCATGGCGGCCGCCGGGCAATCGCCCGCCGTCGCAACGCGAGGCTGATATCTGCCGGCCCTTCATCGAGCGGCAGATCGCGCTTGCTGAGCCGAATCACCTTCTCGTTCTCGGCAATTTCGCCGCGCGATTCCTGTTCCGCTCGAACGATACGATCCATCAGTTGCGCGGTGAATGGCGGGAAATCGATGTTTCCGGGCGTGCCATTCCGGCATTTGCGACCCTGCATCCGCAAGACCTGGTGACAGCGGCGATCAGCAAGCGTCTCGCCTGGCAGGACCTGCTTGCTTTTCGTGCAGGGCTCAAAGGCTAAGCGGCCGGGCTATATTCAACGTTTTCATGGACTTGGCTTTTACGCCGCGATTCCCGGAATTGGTTTCGCCGCAAACCTGCCTCAAGCATGAACAAATTGTTTCAACAGCCATGTGAATTGCACATATCTGCCGGGCAGAATGTCGCATTGCAAAATCAATGCTGCGGCGCAATATATCAAAACGGGAGGGATAGGATTTAAGGAATCGACCCATGACCGCCCGCTTTCGGCCCATTCATTCGAGCTTCGAGACGCTCCGCCACTCCGGTCTTCGCGCCGGGCACGGCTTCGGCAGCATCGCTGCCCGGGCCAACGAGCAGCTCACGGCGACGGGCTTTGCCCGTATCAGCCGCCCCGTTCAGCTCTTCTCCGAGTTCATCACGCGCTGAGCACGCGCCAACGATTCAAGGAGCAAGCCATGACCAAGATCCGTAAACTGATCTCTGACATTGCCGATATCCGCGCCGCCGTGAACGCGGCCCGGGAATATTCCGTGCTGGCCTCGCTGCCGCGCGATTCCGTCCAGCGCCGCGACCCGCTCAAGGCCTTCCTGCCGAACTGAGGTTCGGCCGCGGCTTTGAACCCGGCTGCCGCCGTGATACTATCTTCATCGTGAGGAGGTGAGACGCCTTTCTCCGATGGAGACCGGGCCGAGGCCCCATCTCCGTTTTCTTAGCTGATCGTCAGGGTGAAGCGCCAACCTCTGAACCTGATCGTCAGCGTAAGCCGGATTTCGAAACGTCTCGCATCTTTTTATACCGCAGCGATGCCTTCCGCGAATTCGCTGAATTCCCGCCCTCCCCAAATCTTCTTGGTTACGTCAGCCACTGTCGCAGTGGACAGCGCAAGGCCGTCGCAATAGAGCGACACTCGGAAAATGAATGCGCCGTTCGCGCCCTCTCCCGGAGCCTCCATGCTGGCGAGCCTTGTCTCCATCCTGAGCCTGATGCTGTCCACCCTGCTGATGATGGTGGCGTTCGGATTGCAGAGTTACGTCGTGCCGGTGCGGGCGGTGGCGGAGGGCTGGTCGACGCAGACGATAGCAATGATTGCGACAGGCTATACGGTCGGGTTCACGCTTTCCTGCATCGTCACGCCGAAATTCGTGCTGCTGGTTGGCCATGTGCGGGTCTTCGTCGCGCTGATCACGCTGCTTGCAATCGCCATCCTGCTTTGCGCGCTCGTTGTCGACTGGCGGGCCTGGATGCTGTTTCGCGCCATATCCGGTTTCGCCATCTCCGGCAGCTACCTCATCATTGAAAGCTGGCTGAACGAGCGCGCGACCAATGAGAACCGCGGTTCCGTCTTCTCGCTCTACCTGATCACCACGATGGTAGGTACGATCGGCGGACAATATCTCGTGCCGCTCGGCGACCCATCCAACACCTCGCTGTTCATTTTGTGCGGCATCATCTTTTCCGTCGCGCTTCTGCCGACCGCCCTCACCTCCTCGCCGCTTCCCGCCGCGCCGACGCAGGCCCGCTTCGACATCCCGAAACTCTACCGACGCTCGCCGGTCGCCGTCATCGGCGCCTTTCTTGCCGGCGCGCTTTCCGGCGCCTGGCTTAACCTCGGCGGTGTGTTCACACAGCGCGCCGGCCTGTCGACCGCGGAAGGTGCTACGCTGCTCGCCTGCGTACTGCTCGGCAGCGCGCTCGCGCAAATTCCGATCGGCCGCGCGTCGGACCGCATGGACCGTCGCCTCGTCATGGTCGTCTGCGGCATTGTCGGCACCCTCTCCTGCCTAGTGATGGCCATGGTGGCCGGCGGGCCGGCGGTGCTGCTGTATGCGGTCGCGGTCTTCGTCGGCTCGGTGATCTTCCCGATCTATGCGTTGAACGTGGCGCATGCGAACGACCGCGCGCAGCCGGACGAATATGTCGAAGTTTCCTCAGGCATGATGATCGTCTATGGCTTCGGCACGATTTCCGGCCCGCTGATGGTCGGTCCCATCATGGATCGCTTCGGGCCCGGTTCGCTGTTTGGGGTACTGGCAGTCTATTTCGCACTCTACGGCGCCTATGCCGCCTGGCGGATCAGCCGGCGTGAAGCCAATGAAGGCCTCGTCAACAAGACGGATTATCAGGCCATGTCTGCGCAGCCGCTTGGCGCGGATGCGGCGGCGGCCGCTCTCCAGCCGGATGCGGTGACGGACGAGCGGGTCGAGGACACGACGACGCCGGAGTGGCGTTAACACCAGGCTTTTGCCGGAATTTCCTTTACCCCTGCGGCAGCTTGTGGCGAAGCTCTGCCCGGCGCTTCAGGTTGAGCTGGTGCTCGCGGAAGATCACGAAGATGCCGGCGCCGACGACCACGGCGGTGCCGATCAGCATGGGACCGGTGGGCACGTCACCAAACATGAAATAGCCTATGATGAGGCCGAGTACGATCGACGTGTATTCGAACGGCGCGATGGTGGACACGTCGGCATAGCGGTAGCTCGACGTCAGCAGGATCTGGGCGATGCCGCCGCAGAAGCCGGCAAGCGCCATCAGGCCCAAGGCCTGCCAGCTCAGCGCAATCCACCCGAACGGCAGCGTGCCAAGCGAAAAGATCGAGGCGAACAGCGAGAAATAGAGCACGATCGTCGGCGTGCGCTCGGTCTGCACCAGCTTGCGCACCAGCACCATCGCAAAGGAGCCGAGCACGGCAAAAGCCAACATGGCCAGCACACCCGTCGCCTCCGACGAGCCGAGGCCGCCCGTGCGGAAGAGCGTCAGGCGCGGCCAGCTGATGATGGCAACACCCAGCAGGCCGACAAGGACTGCCGACCAGCGGTAGACGCCGACCTTCTCCTTGAGGAAGACCGCGGCGACCACCACGGTGACGAGCGGCAGGGCATAACCGAGCGCGATCGATTCCGGCAACGGCAGGTGAATGAGACCGTAGAAGCCGAAGCCCATGGAGAGAATGCCGATGAAGCCGCGCTTCAAATGTCCGAAGATGTCGTTGGTGCGGAAGGCATCGCGCAGCTGGCCATGCATGCCAAGGAACACGAGGATCGGCACCATGGCGAAGGCGGAGCGCAGGAAGGTGATCTGCCCCGCCGGAAGATCCTTGCCGGCCGCCTTGATGAGCGCGGACATGCACAGGAAGATCACCACCGAGGCGACCTTGAGAAAAATCCCCTTCATGGGATCGGAAGACTGCGTGTCCATGCGGAACTCATCATGGCCGGTAGGCCATGGCAACAGATTTCAGGGAGACCGGAGAACCGATTCAGAGAGCTGCAACTCTAGCGCGGTTGATGGCCGGATGGGATGAATTCTGGTGCTTTTCCACTGTGATGAATTCCCCTGCAAAATCAACGCACTATGGCAAAATACCCCTGGTTTTCGCTAATTTAGGCGTTAAATCAGTCGCACCGACTTCAAGTATAGTCTTGATGCGCAGAATTCGATTTAAAAGCAAATTCCGAGTACAAATCACAGAAATAGGAATTCGATTTCATTTCAAGTTTTGCGGTCAAAGGATTGTTCTTAGCAAAGCTTCTTGGCAAAAGGTTAGCTTCAGAAAATATTTTGGACCCCCCTTGTCAAGCCTGCTTAGCGGCTGTAAAGGGAGATTGTCACGTCCAATCAGCCGCCCGAAGCCGTGTAGTTTACACGGAACTTCTCGGTCTCGCGACGGACCCAATCAACACGAATAGTAGATTTTCCCATACGCCGCGCTCATTGCGGCTATTTCACAATGCATACAAGAAAGACATAGAAACATGCCGAAACTCGACGTCCCTCACCTGCACTTACGTGGAAAGACTTGGTACTTCCTCATTGCCGTACCGAAGCATCTACGTAAAAAACTTGGTTCCAATCAGATTTGGAAGTCGCTTGATACCAGCGACCTAAACGAAGCCATTGAACGGGCGAAGCCGCTGCGGACGAAATATCAGCTTCTATTTCAATCGAAGCGCCCACTGTCTCCGGTCGATTTAATGGAGACCAAAAAGCCCAAGGTGATCGAGCAGACGCAAGCCGATCTTGGCTTGCCGCGATGGCACCACACCGAATTTGCTAACCGCCCGCTGATCGAGTCGTTTCAGCAAGTCGCCGCGTTCCTCGAAATGCTGAAGGACTTCACAAAGTCTGGTGGGGAACCGCCGCCAGTTGTCCGTGCCGCTGGTTGGGGTGCCATCGACGCCAACGGAATTCGGATGTCCGTTGCTCTACAAAAGTACATCGAACTCAACCCGTCGAAGGTCAGCGACATTCCCGAAAACCAGCGGCGCGCTAAGGTCCAGCGCTGGCAACTCCCCATCGATGATTTCATTGCCCTCTTCGGCGATATGGACATCCGCAAAATCGAGAAGAGCCACGCCGTCAAATTCAAGGCAGCACTCGAAAATCGCATTGGCAAGCGCCC
Source organism: Shinella sp. GW821-FHT11G07 (assembly GCF_058808115.1). Lineage (NCBI taxonomy): Bacteria > Pseudomonadati > Pseudomonadota > Alphaproteobacteria > Hyphomicrobiales > Rhizobiaceae > Shinella > Shinella sp. GW821-FHT11G07. The sequence goes on from NZ_JBXARJ010000008.1 coordinate 302,135, forward strand.
AAAGGGTGACAAGAACTCAACCGTCATCAGACCGAAGACAGCGAATGTGAAGCTGACATTCGTCAACATGGTTGTCGGTACGCTTCTGGACTCTGTCTACGACATTCAGAAGAACCCCTTCGCCGGTCTCACGATCACTGAAAAAAAGGGCACAGGCGCGAAGACCGAAAAGACGGTCTTGCCGTTGACCGAAGAACAAATGCTTGTCGTCAACTCAATCACAGAGACCAATCCCGATATCCGCGCATTGATGTTTATCACCGAATGCACGGGCGCTGGTATCCGCGAACTTATCGGTCTTGAACCGGCTGACATCGTATTGGAAGGCACGCCCTATCCGCACATTAAAATTCGTCCGAATTCTCGGCGTGGGCACCTGAAGAACGATAACCGTCCAAGAGAATTGCCGCTCACTAACAAGGCGGTCGAAGCTATCAAGCCCTACGCGAAGACCGGCTTCAGTCGCTATCTCGGACCTAGCGGCGACCGTGCTGTTTCGACACGCGTTGCCACGCTTCTTCGCAAGAACGGCGTTGACCGTAGCTGGAACTCATTCCGTCATCGCTTCGAAGACCTTTTGCGGCGATCAGGCGCGCAAGTGGATATCCGATCTGCCCTGATGGGACACACCAAAGATGTGAACCCCATGGACGGCTACTATGGCGACGGTTTCGAGCTTGAGCAGAAGTACAATGTCGTCAAAGCGGCGATGGAACACGGCGAAAAACGACAGACAGAAATCATCCAAAAGAGGGAGGAAGACGCACACAAACAGGCAGCATAGAGAACCGCAAAGATCACGAAATCGAAAGGTAATTCAATAGGTAAAAGGCTACCAAACATACAATGTACAACTACGACGAAATGTTCACCAATATGGAAGCACGGAAAGGCTTCATGAAAGACTACAACGACGAAATAAAGGTGCTGCTTGAAATGGGATTAACCGAAGTGGCACTTTCACAGAAACGAAACCTGAAGCGGATGATGTTTGAATTCTCCGCATTCGATCACTGACAGGAAATACCAAATGACATTGAACGAAACCTTCATCAACCATATGAACTTTGGTTGCACAACGGCTCAGACTTACATTGACAGTGCCGGTGACGTTGAGCGGATGATATTGGAAACCGGCTACTATGGGGTAGCTCTTGAATACGTGCGGGAATGCAAACGCAATGCAAGCGAAGCGATTGACGCGTATCGTGAGGCTGCATCACTCGGCGTAGCTGAACCGAAAGCACGCGCAATTGCTCACAAAGGGCGCGAACTTGTCTGGCGAGCCAGTGAGAAGCTGCACGAAGCTGTTTTCGAGTTTCAAACCAGCCAGTGAGGTGACGACATGGAAACGATGATCATCATCGTCTGGTGGAAGGCGGCGATCCTCGCCTACTTCCTGTTCTTCGTCGGCTTCAACCTCACAGTGAAAAGGGACACGCCATGATCACCGTATCAGCGTTCACATTCACGCTCGTGTGCGGCGTTATCATCGCCTTCGGTGCCAAGGCTGGTCATTGGCACAATCGCCAGTCCGCCGCACTGAAAGCCAGAATGGACGCCTATCATACGCGATGGGCTAACCAGACCGATCAGCAGTAAGACCATGATACACAAAATGAAGACCCGGCTACCGCACAGGCAGTCGGGTTTTTCTTTGCTCAGATTGATGAAAACGAAAAGCGGCCTCTGAACCGCCTGAGAATCAGTGCTTTGCGGACCCCGTATTTCGCGAATTTGCGTTAAATTTTTCCAGGGTGGTTCGGCACCTCCCGGGCAATATATAACGCGCTTTATCTCAATATTCGGTTGGTGTCGGGTCTTCCACCAGAACGACCCTTGAAACACCGTCACTCTTCGGCTGTTCCCCGTGCTTCGGCAGTTTAAGCCTCATGCGCTGTCGATCAGCAAAATCAATCGCGTAGGCGCGTGTGCGGAACGAATGTCGTGTATCGCCGTGCGGGTCTGAAACGGCAACGACCCAATCTTCATCTTCGACGTAAATCACGACTGAGTTTGCGCGCAACGCTTGGACTCCGCTTGAGCGGGAAGAGCAAGCGACGGCTACTCAGAACCATGCCGCCGCTTGCAGGCGTCCCCCACTCGGACGTGCGAAACTATCTTCCTGCGACTGGTATATTTGCGTTGCCGCAAGCCGTGAAATCGATATGCGAAAAACCGAGGCGCGTCCGCTGTCCATCGGCGAAACTGGCTGCATGCTTGTGGAGGCGGAAGGGATGAAGAGACTCGCCACCGTCTTCAATGACGATTACCGACCACTCTTTCTTGTCTGCAAAAAGCATAACAGAGCTACGCGACATAGCTTCGCCTCATAGATTGGGGCGAAAGTCGTCAAACTCTCATGGTCGCGCCCGTTGTAACGGCGACCGGTAGCACAACAATACGCTAATATTGAAGTCTGTCGAACGAAAAGGGACCCGGCATCATGTCTGCCAGCCCATCAACCCAAAAAGAACCCATAAAAAAGGAACCCGACCTTGCCGAGCCGGGTTCCTTCTTGCAGTCGAGCTTGAGGGGGTCAGGAGGGGGTATTCACGACTGCGACGGAACATTAGCATTTACTGCCGAATGAACAAGCAAGACGGGCATAGTCAAATCGGGTGAGTTCAATCGAGATTGTCTCTCGTTGCCACCGCGCATTGGCGCATGCTGATCATGGAACGAAAAGGACCCGGCGTCGTCTCTGACACCGAGTCCCTGCATCCACCCCCGGATGTTTCTTATCTCGTACGGCTATAATGCGACCGCGCTGAGCATTCAGCAATCGCACGAAATCGTACAGGATCGATCTGAGTGGTCGAAAAGGTGTCGATCAGATAACGCGCAAATGACGCCTTGGCTTCCTCGCGTGGATCGAACCAGTCGCTCGCCACGATATCAGCGTATATAATCCGAATTTCGGAAAGCTCTTCCGGCTGTAAGTGATTGGAGTGCTGCATAAGAGCCTCCCGATTGGCGGCGAAAACATGAACGCTTTTGCGATTGGAATACGCGTTCACATGCTGCCGATCCGCGCATCCTACGCAGCGCAGGCGAGCTTCGCTATTAACTTTGACTTACTGCCATAACGAAACGAAAAGCCGAAGCGATCACGCTGACAATCGCCTCGGCTTCTTTGGCAGATATCGCAGGACGCGCTACAGGGGCTGAAGAGTTCCTGCGACCCAAGAATATTAGCACGCGCTTGCATTGCGACAAGACGGAACCCAAACGCCCCTAATGTGTCCGCACAGACAAAGAAGAACCCGGTTCGGGCGAGCCAGAGAAACAGCCCTTGCAAAGGTTCCGAGTAAAGGTCAAATGCAACCAGGAGCCAGTCAAAACACCGGAGCATTCATCGTGACCGCCATCCCGACCTTACGTGCGCTAGCGGTTTTTGTTTCAATCGTTTCGACGGCGGCGGCACAGACGCCAAGCGTACCAGACTTCTCAGGGACGTACCTTTGGAAAACAGAGGCGATGGGCGGTGTCGCACCGACGCAGAATGGCGGCTGGATAGGCACGAGCTTTAATCACGACGATCAAAGTTATCTGGTCAAGCTCACCGACACTGGCGAACGTATGGACATTGAATATGCGGTCGTGAAGGCGCGTCTCTACACCGTTGGCATCAAAGAGTTTGGAACGGACGACAAGCTTCGTAACTGCTTCGGTCAACGCCCGGTCACAACGGGAGAAGTTGTGGCGACCATAGATGGTGACATGCAGTGCTCGTACTTTGGCTCGACTTACATCTTTGATTTCTCAACGATGCGCTTCCAGCTCATGTTCAAAGGCGGCTATATGGACGCCGATGGGGACAACGAGGATACCCCTTACGTGGCGGTCGGCAAATGCGAGCGCCTCACGGACTAAATTGCGTCCCGGCTCGGCAAGCATCGATATATGGCTGACTTGCGCCCCGCTTTGCGGTGCATGGCTTGCGGGTCGAAGGGCGCGAATACATGGGTCTTTCGCATGCAGGCTCGTTAGATCGAGTCAACGCTTCGCCCTTAATTTTGCGTAAAAATCGTGGTTGCGCGAACACGCGAACAAAGTCACTCTGCGAAGCAGCAAGCAGCACCACCAATTTTTTCTTTTGGTGAGAGGACCGCTGCACATGGAATCCCTGACAATCAATCTCTTTGGCATCGCTGAGATATCGGCGAACGGTCACTTCGCCATCGGGATAGCCGCCCTAATCGTGGCAGCGATGATTGCTACGCGGGGCGGATAGGCTAATACAGTGCTATCAACTTGATGATGTTAGGGACCGATACTCTTGAACGACGCTTCAACCGATCTCCTGAAGATGCTCACCATATGGCACGGTGACCTACAAATGGCGTTAAGTGCCATTACATTTTTGAACGAGCTGAACGAAGATATCCGCTATACGAAGGTTAAGCTGCGGGAATTTAAGTGCTATGAGACGGCATTTATTATCGCATACTGCCGTCCATTCTCCAAATCTTTCGGCGGGAAGCCAAACAGACTAACACCGGAATTGCTTGATATTGAGTTTACTGATGACGAACAAACTCTGCACGATGAAATAGTCTTGGTCAGAAATAAGGTTTATGCCCACTCCGACACCGAATTATCTCACGTAAGGCTGGACATTTACAACGAAGACTACGACGGGGAGAACTTTGTATTCCCGCATTTTCAGTTCGACCATGGGTTAGAATTTTCAGGCCTGCAAAGAAGAATAGCGGCGATGGAGCTATGCATAAAGGTCTTGCACGGCGTTATTGGAACCGCAATCCGTGCCTCGAAAAACCTGCCTGAGAAGTCCTTCATCTACTTGAAACCTCGAACTTGATATGGCGGCTGTTATGCCGCCCGTCGCCATGTGTTCGAATAGACATGATCGGCAACCGCCTTGGCGTCCCGGTCTTGTCCATGTCCAAAGAACTGCCGGTTCTGTGCAAGGATCAAAAGGCATTCAGCATATGTGAAGCCAGCCTTTTTCAGGTCTACGCCCGCGTTGTAAAAGTGCTTGCGTCCAAGCCCCTGCCCCGGCGCTACTGCCCAACGGTCAATCACTTCGCGGGCAAGATCGTCGCGGTTCTTGTCCATAGCCTGTTCGGGCTTGGCGGTCTCGATAGCCGGTTTCTTGCTGAACTTCACGACCTCATTGCGCTCATTGAGGAAGAACCGCACGTCAAGAAACGCGTGGGTGTAGGTCATCACGTCCTTCCACACCGTGCCGTCGATGATCATATCCGCCTTAAAGTTCGAAGCGTACGGAATAGACATCCGCTGATTGAACGAAAAATACTTCTCCTCAACCTCAAACGCATCACCGAATGCCGCTTCAATGTCAGCCTTGAGCAGGTTAAAAATGCGGGCATAATTCTCTTGGTTCACGGCTTCAGACATCGGTATGATAAGATGGAAACGCGGTTCAAGCGGCGTGCTACTGAAGCTATGAATGAGCAGAACGGACATTCCGTTACGCCTGAAGAATGCTACAAGTTCGGCAGGATCACGCGTTGCCTTGTCGATATCCATTAGCATCAGTTTCGCTGACATGATGTTTCCCTTGAGCGTATGAACATCAAGGTCTTTGAAGAAGCCTTCGCGAAATTCCGCTGAATTTGATTTTGATTTAAGGGTGTTGTTCGTCGCAGTATGTGTCAGGTACGCGACCACTTCAGACCACCGAAGCGGCACCTGAGTTGGCATGACATCACCCTTGTTTACCCACTGGCGAAACAAGAAATCGTTGTATTGGATGGTGTTTTCGTGGTCGTTCTGTTCCATTTTCTCTCTCTTTCGTTGATTTGCCTTTCGTTCTTTTGTCGTCTTTGCTTCCTGTTTCGCTTTTGACAATTCCGGAATTCCGATGTCGAAGAATTGCGGTTCGCCAGCACAAGCAGGACCATACTTTTCAGCAAGCTCTTCAGCCGCGCGACGATCCAAGACGAAGATATGGGTTTCGCGACGGTCATCGAAATCGCGTGCATTGGTGCGGGAAGCGAATTGGTAGTGTGACTCGTACGCGATAGCCGCCTTTAGTGCCTCGCCGTCCATGTTGAAATAGTCGTTCTTGAATTTGAACGTGCGCGTCGGCGGGTTCAAAGGCACCAGATGAAGAGCGTATGTGATGTGCTGGTAGCTGTTGAGACCTTTGGCGCTTGGGTCAAGGCGATGTCCCTTTCCGTCCGGATTGTGCTCACTATCGAGACCCCAAATGTAAGGTTCCTCACCAAGCTTCGGCTTGTTCTTTTTGACGCAAAAGATGTGCTCGACATTGCCAAACCGGGCAAGGAATGCATCCTTCATCTTGTTTAAGAAGTGCTGATATCCAATCTCTTGCTGCTTTGCCCATGATCCATGAATTTCCGAAAGAAAGTGGATATGGAACAAGCCAGCCTTGTGCGAGAAATCGCTATAGCGGAGGCGGTCGGTCATCACCGGATGCGGGACGAAATCCACCAAGCGTTCCCAATGGCGATACACTTCCATGTGGAGGAAGTTCGCCGCCATGAAGGTTACTGTCTTATAACCATCCAAAATCGACGGCTGCTTCAGAAGGTGGAAATGCAGCGTATACACGTCTTCACCGCCGTCCTCATTGCCGGTCGTATCGGCGTCATGATAACGGCGAAGCTCGTCCGCACGGATCACGACCCGATAGTCAGGGTCTTTCCGAGCGTGGCAAAAGCGGATGTATGAATCGCTGAACTGCGTGACCGCCGCGCCGCTCATCCTTTTGTGCTTGTCGAGAACATCGGCGACGTGTTTCGTATAGCCCAGTTCATGGAATGCGGCATCGATGCCAATATGTCCGTGAAGGACCGAAGCGAACGCTTCTTTCAGATGCTCGTGCTCTTCCTTCAGGCTAACCGCTTCATCAACCTTGGGCGCTTCGTCAATGTACAGATCATAGTCAGCCGTGAGGCAAGGATCGGTCTCTTCAGCGCCGGCGTACTTGCGCATAACGACGGCGTGGTTGGCGATGATAACGGCGTACTTTCCTGATTTCACTGCCTCACGGAAAGCTTTGCTGCATTTCGCATGCGTCTTCCCGCTGATGACTTTGACTGTGATGCCAAGGTTTCGGTCCCGAAGGTCGGCGGCAATCTCATTGCTAATCCCAGTGCGCGGCGTGCCAATGATGGCTCTTGAATTGGGATTGATAACGAACCGCAGCGCGTATGTCTTGCCTGAACCGGTATGCGAGTCGACGTAGTAAAACTTAAGTGAATTCATCCTTTCAACCTGTTAATTGCTCAAAAAAAGAAAAGGGTCATAGCGACCACTCGGAACGCGCTATGACCCTTCAGACTCTTTTCTTATTGAGCAGTACAGGTGCGGAACCAAACCGACGAAAATGACCTCTGAACAGAAGCCGCTTTCCGAGTGGTTTCGTTCCAGATGCTTTTATTTAGTAGATGGGGATTTTTCAGAGAGCGAATTTCGTCATCTGATAGGGGCAATTGTACATCGTCGACACGAAATAGTCAACAACAAAATCAATAGGATAGTAGGTCGGGCTACGCCCGTGTCGCGCCTTGCGGCACTCCTTTAACAGGCATTTTGAGATTGGTAGTTTCAGGCGCAACAGCGATTGGTTAGACCTTCGGTCTCAGGAGGAAAGAAAATAGACCTTCGGTCTTCCTATGGATTCTTGAATCTAAACTGTCACGAAAACCTATAATGGGTTCTTTTAAGGAAAACGTGACACATTAGATTTGAAAAATGAAATGGTCATGCAATCCAACGAATAGCCGAAGGCATATTCTTTTTCCTCCTGTATCCCGTAGGGATCAATGATCGCTGTTGCGCCTGAACCCACCAACATCCAAAGACCTGTTATGGAGCGAAGCGACCGCTTGCGTAGCAAGCACCATTGTCGTCATAGCAATTGGCTGAAAACAATCGAGACGGCGGATAGCTCGTCAATCAGGTCCCCGTGTATTATATCAGCCGTAGGGGATGCTGGAAGGCGCGGTCGGGGAATGACGTACATCAACTTGAAAACCGCCATCTTTGTTGCAGTCGCAGTCCTCTTGATCGTACCATACACCCTCGGCAAAAACAGATTTTGCTATGACGGCGGGTTCTTCAGCACGGACGAATTCTTGATCGATACCGCCATTGGGTACGAGCTTGCCCGAAACAGAGGCGCTATCCCGGCTCATATTGAAACCGTGGACGACTATAGAAAAGAAGTGCCCGGCTGCTGTAATGCGCAAATTGAGAAGCCAAATTTGGGATTTGTGGACGCGTGGTTCGGCTACGTAATCACCAGCGTCGATCTCTACTATAAGAAAGCTGATGGCGAGAGACACACCTCATCGGTGTATTTCATGCGCCCATGCGGTCAAGTTGTAGAGAAATGGGTTGGTGGCTGAAAGATGAGAAGAAGTAACATCCTTACATTGATGACATTTCCCGCCCTCGCCTCGTATAGTCGCCAGAATTCCGGCACATAATAGTTAGCATACCATACTACTGAACAACAATATTACAACACCACGCAATATTATTACGCGCTAGTCGCAATAGAGTCACGGTAGAGTCACGGCTGTTCGTGCAGTCGTTTAGCGATCTTCGCCACGGTCGCACGGCTAGCACCTGTAGCCGCCTGCACTTGACTATAGCTCATACCCTTTACCAGCATGTCAGCCATAGCCTTATTGCGCCTCACGTCCTCACGCTTGCCTTTATACAGTCCGCCTTCCTTCGCCTTCGCAATGCCCTGCGCTTGGCGTCTACGACGGTCTTCGTAGTCTTTGCGAGCGATAGCAGCCAGCATGTCGAGCATCATCGAATTGAACGCTTGGAACATGCGGCTGGTGAATTCGTCCGATGGTGCGGAGAACGTCCACGATGTGGGCAAATCGAGCGCCACGATACGTACCTGCTTGGCGTTTACCTCAGCGCGCAGCTTCAGCCAGTCGGCTTCATCAAGGCGGGACAGTCGGTCAACCTGTTCTATCAGAAGGATATCGCCGGGATGGCTTTCGGATAGGAGGCGGAACAGTTCAGGTCGCTTCAGCTTCGCACCGCTTTCGTGCTCGGCATAGAAGGTCGCGATCTTCATCCCGTGGTCATGGGCGAACTTGATAAGATCGGCTTTGGCTCGGTTGGCATCCTGTTCATCGGTGGATGCGCGAAGGTAGGCACGTACATGCATGTGGGTCTCTTGGTTCATTTAATGTGGTTCAGTGTCATGGTGTCATTCTGGCGTTGTCGAGTGTCCGCAACAGCCTGAGAAACCACAGTCGATATCTGGTTTATCATAGCTATACCCATAGTAAACCATACCGAAGGTAGATGCAAGGATTATCGAGTCCAATCAACCACATAGCCATTGACTCAACCGCCGATTTCCACTACAATTGCGCCATCATCACGGGACCACGGCGCACTCATGCCGACCGCGAAAATCACCCGAAAAATCGCCGAATTTTGGCTACGCACACAGGCGCTTGCCCCGCTGCGCACCAAAAAATCTCTATTACGTCGCCCCCCACGATTTTTTATTTTTCACAGACTTCTGATCCGGCGCTTACTTTCCACGCTTGAAATCGGTGATGGTGTTCAGCCATTTCAAAAACGACCAAATGCAATTGTTTGCGGAGACTAGAACCTTACGTGCTCTGTAGTGTCTTTGATCGTTGGGGTCCATTCTGGACAGTGCGTACCCCATTGCCACGCCGATGCCTGCCAAAGCCATCGGTATCGTCACCGCGAACCATACCAGCATCACGAGAGCGAAAGCGACGGGGTTTTCTGCTTGGATAAATCCACCACCGCCTGTGCGTGGAAACTCGCCGTTGAGTGTCCACTGAATGCCGGTGAAAAGTAGCGCAGGACCAAAGAGCGTCAGTCCGATCAGCACCGCTATTTTTTTCAAGATTCGTGTCCCTTGCTCTATCGGAAGTCAGCCTATCGGCAATCGCTCGGTGAACCAGTGATGGGACGGACATTTGGCGAGTTGGGCTTTGGTTTTAAATCGGTGCCGCGCTCCTGATCAAGTGATGTAGCACTTCATCATCGGCGTCGTGCTTGATGAACATACAGCGGCAACCTACAATCTATAGGTGCCAACGGGAATCGACTAAGAATGACGCTCATAAACATCGGCGACCTCGCGCAACCTATCACGACCTTCATCGAGAAAGTCTCAGATGCCGTGGGCGGAATTGCTAAGCCCGGGCAGATTAAACGCGTTGCCAAAGCCGAAGCCGAAGCCGCCGCCGAAACGGCTAGGATCGCAGCGCTTTCGCGGATAGAGCTATCGGAAATCGAGCAACGCGGAATAGCACGTTTGATCCGCCAGCAAGCCATCGAACAACACAATATCGAGTCAATTACCTATAAGGCGATACCCCACATCGGCAAGGATGCCAGAACGGACGTGCTCGAAAACGACTGGCTGGCACACGTGTTCAGCAAAGCACGCATCGTGTCTGATGAAGAAATGCAAGAGTTCTGGGCTCGAATATTGGCTGAAGAGGCAAATACCCCGCGCTCATTCTCAAAAAAAACAATCGACGTTGTTTCGACGCTGTCTAAAGAAGATGCGAACCTCTTTACCGAATTCTGTGCCTGCGCATGGGAATCATTCCCCGACGACCAGACAGTGACGATATGGTACAGTTATCCCGGCTCGTTTCGAAGCGACTGGTTCTCATATGGTAAGTTACTGCACCTTGCGTCATTGGGCTTGGTAACAATATCCTCTGACGACCTTGCCATGAGCTTCGAAGAAGAGGTTATTGTCCCACGATATTATGGGGCACCGGTCGAGATTATCGCACCGTTGTCCACACTCGGGCAATCACTTTACATTGGAATGGCAGCAATTACGCAGGTGGGCAGGGAGCTATTCCCTATTTCGGGTGCCCGACCAAATCTTTACAACCTTCACCAAACCCTTATGCGTTGGACAGACGATGGATACACAGTCGCATGCCCCATAAATTCAAGGAACGAGTGGGAAACAATGATTGTCTCCGCCATGACGCAAGAGTAATCCGTGGTTTCCACGGCAAGTGAAGCCGCCTTCACCGGGCGGCTTTCGTGTTTTCAGCAGTCACACACTTACTCAGCCTTTGGCTTACGCGGCTTGCGCGTCTTTGCGGGTTCAGCGCCGCCGTAAGTCTTCTCAATGAGTGCGCGGAAATCGTCTTCGGTTTGCGCACCAACAGCAGCCTTGTGCAGGAACGCACTAACGTCGGTCTTCTCACGGACGCGATAGACCGTTTCAAGTTTTCCCAGCTTGATGCGATAGCCTTCGCCGTCTTCCTGTACCCAACTACGTCGATTGAGCGGACCTGTTTCGAAGGCCCTTTTCTGCTTCAAGAGCGCCGCGAGAAACTTTGCAATGTGTTCGCTATCTCGAACTTCGTAGCCCTTTGCGTACTCTAAAAACGTGCTCATCGTTCGACTCCTTTTGCAATTCGTTTCGCCGCTAAATACGTCAAACCTAATTCACCACAGAAGGCAACAGAAATTTTGAAAGTTCGTTTTGATTTCCCACGCGGCTATCTCGCAGAAATGACACAAGCCCGGGAAGAAAACGACTTCGACGGGTGGGTTGATCGGAAATTCGGTGCGCGCATTCGTAACCTGATTTCAGACGATTTTACGCTGGCGATTACCCCAAAGGACTTCGTTGCCAACTTCGTATACGAGGACGATGCATACGCGTTTCTCAAGACATTTGGAGGACGCGTTGTTGACAGCGAAGATTGACAAACGAAAGACGCCAGAACACGCGGAACACATGCGAAAGATCGGCTTCAAAAAGGGCGATGGTCGCGGTGGTCTAGGTTCCGGTGGTGGTCGCAAGGCGCTGCCGCAAGAAGTCAAAGATGCGATGTCTGAGAAGACGCTTGAAGCCGTCCAGATCATGGCTGATGTCATGCAGAACAGCAAGAACGACATGGCACGCATCAAGGCGGCTGAGTATTTGCTCTCGCCGTTCATTGCCAAGGCGGCAACGCAAAGCGAGGTGAAGGTGTCGCACTCTCACAGCATTGCGGACATGCTCGCACAGGTCAATTCGATGCGTTTGACCGACAATAGCAAGACAATCGACATCACGCCTACCCCGGTAGAAGACGCCGCGTTTGTGCCGGTGCCGGGTGAAGACAAGTGATTGATTGGATTGTTACCGGCTTCACCGCCCTACTTCTTTTCGCATCCGCCAATGGCTTTGCCGATGGTGGTCAATCATCTTATCTGATCGCCGGTTTTCTTGGCGGTCTCGTGCGTGCGTACCTCGCCAAATCGGGCACCCTTACAGAGCGGATTATCGGCGGCTTCACTGGTGCGGTGTCGAGCTATTATCTCACCCCCATATTCGTATTGGCTTTGGGCATTCCCGACCCGCAAGTTATCAGCGGAGTAGCTTTTATCGTGGGCCTCATCAGCATGTATCTGGCTGAAGCGATCATCGGGATTGCAAAGGCTTATGCTCGCGACCCGGGCGCATTGAAAGACGCTGTGAAAGACATTCTGTTGCGGCTGATTGCCCCTAAGAAGTAACGGGTAAAATGTGGTCCCGCTAAATAGCGGATGACGGACAATACCCAAAATCTTCAGGAGCTTAGACAGCTTCTAGACCTGTATCACGGCGATATCGCGGTCTTTGCAAAACAGGTCTTCAATTCAGACCTCACTCCAAAGCAGCGCGAATTCTGCGAAGCTTTCCGTACCAAACGGACGATCACCTTTCGCGGTGGTGTCGGCTTCGGCAAGACGCATTGCGAAGCCATCGTTACGTGGTGGGCCTTGCTCTGCCATGACGAGGTGCAGGTATCCGTATTCGGACCTTCAGAACCGAACCTGAAGGGCGGCATCTGGAAGGAACTACAAATCCTGCACGGTCGCATGCATCCGATGTTCAAGGACGCGTACGACGTTCAGGCGACCCGAATTAGCCGCAAGGTCAATCCGGCGTCCTGCTTTGCCGATATGCGTCTGGCGAGCGGCGACAGGCCTGATAGCGCCCGTGGTATCCACGCCAAGAACAACTTCGTACTGGTGGATGAGGCATCCGGCGTCGATGACGAGGTTCTAAGCGTTCTGCTCAACGTCCTGACCGACCCGAACGCCAAGCTCTGCTTAGTATCGAACCCGTCGAAAGCATCCGGCTTCTTCTGGCGTACCCATTGCGATCCCGACATTTCCGCTGAATGGACACAGGTTCACGGCAAGATGGCGGACTCGCCGCATTTCGACCCGGTCACATTTCAGCAGCTTGCGAAAAACTACGGCGGTCCAACCTCTCGCCAATATCGCGTGATGGTCGAAGGCGAATTCCCGCTTTCAGACGTTGACGGGCTGATCAACCGCGAATTCATCGACGCCGCCGTTCTCAATGAAGAATGCGTACCAGCGGACAATGTCCCTCACGTATGGGGCTTGGACCCGGCTGGTGCTGGCAAGGACCAATCCGTGATGGCGATCAGGCATGACAACACGCTACTTCGCTTTCACGAGTGGCAAGGTTTGGAGCCGACTCCCCTCGCCTACAAAATTCGGGAACTTTACGAAAAGGCACCGAAGAAGGACCGACCAGCCGTTATCTCGATTGATGCGACTGGTCTCGGTAATGGTGTCTATTCCATCCTCAAGGATTGGGGACTTCCCGTTCACGCCTGCATCTTCGCCGGAACGCCAACACGTTCGCCCGATAGATTTAGCCGAATAAGGGATCAGCTTTGGTGGGAAATGCGGGAATGGATTCACTCTGAGAATGTCAGCATCCCGAACCATCAACGATTGATCGAAGAGCTTGCCACGCCGACGTACGAAGACGGTTCCGGCAAGATCAAACTGGAGGATAAAAAGGCGATTAAAAAGCGCCTTGGCGGTCGTTCTCCAGACTATGCCGACGCGCTCGCCATTTCGTTTGCCGTGTCCAAAACGCGCTTTGCATCGAAGTGGAATTGGTCGAAGCCAATTGTGTACGACAACCTCCAATCCTTCGAATGAACCCCGCCGCTAAATACGCGAAAGAACACTCTTTCGAGAAAGGTATATGACGACCGAAGACGATATCCTGAAGATGGTTGGAACGCGACTGAAAGACGCCGTCAACTTCTCAAATTCAAACATTGCAAACAAGCAAGAACAGGCCCTAAAATATTACAAGCGCGCCGCCCTTCCGGGTGACGACAAGCTTCGCGGGCGCTCTAAGTGGGTGTCACCGGAAGTGCAACAGCGCGTCGATTGGATGACTGCTCAGCTAATCCGTATCTTCGACGCACCTGAAAACGTCTGCGAATTCCTGCCATTTGGTCCTGAAGACGAAGCCATTGCTCGACAGCAAACGCAAACCGTCAACTGGATTCTCAAGACGAAGAACCGCCACCTCTCCTACCTTCAGCCATGGCTTCAATCAGGCCTGTTGACTGGTCTTGGCATCGCTACCGTCGAATTCGAGACCGTCACACAGGAATCCCTTCCGCAAACGGTGAAAGGCATTCCCGACGAACAGTTGGTCGATTTCGATCAGCAAGAACAAGCCGGTCAGATCGTCATCGAACAGGCAGGCAAGCCCTACCCCGGTCCAATGGGCATGGTTCGCGACCTGAAAATCCGCACCATCCGCAAGACGCCCGTATTCTCGGTTCTTGCCGTCGCACCGGAAGATTTCGTCGTTTCGAAGGACGCTAAGATTGATCCAGAGACAGGCGGCATCGCTGCAAAAGTCCAGGGACATCGCAAGGTGATCGGCAAGCAGGCCCTCATTGAAATGGGTTTTGACGCCAAGAAGGTCAAAGCCATTCCGCTTGCATCAGACAAGACCGATGGCATCGCACTTGAGCGCACCCGCGACATCGATAGCGAACAAGGCATCTCAGGCGATGACGTAGAAGTCTACACGATCTTCTCCCGCCTGAAGCTCGACAAGAAGACGCGCCCGTACCGGCTTATCCTTGCTGGTGATCTGGATAGCCCGGTCTTGCTCGACTACGAAGAGACCAGCCCATACTTTCCCTACGCGCCGATGATTCCATTTCCTCTGGCTAACACGTTGTTTTCGCTCGGGATTCCAGATAAAATTTCGGACGACCATGTGCTGATTACCAAGATGCAGCGCGCCATGCTGGATTCGCTCCATATGGCTGTTCATCCACTGAAGATCGCCAATCCAGACAGCACGAACCTTGACGACCTTTTGAACGTCGCGCCCGGAAGCGTTGTCCGCTCAACCGACCCGACTGGCGGTATCAGCTACAATGCGCCGCCGTTTGCCGGTCAGCAGGCCTTGCCGATCATTCAGAGCCTTAGCCAGTCGCTCGACTACTCGGTTGGTGTCGGCGCTAACCTGATGTCACTCGACGCCGCCGACCTTCAACGCACGACCGCCGCTGCAACCAACCAGCGCTCCAACGCCAGCCAGTTGCTTGTTGAGATGGTGTCCCGGTTCTTTGCTGAAGGCGGATACGCATATCTGACCCGTATCGTCGTGGACCTTCTGTTGCAGAAGCCTGAAGAGGCTCAACAGCTTGTTTCGCGCCTGACCAACGGTTTCGTACCGGCGCTTGACCAATTCACGCCAGAACTCGACGTCACGACCTCTGTAGCGTTTGGCGTTCTCACCCGCGACCAGTCCACACAATCGCTGATGAACATCCTGTCTCAGCAGCAACAGCTTATGTCCACCGGTTCGCCAATCGTTGCGCCGCAAAACATCTATGCAACCTTGTCGAAGCTTGCCGAAGTGCAGGGCTTCAAGAACACGGGCGCATACTTTGTCGATCCTTCGACATTGCCGCCTGCATCGCCACCGCCGCCGCCAGTAGACCCGAACGCCGGTCTGATCGAAGTCGAGAAGGTCAAGGCACAGCTTAAAGCGCAGTCCGACGATGCCGACCGCCAATTCCAGATGGCGAAATTCCAAGCCGAATTGGACCTGAAGCGCGATGGCATGGCGCAAGACTTTGCACTCAAGGAAGCCGAAATCCGCGCGAAATACGCGGCACAGGTGGATATCGAGCGCATGAAGCTGGAACAGGACTTGCCGCGCAATCCCGTGCCGTTGCCGGTCGCACAGGCTGCACCGCCAGCACCGGCACCACAACAGCCGCCTATGCCCGAACAACAACCGCCTACGCAGCCGCCTATGCCGCCAGCTAACCCGATGGGGATGCCGCAATGAACGTCTTTGACAAAGCTAACGCCGCAAAGCGTCTACAGGAAAACGAGGACTTCAAAGCCGTTATCGGCTGGATTGAAGCCGATGTCTTTGCGGCATTCAAAAACACGAAAATTGGCAACAGCGAAGAATTGAGCAACGTACATTCGCTCGCACACGGTTTCAAACTCGTAACGGATCGCATCGCTAAATACGTTGAACAAGCCAAATTCGAATCCGCAAAGGACGAAGAACGCTAAATACCAACGAATTTCAGAAAAGGAATTAAAGACGATAAATGGACGAAAGCAATAATCCCGAAGATACGGGAACTGCAAGCATCGACATCAATGAAGCGGCTAACCTGATTAGCCAATCAATGGACGTGCCTGAAGACTCTGTGGAGCAACCTCAAGAGCATGTTGAAGTACCGACAACCGAAGACGTTGTCGAGCCGATTGAAGACACGTTTTTCGATATCGACGGCGAACAGATTTCGCTAACCGACCTCAAAAGCGGCTTCATGAAACAGGCTGACTACACGCGGAAAACTCAGGCACTTGCCGAAGAACGCCGTACGTATCAGCAGAACCAGCGCGACGTGAACGAAGTCCGTGTACAGGCCCTACAGAGTATTGAAGCGATCAAGCAAGAGCTTGCTGTTCAGTTTCGTACGATGGACGAGCCGGATTGGGAATTCCTAATCGAAAATGACCCGGGCGAATATTTGCGCCAGCAAAATGCATGGCAGAGGCGCGAAGCAACTGTCCGCCAACTCATTGAAGCAGAGCAGCACGTACGTGCCAAGCAAGCCGAATACGAACGCGAACAGCACGAATACGCGCTAAAGGAGTCAGGCGCAAAGCTGTTGGAACGCTATCCGGAACTGAAGGACAAAGCCAAGTCCGACGCCGCGCTTGAAAGCATGGCTTCTCTCTTGGGCGAGTACCAGTTTAGCGGCGAAGAACTGCAAGGCCTTAACGACCACCGGATTATCTCTTTGGTCTACGACTATCTGCAACTGCGCGAAAAGCACAAAGCCGTGCCGGAAGTAGTCGCCAAGATTGAGAAGAAGCCGGTCATTTCGCAGAAGAATGGTTCGCGTAACACCACCGATTTTGATCGCGCTCAGTACGACAAATTCAACAAATCCCGCAACATTAGTGATGCCGCTGCGCTCATTAAGGGCTTGCTCTAACTAGAAGGTAAAATAAATGCCCGTTCTTACTTCAACCAATGCTGCTCACGTTAAAGAGTCGCTCGACACTGTAATCAGCATGATTTCTCCGGAAGACGTTCCTTTTACGTCGTCCATCGGCAAAACAAAAGCAACGCAGAAGACACACGAATTTTTCCGCGACGATCTGGCGGCTGTCAACAAGGATAACGCTGCCGCTGAAGGTGCTGATGCCGCCGACGCTACGCTTTCTACGCCGGAACGCCTTGCAAACCATGCTCAGATTTTCACCAAAACTGTCATGGTTTCTGGTTCGCTTCGCGCTGCCGATACTGTTGGCGCTAAAGACGAAATGGCTCGGCAGATCGCCAAAGCCGGCAAGGAACTCCGTCGTGATGTAGAAGCCGCGTTCGTGAGCGGAAACGCTTCTGTTGCCTCCGGTAATCGCAAGCTTGCCGGTATGGAATCTTGGATTTCTTCGAACAGCCTTCATGGCGCGAACGGCGCCTCAACCGGCTACAATTTTGGCACTGGTCTTGTTGCCGCTCCTACCGCTGGCACTGGACGCGCGTTCACAGAAGAACTTCTGAAAACAGGCCTCCAATCGGCATACAGTGCCGGTGGATCAGTTTCCAAGATCATCGCCCCGCCGTCACTTAAGGCAAAGCTTTCCACGTTCAATGGCGGCGGCACAAAGCAGCAGCTTGCCAAGGAAAAGACGATCTACGCCGGTGTCGATGTCTATAACGGAGATTTCGGGGTCTACGATATCCAAGCTCATCGCCATATGTCCACGACCACGGTAATTGCTTATGATCCCGACTTGTGGAAGCAGGCTGTCTATCGTGGTTACACGAAGAATGAGCTTGGTAAAGTCGGCGACTCCGACAAGGTTCAGATCGTTACTGAAGTCACGCTTGAGTCGTTGAATGAAAGTGGTTCTGCGAAGATTGCCGACCTGAACGGCTGATAAAACCAACAACTTCAGGACCAAACTTAGGAGCGCTCTTCGGGGCGCTCTTTCTATTTTCACGGCTGATAAAACCAACAACTTCAGGACCAAACTTAGGAGCGCTCTTCGGGGCGCTCTTTCTATTTTCGCTGTTCCCTAAATAGACAAAAACACAGGGAACGCTAATGCTCGATCTAACTGCCGGTGACTTGGTCACACACGGTACTGTCCTTTGGGAAGAAACACCCGAATATTGGGTTTGGATGACACGCGACGGTGATCAACTCCGCATCACAACCGAATGGAAGCCCGATGTGATCCAAGCGATTTTGGACGAAAATTCACAAGCTCAAAACTCATTCAATTCGACCGGATCACATGGTGACACAGTCCGAATCGCACACATTCCTGTGGGCCTCTTCTACGATTGGCAGCGCGAAGGTATCACATCCGATCCCGAAGCCCTAAAGCGCCGCCTGAACGATGCTGATTTCCAGAAGCTTCGCACTAATTCGTGGAGGCTTTAACCGTTGACCTACGACGAATTCATTGCCCACATCAACGCGCTGACCATCCGTGATGACGCGCCAATCGTCACCTTTATCCGTCGCGCTGAAGCCTATCTTCGCCCGCTCGTGAAGCATTATCTGGCTGAGAAGAGTGTCACGCTCACGGTAACGGATGGTACAACCACCCTACCCGCTGACTTCATCGAAATTCGTTCGATCACCGGCACCCGAACATACAAGCCCGTATCACCGACGAGCGCCACCCTGCTTGAAGGACAAGTCGGCTATTTTCGTGTCGCCGACGATCTGGTCTTTGTTGGCGAACCGGATAGCACGGTTGATATCGTCTACCATTCAGCCTTCTCCGATCTGACCGAAACGCAAACGAACTGGCTGTTTGACCGCCACGTCGGCGTGTACCTCGCTGCCGTGATGAAGGCCTTCTACCAATTCGAGAAGGACCCGGAAGGCGTCCAGATCGAAAGCCAGGCCCTTCAGGAAGCCCTTGGCGTGGCTGCTGAAGACGACCGGCGCGGACGCCAGACCGGCACTATCATTATGGATACCGGGACATGGCTTTGATCGATGTCGGTTTCAGCAGCTTCATGCCCGATGTCCCGGCGCTCAACAGCCCGGGCCTTGTGCGCGCCCATAACTGCACGCCCGGTCGCGGCGGTGGTCAGGGTAACGTCACGTTCTTCCCGCTGAAGAGCGCCACGCTCTATTCCAACACGTCTATGACATCGATGCCGCTCGGTTCAGCCGTAGGGCAAGACCGGCTTGGCAATGCGCGTGTGTACTCAGGCGATGCCGGGAAGCTCTACAAGCTGTCCGCCGTTGACCGCAAATGGACATCCATCGGTCGAACGGCTGGCTACAACACCACAGGCGATGAACGCTGGAAATTCTGCGAATACGGCTCGCTACAGATCGCAACGAACTATCTTGATGAGCCGCAATTCATCGACATGAACGCCGACGTGCAGTTCGCCAATCTCACCACATTGGTGAAAGGCAGGCACATAAACACGCACAAGGGCTTCGTCATCCTTGGCAACACCTATGACGCGCTTGATGGCGCTGTTCCCTACCGTGTCCGCTGGTCAGGTCTTGAAGCCCCATCTGATTGGACATTTAGCCCTTCGACCATGGCGGATTTTCAGGATGTCGTCGGCTTCGGTGCCATCACTGGAATCGTCGCCGATGACTCCTGCTACCTGCTTTTGCAACGCGGCATCGTCCAAATGCAGTTCGTTGGTGCGCCATATATTTTCCAGTTCACCGACCGCGTCGTTGGCAAAGGCTGTTCGGTCCCCGAGTCCGTCATCACGGTCGAAGGCAAACACTTCTTCATCTCAGATGACGGGTTCTACCAGCTTTCCCAGGGTCAGCTTACCCCAATCGGCGCTGGCAAAATCGATAAGTGGTTCCTCGATACCGCTGACCTGACCCAAGCCAACTATATGACCGTTGCCGCCGATCCGCGCGAAACGCTCGTCTATTGGCAGTATTGCAGCGAGGACGCGACCCCGGGCGTTCCGGACATGATGCTGATCTTCAACTACAACACAGGCGAGTGGACGACAGCGACTGCTACCACGCACTTCATCTTCAACAGCATGAGCCTGCCGTTCACGCTGGATCAGCTTGACGAGTTTGTCACCATCAACGCCGTCCCAAGCTCCTTTGACGATCCGATTTGGGCAGGCGGTAAGGCGATGCTTTGGGCAATGAATTCTACCGGCGCTGTCTACAGCTTCGGTGGTCCGACGATGCCGCTCGAAATCGAGACGCCCGAATATCAGCTTTCGCGACAGGTCAGCCAGAACGGCGCGGATATCGCCATTGTCAGCGCCGCGCGTCCGCTGTTCGAAGGTGAAGGCACGGCACGCGTATCAGTCGGCACCAAGTCGCTACAGAACAAAGACCTCGACTGGTCCGACCAGAAGGAAGCCAACGCCGAAACTGGTTTTTGCTACTTCCGTGAGAAGAGCCGGTATCAAAGGTTCAAGGTCACTATCGATGGCGAATGGAAGCGTGCGTACGCTTTGCAGGTAGATGCGAAGGCAGCGGGGCGGCGATAGCTAAATACCCGAAACACGGAAAGGAAAGTGGAACGAGTCTATAACCATGCCGACTCCCGGCAAGTCACCACAGTTTTGAACTCAGTCGTCGCCGCGATCAGCGAGAACACCGGCTCGTTTTCGCTTGCCAACACGGCAACCACGACGACTGTCACCGATCCAAAGGTCACATCGCAGAGCAAGATTTTCATTCAGGCGCGCAATGCAAATGCGGCGTCTGCATCTGCATTTGTGTCGTCTATCGGTAACGGCAGCTTCGTTGTCGGTCACACATCCGCAACGACCGCACGACCGTTCGATTTCGCGGTGTTCGGCGTATGAGGGTTGGTTTCACAGAGGACGAATATCAGCGTGTTCGGGATTGGCTGCTTGCCGCTATCGCGCATGATCCAACGAAGATCACCGAAGAAACGCTGCTCGAAAAGCTTCGTTCTGATGAGTGGACATTTATCACGACAGAACGCGCCGCATCCGTGCTTCAGCTATGCGTTGTTGACGGCGAAAAGATTGCAAATGTGCTGCTTATTGGCGGCGAAAGGAACAAGTCCCTACGCGAAATCATGAAGGCCCATGTGGTCGTTGGATATTACCTAAAGGCGTTGGGATACACGAAAATCGTAGGACAACCACGAAAGGAATTCAACGCTGTCTTGCAGCGAAATGGGTTCCAGAAAGGACAAGAAGAACTCTTCAAGGAGCTATAACCAATGCCTTCAGCACCAAAAGAAACGACTACCAAAACTGAACCTTGGGACGGCGCGAAACCGTACATCCTTGAGCAATACAAACTTGCCGACCAGCTTTTTAAAAATGGCTCCCCGAAGCCTTGGGAAGGCAAGAACATTGCTGACCAGTCGAAGGCAACGACCGACGCGCTAAAGGGTATCGAAAACCTTGCTCGTAACGGCGATCAATCGGCGCTCACGAACGCGAACAAGACCGTCAATTCGATCATGAACCAGACGATGCAGTCGCCGTCGAACAAGACGCTGACTGATCTGCAAAAGGGCGTTGAACTCGGCAAGAACCCGACAGACAAGCTCGTTAGCAATATCGCGAACGGCAAGACTGCTAATTCGCCCGGGAAATTCGATCAGAACTACACCAACAAGGCGACTGAGCAAGCGGCGAATTTCGGCAATTTTCAGAATGGCGCTGCTAACGATCTGAAGAACCTCCAGAACTTTAACAACCCTGCTATCGAGAACGCCGGTATATCAGCGAATTACACCAATGGCGCTGCCGAACAAGCACAACAGCTTTCGAATTTCACGAACGGCGGCATCGACCGGCTGAACAACCTGCAAGACTTCTCCAACCCGGCGCTCCACAATACGCAGGGCATGACCGGCTATCAGAATTCCGCCATCGGTAATATCCAGCAGATGCTTGGTGCGCAGAATCCTGCCCTCGCACAGGCTGCACAGGCTGGCAATTTCCAGAACAGCGCAGTTGGTCAGGCAGCTGGTTACAACCAGTACACCAATGCTGCATCCGGTCTTCAGAACACACAGGCGAACAATCTCGCCAATGGCAACAACCCTGCGATGGATATGCTGAAGAAGACGGCTTCCGGTGCGGAAATCGGCAACAATCCGTATCTCGATCAGATGGTTTCCAGCCAGCAAGATAAGATCGCCGACAAGCTGAAGAACGTCACGAACCCGGGCATTGATAGCCAAGCAGCCGCTATGGGCAGGCTCGGCAGCGGTGCATTCGCTACTCAGCGCAACAACGCCGAAACCGCTGCCAGCACCGCCATGGCTGATGTCGCGACGCAAATGTACGGCAATCAGTTCAACACTGACAAAGATCGCCAGATGTCGGCGGCTAACCAATACGGTAGCCTCTACAACGCGGATCAGCAAAACCAGATGCAGGCGAATCAAGCCCTTTCGCAGACGAGCAATGCGCAACAGCAGAACCGCATGCAGGGCACGCAAATGTACGGCGATCTTCAGAATTCGCAACAGCAGATGCGCAACGCTGGAACCCAAATGTACGGCGATATGTACGGTCAGCAACAGCAGCAACAGTTGAATGCCGCCAACTCGCTCGGTGCGCTCAACGATAGCCAACAGAACGCTCGTTTGAACGCTAACCAGCAGTACGGACAACTTGCCAGCGATCAGAACCAGCAGCGTTTGAATT
The DNA here is from genome assembly GCF_058808115.1 of Shinella sp. GW821-FHT11G07. Classification (NCBI taxonomy): domain Bacteria; kingdom Pseudomonadati; phylum Pseudomonadota; class Alphaproteobacteria; order Hyphomicrobiales; family Rhizobiaceae; genus Shinella; species Shinella sp. GW821-FHT11G07. The sequence continues at coordinate 325,122 of NZ_JBXARJ010000008.1, forward strand.
CGGCGAATGCGCTCACTGATGCGTACAGCCAACAGCAAGCTCAGCGCCTTGCGGGCAACCAGAATTGGGCGAACGTCAATGACAGTCAGCAGAGCCAGCGCCTTGCCGGAAATCAGCAGTATGGACAGCTTTCGAGCGATCAGAATCAACAGCGTTTGAATGCCACGACCGCATACGGCGACTTGCTTAATCAGCAGCAAAATACGCGTATGCAGGGCGCACAACTCTATGGGAACCTGAACGATTCTCAGCAGACTCAGCGCTTGAATGCGGCAAATTCGATGAACGATCAGTTCAATCAGGACCGTGCATATCAGATGCAAGGTCTGAATATGATGAACAACAACTATCAGTCGAATATCCAGAACATGCTTGCGTCGAATGACCAGCGCATGAACGCGGCTAATGCACAGAATAGCTATCAATCGAACCTGAACAACCAGCGTCTTCAGGCGGCTGGTCAGTCGGCTGATGCGTACAACAACCAGTTCCTTCCGTATCAGCAATTGGCGGGCGTGGGTCAGCAGAGGGACGACCGTTCGACGCTTGAACTTCAGGCTGACATCAACAAATGGGATAGGAAAGAACAGCAGCCTATTCAGAACGTGCAGAACTTCCTTAACATGCTGCAAGGCGGTGGATATCAGAACCAAACTACGCCAGTCTACTCGAACACTGGTGCACAGGTTCTTGGTGGTTTGTCATCGCTTGCTGGTCTGTTCGCTTTGTGTACGCGTGCTGCGAAAATTATGCACTCGATTGTTGGTCACATGCCGCTCACGAATGGCTTGGAACTGCCAATCTATTCGTTCTCATACATAGACGATCCAGAACAGAAAATCTGGATTGGTCCGATTGCGGAAGAGCTTGAAGAAGAGCACCCGGAAGCGGTCGTTGAGATTGACGGAAGGAAGCACATTGACGTTGCTTCGTTCGTAGCGAGGGCAGCATAATGGGCGTATTCGATTTCTTCAAAAAGAGCGGCGGAAACGATCTAAAACAGGTCGTTTCGCCTGACCGCCAGAACTTCCTTTCGCAGTTTTTGCCCGAAGATGAGGACAAGAAACGCGCCCTCGCTCGTGCTCTTATGCAAGGCGGCGCTGGCATGATGATGGCTGGTGGTCCTTCGATGAAGCCTACCAACTTCCTTTCCGCGCTCGGTGCGGGCGTTGGCACTGGTGTTGCCGGATATGACGAAAGCCTTGTTGCCGACGCCACATTCGCCAAACAGCGCGCCGCCGCACAGGAATCGGAACAGAAACTTCAGCAAGCCGAACAAGCTGCGAAGCTTCGCGAAGGCCTGTTTGCCGGTGGCGACAACGGCGACATGGGCTATTCCATCGACCAGTTGAAGCAGTACCTCCAATATCAGGTTTCCGTTGGCGACGATGCCGGTGCCCGCGATACGCTCGGTATGATCCAGCAGCTTCAGCAGACAGGCGCGAAAGCCGGTCTCACGGTTGGCGCTGATGGTTTCGAAGCCGCACCCGGCTATAACGAGGGTCTTGGCGCAACCGAACGCTTCAAGGCTGGCGGTCGCGTATCTGGTGAAGAAGCCTTCCGCCAGACGGACGACATCCGCGAATACAACCTGTATGTCGAACAAGCAACCGCAACGGGTGAAGCACCCGAAGACTTCACAACGTGGATGCGCGCGAGCAAGAAAGCCGGTGCGACGACGGTCACGGTTGGTCAGAACTCAAACAAGTTCGCTGAGAAGTCCGACGAAGAAGCCGCGAAACGTCTCGCTACCATTGTGGAAGCTGGCAGTGCCGCACCGCAGATGGTGTCGGATATGGAAATGTTGATGGACCTTGGCAGCAAGATCGGAACCGGCAAGGTTGCCGAATTCAAGCTGTCCGCTGGTCCGTATGCGGAAGCGCTCGGCATCGATATCGACGGTCTTTCGGAAGCGCAGGCGTTCGACTCGATCACATCGCGTATCGCGCCAAACTTGCGTCCTGCCGGTGCTGGTGCCACGTCCGACTTCGACGCGAAGCAATACCTCGCGTCTATCCCGTCCCTTAGCCGAAACCCGCAGGGTAACGCCATCATCGCACAGACGATGAAGGGCATTTCCGAGAACAAGATTGCCGCCGCTGAAATCGCATCGAAAGCGCAGCGTAACGAAATCACATGGCAAGAAGCCGAAGCCGAAATCCGCGCACTGCCGAACCCGTACGCGGGGTTCAAGGAATTTACCTCATCCACTGGCGATACCGGTTCGTCCGCCGTTCCGGCTGGCGTCGTTGTCTCCACACAGGAACAGTTCGAAGCCCTGCCGTCTGGCACCACGTTCAGCTTCGATGACGATCCGCCGGGAACGAAGCGGGTGAAGCGCTAATGGCGAACTACATCCGTTACGCCAATTCCGGGGCTACGAGGAATAAGCCGCTTTCGGACGATCTTCTGAAGCGGCTCGCCTACCTTGAACAAATGGGCATCACCGCCGAAGTGTTTTCGGGTGGACAAGACGGCATTGGCGAAGGTTCTCAGCGTACCGGCTCTGTCCGCCACGACCACGGTGGCGCTGGCGATATGCGGTTCTACCAAGGAGACCGACGCCTCAATTGGGCAAATCCTGAAGACCGCCCGATATTCGAAGACATCGTCCGCAAGGGCAAAGAGGCTGGTATCACCGGCTTCGGCGCTGGTCCCGGTTACATGGGCGAAGGCACGATGCATGTCGGCATGGGAAAGCCCGGGGTATGGGGTGCTGGCGGCAAGGGCGACAACGCTCCCGGCTGGTTGCGCGATGCCTACAACGGTTCCAAGGGTTCCGCCGATCCGGTCGTTTCCTCGACGGTCATTGCGGAGTCCGTGAAGAACAAGACGTATGATCCGATTGCCGAAGTGATGGCAGCAAAAGCCAGCGCCGACACCACGCCCGTTGCCGAAAAGCCGAAGTCCTTGAATGGTCCGCTTGTTCAGGCGTTCAATCGCATAACGGGCAAGAACGCACAGGTTCCTTCGACCATTGGCGGCGTCGGTACAGACAAGGTTATGGACGCCTTCTCAGGCCTTGGCGGTTTCGCACAAGCCATGGCAGCGCAGGACAATCAGCTAAATAGCCAAATACAGGCGAATGCCGCGCGTAGTCGTGTCGCATCGCCGATTGAGATTTCGCTCATGGGCACCGAAGTGCCGGGGCTCAATAAACGCAAACGCCGGGGCGGACTCGGCGGGATTGGGGGTTTTCTGCTTTAATGTCAGATTGGAAACAACGAGCCATTGCAGGTTCAACCGTTCTACCGGATTGGAAGAAACGCGCCATCGAAGGCAGCGATATCTTCGGCACGGTTACAGGTCCAGACGCCACGAACATTGACGATTCTGCCGAAGCGCCCGCTATGGTCCGCATGGCAGTTGGCGCGCTCGACAAAGACGAAGACCGCCTGACCGCATTGCGCCGTTTCTTCCCCGATGCCGTGCCGAATGGCGACCAGAACTTCATTTACACCAATCCCGAGACCGGGCGTACAAACAAGTACAACCAAGAGGGCTGGGTTCCGTCCCTTTCGGATTTCGCCAGTATTGTCCCTGAAGCGGCTGAAACCGTTGGCGGTATCGGCGGCGCTGCCGTTGGTGGCGTTGGTGGTGCGATTGCCGGTTCGGCGGTCCCGGTCGTTGGTACGGCTACGGGCGGCGTCGGTGGCGCGGTTGCCGGTGCTGGTGTTGGTGCGGCTGGTGCGCGTGACCTCACGCAACGCGGCTTGAACTGGTGGTTCGGCAACGAAGACACCCGCACAACCGGCGAATATCTCCGCGACACAGGCACGAACATCGCCATGGGCGCGGCTGGCGAAGGCGCTGGTCGTCTAATCGGTCACGGTCTCAAAGCCGGTAAGAACGCGTGGAACCGCCGGATCATCGGCGAAATGGACGAAACACCGGAAATCGCGGCTCGTGCTGCCGACTACCGCGCGATTGGCGTCGAACCAACCGTTGGCATGGCGACCGGTTCAGATCGTGCAGCAAAGCTTGAACATGCGCTTATCCCGACCCGTAGCGGTCACGTCATCGAAGACCGCATTCAGCAGGCCTTTCAAGCGCAGGATAACGAATTCTCTCGCATCATCGGCGGTCTTACAGATCAGCCGCAATCAATCGCTGAAGCTGGTGAAGCACTTCGCCGACAGGCAGAACTTGCAAAGGAAGCTGGTTTCGCTCGCTCGAATGACCTGTATCGCCAAGCCGGTGAAAAGATCACATCGCCTGCCGTTGTCGATAGCACGGCTGGTTTCCTTCAGAAGTTGGAAGGCGAACGCGCTGGTTTCGGTGAATTCGATAAGCTGACACGCGGATCGCAGACAGATCGCATAATTGAACAGGCGAAAGCCATCGTTGCCGATGCGCAGAACGGCGTGAGCTTCGACAAGATCAAGGAAGCTCGCACGACCATCGGCAAGCTTGCCGCCGACGAAACCGACAAGGTGATGAAAGGTCATCTCGACGGGCTGTACCGCTCGCTTTCCGACGACATGCAGAATACGGCGCTGGCAAGCGGTCCCGATGCGCAGCAAGCCTTCCGAAAGGCAAACAACCACTATCGCCGTCTTGTTGATAACGAAACCGGCTTTGGTAAAGGCTCGGTTGCAGACAAAATTGTATCCGCCGACGATACCGACAAAATCTTTAATTGGGCGACGGCAAACGCGAAGAACGGCGGCAACCGGATCGCTTCGACGCGTCGGCTGGTTGAGAAGTCAGAAGGCGGCAAGGATGCGTGGAACGCCGTTGTTGGCGGCTATGTGGATCGGCTCGGCAGGAACAGCGCCGACGATTTCGACCCGGGCACGTTCATGCGCAACTGGAACAAGACTTCCAAGGAAGCCAAGGACGCGATGTTCAAGGGCACCGCGAACGCTCAGTACCGCGCGGACCTAGATCGGCTTAGCGGCATTGCAGAAAACTTCACCAAGTACCGCAAGAACGCGAACCATTCGAACACCGCCGCGCATCAGTCGTCATTGAAATCATTGGACCCGCTGTCCCGCGAAAACGTGCTCGGCACGGCTCTTGGAACGGCTGGCATCATGGCTTCTGGCGGATCGGCGGCAACTGGCTTGCTTGTGGGCGCTGCGAAGGGTGGTGCACAAGCCGCTTCCCGGGGCATGGCGCGCGCATCTCGCGTGAAGCTGTTGACCGATCCGGCAACCGTGAACTGGCTGGCGAATATCGGTCAGGCGGAAATGCGTAAGGGCGGCATCAAGCAGCACATGAAGAACTTGGTAACGCTTCGCAATCGCAGCGGCAATCAGGCTCTTGCTGTAGCAATCGATGAATTCCTGATCGACCTTGGCTACGACGAAAATCAATAAATACCGAAAGGCACAAACAAGAGGGGCGCTAAGCTTCCATGACAGATTACGTAAATGCAGACTGGTCGGAGAATGACGCGAACAACACGTCGCCACAGCCTAATGGTGTTCAAGGAGGATATTCCCCGAGTTCGATTGCGCCGATCATTCGTGCTATTCGCGGCGCTGCAAAGCGTGAATTCGTCCGCACGAACCCGATTTTCACTTCGACCGGCACGGGTGCAGCCTATGTCCTGACCTTCGTTCAGGCACCGACCGCCTATTATAAAGGCATGGTCCTTCGCTTTTGGTCCCACATCAACAACACGGGAGCATGCACACTGAACGTCAACTCGCTTGGCGCTAAGTCCATTCTCAGCACGCACGGTACGGCGCTGACCGCTGGTCAAATCCGCGCGAACAAGGTCGTTGAACTGGTATACGACGGCACGAGCTTCACTCTGCTTTCCGCCGATGTGCAGGACCCGAAATTCACCGGCAACCTGTCCGTCAACGGCTCAATTTCCGCGAACTCCGCCAACATTTCAGGCGCGCTGACCGCCAATAGCGCGACATTTTCGACGCTTGCTGCCAATGCCGCCAACATCACGACATTTACAGCGCCGACGACAGTCACGGATTCCGTGCTTGTCCGTACGACCGCCGCGAACAACGGCTATTCGTCGCTTCGCGCTGGCACCGTTGACCGGTCTGGTTTGCTCGAATTCCGTAACGGCGACGGCGTTCGTGCCGGATATCTCGGTTTCGCGAACAACGGCATCATCTACATGACCGGCGAAAACAGCCATGTGTGGAACGCCAACGCGCTCACCGTTGCGGGTAGTCCTGTTTGGACCGCCGCGAACGATGGTGCGGGCTCTGGCTTGGATGCCGATTTGCTGGATGGGCAGGACAGCGCATTCTATCGTAGTGCATCCAATCTCAATGCAGGAACGGTCCCGAATGCACGCCTGAATGGCGCTTATAGCGGTTTCACGCTGTCAACGACCGACATCGACATTACTGGTGTGACGTGGTCTTCAGGAACGCCACAGACGACCGGCTTCAAGATTTCCGGTACCGCACCAAACATCCAATTCCGAGACACTAGCGGAACCTTGGGTGCCATGGTTGGCGTCAATTCTGATGCATTTGCGATCTATCGTTCAGCGAACAACGGTTTGATTGACGGTCTCGTTTTGTCGGTCCCACTTAATGGTTCCGGCAATATGTCATTCAACAGCGATGTAATTTGGACCGCTGGCAATGATGGTTCCGGTTCGACGCTTGATGCTGACTTGCTGGATGGTCAACACGGCGCTTATTACCGCGATCTGACCAACTCTACCGGCACACTGCCGAATGGTCGTTTGGCTGGTTCTTACACTGGCATCTCGAATTTCGGCGTTGGTGGTCTCACTGTCACCGGATTTGCACCAGCAATCACGCTTTCCGATAGCACGACAAGCTCGTATAACGGTCGTATCCGCGTCGATACAAACAACCTCTATCTCGATACGTCCAACGACGATGTAAACTACGCCGAAGTCTTCCGTTTCGAACTCGACACGAAAGTCGGTTATGCGAATGGTTCGCGCATCTGGACTGATGCATACGCAACTACATCGCGCATCAACACAATCATCGGCTACACGCCAGTAACGCCCATTCGTCTCGTCACCGCCGGGAACGGTCTGACTGGTGGCGGGCAACTTGGGCGCTGACCGCGTAATTACGCTCGGCACACCCGGCTCGATTTCTGGCAGTTCAACCAATGCGGTAACGACCACTTCGCACACGCACGAACTGCAACTGGTAATCGCAGACATTACGAACGCACTCGGCTTTACCCCTGCTGATCGCGCCCGCCAGATTATCGCCGGTAACGGTTTGTCTGGTGGTGGTGCTTTGACTGCCGACCGTACGGTTACGCTTGGCACACCGGGTACGCTCACGAACAGCACGACCAATGCGGTAACGACGACTTCGCACACGCACGCAATCAGTCTGTCCGCCGCCGATGTTGGTGCACCGCCGACTTCGCGTTCGATCAATGCGAACCTTGGTCTGCTTGGTGGTGGCGATCTGTCGGCTGATCGAAACATCTCGCTCGGTACGCCGTCAAGCATCACGAACAGCACGACCAATAGTGTAACCGGTACGACCCACACGCACGCACTCGGCTTCACGGCGGCTGAAGTCTACACAGGAAGCACGCGCGACAACACCGCGTTCGGTCTTGGTCACACGATCATTTGCTATGCCGATGCCGTCGCCGACCGTAACGCCTCGATTGTGCCGACTATTCATAGCAGCACGACTAGCCGTTACGTCGACGCAGGCAACGGCAGCGCCGGGGCTTCGCTTACCGGAACTTGGCGTGCTCGTGGACGCGTTGCCAACGAAATGCTTCTCCAGAGGACCGCATAACAATGACGATTGAAAATTCTAATCCAACGGCAATTTTGCATGACGTATTCGCCGTTCAGGCGACGAAAGACGCCGATGTGTATCGCTTAGATGTCGAACTAACCGACATGAACGGCGAACGCTATCGTTGCTTTTATATCAGCGCACCCGGCGATGAATTCGGTCTCGCACCGACCATTCGCCAATGGCTGATCGACAACGAAGGCGAGTACGAAGTTCTTCCGTATATCGCGCCAACCGCTGAACAAATCCGCGCTGGATTGCAGCCGATTACGCGTCGTCAATTGCGTTTGACATTGGTACGAAACGGCTTCTCTCTAGATACAATTACCAGCACGATTGCCGCACTTCCGGCTGGTCAAGTGAAGGACGAAGCGCAAATCGAGTGGGAAGATTCAACGACGTTTGAGCGGCTGAATCCGACGCTTTTGACTATTGCTTCAGCGCTCGAATTGTCAGCGGAAACGGTCGACACGATGTGGAATGAAGCATTGGCGGCTTGATGCACACTAAATAGAAGCGTTGTTTTAATCTCCTTTTTACAACGCAAGAAAGCCGCTATCGCTTCAGTGTGATAGCGGCTTTTCTGTTTGGCAGTCATAACCTGAGATAGAACCTATTGATTTCACTCGCGGAAGCGTGCACCTATGCAACCAGCATTGGGGGCTATGTCTTGGGCAGTTTTTCAGTCGTTCATTGGGTGATCCTCGCAATCATCCTCTTCCTTCCCGTCTATTTTGTAGTGTCGAGCAAACCGACAGGCGCTAATCGATACGGCGACGTACCTCCGGCTCTCAATTTTGTTGAGTCTGTGGTGAGCTTCTTCAAAAATTTCGCAAACTTCAAAGGGCGCGCAAGCCGGTCAGCCTATTGGTGGGTGACACTAGCTTCGGTGGTCGCTGCTATCGCTTTCAACTTGGTTGACCCGTCCGGCACACTCAACTTGATCACATCCATTGTTATTTTCTTGCCAAGCATCGCGGTCGGCGCTCGGCGCTTGCACGACACGAACCGAAGCGGTTGGTATCAACTTCTCATTTTGTTACCGCCAATCGGCACAATTGCGCTTCTCATCTATACGTTAATGCCGCCTTCGGACGGAAAGCGTTAGGAACAAGCTGCCTCAAGAGCCGCGTGAAATTTTCTTGCGTATCCGGCGATATCGTCGGCACGGTCCATTCCGTTGATGATGCGCCGCGCATTGCGCCAGTCCGTCGTGCGTTCGTTGAAATAGTCAGCGAACTTCAGACCGGTGAATTTGCCTTTGGTCATGCCGTCGAGCAGGATCGAAACAGAGCGGTCCAGTTCTAAGGCGGCATCAGGATCGGAAATCAGTGCGAAGCGGCGGTAGTTGGTCCGCCCGGTGATCTGAACAAGGCCCCTGCCCCTCCAGCGGAAACCATCGCCTGAAGCCTCATCACCGTTTCCAAGGCGGTTGGCATAGGCCCGGTTGGCAATCGCTACGGGGTTGCGCGCGTACTTCGCTGCATCAGCCTTACTGAAATATTTGGGGAAGGTGTTGAGAAGGCCCGATGCGCTGTAGTTCAGGTTCTCGACAACGGGAACGAATTTGCGCCCTGTCTCGTGATGTGCCGTGGCAAGCGCGTAAGCCAGCCAGCGAAGATCAAGGTCCACGCCAGCCAAAATAAGTGCGTCCATCCCTTTGACTTGATCGGCTGTAAGCTTGCCGTCGAATAGGGATGGACGCACTGAGTTATAGAATTTGGAGAGAGTGATGGTCATTTCCGTATTTATCGGAGGCTGACCATGACCTTGCCCCCAAGTTTTATCCAGTTTTGAGTTCGCTCCAGCGGTTTTTGGTTTCGGTGTTTGCGGCGGTAGCGG